>NZ_BBPI01000087.1 GCF_000787715.1 Sphingomonas parapaucimobilis NBRC 15100
CCACCCGTCGAAACTGGGCCTATCATAGGCAGAAATTGATGAATTATTGGTTCAGGACCATGATATCGGCGTCATGACCGTGGCGCGTGCGAAGCCCCCCCCGGCAATTCGCACGCCCCACGCACCGGTCACGCCGCGTGGCCGAACTCGGCATCTTCGCCGTCCGGGCCGCCCCCGCTCAGGTCGAGGGCGAAACCCCGCGCACGCGCCTGCTGATGCCCGACCGAACCGGGCCGCGGCGCAGCCTTGCGCGTCGTGGTGACGGACTGGCGGGCGACAGGCTTGCGCACCGCCGGCCTTGCGTCTTCGGCGACCTGGAAGAAGGCGATGCTTTCCTGAAGCTCCTCGGCCTGGCCGGCAAGTTGCCCCGAGGTCGAGGAAATCTGGTCGGAGGCCGAGGCGTTCTGCTGCGTGACCTTGTCCAGCTGCTGGATCGCCTCGTTGATCTGCGACGCGCCGATATCCTGTTCGCGGCACGCCGCACTGATCTCGGCGACCAGTTCGGCGGTACGGCGGATGTCGGGCACCAGCCTGGTCAGCATCTCGCCCGCCTGAGTCGCGGCGAGAACCGTGTCCGACGACATGCCGCTGATCTCGGCCGCCGCCGACTGGCTGCGCTCGGCCAGCTTGCGGACTTCGGCCGCCACGACCGCGAAGCCACGGCCATGTTCCCCGGCCCGTGCCGCCTCGACCGCCGCGTTCAGCGCCAGCAGGTCGGTCTGGCGGGCGATTTCCTGCACGATGCCGATCTTCTCGGCGATGGTGCGCATCGCGATCACGGCCTTCTGCACCGCCTGACCGCTCTGTTCGGCATCCTGCGACGACTGGCGTGCGATCTTCTCGGTCTGGGTCGCGTTGTCGGCATTCTGTTTGATGTTGGCGGCCATCTGCTCCATCGAGGCAGAGGCCTCCTCGGCGGCGGCGGCCTGTTCGGTCGCGCCTTCCGACACCTGTTCGGAAGAAGACGACAGCTGCTGGCTGCCGCTGGCGACCTGATCGGCCGCCCCCGCGACATTGCTCGCGAAATGGGTGAGGTTGTCGACCAGATTGTTGATCGCATCCTTCATCCGGCGGTGATCGCCCTCGCACTCGATCTCCACGCGTTCGAGCAGCGAGCCAGTGCTGACCAGGTTCAGCACGCGATTGCCCTCACCGATCGGCAGCAGGATCGCGTCGAGCATCCCGTTGATCCCGCTGACCAGCCCGGCAAAGTCGCCGGGGAAACGCGTCGCATCGCCGCGCTCGCTCAGCTTTCCGGCGGTCGAGGCCGTGATCAGGCGCTGGATCTCGCCGATGATCGCCTGGAAATTGGCGCGCAGCAATTCGATCGTGTCGTTGATGAACGCCTTCTTGCCGGGCAGCTGCTGCATCGGCGCATCGAAATTGCCCTCGCCGAACTGCTTGATACAGGCCATCGCCATCTTCTTGGCGGCGATGTGGTTGGCGACCATCTCGTTCAGGCGGCGGGCCATGACGCCGAAATCGCCCTGAAACTTGTCGACCGGCACGAACACGTCGATGTCGCCGCGATCATGTTCGGCCGACATGGTGTTCATCTCGGCGATCAGGCCCTTCAGATTGCCGCGAAGCTGCTCGATCGTCTCGTTGATAAAGGCCTTCTTGCCCGGTAGCGCCGCCAGGGGCGCCTCGAAATCGCCCTGCGCCAGCGCGGCCACACAGGCCATGGCCTGTTTCTTGACCGCGATATGGCTGGCGACCAGTTCGTTGACGGTCCGCGCCGCAATGGCCAGGTCGCCGGACAATTCCTCGACCGGCAGCACCGCGTCGATGTCGCCACGCTCATGCTCGGCCGCGACTTGCGCCAGCCGCCGGTTGAACGTGGCGGCCGGCATGGCGGCGGTCTCGAGCAGTTCGTTCACCGCGACGAGCATTTCGCGCGCCTTGCCGGTCGCGCCCGACAGGTCGGCGCGCTCGCCGATCCGCCCCTGGGCGAAGGCGCGCTGCAACCGTCCGATCTCCGTCGTGGCGACGTCGACATGCGAGGTGTGTTTCAGCGAAGCATGGAAACGCATGATGGTCCCCTCTCCTGTTTTGAGTTGAAAAGCAGATCAGGCGGCGACCGCAGCCGCACGGGTGGCGTCGAGGCAGAAGATAAGCTTTTTCAACATCGACAGGTGATTGAAGGAACCCGGCATGTTCTTGTCCTCAAGGGTCGACCAGCGCATCATGCGGTTCGCGTGCCTGGGGATTACGAAGCGCCGGGATGCGCGCGAACATCCCGGCTGTCGGGGGGCGGGGCAGCGCCCGCCCCCTGACCATCCTGGTTCAGGCAGCGTGCCCGAATTCGACGTCCTCGCCGTCCGGACCACCATTGGTCAGGTCCAGCGCGAAGCCGCGCAGGCGGGCCTGCTGATCGGCGACCGAGCCGGAGCGCGCGCCCGACGCCGACCGGGCAGGCTTGGCCACCGGACGGGCCACCGGCTTGCGTACGGCGGGCTTGGCGCGGCCACGATGGCCAGCGGCATCGACGCGGAAATAGGCGATGCTTTCCTGAAGCTCCTCGGCCTGGCTGGCGAGTTCTTCGGAGGTGGAAGAGATCTGCTCGGAGGCGCTGGCGTTCTGCTGCGTCACCTTGTCGAGCTGCTGGATCGCCTCGTTGATCTGGACCGCGCCGATATCCTGCTCGCGGCACGCCGCGCTGATCTCGGCGACCAGTTCGGCCGTGCGGCGGATGTCAGGCACCAGCTTGGTCAGCATCTCGCCCGCCTGGGTCGCGGCGCCCACGGTGTCCGAGGACATGCCGCTGATCTCGGCCGCCGCCGTCTGGCTGCGCTCGGCGAGCTTGCGGACTTCGGCCGCCACGACCGCGAAGCCGCGACCATGTTCGCCAGCTCGGGCCGCCTCGACTGCCGCGTTCAGCGCCAGCAGGTCGGTCTGGCGGGCGATTTCCTGCACGATGCCGATCTTCTCCGCGATGGTGCGCATCGCGACGACCGCCTTCTGTACCGCCGTGCCGCTCTGTTCGGCATCCAGCGACGACTGGCGGGCGATCTTCTCGGTCTGGGTCGCGTTGTCGGCATTCTGTTTGATGTTGGCGGCCATCTGCTCCATCGAAGCCGAGGCTTCCTCGGCGGCGGCGGCCTGTTCGGTCGCGCCCTGGCTCACCTGTTCCGACGAGGACGACAGCTGCTGGCTGCCCGACGCGACATTCTGCGCCGCCTGGGTGGCATCGCCGACGACGCCGCGCAGACGCTCGACCATCGATACCAGCGCATGGCCCAGCATGTCCTTGTCCGACAGCGGCTGGTGATTGACGGTCAGGTCGCCGCCCGCGATCGTATCGGCCAGTTGCGCGGTCTTGCGCAAGTTGACGGTCATGCGGTTCACCGAATCGACCAGATCCTTGATCTCGTCATTGCTCTTGACATGCACGTCCTGCTCCAGGTCGCCGATGCCGACTGCCTCGATCGCCACCGACGCAATCTTCAGGCCACGCGAGACGATCAAGGAAATCCAAACGGCGCCACTGATCGCGACAAGCAAGGCGAGCACACCACACATCAGCAGGACGTTGCGGCTTTCGGTGTACAGAACGTTCGTCTGCTCATCGGCTTCCGTCATCTGCGATCGCTGGAAGGCACTCAGCTTCGCGATATTGTCCGCCAATCGGTTCATGATCGGGGTTTGAACCGTGTTGGACAAAGTGGCGGCTTCCTCGTTACGATTTGCATAGCCGAGGTCGCGGATGCGGTCGAACGTGGGCTTCAGTTCATTCCAGTCGGAACGCACTTTCTCCCACAGGGCCTTGCCGTCGGGCGATGCGATGGCCAAGCCCTGGTCGATGGTCTTGCTGAGTTCGCTCTCGCCCGTGATGACCCTGTCATAATAGATCTTCATCGTGGCCTGATCGGTATTGAGGGCCAATGACTGCTGATCGGCGAGGGACTGGCTCTGGATCGTATCGATCGATTGTGCGATCGACAGTCGGCGTGCCGGGCCAGCGATCACGTCGCTGATGGCGCTGTTCAACACACCCATCTTGACGATGCCGACACCGATAACGATGGCAAGAAGAAGGGTCAGGACCGCAAAGGTCGCACCCAGTTTCATTTTGATGGTAGCTCGCATGACCCCCCCATTATGGGTTTGGATTGATAGAAATATCGGCGCAAATCGGGCGTTTGTTGAATTGCCGTCAGGCCGAACATGACTTTGGCATCGAACGGATAAACCTGGACCGTCGCGCTGCGGGCAACGGACGAGCCGGGCGCCGGGGCGTCGATACGCCCTTGTGTCGCATGGTGACGGCCGCAAAGGCGCTGGCGCAGACCGTGCGCCCGGTCAGTGGATGGTCGTGGTCTCGGCGGCGGCGTCGGTCAGGCGCGAGAACAGCGCGGTCAGGTCCGGCAGGACCACCACATCGCCCCCTCGCCGCACCAGGCAGCGGACATTCTCGCGCGGCCAGCGCATGCCGATCACCGGCACCTCCTCGGAATCCCCCGCGTGCAGCACGGTGACCTCGTTCACACGGTCGGCGGTCAGGCCGATCAGGAAGGGGTCTCCATTCACGTCCAGCTCGATCACGATGATGCGGCTGTCGGCGGTGTTGGCCTGCGCCTCCATCCCGAACGCGCCGCGCAGATCGGCCAACGGCACGATGCGGCCGCGAAAGTTGATGACCGAGGCGGCGAGCGGATCGGCGCCCGGCACCATCGTCACCGGCATCATGTCCAGGATTTCGCGGACGATGCCCGCCTCCAGCGCGAAGGTCTCGCCGCCCAGGCCGAAGGTCAGGACCTCCAGGCCGTTCTCGGGCGTCCAATTGGGTACTTTGTGATAGGGCATGGGCTTATCCAGCGGCCAGACGCCGCTCCTCCCTGGGCTGGCTCAGCGCGATGAGCTGGGCGATGTCGAGGATCAGGGCGACCGAACCGTCGCCCAATATGGTCGCGCCCGCAAAGGCCGCGACGTTGCGGTGGAGCGGCGACATGGCCTTGATGACCGTCTGGTGGTTGCCGATGATCTGGTCGACGACCAGGCCGACCCGCTCCGACCCCGTGCCGACCACGACGATCTTCTGATAGGTGTCGGGCTTGGTCCCGGTGGCGAACAGGTCGCGCAGCCGCAGGAAGGGCACCAGCCGTTCGCGCAGCGTGATGATGCTGCGCCCGCGCGAGCGCAGATCCTCCTCCAGCGACAGCTCCAGGCATTCCTCGACCGCCGCGAGCGGGATGACATAGCGTCCCTCGCCCACGCGGACCAGCAGCCCCTCGATGATCGCCAGCGTCAGCGGGATGCGCAGCGTGATGGTCGAACCCTGGCCCGACACGCTCTTTACGACGATCGAGCCGCGCAGGCTTTCGATGGTGCGCTTGACCACGTCCATGCCGACGCCCCGGCCCGACAGGTTCGTGACCTGCGCCGCCGTCGAGAAGCCGGGATGGAAGATCAGGCCCAGCAGCTCGTCCTCGCTGACCACCTGGCCGGGCTGGATCAGGCCATTGGCCTCCGCCTTGGCACGGACCCGCTCGACATCGATGCCGCGCCCGTCATCGGTGATGGTGATGAGGACTTCGCCACCCGCCTGATGCGCGCTCAGCCGGATCACGCCGCTGGGCGCCTTGCCCGCCGCGATACGGTCCTCGGCCTTTTCCAGGCCATGGTCGCAGCTGTTGCGGATGATATGGACGAGCGGGTCGAACAGGCGCTCGATCACGGTCTTGTCGACCTCGGTCGTCTCGCCTTCAGTCACCAGCTCGATCGCCTTGCCGGTCTCGTTGGCCAGATCGTGGATCAGGCGGCGGAAACGGCCGAACAGCGTCGACACCGGCACCATGCGCAGGATCATCATCGTGTCGCGCATCTCGCCCGCCAGCCGCTCGATCTCTTCCGAAACGGAACGCAGGCTGAGGTCCTGGCCATGCCCCGCCAGCTGCGACAGACGGCTCTGGGCGATGACCAGTTCGCCGACCCGGTCCATCAGCTCGTCGAGCCGCTCGGCGGGCACGCGGACATGCTCGCCCTGCGAGCGGTTGGCGGCGGCGCCGCGCGGGCTGGCGTCATTGGCGGCGACGGGTGCGTCCACGGCGACCGGAATCGCCTGCGCCTCTTCGTCCACCGCTTCCGCCCCGGCATCCTCGACCGCCAGCGGGGTGATGGTGATGTCCATGTCGTCCATGACGAACAGGAACACGTCCTCGATCGCCTCGCGCGAAATGTCGCCGATCAGCGTGCAGTCCCAGCCGACGAGGCAATGGCCGGGGTTGAGATCGTCCAGCGCGGGCATCTTGTCGAAGGTCGCGACGATCGTCGCCTCACCCAGCTCGCGCAGTTCGTCGAGAAGCGCCAGCGGGCTCGTGCCATTGGCCATCGCGTCGGGGGGCAGGCGGAAGGACAGGGTCCAGCCCTGCTTGCGCGGGGCAGGCGCGGCCATGGGGGCCGAGATACCGGCCGCCGCATCGACCGCCGCCGCCAGCCGGTCCAGGATCGCCTGGCCATGGGCGGCGGGCGCGTCACCATCGACCAGCGTACGCATATGGTCCGCCGCCGACAGGATCACCGACACCAGTTCCGGCGTCGCACGGACATCGCCCTTGCGCACGCGGTCGAACGCGCTTTCGCAATGATGGGTGAAGGCCGCCAGCGCATCGAAGCCGAACATCGCGCCCGACCCCTTCAGCGTGTGAAGGCCCCGGAACACGGCGTTGACGAGGTTCATGTCGTCCAGCCGGTGCCCCAGGTCGAGCAGGCCCTGTTCGACCTGCTCCAGAAGCTCGCCCGCCTCGATCCGGAAGGCGGCTGTCGGATCCTCGGCCGCGCTCACCGGGTCAGGACCTTCTGGGCGACGCGGATCAGCTGTTCGGGCTGGAAGGGCTTCACCAGCCAGCCGGTCGCGCCCGCCGCCTTGGCCTGCGCCTTCATCGAATCATCCGACTCGGTGGTCAGGAAGATGATCGGCACGCCCGCCTGCGCAGGCTGCTGGCGCAGTGCGCGGATCATCTCCAGCCCGTCCATATTGGGCATGTTGAGGTCGGTGACGATCAGGTCGAACCGGGTCTCGGTCGCCTTGGCCAGCCCCTCGGCGCCATCGGCGGCCTCCGTCACCGTATAGCCCGCGCCGGTCAGGGCGATGCGGATCGCCATGCGCAGGCTCGCGCTGTCGTCGACGGTCAGGATGGAAGCGGTCATTGGGCGATGTCTCCATGAAGCCAGAATTGGGTGTCGTCGGCCGAAGCGGGCAGGAAGGCCGCGCGGGTCAGCAAGGCGTGCAGGGTCGCGTCGGCGGGGGCCGACAGCGCGAAATCGCAGCCTGTCGCCGCCGCGCTGACTCGCGCCGCCTGGACCAGCTGGATGACGCTGAGGTCCGGTGACGCGGCGCCGGACAGGTCCAGCCGGACGGTCGCGCCAGGCGCGATCGCGGTCTTCAAATCTTCGGCCAAAGCGCCGATGGTCGGCAGGCACACGTCCTCGCTTGCCATCACCATGGTGATCGACATGATCTTTCCTTCAGGTCAAAGGTGCGGACACGCAGGATCACCCTGCGGCCCCATCAATAGTTCACGAAATACCCATCAACGCGGACCGGGCCGTCAACGTCCCGGTCTCCGATTGGCGTGGCGTGGAGCGGTGCGGCCAAAACCCCGTGGTTCCAGCCGGTACTCTCCGCCCCCGATCATCTCTTATGTCCCCCAAGTTCATTCAGGGGTATATCGCGCAATGGTAAAATCCGACTTAAATATACAAGACGTGCGATGAAAATGGCGAATGGCCGCGCAGAGCCCGTGCGCCACCGGCAACGCCCTGCATATTCCCGGAATCCCGAGGGCAGCCACCACCTGGGCGGGCGGTGACTCGACCACCCCGTCCGGGCGCCAAATCACGACGGCCTCAAAAACGAATCGGCTATTCGCCGAACAGCGTGCCTGCGTCTTCGCTGCCCAGGTCGATGCCGAACATCAGGCTCAACCGCATCCGATAGACACGCGGGTCGGTGATCGTCGCGGCGGTTTCATCCTCCCCGACGCGGCGGCGATAATGCCGGTCGGTCAGCGCCGCGAAGCCACGCGGCAGGGCGATGCTGACGATCGTCGCCTGACGGAAACGGCTCTCCGGCGCGGTCGAGGTCCAGTGATTGGCCAGCGCCAGGTCGGCGTCCCACACATGGTCGGTGGTGAAGCTGTATTGCGGCTGCCACCCCTCACCCGTCGCGCGGCCATCGGTCAGGCCGGGATGGCCGTTGCGCAGCAGCATCCAGCCATGCTGCGGATCGCGGTCCAGCCGGAAGAGCGCGCCGTCGGGTGCGGTCGCCTCCGCCCCTTCGACCAGCGGCATGGGCGGCAGATAACTGCCCCCGAAGCCCGCATCGGCGATCCAGTCCTGCCCCTCGATATGGACCAGGCTGAGCGTGTGGGTGGTCGGCGGAACGTCCGTCGCCGCCAGCCATACCCGCGCGAGCAGCGGCCGTGCATGGAAGCCGTGCGCCGCCAGCGCGTCGAGGAACAGCCGGTTCTGCTCGAAGCAATAGCCGCCGCGCTTGGCGGTCACCAGCTTGGCGAAGACGCCCGTACTGTCGATGGCGATGGGCCGGCCCAGCCGGACATCGATATTCTCGAACGGGATCGCCTGGCGATGCGCCCATTGCAGCCGCCCCAGCCCTTCGGCATCGACGGTCACGCGCGAAGGCAGGGCGATACGGGCAAGATAGGAATCGAGATCGAACATGCGTGCGTCCTTTAAGGGTCCGGACCCGAATTGTCGAAGGGGGCCGGACGCGTCTCCCGCCCCCTTCTGTCGCCATGCGCGAAGGGATATAGGCCGGGGCGATCATGACCTTTCCCCCTGAAGACCCGACCCTGCCCTTCGGCCTCGATGCGATCCGCGCCGCCGCGTCCGTGATCCGGAATGGCGGCATCGTCGCGGTGCCGACCGAGACGGTCTATGGACTGGCCGCCGATGCGACCGACGCGAAAGGCGTGGCGCGCATCTATGCGGCCAAGGGGCGGCCTTCGTTCAACCCGCTGATCGTGCATGTCCCCGATCTGGCGACGGCGCAGACGCTGGCGGAATTCGATGACGACGCATTGGCGCTGGCGCGCGCCTTCTGGCCGGGGCCGCTGACGCTGGTGCGCCCGCTCAAGGCCGGGGCGGGCATCGCCTCGCTGGTCACGGCGGGGCTGGATACCGTCGCGATCCGGGTGCCGCGCCACCGTGCGATGCAGGCGTTGCTGATGGAAAGCGGCCGCCCGCTCGCCGCGCCGTCGGCCAATGCCAGCGGCGGGATCAGCCCGACGCGCAGCCCCCATGTCCGCGCCAGCCTGGGGCCGGACGTGCCGGTCATCGACGACGGCGCGACCGAGGCGGGGCTGGAATCGACCATCGTCGCGGGCCGCACCATCCTGCGTCCCGGCCCGGTGACGGCCGCGATGCTGGCGCAAGTGCTAGGCGATGTGGAGCAAGGCCCGCAGGCCCCCGCCATCGTCACCGCGCCGGGTCAGCTCGCCAGCCATTATGCGCCTCGCAAGCCCCTGCGCCTGAACGTAACGCACGCGGCGGCGGACGAATGGCTGATCGGCTTCGGCGACGTACGCGGGCAGGACAGCCTGTCGGAGCGCGGCGATCCGGTCGAGGCGGCGGCACGACTGTTCGACGCGCTCCACCGCGCGGATGCGGGGGACCGCGCGAGGCTAGCGGTGGCGCCGATCCCCGACGAAGGGATCGGCGAAGCGATCAACGACCGGCTGCGGCGGGCCGCGACGCGATAGAGGTCGGGGCGTGCCGCTTCGACTTCGCTCAATGCGACCGGGACTTACATCCCGCCCTCCGTTCAGCCTGAGCGAAGTCGAAGGCCAAGGGGCTACCGACACCCCGAGGGCATTTTGGGCGGAGGTCTACGCGTGGCCTTCGACTACGCTCAGGCTGAACGGAGGTGGGATGGAAGGTTAGGAACCACCCGCCCCAATTCTTTACGCCGTCACCGCCTTCGACCGGGCGGCGAAGCTCTTGCGCAGCTTCTGCAGCTTGGGCGGGATCACCGCCATGCAATAGGGGTTCGACCGCCCCGACGTTTCCCAATAATCCTGATGGTAATCCTCCGCCGGATACCACTCGGCCATCGGCTCGATCGTCGTCACGACAGGCTTGTCCAGCCCGGCCTGGGCGCGTTCCAGGGCTGCCTTCATCGCGGCCTCCTGCGCCTCATCCGCCGGGAACATCGCCGAGCGATATTGCGTGCCGACGTCGTTGCCCTGGCGATTGAGCTGCGTCGGGTCGTGCGTCGCGAAATAAATGTCGAGCAGATCGCCCAGCGCCAGCTGCTCGGGATCGAAACCGATGCGGATCGCCTCGGCATGGCCGGTATCGCCGCCGCACACCTGCTTGTAGGTCGGGTTGGGCACGGTGCCGCCGATATAGCCGCTTTCGACCGATTCGACCCCGATCACGTCCTTGAACACCGCCTCGGTGCACCAGAAACAGCCCCCGGCCAGCGTTACATATTCGGTCACTCGGAATCTCCTTGTCGTCTTGTATGCATAGATAGGAAGCGGCTAGGCCACGGCAATCCAGCGACTTGAGGCAAAAGTGATGGCGACGATCGACGGCAAGGTGATGGTGACGGGCGGCGCCGGTTATATCGGCAGCCATGCCGTGCTGGCGCTGCTGGATGCAGGCTATGAGGTCGTCGTGCTCGACAATCTGGTCACCGGCTTCGACTGGGCGGTCGATCCCCGCGCCTCGCTGGTCGTCGCCAATGTCGCCGACGACGACGCGGTGCGCGCCGCGATCCGCGAGCACAAGGTCCGCGCGATCATGCACTTCGCCGGGTCGATCATCGTGCCCGAGTCGGTCACCGACCCGCTCAAATATTATCGCAACAACACCGCCGCCAGCCGCTCGCTGATGGAAAGCGCGGTGGCCGAGGGCGTCGGCCACTTCATCTTCTCCTCGACCGCCGCCACCTATGGCACGCCCGAGCGGGTGCCGATCAAGGAAAGCGATCCCAAGGCGCCGATCAACCCGTACGGCATGTCCAAGCTGATGACCGAGATCATGCTGAAGGACGTCGCCGCCGCGCATCCGATCAACTATTGCGCGCTGCGCTACTTCAACGTCGCGGGCGCCGATCCGCAAGGGCGCTCGGGCCAGTCGACGGTCGGTGCGACGCATCTCATCAAGATCGCGGTCGAAGCGGCGATCGGCAAGCGTGAGGCGGTCGGCGTCTATGGCACCGACTTCGCCACCCGCGACGGCACGGGCGTGCGCGACTATATCCATGTCTCGGACCTTGCCGCCGCGCATGTCGCCGCGCTCGAACTGCTCATCGAGCGGCCGGGTGAGAGCCACACGCTCAATTGCGGCTATGGCCGTGGCTTCTCGGTCCTCGAAGTGCTGGACGCGGTCGACCGCGTGACCAACCGGACGATCGAGCGCCGGATGGAAGGCCGCCGCGCGGGCGATCCGGCCGAGCTGGTCGCGGACAATGGCGCGATCCTCGCCACCCTGCCCTGGCGGCCCGAACGCGACGATCTGGAAGGCATCGTCCGCGACGCGCTGGCCTGGGAGCGCAAGCTGGCCGAGATGGGCCGCTAAAGCCGATGCGACTGCGCTCGCTCCTCTTCGTACCCGGCGATCGGCCCGAGCGGATGGCCAAGGCGATGGGGACGGGCGCGGATGCCCTGATCCTCGACCTGGAGGATGCGGTCGCCCCCGATGCCAAGCCGCGCGCGCGCGGAGAGGTGGCGCGGTTCCTCTCCCGCCCCCGCGACACGGCCGCGCAGCTGTTCGTGCGGATCAATCCGATCGACGGCCCGCTGGCGACCGACGATCTGGCCGCGATCCTGCCCGCCCGGCCCGACGGCATCGTCCTTCCCAAGGCCGAAGGGCTGGTCAGCCTGCACGCACTGGCGGCGCGCGGGGTGACGCATATCCCGATCCTGCCGATCGTCACCGAGACGCCGATGGCGCTGTTCCGGCTGCACGAATATGCGGGGTCGAGCCTGCCACTGACCGGCCTGACCTGGGGCGCGGAGGATTTGCCCGCCGCGATCGGGGCGACCACCTCGCGCGAGGCGGACGGCAGCTATACCGCGCCCTATCAGCTGGCGCGCTCGCTGACCCTGTTCGGTGCGCATGCCGCCGGGATCGCCGCGATCGAGACCGTCTATCCCGACTTTCGCGATCTGGACGGGCTAGCCGCCTATGCGGCGCGGGGCAACCGGGACGGCTTTACCGGCATGATGGCGATCCACCCGGCGCAGGTGCCCATCATCAACGCCGCCTTCACCCCCTCCGCGGAGGATATCGCGCGGGCACAGGCGATCGTCGATCTGTTCCTGGCCAATCCGGGCGCGGGCGCGCTGCAGCTGGATGGCAAGATGGTCGATGCCCCGCATCTGAAGGCGGCCCATGCTTTATTGGCGCGCGCCGCCCCATGACCGGCGGGCGGCCGCCGTCGCCCACCACCAGCCCAACGCCCAGAGCGTTCCGAAGCACCAGCCCGCCGCCACGTCCGACGGCCAGTGTACGCCCAGATAGACGCGGCTGCCCCCGATCGTCCCGACCAGCAGCACAGCGATCGCGACGATGGCATAACGCACCCGGCGATGGTCGGTCAGCTGCGTCGCCAGCGCCGCCAGCGTCAGATAGACCATCGCGCTGCCCGCTGCATGGCCGCTGGGGAAGCTGGCATTGTGGACATCGACCCAGTGCGCCACCAGATCGGGGCGCGGGCGGGCGACCATCAGCTTCACCCAGGTCACGACCGCGCCGCCGCTGATACCCGAAAGCGCCGTCATCAGCGCCAGCAGCCACCATCCCCGCGCCAGCAGCAGGATCACCGCACCCGCCACCATCAGGACCAGCGTCGGGACGCTGCCCAGCGCCGTGAAATCCTCCGCCACGGCGCGCAATTTGTCCGACGAGGCATGGATCCGCAGACCGGTCAGGATCGCGCGGTCCCAGGCAAAGGGCCAATGATCCACCGCCACCCCGAAGAGTAGCAGCAGCGCAAGCGCCATCGCCACCGCCGCCACCCCGCGCAGTGCCATCGGCATTGCCGACAGGCGCGACGGCGCAGCGAGCGGCGAGTCATGCGATTCGTCGCGCGACGAATCGCTGCCCGAAAAACGGGTCCGGTCGATCATGGAAATTGCCTCACCATGCCCCGCCTTTGTGGCGAATGCCCCTGAAGGGCAAGGGGATCAGGCTTCAAGACTGGGCCAGACACCGATTTCGTCGCCGCCAAGCCGTTGAATGACCGGAAACTAATCCGGAAGCGGCGCGATCAATCAGTGTCATTCGAAAAATGGGTTTGTTTGTTAACGCATTCTGTCTCATAAATGAGACGCGCCAACGAAAATGATTGGCGGGAGAGGACTGCACCACCATGGAAGAGCACGTGATTTCCCCGATCGATCGCCTGATGATCCTGACCGTCGGTGCGGTATCGAGCTGGCTGGCCGTCGGCGGCATCGCCGTCGGTGCGTCGAAGCTGATCAGGCACCTGATCTAAGACAGGTAGGCGCAATCCCCGGCGCTTTCAGCGGCTGGGGATTGCCACAGGGAACGGCGCATGCCCGGCGATGATCGGATCAGTCCCGGTCATGGCCCTGCCCGGTCCGATAGACACGGCGCGCCATACCGATCGCGCGCCATCGCAGCAGATCGTCGACACCGGCATAGCCCAGTCCCAGATGCGGCGGCCGCGATGCCAGCACATCGCCCAGCGTGACCTTTCCGCCCCGCAGCGCAGCGCGTGCCAGTTGCCGCCAGCGCCGCGCGGTTTCCCACCGGATCAGCGTCAGGCTCTGCGCATCGGGCGCGAACCGCTCGACGAACGCGCCCTGGAGCTGCGCGATCGCCTGCCCCAGGCGGCGCAGGGTCGCGCCGTCGGGGATCGGCACGCCCCCCATATTATGCTGGACCAAGAGGCGCGCCACCTCGCCCGCATCGTCGCCAAACAGCGGCGCATGCGCCTCGGCCAGGACGCGCGTCGCGCTGGCGCGCATCATCGTCGTGAACCGCTTCGACGCGCCGCCTTCGTGCTGGCGATAGATCAGCAGCGGCTCGTCCAGCCGCGCGATGCGCCCGAATGCGACGATGCGGTGGTACAGGTCGAAATCCTCGGCATAGAGGATTTCGGGCCGGGTGAACGGGTCGAGCCGCCGCGCGGCATCGGCGCGGACCATCACCGTCGACCATGCCAGCGGATTTTCGATCCAGCTCAACCAAGCGACCAGATCGGGCGTGGTATGCGGCGCATAGTCCATGGGCAACACGCGCTGCCCGACCAGCTGCTCGGTCTGGGTCCCGGCCAGCACGATATCCGGGCGCGCCTCCAGAAAGGCGACCTGCCGTGCCAGCCGTTCGGGGCGACACAGATCGTCCTGGTCCAGCCCCGCCAGATAGCGCCCCCGCGCCTCGGCAAATCCGCGATTGCGTGTCTTCACCGGGCCGCCATTGACGGCATTCTCGATCAGGCGAACCCGGGGATCGGGCCAGTTCCGCACCAGTTCGCGGGTGCCGTCCGACGAACAGTCGTCGACGACCAACGCCTCCCAGGCGGTGAGCGTCTGGTCGCCCAGGCTCGCCAGCGTTTCGCCGATCAGCGATGCGCCGTTATAGGCGGGGATGACGACGCTGACGACAGGATCGGCGACCGGATCGCTCATGCCGCCACGCTGCTCCGGGCCGCCGCATCGCTACCAAGCAGCTGGTCGACGATCATCTGGCCGACATCATTCTGCCAGAGCCACAAGCCATTGGCCTGCCCCCGGAAACTCTTCTCCCCGCCCAGCGCGCCCCAGGGTACGAAACCGGCGGAAAGGCCGATGCCATAGACGCCCGGCACCGGCCGATCCTGGTCGTCGAGGATACGGCAATGCCGGTCGACCATCGGCCGCCCCGTGCGATGGGCGAGTGCGATGGGCTGCCCGTTCGCGTCGAACAGCGGCAGCGCGCGCGGGCGATAACCGAGCGCGCCCACCACCAGATCGGCCTCGCCGATGAACCGACGCGCCTCGGCATCGTCCTCTCCCGCGATCCGGTGGAGGCGCAGGCGCGGGTCGGGTGTCCGTCCGCCCAAGCCCAGCATCCGCATCACCAGTTCGCGCGACTCCAGCCGAAGCCCGGCGAGGCGCAGCACGAACCCGCTGACCGGGCAGATATCGTCGGGCGTATAGTCGGTAAAACCTTCCGCCGCCGCCGCCTCGACCGACGGGAAGAAGGGCTTGGGCGGGGTCCGCACCATCAGCGTGATCGCGCCCGCCCCCCAGGGCAGGTCATGGCATTTGAGCAACTGCACCGCCGAGGCCAGGGCGCTGGTCGAGGCCCCGACGATCACCACGCGCGGCGCGCGCCGGTCGGCCAGTCGTGCCGCCACCGCCTCTACCCCGCCACGCCGCAACAGCAGGTCGGAGCGCATCAGCCGGTCCCCCGCCTGCTCGCCCAGGGTCGCGCCCGCGACCCTCTTGTCCGCGACATGCGCGTCGGTCTGGTAGCCGCCGGTCGCCACGACCAGATGGCGCGATGTCAGCACGCGCTGCCCTTCGCGGCCGACAATGGTGGTCCGCCAAAGCCCGTCCGCCGTGGCCTGGGCGCTCAGTGCCTCGGTATCGGTGCGGATTTCGCCGCCATGCGCCGTCACGATGCCGCGCAGCCGCTGCGCGGTCGCCGCCAGCAATGGCGCGGTCTCCGCCAGCGGCGCGCCCAGCGCCCCGCAATGCCGCGCCATCATCTGCCCGGCCGGATGCGCCTCCAGTGCGGCGAGTTCGGGATAGGGATTGCCGCGCACCGCCGACAGGAAGGTTTCCGCCGTGGTATCCGAACGGATCGCATAGCCGCCCAGCGCCCCCGGCCCGATGCGGGGCGACCGTTCGACCAGGACCAGTCCGTCCCCGGCCAGCCGCTCCAGCAATCCCTTCTTGCTCGCGGCGGTCAACACGGCGGTGCCCGCCGGTCCGCCGCCGATCATCACGCAGCCCAGCGCGGCGTCACCATGGGCCTGCCCAGGTCCTGACCCGGCATCGGCCGCGACCTTCGCGATCGCACGCATCAGCCGCCCGGCCACGATCGTCGCATCGCCCGGCCGCATCGCATCGGTGATCGGCAGACTGAGCATCCGCGCCGAAACGGCATCCGCCACCGGCGTCGGCTCGACCAGCGCCGTGTCGCGGAACAGCGCCTGCTCGCCCAGATGCGGGCTGAAATACTGCCCCGTCCCGACCCCGTCCGCCGCCAGGGCTCCGGCGATGGTGTCCCGGCGCGATGCCAGTTCGGGGGGAAGCAGCACCGGCATGAACTGCGTCGCCTGCCGCTTCGCCGTCATGCGCTGAACGGTGAGGTCGGGCAGCGCCGCGCGATATTCGCGGTCCAGCGCGGCGCGGGCGTCGCAGATCGAATCGAGTTCGGCCAGCTTGCTGCGCGCCATCAGGCCCAGTATCTCGGGCATCTTGGCGTTGATGCCCGGCAGAGTCGCGTGGCGCCCGCTCTCGAAACCGAAATTCACCATCGCGCGCAGCTGGTCGATCCGCTCGACATCGCCGCTATAGACCAGCCCGCCCTCACCGACCGAAAAGGTCTTGGTCGCATGCATCGAATAGACCAGCGTGAAGGGCGCACCCGTGCCGAAGCCCCGCCCCGCCGCGTCCTGCGTCCCCAGCGAGGCCGCCGCGTCGATGACGACCCCGACCTCGTACCGCCGTGCCAGCCAGGCATAGCGGTCCAGATCGATGACCGTGCCGAAGGTCGCATAGGGCACGATGACGCCGATCCGGCCGCCATGCTGCGCCAGCATCCGCTCTTCCTCGGCCGCGTCGGCGGTCCAGTCCTGCGGGTCGATATCGACGATCAGGGGGGTAAGCCCGGCCCAGATCGCCGCCTGCGCCGTCGCAGCAAAGGTCATGGCGGGCATCATCGCAAGCGTGCCAGGGCGGGGATGCAGCCCCGCCGCCTGCCGGATGGCGATCATCAGGCCCAGCGTCGCATTGCCGACCGCCAGCGCCGCACCGCGCCCGTCGAACAGCCGTGCGACCATCTCGGCCTCCAACGCGCGGACCTCGGGGCCGTTATTGCTGAACTGGCCGGACGCCTCGATCCGCTTCAGGCCCTCCATCTGTTCGGACATCCGGGGCGGTCGCGGCGCGATGAGCGGAAATTCCATCTGCCTCTCCCCCTGTAAACGGCCCGTCTTCTTTCATATCCGTCCTAAAAACCTCTTAGCACAAGAGGTTCGGGGGCACATGGTCCTTCGCGCCATCCCATTTCAGGAGAGTCGTCCTCCCGCTTCATACGGGTTCCGGCGCGCGCTGGCCCTTGGGTGATCTTTCTCCCGG
Organism: Sphingomonas parapaucimobilis NBRC 15100; assembly: GCF_000787715.1. Taxonomy (GTDB): domain Bacteria; phylum Pseudomonadota; class Alphaproteobacteria; order Sphingomonadales; family Sphingomonadaceae; genus Sphingomonas; species Sphingomonas parapaucimobilis. Next base: position 17,289 of record NZ_BBPI01000087.1, read on the forward strand.
GAACATTGGCGTCCTTTGTTCGATCGTTGATCTTCCGAAAAGCGAGCCATGATGACCGAACCCCTGAACGCCGCCGCCCGCGTCATCCAACTGGCGCTGACGCCGATCTTTCTGCTGACCGCCGTGGGATCGCTGCTGAACGTCTTTGCGACCCGGCTGGGGCGGATCAGCGACCGGATTCAGGGATTGAGGAAGGACGGCCGGACGAACGGCTATGAGCTGCGCCGCCTTCGCCTGCGCTCGAAGATTCTCGACATCGCCGTCATGCTGACCGCGGCGGCGGGGGCGATGACGTGCTGCGCGGCGATCACCCTGTTCCTGGGGACGCTGCGCGACTCGCGTCATGCGGGGGTGCTGTTCTTCTTCTTCGGCGGCGGCCTGATCTGCGCGGTGGCGGGGCTGGCGTGCTTTGTCGGGGAGATCACGATCGCCGGGCGGGCGCTTCGCGACGATCATGGCGAGGGATGAGCTGCGCGCTGATTGGCAGGGACCCAGGCGGCCTGGCTATTCATCCGGCATCACCACCAACCAAGCAGCCGATGGTCGTGGCGTTCCGCCGTCACACCCCGCCGCCGCTGCATGGCTGTACCCATGCGTCGCAGCCGTCGATCCCGCACCTGACCCGGTCGGCGCTTCATCATTGCCTCCAGCGCCACGGCATCGCCCGCCACCCGCCACGTTCGCAGTCCCCGGCCAGTCGCGTCAGACGCGCTTCGACATGATCCGCGAGGCGACCGAGATCGAGCGCCGGCTCACCAGCCATGGACCGAGGGGCTGGTCGAGCGGATGAACCGGACCATCAGGCAGGCGAACGTCAAACGCTTTCATCACGAAAGCCACGACCGGCTTCGAACGCGCCTCGTCGACCCGATTCAGCAGATGCCGGGACCGAACACCTGGGGATGATGATGCGGAATTGCGAAATTTCACCGTTACGCTGGTATATGGCATCACCGCCATGCGCCTTCGCGATAGCCTTGATGACCGAAAGACCGAGCCCCGACCCATTCGCATTTTGAACGCCGCGTGAGAATTGAAGAAAAGCCCGCTTCTCAAAATGCACAGGAAGCCCGGGACCTTTATCAGAAACCGTAATGACGGCCGCGTTGCCGGAAAATGTCACGGCGATCGACACAATGCAGGGACTCGCATGGCGCCGAGCATTGTCGACCAATGCGATTACGGCTTGACGCACCCGTGCCGCATCGACCCGGACGACACCCGGTTCCAATGCCATTTCCAGCTCGAAACCTGCTGGTGCAAGCATCGCTTCCAGCACCGGCCGCATCTCGTGAAATTCGGCAGCGAGGTCGACATCGGCGAGCACCAGCTCCAACCGACCGCTTTCTGCCAGGCTGACGCTGCGCAGGTCCTCGACCAGCCGGGTCAGTCCGTCGAGCTGTTTCATCAACCCGACCACCAGCTCCGCATCGAGCGCGAAAACGCCATCTTTGGCGCCCTGAAGCCGCCCACGCAGGATCGTCAGCGGCGTCCGCAGTTCATGCGCGATCTGCGCGTTCCAGACCTTCATATCGTCCGACATGCGCTGCAACCGGTCGGCCATCGCGTTGAAGTCGGCGATCAACACGGCCGCCTCGCCATGCGCGCCGCGGACCGGCGCTATCCGGGTTGCCAGATCGCCCTCGGCAATCCGACGCGCGGCTTCTCCCACCGCCCCCAGTGGCTGTACTATCCGCCGAGCCAGCCGCACCGCGACCGCAAGCGCCAGCACCACCCCGATGACGCAGGCCGCCAGCGTGATGCCGACATCAAGCCCGGTGGTGTCCGCCACCCCCGGCGGCAGGGGGGCCACGATCCGCCACCGCTCCAGCACGGCATAGACGATATAGAAGGCCGCCGTGCTGACCGCGACGGCGACGAAGGCGAGCGCCGCCAACGCGATCGACAATTGCCGGGTCAGGCTGTTCCGGTTCCTCATCCCCGCGACCACAGCCGGTATCCGACGCCGCGCACCCCCTCGGGCATGTCGGGCGCCCCCGCCTGATCGAGCTTGCGGCGCAGCTTGCTGACATGGCTGTCGACCGTCCGGTCAAGTGCGTCCGATCCCGGCAGGCAGGCGTCGAGCAGCTCACCACGGCTGAACACCCGGCTCGGCGTACGCGCCATATGGGCGAGCAGGCGGAACTCGGTCAGGGTGAGCGCGACCTCGCCATTCTGGGTGCGGACCATGTGCGCGGTCGTGTCGATCTCGACCGGGCCAACGCGAAGCACACCGTTGGCGCCTTCCCCGCCCGACCGGCGCAGCACCGCCTTGACCCGCGCCACGACCTCGACCGGATTGAACGGCTTGACCACATAATCGTCCGCCCCGATCCGCAGCGCCTGCAACTTGTCGATATCCTGATCCAGCGCGGTGGTGACGACCACGGGCGTATTGCCCCGCCGCCGCACTTCGGACAGCACGCCCCAGCCATCGACCAGCGGCATCGAGATGTCGAGCAGCAGGATGTCGGGCTTCAGCGCCAGATGCAGGTCCAGCGCGGTACGCCCGTCGCCGGCATGAACCGTCCGGAATCCTTCGCGCTCCAGATAGGCGCAGAGGATATCGGCGATGTCACGTTCATCTTCGGCGATCAGTACAAGCGGGTTCATGTGACGTTTCCGTTCCTCTTCACTCCGTCATATCAGTCGCACTCGACAGGCTGCCAGCCCGCCCCCACGCATTCTCCACACAATCTCGACGCTGCCCCAATGGTCTGGATGGATAAGCGCCGGCATGAAGGTCCATTCTTTTGCATCCGGCACGCGGTGTGCCCTGCCGATCGCTCTGACGGTGGCGGCGTCGCTGAGCGGCTGTTCTGCCGATGCCCCAACCGCGCAAGTCGATGCGGTAGAGGTAACGACCCTGCGTGTCGTACCGTCCACGGTGACGGCGATCGACGAATTGCCGGGGCGCGTGGTGGCGTTCCGCACGGCCGAGATCCGGCCGCAGGTCGGCGGGATCGTCCAGCGCCGCCTGTTCGAACAGGGTGCGGCGGTGCGCGCCGGGCAGTTGCTATTCCAGATCAGCCCCGCCCCCTTCCAGGCCGATGCCGACACCGCGCGGGCGACCGTGCAGAAGGCCAGCGCCGCCTATGCCCGCGCCAACGCGCAGGCGGATCGGCTGAAGCCGCTGGTCGCCGCCGATGCGATCAGCCGCCAGAGCTATGACGATGCGGTCGCGGCCCGCGCGCAGGCTGCCGCGGAACTGGCCGAAGCCCGTGCCACCCTGCGCCGCCGCCGGATCGACCTCGGCTTCGCGCGGGTTACCGCCCCGATTTCAGGGCGGATCGGGGCGGCCAATGTGACCGAGGGCGCGCTGGTCACGGCGGCGGATGCAAATCCCCTCGCCACCATCCAGCAGATCGACCGCGTCTATGTCGATGTCCGGCAACCCGCCGAACGCTATGCCGAACTGCGCGACCAGAGGGCCGGGACCGGGTTGGTCGAGATCCTGACGGCATCCGGCCGAAGCCATCCGGTACGGGGGCGCATCCTGTTTTCGGGCGTCGCGGTCGATCCCAATAGCGGCGACGCCCTGGTCCGGGTCGAGGTGCCGAACCCGGGCGAACGGCTGTTGCCCGGCATGTTCGTTCGCGCCCGCCTGCCCCGTGCGACCATGCCGGGTGCGCTGTCCGTGCCGCAACAGGCCGTAACCCGCGCGGGCGACGGCACGCCGCAGGTCAGCGTAGTCGGCGGGCAGGACCGGGTGCATCTCCGCCGCGTCACGCTCGGCCCGCTGGTCCATGGCCGCTATGTCATTCGGTCGGGTCTGCGCGCCGGGGAGGTGGTGATCGTCGAGGGGCAGAACCGCGTTCAGCCCGGCACCCCGGTCAAGCAGCGGGCATGGCGCGACGGGGCGGCGGGCTGAGTCATGGCGAAATTCTTCATCGATCGCCCGGTCTTTGCCTGGGTCATCGCGATCGCGATCGTGCTGATGGGCGTCATCGCCATCCCGAAAATGCCGGTTGCCCGCTTCCCCAGCGTCGCGCCGCCGACGGTCAGCATCTTCGCCAGCTATCCCGGTGCCACGACACAGACGCTGAACGACAGCGTCGTCTCCCTGGTCCAGCGCGAACTGTCGAGCGTCAAGAACCTGCTCTATTTCGAAAGCTCGGCCGATACCTCGGGCTTGGCGACGATCACCGCGACCTTCCGCCCTGGCACCAACCCCGAAATGGCGCAGGTCGATGTGCAGAACCGGCTGAAGACGATCGAGCCGCGCCTGCCGCAGGTGGTGCGCCAGACCGGCGTCACGGTCGAGTCCGCCTCGTCGGGCTTCCTGATGATCGTCAGCCTGTTGTCCAATGGACAGCAGGACGAGGTGGAGCTGTCCGATTACATGGCACGCAACATCGTGGATGAGCTGAAGCGCATCCCAGGCGTCGGGCGCGTCCAGAATTTCTCGGCGGAGCGCGCCATGCGCATCTGGATCGACCCCGCCAGGCTCGCCGGATACGGCCTGACCGCCACGGATGTGACGGCGGCGATCGCCGAACAGAATGTGCAGATCGCCCCCGGCAAGCTGGGGGCCGAACCGACCGCCAACGGACAGCGCGTGCTGGTGCCGCTGACCGCCGACGGGCAGCTCAAGACGCCGGAGGATTTCGCGGGCGTCATCCTGAAGGCCAATACGGACGGCTCGTCGGTGACGCTGAACAAGGTCGCCCGGATCGAACTGGGGCGGCAAAGCTTCGGCAACGATACACGGGAAAATGGCAAGTTCGCCGCCTCGGTGGGCATTCAGCTGACACCCGGCGCCAATGCCGTCGCCGCCTCCAAAGCCGTGCGCGCGCGGATGACCGAGCTCGCCCGCTCACTGCCGCCGGGCATGAGCTGGTCCGCGCCGTTCGACACCGCGCCGTTCGTCCGCATCTCGATCGAAAAGGTACTTCATACGCTGGCCGAGGCGATGCTGCTGGTCTTCCTCGTCATGTACCTGTTCCTGCAAAAGGTCCGCTACACGCTGATCCCCGCCATCGTCGCGCCCATCGCGCTGCTCGGCACGATCGCGGTCATGCTGGCGACGGGCTATTCGATCAACGTGCTGACCATGTTCGGCATGGTGCTGGCGATCGGCATCATCGTCGATGACGCCATCGTCGTCGTCGAGAATGTCGAACGGCTGATGCACGAGGAGAAACTCTCGCCCGCCGATGCCACGCGCAAGGCGATGGGCGAAATCACGCCCGCCATCATCGGCATCACGCTGGTCCTGTCGGCGGAGTTCATCCCCATGGCGCTGGCCGCCGGGTCGGTCGGCACCATCTATCGCCAGTTCTCGATGGCGATGGCGGTGTCGATCCTGTTCTCCGCCTTCCTCGCGCTCACCCTTACCCCGGCGCTGTGCGCGACGCTGCTCAAGCCGCTGGACGAGGAGCGCGCCAAGAACCGCTTCTTCGCCTGGTTCGATCGTCAGTTCGACCGCGCCACCCGCGGCTATCAGAGCTGGGTCGCGCGTCTGCTGAAGGCCAGCGGGCGGATGATGCTGGTCTTCGTCGCGATCGTCGGGATGCTGGCCATCGCCTTCGTCAACCTGCCGTCCTCGTTCATGCCGGAGGAGGATCAGGGCTATTTCATGACCAGTTTCCAGCTGCCCGCCGATGCCACCGCCAGCCGCACGCTGGCAGCGGTCAAGGCGCTGGAAAAGCACATGGCGACGCGCCCCGGCGTCGAGACGACCGAGGCGATCCTGGGCTTCGGCTTCTCCGGCTCCGGTCCCAACGCCGCCATGGTCTATACGATACTGAAGGACTGGAAGGACCGGGGCGGCACGAATGTCGGCAAGGAGGTCGCCGCCGCCGACGCCGCGATGGCCAGGGACGTCCATGAAGGACTGGTCATGATCGTCATGCCGCCCGCGATCGACGAACTCGGCACCTCCTCGGGCTTCGCGCTGCGCTTGGAGGACCGGGCGGGCAAGGGCCGCCATGCGCTGTTCACCGCACGCGACATGCTGGTCGCCTATGCGCAGCGCAGCCCCAAGCTGACCGGCGTTTACGCCGAGGGGCTGCCGTCCGGGACCAGCGTGCGGCTCGACATCGACCGCGCGAAGGCCCAAGCGCTCGGCGTCCCGTTCAGCGCGATCAGCGACATGATCGGCACGGCGCTGGGCAGCAGCTATGTCAACGACTTCCCCAACAAGGGGCGGTTGCAGCAGGTGATCGTACAGGCCGAGCCTGCGCACCGCATGAACCTGGACGATGTGATGGGATTGCGCGTCAAGAACGCGGCCGGGGGCACGGTGGCGCTGGCCGAGCTGGTCACGCCGGTATGGAGCAACGGCCCGCTCCAGCTCTCCACCTATAATGGCTACCCGTCCGTCAGCATCACCGGCACCGCCGCGCCCGGGGTTTCCAGCGGCGATGCCATGCGCGAGATGGAGCGGCTGGCGGCCGAATTGCCCCACGGCTTCGGGATCGAATGGACCGGCCAGTCGCGGCAGGAGCGTGAGGCCGGGGCGCAGGCGCCGATGTTGCTCGCCCTGTCGATGCTGGTCGTCTTCCTGGTGCTGGCGGCGCTCTATGAGAGCTGGTCGATCCCGATGGCGGTGATGCTGGTCGTGCCCCTGGGACTGATCGGCGCGGTATCGGCGGTGATGCTGCGCGGCCTGTCGAACGACGTCTTCTTCAAGGTCGGCCTGATCACCATCATCGGCCTGAGCGCCAAGAACGCGATCCTGATCGTCGAGTTCGCCAAGCAGTATCGCGAGGCCGGATACAGCCTGATCGACGCCGCCATCGCCGCCGCGCGGGTACGCCTGCGCCCGATCGTGATGACCAGCCTGGCCTTCACGCTGGGTGTCGTCCCGCTGATGCTGGCGGGCGGGGCGAGCGCGGAGACGCAGCATGCGATCGGGACCGGCGTGTTCGGCGGCATGATCACCGGCACCGTGCTGGCGCTGATCTTCGTGCCGACCTTCTTCGTGGTGGTGGTGGGCCTCGCCGAACGCTGGCGCGCGCGCCGGGAGAAGGCGGCATGACGATGCGATCCCTGCCCCTTGCCCTGCTGTTGGCGACCACCGCCTGTTCGATGACGCCCAGGCTGCCCCTGCCCACCCCGCCGGTCGCCGACGCGTACCCTCTGGCGGGCGGCTCCGAGGCGCTGCCCGCATGGCGCGACATGTTCGGCGATGCCCGGCTGCAAAGCCTGATCGCGCTGTCGCTCGACGCCAATCGCGATCTGCGCATCGCCGCGCTCGATGCCGAAGCCGCGCGCGCCCAGCTGCGCGTGCAGCGCGCCCAGGCGCGGCCCGGCGTCCATGTCGACGCGGGCTATACCCGTCAGCGCCAGCCCGCCAGCGTGGCTGGCGCGGGCATCGGCCTGACGCCGGGCAACGGCCCGACCGGCTTCGAGTTCGGACAGTTCAGCGTGCAGACGGCGCTGACCGGGTTCGAACTCGACCTGTTCGGCCGCCTGCGTGCGTTGAACGAGGCCGCGTTCCACCGCTGGCTCGCCTCGGTCGAAGCGCGGCGCACCGTCCGCCTGACCGTGATCGGGGCGGTCGCCGATGCCTATTGGAACGAACGGCTGGCCGACGAGCAACGGGCACTGACCCGTTCGACGCTGGCCGACTGGCGCGCGTCGCTGGAGATCACCCGGCTCCGAAAGGACGCCGGACAGGCGAGCGGTGCCGACCTGGCGCAGGGCGAGGGACTGGTGCGACAGGCCCAGGCCGATCTGGCCCAGCGCGAGCGCGAATGGGTGCAGGCGACCAACGCGCTGGTGCTGGCAGTCGGCGCGCCGCTGCCGCGCGACCTGCCGCCCCCCACCCCGCTGATGGATCAGCCGATCCGCACCGCGCTGGCGGCCGGAACCCCCTCCGACCTGTTGACCCGGCGCCCCGATATCGCGCAGGCCGAGCAGGCGCTGCGCGCCGCCAATGCGGATATCGGCGCGGCACGCGCGGCCTTTTTCCCGCGCGTCTCGCTGACCGCCGCCTTCGGTTTCGCCAGTCTCGCGCTCGAGAGCCTGTTCCAGGGGGCGAACCGCACCTGGTCCTATGCGCCCGCGATCAGCCTGCCGATCTTTCGCGGCGGCGCGCTGCGGGGCAATCTCGACCTCGCCCGCCTGCGGACATCCTCGGCCGTCGCCACCTATGAAAAGGCGATCCAGACCGGCTTTCGCGAGGTGGCGGACGGATTGGCCGCCCAGGCGACCTATGGCGCGCAGCTGGCCGAGCAGCGCGGGGTCGCCACCCAGGCCGAGCGCCGCGCCACGCTGACCGGGCTGGCCTATCGGGCAGGTCAGACCAGCCGCCTCGACCTGCTGGACGCGCAGCGCGCCACCTATGCCGCCCGGCAAAGCGCGCTGATCGTCCGGCGCGACCAGCTGACCGCCGCCGCCGCGCTCTACCGGGCGCTGGGTGGCGACACCGCCGCCGAAGGAACGCCCGAATGAACCGCCGCGACCGTTACACCCTGCCGATGCGAATGCTGCACTGGACCCGCGCCGCCCTGATCCCCGGCCTGATCGCGCTGGGCTGGACGATGACCTCGCTGCCCGACAGCATGACGGCCAAGTTCGCATGGATGTATCCCGTCCATAAGGAATTCGGCGTGCTGGCCTTTCTGACCGGCACCATCGCGCTGATCCTGCGCCGCCGCTCCGCCCTGCCCCGTCATCCCGCCGGGCTGGCATCATGGGAGACCATGCTGTCCTCCATGGTGCAATATATGATGCTGGCGCTGGCGATCATCGTACCGCTGATGGGCTATGCCATGTCCAGTTCGTTCACCCAGAGCGACGGCGTACCCTTTTTCGGCATCGGACTGCCCGAACTCCTGCCCAAGGACGACCACGCCTTCGCGCTCTTCGCCCTCGCGCACCGGATATCGGCCTATACGCTGCTGGCGCTGGTCGTCCTGCATGTCATGGGCGTGCTGAAGCATCGGTTCCTGGACCGCGGGCGTGACACCGACGTGCTGCGCCGGATGCTATGACCCAGCCTGTTTCGGGCGCGTATGACCCGGCGGGCATGGATCCCGGTCCGGGCTGGAAATGGCGTTTCTGGTCGATCTTTGCGGGACAGGCGCTGTCGCTGACGGGGTCGGCCATCACGCAATTCGTGCTGATTTGGTGGATCACCGACACGACCGGCGACCTGGGCGCCTTGGCGATGGCTGGCCTGGTCGCGCTGTTGCCGCAAGCGCTGCTGGGACCGCTCGGGGGCACCTTCGCCGACCGCTACAACCGCCGGATGCTGATGATCGTCTCCGACCTCCTCTCAGCCTTCTGCATCGTGGTCGTGATCGCGCTGTTCCTGAGCGGCCGGATCGCGCTGTGGCACATCTACACGGCGATGTTCGTGCGCAGTGCGGCCACCGCCTTCCAGATGCCCGCCGCATCGGCCAGCGAGGCGATGCTGGTGCCCCGGCATTTCCTCCCCCGCGTCGCCGGACTGAACCAGACGCTGATGGGCCTCGTGACGGTCGCCGCCGCGCCGCTGGGGGGGCTGGCGATCGCGGCGATGCCGGTCGGCAAGGCGTTGTGGATCGATGTCGGCACCGCGCTGCTTGGCATCGCCCCGCTCCTGGCCTTCGCGATCCCGCAACATCGCCTATCGAGAAGCGGGACCGGCATCTGGACCGAATTTCGCGAAGGCATCGGGGTCGTCTGGCAAGATGCCCGCTTGCGACGCATCTATGCGCTGCTGACCGCCGTGGTGCTGGTCATCATGCCGACCTTCACGCTGCTGCCGCTGCTGGTGAAGCAGCATTTCGGCGGCGGGGCGCAGCAGGTCGCGATGCTCGAAAGCCTGGGCGGCGCGGGCATGATCGCCGGCGGTGCGATCGTGGCGATCATCGTCCCCCGGCGGCTGGTGTCATGGATCTTGTGGGGCTTCAGCTTGTCCTGCGCGACGCTGGCGCTGACCGCGCTGATGCCGTCGGGCCTGTTCTGGCTGGCGGCGATCTTCTGGGCGTTGAGCGGCCTGCTGTTCATCCTGGGCGATGCGCCCTTCACCGCCTTGATCCAGGCGACCGTTCCCAATCAGCTGCAGGGACGCGTGCTCGGTCTGCTCGCCACGCTGATGGGTCTGGCGGCACCGATCGGCCTTCTGATCGCCGCGCCGCTCGGGGCGTTGATCGGCGTGCGCTGGCTGTTCGTCCTGACCGGCGCCCTTGGAACGCTGGTCAGCCTGCTGGCATTCCTGTCCGGCGAACTACGCAGGGCGGAGGAAAGCTAGAAGGACCATGCGGCACCGATCCTGATGGTTCGCGGTTGCAGGGGCGTCCACTGCGTCCGCCGCATATAGGCCAGCGGATTGCCCAGGGCGAAGCGGTTGCCCGCGCCGTCGAATAGGTTGGAGATATCGAGGGTCAGCGTCACCGGCCGGTGCGTCCAGGCCAGCCCCATGTCCGCCTGCGCATAATCGCCCTGCACGAGATGGAGCGGCCCGACCCCGACCCAGGAGCGTCCGGCATAGCGGACCGAGCCGCGCAGCAACAGGTCGTCGCCGTTCGCCAGCGACCACCGCCGATCGAGTGCCACCCGCAGCGAGACGGCCGGCGTATTGGGTAGCGCCTGTTCCCGCGCAAGGGCGAACGGCGGGGCAGGAGCGGTCAGCATGCTGCGGGTCAGGACGATCGCCCCGGCCAGCCGGACGGCCCGTGCGGGGCGCCACTGCACCGTCGTCTCCAGCGACCAGATCTGTCCATCGCCGATATTGGCGGTATGCGGCCCCGTCGCCCCGTAAAGGTCCGCCTGGATGCTGCGCCAATTGGCGAAGGATAGCGCCGTTTGGCCGTGGAAACGCGATGCGGGATCGCCGAACCGCAGGCCCGCTTCGATGGTGTCCAGCGTGTCGGGTCCGAACACGACATAGCCCTCGTCCGGCGATATGTCATCCGGATCGACCGACACCTCGGTGTCCAGGCCATAGCCGCCGACGCGCAGCCCGCGCTGATAACGCAGATGGCCGGTGAGGCCGGGCTTCCAGTCCCAGCGCAGGGCGGCACTGGGCAGGAAGGTCACGTCACCGCCATTGGCCACCTCCACCGCAAGCCCCTGCTCGCGCCCGCCGGGCAGGATGGTGGTGCCGAAAAAGTCGAGATAGGTCGCGCGCAATCCCATGGTCGCCGCCAGCCTGTTCCCCAGCGCCAGGGTCGCTTCGCCGAACAGCGCCACGTCGACCACGCGGTTGCCGATACCGCGCAGCACCGTCCCGCCATCGCGACCGACGGTCGAATGGATCAGCCGGTCGTCGCTGATCGTGGCATAGCTGCCCAGTAGGAAACCGTTGCCGCTGTCACGGTGCCGGGCCAGGCGCAGTTCCCCGGTCACGACCTGCGAGCTGCTTGCCGTCTCCAGCGCGGTGGCACCGCGCACCAGCCCCGCCGCGTCATAGCGCGCCATGACATTGTTCCGGACCAGCGACAGCGCCGCGGTCAGCGTCTGTCCCCCGGCGCTGCGATGCTGGACGGTGATCGAGCCCATCCGGAAGTCGTTCGACGACGGCTCCGCCACCGGCACCGCACGGGTCAAGGGCGGGGCGGCGGCATCGACATATTGGGCGTCGCGGTTGTCGATCCGCTGATAGACGCCGCCGATATCGATCGTCCAGGCATCGCCGGGGCGGAGGCGCAAGGTCGCCCGGCCACCGCCCACGTCACTGCGGTTCACGCCCCTTTTGCCCCGGAGCGTATCGTCGACATAGCCGGGCGTCCGCGATCCATAACCGAGGATGCGCAGCGCGGCGCGATCGCCCAGCGGCGCGTTGAGGACCGCCATGGCATCGCCGCCGGTCCCGCCATGCGCGATCCCCGTCGCCCCCAGGCCGACCGCGCCCGACCAGCGATCCAGTACCGGCGGGTTGGGTGTGACACGTATCACCCCGCCCAGTGCGCCGGTGCCGTAGAGCGTCCCCTGCGGCCCCTCCAGCAACTCGACCGAGGCGATGTCGTAGAGCGCGAGGTTCGGATCGGGCGCGCTGTAGTTCAGCTGGATCTCACCCAGATACTGGCCGACCGTCGCCTGGCTGCCGCCCACCAAACTGCTGTCCGCGATCCCCCGCACGAACAGCTTCTCGCGCCCCGGCCCCAGGCTGGTCGTCGTCAGCACCGGCAACAGGTTCGCCAGCGCGCGGGTGTCGGCATTGGCCCCGCGGCCGATCGTCAGATCGTCGGCGGTCAGCATATGGGCGGAGCCGGGATAATCCTCGATCGGGACGCCCCGCTTGCTGGCCATCACCACGACCTCCGCGCCGACGACCGGAGGCGGCGGCGGCGGCGGCGGCGGATCGCGGCGCGGCGGCGGCGGGGCCGGATCGGCGATGCGACGCGCGCGCTCGATCCGATAGACACAGGGCGCGGACCGCACCGCGACCAGGCCAGTGCCTGCCAGCAGGCGGGAAAGCGCCTGTTCGACGGTCATCCGCCCCCGGATGGCCGCGCGCAAATGGCGCTGCGCCAGGATCGGGTCGGTGCCCGCCACGCTGACGCCGCCTTGCAGTCCGACCGTCACCAGGGCGCGCGACAAGGGCACGACCCCGATATCGAACCAGCGCAGGTCGCCGCTCGCCGGACCTTGCCCGACGGCGGCTGTCGCAGACAGGATCATCGGGATCATAACTCCGACGGCATGCAAAACCCTCACCGTCGTCGAAGCTCGTCCGGCATGGGGTGCCCGTCCCCTGCTCCAAAGCATGATGCCATCAGCGTGATCCACCCCTGCCCTTCAGGGGAGGGGCAGGGGGTGGAGCGTTTGTGCAAACGCCGGGCCTGTGGCGATGCCCCACCCCAACCCCTCCCCTGAAGGGGAAGGGCCAGGCTCGGTTCGATCCCATGTCGTCATGCTCTAGCGCGCCGGGACGAACGACAAACGACCATGGATCGCCTTGACGCGGATGGGCAGTGCCGCCTCGATCTGGCGGCGGAGCTGCGACCGGTCGGCGATCTGGAAGACCGCGGTGACCTTCATGCCGCGCAGCACCGGGTCCACCGCGACGGGCGCGCCCATATAGCGGGACAGGGTGTTCGCAACCGCCTCGATCGGCTTGTCGGTGAACACCAGCTGCCCGCGTTCCCACGCCAGCGCCTGATCGGGATCGACCCGCTCGACCGTATCCGTCCGCTCGCCGGGCTCCCGGCTGAGCGCCGTTCCTGCCGGCAACTTCGTGACGACGCCGCCATCGACCGCCGGCGATACGGATACCAGCCCTCGACGGACGGCGACCGCGAAACGGCCCCCTTCATCGAGCACGTCGAATTCGGTCCCCAGGACCCGGACGTCACGCCCCGCCGCCGTGACCGTGAAGGGGCGCGCCGCTTCATGGCGCACGTCGAACAGAACCTCGCCAGTCGCCAGCGTCGCGGTGCGCCGGTCGTCCTCCAGCCGGACCGTCACCGCGCTGTTGCGGTTCAGGGTCAGGCGCGACCCGTCCGCCAGCGTCACGATTTTCGTCGCGTCACCGCCGGTGCGATAGGTTTCGCCCTGGGGGGCGATCATCCGCGTGATCTGCGGGCCAGCCAGCACCGCCGCCGCCGCGGCGGCGGCCATGCCCAGCGCCGGGAGCGCCCATCGCCGCGACCGGTCACGCTTCGCCCGTGCATCGGCGAGGGAGTGGACGGCCGCCCCCTCGCCCTGTGCGGCAAGCGGTGCCGCATCGTGCATATCATCCGCCGCAATCCACAGGCCTTCGACCCTGGCATAGGCGGCGACATGCGCCGGATCGGCCTGAAGCCATGCGAGATGCGCCTCCCACAGTTGTTCGTCCTCGCAATCCTGCAAGCGAACGAACCACTGGATGGCCGCCTCTTCCGCATCATCGGTCGTCATTGGTGCCATCACGCTACCGCCCCGTCCTTCGCTGGTCCCCCGCCATCATGGACGAAGTCGTTCCATGGGCTCCGCAATATCTTCTGGTGTCCGGGCACGGGATTATCGATCAAGGCTTTGCGAGAGATGCCGGAGGGCCGACATCATATGCTTTTCGATCAGGCTTCGCGACACGCCCATCCGCTCGGCCACCTGCGCATGGGTCAGCCCCTCGATCTTGTGCAACCGGAAACTCGTCTGCACCGCCTCGGGCAGGGCGGCGAGTGCGATACGCATCTGACGCAGTTGATCGCGGGCGATCAGTGCCTCGTCCTGGGGAACCGCGTCGCTGACGTCCTCTCCACCCACCGAGACGTTATGATTGGCCTCGCGCCAGTCTCTGTCCCGCCGTGCGCGGGCGCGGTCCTGGCGCAGACGGTCGAGCAGGATGTTATTGCCCAGCCGATAGAGATACCCGCCCGGATGCTGCACTTCGGTATAGCAACGTACCGAAACGACGCGCAGATAGATTTCCTGGACGATGTCCTGTCCTTCCGCCTGCCCTACTCGAGCCGCGAAGTAACGGAGCAGCGCCGCCCTGCGCGCCAGAAAAGCGTCGAGCAGTGCTGTGGACGGCGACGGGGGCGGCACGATGTCGTTCATCGGTGGCTTTTGCACGGGTTGTTTGAGGATCGGGACAAGCGGCTATCACCCCCGACATGCGCGGCCAATGGAGCGCCACGTCATCTGCACATAGTCTCCACAGACCCCCCTCAAAACCATTCGATATCCGTGCCGGACGCGCGATGGCGTGGATTATTGAGTCCCCTGCCAGTCCCGTATGCGCAGGCGTGCGGCGAACAGCCCGCGCTGCGCGAACCGGCGGCCCAGCCAGCGGAAATAGCGATCCTTCAGCGCGAAGGGCGTCAGATGATAGGCCAGCCGCTCCGTGAGCGTCCATCGTATCGGCACCCGCCGCCGTCTGGACGGACTACACCAATGGGATGGCGTCATGCGCTGGCGTCCCAGCTTCATGACGCGGTGCAGGACCTCATGATCTCCCAGGACATAGGGCCAGCGAGACATGTCATAGCCGCCCGCCGCCCGCAGCGCGTCGGTGCGAAAGCAATGCCCCGCAGCGCCGACATGGGCCTGGCGCGGCAACAGGCGGGTCGCGATACATTGGTGCAGCGTCATTGCGGCTGCCCGGGCGCCAAGATTGTCCGAAGGCACGAAACAGGCCGATGCCACCACCGTCCGCCCGCAGCGGTCATCGAGCAGACGCTCGGCCTGCGCCAGATAGCCGATCGGATAAAAGGTATCGGCATCGCAGGTCGCGACGAACTCCGTCTCCACCTGCGCCAGCCCGGCGGTGAAGGCGGCGGTCTGCCCGGCGATCTCGCCTTGGCGTAGAATGACATAATCGACGCCGCGACCGGCCAGGGCGCCATGGCAAAGGGCGACCGAGCAATCGGTCGAGCCATTGTCGATCAGGACCAGCTTGAACGGCCGGGTCTGGCGGCGAAGCTGTTGCAGCGTCGCGACGATCGTATCCGCTTCGTTGTAGAAGGCCAGCAGGATCGTCCATCGCGCGGCGGCGGCACTGGCACCGGCACCGGCAACCGGTTCATCCCACCAATCCGGATCAAAGGCGACCGTCTCGTCGCAGGGTTCATATCCTGACATGCGCGATAGACGGAGACGGCGCGCCTCCACCTCAAGCCGGCTTCAACTTTTCGAACGGCTGTCGTTGAGGTGATCGCCCGACCGCGTCGTCTCTGGGTCAGACAGATGGAATTCGAGGGTGCGTGCCGTTGCGGCATCGGCCGAAGGGGGACTGGGTTGATTGCTGCACCGTTGATGGCATTGCTGGCGACGACGTCCTCGCCCCTGCAAGGGACGGTTCCTCCGGCCGGGGATTTCGACACGGTCTCGATCACCGTTGCGGAAGTCCATGCGTTCGACCCGGCGGACTTCGACCAGGCCCCGCCCCCCAGGAAACAAGGCGATCCCAACGCAGGCCCCGACACGGGCGACGAGATCGTGGTCACGGCGAGCCGCCACCGGGCGGACGATCCTATACACGAAGTGAATAGGGCGTCCTTCGCGCTGACCGAGACGGTGGACGACGCGGTCATGGCGCCGGTCGCCCATGCTTACCAACGGACGACACCAAAGCCGATCCGAACCGGTTTGCGCAACGTCTTCGCCAATCTGCGCGAACCTGTGGCCTTCGCCAATTTCCTGCTGCAACTGAAAATCGGCAAGGCGGCGGAAACGGCGGGCCGCTTTGCGATCAATTCGACGCTCGGCCTGGCGGGTGTGATCGACGTCGCGCGCCGATGCCCGTTCAACCTTCCCCGCCGCCCGAACGGCTTTTCGGACACGCTGGGCTTTTATGGCGTGAAGCCGGGGCCGTTCCTGTTCGTGCCGCTGATCGGGCCGACGACGCTGCGCGATCTGGTCGGCGGCACGGTGGACGGAGTCGCATCGCCGCTGATCATCGGCGGGCCGTTCCGCAACCGGGCCTATATCATCACCAGCAATATTTTCCGCACACTCGATCGCCGCGCCGAAATGGATGAGGAATTGCGCACCATGCGCGAACAGCCCGATCCCTATGTCGCACGGCGGGATCGCTATCTCGATCGGCGGGAGGCGCGGGCGCGGCGGCTGAAGGGGCTGGGCGATGCCGAAACCATGGTGGGGGAAACGCCCTATGGCCAGATCGATCCCTCAGCGAACGCCCATGGCTGCCACCATGGCCGAGACCAGCACGAGTGACCGCAACCGTCAAAGCACCATCTTTTCGGATAAACCGATTGCGGAGTCCCCGCATCGACTTCGTCTCTCGCACATCACCGCCCAGTTTGAGACGGCCGGATGGAAGGACGAACGATGCGACTTGTTGCCTTATGCCTGGCCTCTCTACTCCTATCGGCAACGCTGATCCCGAACACCGCACACGGGCAGAGCTGGCACCGGGACGGATATGATCGCAGCGGATACCACGACTATCGCGACGGCTATGACGATGGCGGCGGCGACGGGTATCGGGATGGTCATGACGACGGTTACGAGCGGGGGCATGGCGACGGCTATCATCGCGGCTATGCCGATGGCCGGGACGATGACCGCCCTGCCGGCAATCCCTGCCGTGCGCAGGGCGGTGCCGGGGCGCTATTGGGTGCGGTCGGTGGTGGCTTGGCGGGTCATCTGGTCTCGGGACGCCGCGACAAGTTGATGGGAACGGCACTCGGCGCGCTGGCGGGCGGGGTCGCGGGCGACGCCATCCACCGCCGCGATCGCTGCCGGTAATCAATCTCAAAAAAAGTTATTCAGGCAATTGAGGTGCGGCCTGGACCATTTCGTCACAGCATCGATGGATGATGCCATCGAACAAGATATCACGACACCGGGATTTCACCGACATGCCCAAGACCTTCACCTTCCTGAGCCTTGCCATTGCCACCGCCATGACTGCGATGGCCGCGCCGGCATCGGCACAAGTGACTATCGGCGGACCATATATCGTCGGCCGCATCGGTTCGCTGATCGATTCCGATCTGAAGATGAAGGGGCCGGACACGGCGCCACCCTCGACCTTCCTGGCGAATGTCGACTTCCGGCGCGGCAAGTCGCTTGAGGGTGGCCTGGGCTATGATCTGGGCGGCTACCGGCTGGAAGCGACGGTCGGCTACACGTCGGCTCGCGCCAATGCCAAGCGCCTCGATACCGCGTCGCTGGTATCCGATGGTCGGTCCAAGACACTCAGCCTGGGTCTGGCGGGCTATGTCGACGTGCCGGTGGAAGGCCCGCTCCGCCCCTTTGTCGGTGGTGGCATCGATATCGTCCGCGTGACCGAACGCCTGTCGCGCACGACGCGGACCGGCGGCCAGGGCAGCACCATGAACGGGCGGGACTGGGGCTTTCGGTGGCATGCCGATGCGGGTGTCGGCTATGCACTGAGCGACAGCACGACGGTCGAACTCGCGGGTCGCTACGCGCAGACCACCGGACTCCAGTTCGCAGGGCGGATGCCGCTCGCCAATGGCGGGACCGCCGCCACCAGCTACAAGCCGAAACTCACGGCTACCGCGATCACCGTCGGACTGCGCCAGCGCTTCTGACGGTGTGGCTGGCGGGCGGGCACTCCCTGCCGTCCGCCAGCCCTCCTCCCCACGACGCCCTCCCCCGCCGATCACGGCGCCCCACGGCCTGTCCCGGGGCGTACCGTGCCCTGTCGGCCGCCCCGTTCCTGTCAGATCGGACGTTCGCTTCATGCCCGATACCCATAGCGTGGCCACCCGGCGGCTGTCCCGGCGTGCCCAGGCCACCGTCCTCGCCATCGCCGCCGGTCTGCTGGCGACCGGAACGGGGGTCTTTGCCGTATCGAACAGGCTCACCGACAAGGCGACGGCTCCCGCCGTCCCCCGCCCGCCGGGCTTTCGACCGACGCCGCAGCAGCGCCAGTCGCTGACGATCGAGACGGTCGGCAGCACCCCGACGCCCGCCGCCACGATCGAGGCGACCGGCACGATCGCCGTCGACGGCAATCGCAGCACGCCCGTCTCCCCGCCCTTCGGGGGCATGGTCACCCGGCTGCTGGTCGAACCCGGACAGCATGTCGCCCGGGG
Source organism: Sphingomonas parapaucimobilis NBRC 15100 (assembly GCF_000787715.1). Taxonomy (GTDB): domain Bacteria; phylum Pseudomonadota; class Alphaproteobacteria; order Sphingomonadales; family Sphingomonadaceae; genus Sphingomonas; species Sphingomonas parapaucimobilis. The sequence goes on from NZ_BBPI01000087.1 coordinate 35,681, forward strand.
TCAGCCGCTGATGACGGTCAAGTCGGTCGAATATGTCGAGGCCCGCGACGCGCTGGTCGCGGCGAGCGCGCAGCACCGCGCGGTCGTGTCGCAATGGCGACTCGCACGGCAGAATGCCGATCGTTATGGCGAGATCTACCGGACGGCGGGCGGCGCGCTGAAGGATTATCAGCAGGCATTGAGCGCGGTCGCCACCGCCGAGGGCGCGGTACAGGCCGCCGCCGCGAACGTGTCCGGCGCGCGCGGGAAGCTGGCGGTCTATGGCATGACGGCCTCCGCCATGCGGGCGCTGGAGAGCCGCCAGGGCGCCGGTGCCGCCGAAACCATCGTCCGCGCGCCCATAGCGGGCGTCATCGCGCGGCGCGACGTGGCGGCGGGCCAGTATATCGACGGCAAGGGGTCGGCGGTCATCGTCATCACCGACCCGTCCGCCGTCTGGCTGATCGCGCAGATCGCCGAACAGGACGCCGCGCATGTCCGCGTCGGCGATGCGGTGACGGTGACGACCCCGGCCTGGCCCGGTCGCCGCTTCACCGCGAAGGTGGCGCAGGTGGGGGCGGGCCTGGACCCCGCCTCGCACCGCCTGCCGGTCCGCGCGACGATCGCGAACGCCGATGGCGCGCTGAAGCCCGACATGTTCGCCAGCTTCACCATCCTGCCCCGCGCCCCGGCCGGAGAGGCCACCCAGGCCACCGCCATGCTGATCCCCGCCAGCGCGGTGATCCGCGAAGGCGACGACGCGCGGGTGTGGGTCGCCCGGCCCGACGGCACGCTCGTTCCGCGCCGGGTCGCGACCGGCCAGCGGTCGAACGGCAAGGTCCGGGTCACGGCCGGGCTGCGCCTGGGCGAGCGCATCGTCACCGGCGGCGCCCTGTTCGTCAACGAAGCCGGGACGCAGGGCTGAACGCCCTGCCCTTCCCACCCTCGTTTCGCGTCGTCCTCCTGTCAGCGAAAGCCGCATGAACCGCATCGTCGCCTTCGCGCTGCACCAGCGCACCCTCATCGTCATCCTGCTGATCGCGCTGCTCGGCGCAGGCGGCGTCGCGTTCGGCAGGCTGAATATCGAGGCCTATCCCGATCCCGTGCCGCCGATGGTCGAGATCGTGACCCAGAGCCCCGGCCTGTCGGCCGAGGAGATCGAACGCAACATCACGATCCCGATCGAGGTCCAGCTGGCGGGCATTCCGCATGTCACCGCCATCCGCGCCTCGACGCTGTTCGGCCTGTCCGACATCCGCGTCCAGTTCAGCTACGACTTCAGCTATGACGAGGCGCAGCAGCGGATCATCAACCGCCTGTCGCAGATGTCGGCCCTGCCCTATGGGGCCAAGCCCGTCATCTCGCCCACCTCGCCGATCGGCGACGTCTTCCGCTACCGCGTCAAGGGGCCGCCGGGCTATTCGGTGATGGACCTGAAGACGCTGCAGGACTGGGTGGTCGAGCGGCGGATGAAGTCGGTGCCCGGCGTGATCGACGTCATCAGCTGGGGCGGCAAGACCCGCACCTACGAGGTGGTGATCGACAATAACCGGCTGGTCGCCAACGGCATGACGGTGCAGCAGGTGCTGGCCGCGCTGGGCAAGAGCAACGCCAATGTCGGGGCGCAGACGATCGACTTCGGCCCGCAATCGGCGATCGTTCGCGGCATCGGCCTGATCCATACGCCCGAACAGGTCGGCGCGGTGCTGGTCGGCGACCGCAACGGCGTGCCGGTGATGGTGCGCGACGTTGCCAGCATCCGGGTCGGCCATGTCCCGCGCACCGGCATTTCGGGACAGGACGCCGATGACGACATCGTCCAGGGCATCGTGCTGATGCACCGGGGCGCGCAGTCGACGCCGACGATCACGGCGGTCAAGGCGAAGGTGGCGGAGATCAACGCCTCCGGCGCGCTGCCGCTCGGCGTCTCGCTCGACCGGATCTATGATCGATCCGGCCTGATCGCATTGACCACGCGCACCGTGGTCCACAACATGATCGAGGGGATGCTGCTGATCTTCGTGATCCAATGGCTGTTCCTCGGCAATCTCCGCTCCGCCGTGATCGTCGCGGTGACGATCCCCTTTGCGCTGTCCTTTGCCGTCCTGATCCTGATCGCACAGGGCGAAAGCGCCAATTTGCTGTCCGTGGGGGCGCTCGACTTCGGCCTGATCGTCGATGCGACGGTCATCATGGTCGAGAATATCTATCGACGACTGGCCGAACGATCGCATGGCGGCTCGACGGTGTCGACCAAAGCCGATCGGTTCGCCACGATCCAGGCCGCGGCGGGCGAGGTCAATCGCGGCATCTTCTTCGCAGCCGCCATCATCATCGCCAGCTTCATCCCGCTCTTCACCCTGTCGGGCGTCGAGGGGCATATCTTCGGCCCGATGGCCAAGACCTATGCCTATGCCATCATCGGCGGCCTGATCGCGACCTTCACCGTCTCGCCGGTCCTTGCGGCGATCCTGCTGCCCGAGCGCCTGTCCGAGGTCGAGACCCGCGTCGTGCAGTGGCTCCGCCGCCTCTACCGCCCCGCCGTCGGCTTCGCGCTCGCCAACCGGCTGCTGACGCTGGGCATGGCGGTGTTGCTGTTCGTCGGCGCGGGCCTGGGCGTGCGGTCGCTGGGCATCGAGTTCCTGCCGCACCTCGAGGAAGGCAATATGTGGATCCGCGCCAGCCTGCCCTCCTCGATCTCGATCGCGGAGGGACAGCATGTCGTCAACGACATCCGCCGTACGATCCACGGGTTCGGCGCGGTGGAAACGGTGGTGTCGCACCAGGGCCGCCCCGACGACGGCACCGATCCGTCGGGCTTTTCCAACGTCGAATATTTCGCGCCGCTGAAGCCCGCCGCCGACTGGCCCCAGCCGATCAGCAAGGAGGAACTGACCCGGCGGATGAGCAAGGCGCTGACCGACCGCTTCCCCGGGGTCGAGTTCTCGTTCTCGCAATATATCGAGGACAATGTCAGCGAATCCTCGTCCGGGGTGAAAGGGGCCAATGCGGTCAAGCTGTTCGGTCCCGACCTTCCGACGCTTCAGCGGTTGGGCAATCAGGTACGCGACGTGCTGGCCAAGGTGGACGGGGTCGCCGATCTGGGTGCCTTCCCGCTGCTCGGCCAGCCGACCGTCCGGATCGACGTCGATCGCGATCGTGCCGCCCGCTATGGCCTCGACACCGACGATGTGAACGATGTCGTCCGCGCCGCAGTCGGCGGGCAGGAGGTCGGTCGCCTGTACGAGCAAACCACCGACCGTAACTTCCCCATCACGGTCCGGCTGAAGCCCGAACAGCGCGATGGGCTGGAGACCATCCGCCGGATCACGGTCGGCGCGCCCGCGCCGGGCGGTGGCCTGCGCCAGGTCCCCCTGTCCGAACTGGCGGATATCCGCCTGACGTCCGGCGCGTCCTTCATCTATCGCCAGCATCAGGAACGCTACATCCCCGTCAAGTTCGCGGTACGCGGACGCGACCTGGGCAGCACCGTCGCCGAGGCGCAGCGCCGGGTAGCGGCCGAGGTGACGCTGCCGCCGGGCTATCATGTCGAATGGGCGGGCGAGATGGGCAATCTCGACAGCGCCGTCGCCCGGCTGAAAGTCGTCGTGCCGGTCAGCCTGGCGCTGATCCTGCTGCTGCTGTTCGTCAATTTCGGATCGGCGATCGACATGCTGCTGGCCGCCTCGGTCATGCCGATGGCGCTGATCGGCGGAGTCCTGACCCTGGCGGTGACGGGCACGCCCTTCAGCATCTCGGCGGCGATCGGCTTCGTCGCGCTGCTCGGTATCTCGGCCATGGACGGGATCATCGTGCTGACCGCATTTCATCAGGCCGTCGATGAAGGCATGGAGCGAGCCACAGCCCTTGCCCATGCCTGCGAGACGAGCCTGCGGCCGGTGGTCATGACGTGCATCGTCGCCGCCATCGGCCTGCTGCCTGCCGCCATGTCGACCGGAATCGGCAGTCAGGTCCAGAAGCCGCTGGCGCTGGTCGTGGTCGGGGGAATGATGCTCGCTCCCATCCTGATCCTGCTCGTCCTGCCGGTCCTGATCGACATCTTCTCTCCGCACGGACGCCGTGCGGCCGCATCCCCCCAGTCGGACGTCGCCCTGATATGATCCGCGCCCCGCTCCTATCGCTGCTGATCCTGCCGCTCGCGGCCTGCGCGACGGTCGGCCCAAGCTTCCACGCCCCCGCCCCGCCCAAGAGCAAGGGCTATCCGGTGGCCGAGGCGGCGGGCAGCCCGGCAACCGCCCCCCAGCTGGTGCCGGGGGCCGCCGTGCCGCAACGCTGGTGGACCCTGTTCGGCAACCCCGCCCTCGATGCGCTGGTCGACGAAGCGCTGCGCGCCAATACCGACATCGCCACCGCCGAGGCCAGGCTGCGACAGGCACAGGCGCAGATGTCCGTCGCCCAGGCCGCGCGCCTGCCATCGGCGGACCTGGGCATCCAGGGCGAGAAGACCCGCACCTCGCGGTCCCTGTCGGGGGTCCTGGCCGATGACAAGCGATACCTCTACTCCTTGAGCACGACCCAGCTTTCGATCGCCTATCCGCTCGACCTGTTCGGCGGCCTGCGACGACGCGGCGAATCCGCGCGTGCCGCGGCGGAGGTGCAGGCGCATCGACTGGCGGCGGCGCGATTGACCGTCGCCACCAACACCGCGCTCGGCATCATCCGGCTTGCTTCCATCCGCGACCGTATCGACGCCGCGCGTCGCTCTGCGTCGCTTCGCCGCCAGCTGCTCGACATATTTCGCCGCCGCTATGCACTGGGGGATATCGGCCTGGCCGAGATCGAGGCGCAGCGGACCGCACTCGCACGCGCGGAGGGCGCGCTGCCTCCGCTCTATAAGGCAGAGGCCCATGAGCGGGCCTTGCTCGACACGTTGCTGGGGCGGGAGCCGGGTGCGGCCGCCCAGCCGCGGATCCCGCTCGATGCGCTACGCCTCCCCGCCGATCTGCCGCTCAGCCTGCCCGCCGAACTGGTGCGACAGCGACCCGATATCCTGGCCGCCCAGGCCCAGCTCCATGCGGCGAGTGCCGATGTCGGCGTCGCCATCGCCGCGCGGCTGCCGTCGATCACGCTCAGCGGCAATGTCGGCGGGCGGGCGATCGAATTCGACCGGATGTTCGCTGGCGGCAATCCATTCTGGACGATCGTCGGCGGCCTTACCCAGCCCCTCTTTCGTGGCGGGGCGCTGCGCCGCCAGCAGGACGATGCACAGGCTGCGCTCGACGCCGCCAAGGCGCAATATCGCGGTGTCGTCCTGGCGGCGCTGGTCGATACCTCCGATGCCTTGTTCGCGGTCCGACAGGACGGCGAGGCCGTGCGCACCGCGACCATCGCCAACGAAGCGGCCCAGCATAGCCTGCAACTCGTGTCGCAGCAGGTACGGCTTGGGGCATCGGGAACATTGGAGGCCATGAACGCAGCCGCCGCCAGCGCCGATGCCCAGGCCGAACTGATCGCCGCGCGCACCTTGCGACTGTCCGATACCGTCGCGCTCTTCCAGGCGCTCGGCGGAGGCTATTCGGTCGACACGAAATGACGTCGGCCAGAGGCGGATTGCCACCCTGGCCCTTCCGCCCGCTGCGCGCGCAGCGCTGATCGCCGGTCATTCGACGGGCAGCCTCATGCCCGATCAGGATGGAGCAAGGCGGCGTAGGCGCCGTCCTTCGCGATCAGCGCGTCATGGGTGCCGGATTCCACCACGACGCCGCGCTGCATCACGACGATCAGGTCCGCCGAACGCACGGTCGAGAGCCGATGGGCAATGGTGATCGTCGTCCGATTCCCGGAAAGATCCGCCAGGGCCGCGCTCATCGCCTGCTCGGTGCGGGTATCGAGGGCGCTGGTCGCCTCGTCGAGCAGCAGGATCGGGGGATCGCGCAGGATGGTGCGGGCAAGCGCCAGGCGCTGCTTCTCGCCGCCCGAGAAGCGATAGCCGCGCTCCCCGACGATGGTCTCATACCCTTTCGGCAGCGCCTCGATATAGTCGGCGATCTGTGCCGCGCGTGCAGCGGCCGCCAGTTCGGCATCGGTCGCCTCCGGCCGTGCGAAGCGGAGATTGTCGGCGATGCTGGCATTGAGCAGATAGGGTTCCTGCGTGACCACGCCGAGCATGTCGGTGAGCGACGCGAACGTCAGGTCACGGATGTCGACGCCGTCAAAGCGGATCGCGCCGTCGTCGACATCGTACAGCCGGGCCAGCAGATAGCCGAGGGTCGTCTTGCCCGAGCCGGTCGCCCCCACGATGGCAACATGCGCACCCGCGGGAATGTCGATGGAGACGTTGCGCAACGTCGGTTCGCCGCCCTTGTCATAGGCGAAGCTCACCTTGTCGATGCTGACGGCGCCGCGCATGTCGGCGAGCGCAATGGTGACGGCATCGGGGCGCTCCACGATCTCCACCGGGCGGTCGAGATAGTCGAAGACGCGGGCGAACAGGGCACGGGTGGTCCGTATTTCCAGCCCGGTGCGCAGCAGCTCCTGCAGCGGCCAGAGCAGTTGCTCCTGCAACGCGATCATCGCCACCAGCGTACCGATGGAGATCGACACGTCCCGGCTGATCAGCCAGCCGCCGAGGAACAGCGTCAGCGCCGGCAGGGCATCGAGCAGCAGATGGATCAGCTGCCACTGCCATTCGCCCGCGGTGCTGGAGCGTACCTCCAGCGCGCCGACATCGGCCGAGGTGCGGCTGAAATGGCGGACGAGATGGGCACTGCGCCCCATGGTCCGGGCCAGGATGATGCCGGAAATCGACAGCGTTTCCTGCACGGTGGACGACAGGTCGGCCATGCGCTGCTGCTGGCGATCGGTATAGGCCTCGCGCTTTTCTCCGACGTGGTCGCTCAGATACACGACCGCCGGGATGATGATCATCGAGAACAGCGCGAGCCGCCAGTCGAGCAGCAGCATCGCGATCGCCGTCATCAGGACGAGGCTGACATTGCGGGCCAGCTCGTGCGCGGTGTTGGTGACCAGCGATTGCAGCCCGCCAATGTCGTTGGCGATGCGCGACTGGATCTCGCCGGTTCGCGTCTTGGTAAAGAAGCCGAGCGAAAGCGACTGGAGATGGCCGTACACGCGGACCCGCAGGTCGTGCAGGATCGACTGGCCGATCCGCGCGGACAGGATGGCATGGGCGGCGTTGATCGCGGACGCCGCCGCACCGGCACCGATCAACGCCCCGACCAGCAGCGCCAGCAGGCCCATGTCGCGCTTGGGCAGCGCCTGGTCGATAATCGCGCGCAAGAGGAATGGCGTGGTGAGCCCCACCGCCGCGCCCAGGACGATCAGCAGCGCCACCAGCGCGACACGGCCGCGATAGTGTCCGAAGAGGCCCAGCACGCGCCGCAGCGAAACCTGCGCACCTTGGTCTTCCTCGTCTTCCTTCTCGGTCCTGGGATCGCCTTGCGCCATGCTTTCACGCTTTCAAATGATACGATGGGGCTTGCCCATGCGCATCGGGGATGCCGCCGGGGGGCGGGGGGTTCGCGCTCATCTGGCTCCAGCTGCCATGCGCCAGCGGCAGCATGACGGTGACGCAGAGCCCGCCCGTCGGCCGGTTCGCCAACGCCACCGACCCGCCGCTGGCGGCGATGGCGCGGCGCGCGATGCCAAGGCCGAGCCCAAAGCCGGCGCCGCTTCGGTTTGTGCCCTGCACAAAGGGATCGAGAAGCCGCGTCGCCTCGCCCTCGGCAATGCCAGGCCCCTCGTCCTCGATGGTGATCATACAGCGTTCCACGCCGTCACGCGCCAGCGCCAGCCGGACGACCGCCCCCTGGGGTGAAAAGCGCAGGGCGTTACGAAGGATGTTCTCGAACGCGCGGTGGACCAGCTGGCCGCTGCCGACGACCACCCAGTCGTCATCGGCGCCGTCGATCGGCAGGTCGACGCGCAGGCTTACGCCCTGCGCCTCGGCTTCGAAGCGCGCATTGACGGCGACGAGTTGCAGCACCTCGAGCAGATCGAAATAATCATCGCTCGAACCGGCATCGCTCTCGAGCCGGGCGAGCGTCAGCAACTCGCCGACCAGCGCGTCGAGATTGCCCGCCTCGCGATCGATCAGGTCGAGCGAGGCCTCGAGCCGGGCGGGGTCGCGGCGCAGCAGATCGGCCGCCAGCCGCATCCGCGCCAGCGGCGACCGCAGCTCGTGCGAAACGTCGTGGAGCAGTCGGTCGCGGGCCGCGACCAGTTCCTGGAGCCGTTCGGCCATGGCGTCGAAATCGCGGGCGAGATCGGCGACCTCATCCTTGCGCCGCCCCATGGTCGGGCCGAGCCGCACGCTCAGATCACCCTGCGCCAGTCGGCCGAAGCCCAGTTGCAGGCGATGGATCGGCGAGGCGAGATAGGCGGCCAGCATGGCGCTGAACGCAAGACCGGCCAGCGCGATGGCAATCAGCTCGTCGGGCGGGATGACGGTGGACACCCAGTCCTCCCCGGCATGGGACAGCGACGGCGTGGCATAGCGCAGGCAGTAGCCGACCGCCGTGCGTGCGATCGCCCGGGAGGCCGCCGGCCGCGCGCAGGGATCTCGTGCCAGAGCCGCAAGCGTCAGGCGGCTGCGCTGCTCTGCGGGCCAGTTGGCGATCTGCTGCGCCAGGCCAGTCGGGCCGCCACGCTCCAGTGCCGTCGCCGCCGTCTCGACCAACATCGTGCCGGTCGCATAGGGTGGGTCCCAGTCCGGGCGGGAGGGGGCAGGCTGGAGCGACCAATAGAACCACAGGCCCGTCGCCAGCACCAGATAGGCTATCCAGAAGCCCAGCCATATCTTCCAGAACAGGCGTCGCTTCACGGCGTTACCCTGAGGCGATAGCCGACGCCGCGGATCGTCTCGATCTCCACCGCGTCCGCGCTCGCCTGGCGCAGCTTCTGGCGCAAATTGCTGACATGAACGTCGATGCTGCGGTCATAACGCTGCCGCTGGCGCCGCAGCGCTGCCAGGGACAGATCGTCCTTGGTCGAGACGATATCGCCCGCGCTCATCAGCGCTTCCAGCAGACTGAATTCCGTCGCGGTGAGTTCGATCGCGTCGCCGTCCCAGCGTGCGTCGCGTCGCGCAGGGTGGAGCGTCAACCGCTCGATCGACAATGGACCGGCCGCCCCGGCGCCGCCGGTCCGCCGGAGCACCGCACGCAGCCGCGCCAGCAGTTCGCGCGGATTATAGGGCTTGCCGATATAGTCGTCGGCGCCGAGTTCGAGGCCGATCACCCGATCGACATCGTCGCCCCGCGCCGTGAGCATCAGCAACGGCACCTTGCTGCTCTGGCGGATGCGGCCCAGCACCTCGATTCCGTTCATGCGCGGCAGCATGATATCGAGGATGACGGCCTCGAACCGGCCGGTCAGCGCCTGTCGCACGCCGTCCTCGCCATTGCCGGCAACCGTGAGGGCAAAGCCCTCTTCGGCCAGATATTCTCGCAGCATGGCGCTCAGCTCGGCATCGTCGTCGATCAGCAGCAGGTTGGTCACGGCTCGTCCTTTGTTGCCAAGGATGCTGGGACGTCGGGCGCGCGATGTCAGCCCTTCTTTACGCAATCTTTTCGCTTCGCTTGCGATGGTCTTACCCTCGGGCTCGTCGGCGCTTGGCATAAGGCCCGGCATGTCGAAACGCCGTATCCTTCTCTTCGTCGGCCTCCCCGTCATGCTTGCCTTCGCCGCGCTCGCCTGGTGGCTGGCGATGCGCCCGTCGCCCATGGAAGGGCTTACGACCGCCGAGGTGACCCTGGGCGACATCGAACAGAATGTGCTGGCGACGGGCAAGCTGCGCCCGAAGGAACTGGTGAGCGTCGGCGCCCAGGTCTCGGGTCAGGTCAAGAAGCTGTACGTGCGGCTTGGCCAGCGCGTCCGCGCCGGAGATCCGATTGCGGACATCGATGCCGCCCCGCAGCGACTGGCGCTGCGCAATACCGAGGCGGCGGTCGGATCGCTGATCGCCCAGAAGGCATCCCGGCAGGGCGCGCTGGTGCAGGCGGAGCTCGCCTATCGCCGCCAGGAGACCATGCTGGCGGCCGAGGCGACCGCGCGCGCCGACTATGAGGCCGCCAGGGCGTCGCTCACCGCCCTGCGCGGCGAACTCCGCTCGCTCGATGCCCAGATCGTCCAGGCGCGCACCCAGGTCGAGACCGCGCGCCTGAACCTCGGCTTCACCCGCATCGTGGCGCCGATGGACGGCACCATCGTCTCCATCGTCACGAAGCAGGGGCAGACGGTGAATTCGTTCCAGTCGGCGCCGACCATCGTCATGCTCGCCCGGCTCGACGTGATGACCGTGCGGACGGAGATTTCGGAAGCCGATGTGCAGAAGGTCAAGGTGGGCCAGACGGTGCGGTTCACGACGCTGGGCGCACCCGATCGCCGCTATCATGCCCGGATCGACCGGATCGAGCCGGCGCCGGAATCGATCGCGACCGAAGGCACGACCAGCGCGACAGCCGCGAGCGGGACCACGGCCGCCACCACGGCCATCTACTACAATGCCCTGTTCGACGTGCCCAATCCCGAAGGCCGACTGCGCCCGTCGATGACCGCGCAGGTCTCCGTCCTGCTTGCCGGTGTCCGTCGCGCGGTGCTGGTCCCGTTGGCCGCGCTGGGCGAGCGGGGCACCGATGGCCGCTACCAGGTCCGCGTCGTCGACGCCAAGGGTGGGATCGAAACGCGCCAGGTCCGCACCGGCATCGCCAATGACAGCAATGCCGTCGTGCTCTCCGGCCTCAAGCCCAGGGAGAAGGTCGTCATCGCGCAGGAAAGCCGCGAGCCTTCGGCCGATGGCGGCCTGGGCATCGGGTTCTGATGACCACGCCCCCGATCATCGAAACCATGGGTCTGCGCCGGGAATTCCCGGCGGGCGAAGGCACCATCACCGTCCTGAAGGACGTCGACCTGGTGATCCATGCCGGGGAAATGGTGGCGATCGTCGGCGCGTCGGGATCGGGCAAGTCGACCCTGATGAACATCCTGGGCTGCCTCGATCGCCCCACCGCCGGAACCTATCGCGTGCAGGGTCGCGATACCGGCACGCTGACCCCCGACGAGCTTGCCGCGCTGCGCCGCGAACATTTCGGCTTCATCTTCCAACGCTATCACCTGCTCTCGGACCTGTCCGCCGTCGGCAATGTCGAGGTGCCGTCGGTCTATGCCGGCTATGAACCCGGCGCACGACGCGCGCGGGCGACCGCCTTGCTGACCCGCCTCGGCCTGGGCGAGCGCACCCGCCATCTGCCCAGCCAGTTGTCCGGCGGCCAGCAGCAGCGCGTCTCGATCGCCCGCGCGCTGATGAACGGCGGCGCGATCATACTCGCGGACGAACCCACCGGCGCGCTCGACAAGGCGAGCGGCGAGGAAGTGATACGCATCCTCAAGAAACTGAACCAGGAGGGGCATACCATCATCCTCGTGACGCACGACATGGCGGTCGCCGCCCATGCCGATCGCGTCATCGAACTCAGCGACGGCGCGATCGTCGCTGACCGCCACACGCGCGACCCCGTCCAGCGGCAAGCCCTCGCCCCGGCGGCGCAATCGTCGGCGGGGCGGTGGCGGGCAGCCGCCAGCCGGTTCAGCGAGGCGTTCCGCATGGCGCTTCTGGCCATGGCCGCGCACCGGGTGCGCACCTTCCTGACCATGCTGGGCATCATCATCGGCATCGCCTCGGTCGTGTCGGTCGTGGCGCTGGGCAATGGCGCGCAATCGAAGGTGATGGCGCAGATCAGCGATCTCGGCACGAACACCATCGAAATCTTCCCCGGCAAGGATTTCGGCGACCTGCGTGCCGCCTCGATCCAGACGCTGAGCGAAAGCGACGCCCGTGTTCTGGGCAGCCAGAGCTATGTCGACAGCGTGTCGCCCAACATCTCCACCAGCGTTACCGCGCGGCGCAGGAACATCGCCGCCACCGCGCAGATCAACGGCGTCGGCGCCGGTTATTTTCGCGTTCGCGGCTTCAAGGTGACCCAGGGCACGGTCTTCAAGCAGGCGGACGTGACGCATGCCGCACAGGTGGCGGTGATCGACAGCAAGGCGCGCACGACCCTGTTCCCGCACGGCGCCGATCCGATCGGCGCGACGGTGCTGCTCGGCCAGGTGCCGATGCGCGTGATCGGCGTGCTGCGCCCGTCACAGGCCGGCGGCGGCGGATCGAGCGCCAATGTCTACATCCCCTATAGCACGGCCGCGGCGCGGATGACGGGGCGGACGAAGCTGGAGAGCATCACCGTGCGCATTGTCGACCAGGTGACGAGCAACGCCGCCCAGCAGGCCGTGACGACCCTGCTCACCCGGCGGCACGGTACCAAGGACTTCTTCATCTTCAACTCCGATCAGATCCGCAAGGCGATTACCCAGACCAGCAAGACGATGACCGTCCTCATCTCGTCGATCGCCGTCATCGCGCTGGTCGTCGGCGGGATCGGCGTGATGAACATCATGCTCGTCTCGGTCACCGAGCGGACCCGGGAGATCGGGGTGCGCATGGCCGTCGGCGCGCGACAGAGCGACATCCTTCAGCAATTCCTGATCGAAGCGGTGCTGGTCTGCCTGATCGGCGGCGCGGCGGGCATATTGCTCGCCCTGCTGCTCGGCCTCCTCGTCAGCCTTAGCGGCAGCGGCTTCGCAATGGTGTTCTCGCCCTCGTCGATCCTCCTCGCCTTCGCCTGCTCCACGGCGATCGGCATCCTGTTCGGCTTCCTTCCCGCGCGTAACGCGGCCCGGCTCGATCCTGTCGAGGCCCTGGCACGAGATTGATGATGAAACCCGTTCTCACCCTGATCGTCACCAGCACGCTTCTGGCCGGCTGCGCCACCCGCACCCCCTATGTCCGTCCCGCCGCTCCCCTGCCCGGCGCATTCCTCCACCAGTCCCCGGCCCCACAGCAAAACCTGCGCACCGACACATGGTGGCAGAGCTTCGGCGACCCTTCACTGGATACGCTGGTCGAGCTTGCGGTCGCGCGCAATCCGGACCTCGCCGCGGCCGCGATACGGGTACGGCGCGCTCAGCTCGAATCGCGGCTCGCCGGAAATGCGCTGACACCGATCCCGAGCGGCTCGCTCAGCACCGGCCTGTCCCGCCCCCTCTCCGGCGGGGGGCGCCGGACAAGCGAAATCGCCGCCGGTTCGGCGGGCCTCGCCTGGGAAGCCGATCTGTTCGGTCGCCTCGGCGCGCGCCGGGACGCGGCGCGGCTGGAGGCGGAAGCGACCGCCGAGGATCGCGACGGCGTGTTCCTGACGCTGGTCGGCACGACCGCGTCGCTCTACTGGCAGATCGCGCTGGCGAACGAGCGGATCGCGCTGGGCGAGCAGAGCCTTGCCTATGCCCGCCGGACACAAGCGCTGGTGGAAGCTCGGTTCCGGGCCGGAGCGGTCTCGACGCTCGAGCGCCGAGAGGTCGAGCAAAGCGTCACTGCACAGGAAGCCGCACTGACCGAGGTTCGCCAGGCCCGCGTCCGCACCCGCGAGGCGTTGATGGTGCTGCTCGACGGCCTGCCCGCGCCCGCCGCTGAACCGCAGGCCCTGAAGATGGTGCCGCTGCCGGTCGTCGCGGCTGGCCTGCCAGCCGATCTGCTCGGGCGCCGCCCCGACCTGCGCGCCGCCGAATTGCGCCTCAGAAGAGTGCTTGCAAGCGCCGATGCGACCAGGGCCAGCTTCTATCCGGCGCTTACCCTGACCGGCAGCCTGGGGACATCCAGCAGCGGCCTGCTCAACCTGATGGCCAATCCCGTTGCGACCCTGGGCGCGGGCCTCACGCTGCCGTTCCTCAACCTGCGCGGCATGCGCTTCGAGACGCAGATTGCCCGCACCCGCTACGAGGAAGCGGTAATCCTGTTCCGCAAGTCGCTGTACACCGCCCTGGCGGAGGTGGAAACCACGCTCTCCGCCCGGAGCAAACTGGCGATCCAGGGTCTCGCCCTGCGTCGCGCCCATGACGCTGCGGTGGACGCCCAGCGCCTGTACGAAGTCCGCTACCGCGCGGGGGCCGTGGCGCTTCGCGTCTGGCTCGATGCGCAGGAACGCCAGCGCATTGCCGAACTCGCCCTATCCGCCAATCAGTTCATCCGGCTCCAGAACCAGCTCACGCTATATCAGGCGCTGGGTGGCGGCTTCGGGAATTAAGCCATTGGCAATGTCCGGCAAGACGTGGCGGCATGATGGTCGACCGACGGCGGGCGTCTACCGTCCATCTCCCGTCTCCGTCTTGCCCCGGGCATCCGGTTTGGCCGACATCCATAGCATCAGCCCGTCAGGCCGGGTCAAAACAAGCGCAATCTTCGATCTGCGTGCGGGTATGGCTTGGCCGATATGGGGCATTTCATGGCCGTGCCCGGGTCGGGGCAAATCTGTCCGCGCGCCTGTATCATCCCGGTGGTGGGTCCGCCGGGGCTCGAACCCGGGACCTCTCGATTAAAAGTCGCTTGCTCTACCGACTGAGCTACGGACCCTCCATCGGGGTGGAAGCGACCTAGGGGCGCGGACGCCTGCGGTCAACACCATGTCGCATATGGCGCACAAACCGGCCGTCGCGCGGGTCGCGCCAGTCCGCCGCGATCGTCGCCAGCGGGTGCAGCACGAAATCGCGGGTGGTATAGGCCAGATGCGGCACGGCCAGCCCCGGCGAGCGCCACTGCCCCCCCGACCACAATATGATGTCCAGATCAATCACCCGCGCCCCCCAGCGCTGCCCGCGCCGCCGCCCGAAATCGCGCTCGATGGTTTTCAGTATGCCAAGCATGGCGGGCGGATCCAGCGGACTCTCGACCAGCGCGGCGGCATTGGCGAAGGCGCGGATCGAGGGGCCGATGGGCGCCGTGGTCAGGATCGGCGACACGGCATAGACACCCGGCAACGCCGCCAGCGCCGCGCGAATCTCGTCACGCGGGCTGCCATGCCGCCCCGGACGGTTGGAACCCAGCGCAATGGCATAGCTTGTCGTCATCATGTCCTGCGACTACCCGAGCGTGATGCCTGACGCATCCTTTCCCGTGATCCCGGCGCCCCTGGCCCCGATCCAGCCACCGCGCGACTGCCCCCTCTGCCCCCGCCTGGTCGAGGTTCGCCAGACGGTCGCCACCGAATATCCCGGCTGGTGGAACGCCCCCGTGCCGCCATTCGGCGATGGCGAGGCCTGGCTGGCGGTCGTCGGCCTCGCCCCCGGCAAGCATGGCGCGCACCGCACCGGCCGCCCCTTTACCGGCGATGGCGCAGGACCGCTGCTCTATGGCACGCTCGCCAAATTCGGTCTGGCCGAAGGCGCGTTCGCCGCCAAGGTCGATGACGGCCTGACGCTGAAAGGCGCGGTGATCCTGAACGCGGTCAAATGCCTGCCGCCGGAGAACAAGCCGACGCCGGACGAGATCCGTACCTGTCGGACCTTCCTCGAACAGGAACTGGCGGCTCTGCCCCGGCTGTCGGTGGTCATCGCACTGGGCGAGATCGCGCACCGTTCGGTCATCAAGGCGCTGGGCGGGCGCCTCCCCAAGGCGCGATTCGCGCATCTGGCCGAACATCGCCTGCCCGGCGGCGGCCCGGTGATCCTCGATAGCTATCACTGCTCGCGCTACAACCAGAATACTGGCCGCCTGACGCCCGAGATGTTCGAGGGCGTGTTCGCGCGGGCGATGGAATTGCGGGGCTAACATTATTCCTCCCCTGCAAGGGGAGGTGGCAGGGCGAAGCCCTGACGGAGGGGTGTCGCGCTCTCGAGAGGGGTGACACCCCTCCACCAGCTTCGCTGGTCCCCCTCCCCTGCAAGGGGAGGAATTTGAGTTCAGATATCCTGGACCAGCCGCCCGTACAGCTCCGGCCGCCGGTCGCGGAAGAAACCGAAGGCGGCGCGGTGGCGCTTCACCCGGTCGATGTCGAGCGTGGCGACGATCACGCCCTCTTGCTCGCGGTCCAGCTCGGCCAGGATGTCGCCGCGCTCGTCGCAGATGAAGCTGGTGCCGTAGAAGGTCTGGCCATGTTCGCACCCGACGCGGTTGGCGGCGACGATCGGCACGACGTTGGACACGGCATGGCCGACCATCGCGCGACGCCACAACCGCGCGGTGTCAAGGCCGTCGTCATGCGGCTCGCTGCCGATCGCGGTCGGGTAGAACAGGATCTCCGCCCCCATCAGCATCATCGCGCGCGCCGTCTCGGGATACCATTGGTCCCAGCAGATGCCGACGCCCAGCTTGGTCGCGGGGCCGTCCCACACCTTGAACCCGGTATTGCCGGGGCGGAAATAGAATTTCTCTTCATAACCCGGACCGTCCGGGATATGGCTCTTGCGATAGACGCCCGCGACCTTGCCGTCCGGGTCGATCATCGCCAGCGAGTTGTAGTGATGCGGCCCGTCCGCCTCGAAGAAGCTGGTCGGGATATGGACCTTCAGCTCGGCCGCCAGCTCCTGCATCGCGCGCACCGCCTGGTGCTCGGCGGTCGGCTTGGCGTTGGTGAAAAGCCCCTCGTCCTCGACGCGGCAGAAATATTCGCCTTCGAACAGCTCGGGCGGCAGGATCACCTGCGCACCCTGGGACGCCGCCTCGCGAACGAGGCGCGACACCTCGGCGATGTTGCGGTCGATATCGGCGGTAAAGGCCAGTTGCAGCGCGGCGACGGTGATCTGGGTCATGGCCCTGCCCTTTAATGGCTCCGCACGCGGGCGTCACCCCGCTTCCGCATCCAGCTTCCTGCGCAAGGCATCGAGAAACGGCCCCGGCTCGTCCAGCCGCAACGCCACCGCCCGCACCGGATCACGCCGCCACCGCGAGCGCGGCGGCAAGGGTTCGGACAGGCGGATCAGCATATTGGGCCAGGCCAGCAGCGCGATGTTCCAGCTATCGGGCGCGCGCACCGTCTCGCCATCGGGATTGGCCGTCACCGCCGCGATCGCCGCATAGGGAATGGTCCGGTCGACCAACAGCCCGGCGCGCAGCCTTACCCCCGTTTCGGTGAGCAGGACCGGCGACAGGCGCAGCGACCTGATAAGGCCGATCAGGTAGAGCAGCGACACATCGCTGATGACGAACATCACCAGCGCTGCGGTCCGGCTCCAATGCGCGACCAGCAGATGGGTGACGGTGATCTCGATGCAGGAAATGACCAGCAGCGCGATCATCATCGGCTGCAGATGGCGATGATAGGCAAAACCCTGCGCCCCCGCCGGTATCTCCGGCGCCGCGCCCCAGCGGAACAACGCCAGATGCAGCAGCCGAACCTCCGCCCGCGCCAGTCGCACCAGCGGCCGGGGCAGGATTTCCTCCAGCAGTGCGGACCAGCGATCCGGCTCGGTTCGGTTCCACGCACGAAGCCGCACCGCCACCCGCCAAAGGCCCCATCCGCCATGCAGAGCGATCGCGGCGGCCGGGACGATCATCGCCCAGGGCATGGCGAACAGCGCCGCCCGGATCGGCGGCGGCGACAGGCTGAAAACCGCCATGCCCGCGGACGCCATCGCGGCGATTCCCGCCCGCCAGCCCGGCCGCCGCGTTCGGCTCAACAACCCCAGCATCATCGCGTCCGAGGCGATCCAGAGGAACAGCAGCGCCGCGCCGCGGGGATAAGCCTGCGCTATCGGCAAACGGAGCAAGGCCGCCGCACCGACGATGGCCAGGACAGGCGCAATCGCGGGGAGAATCGGACGAGCGAACCCGTTGGCGGATCGGACGGCGGTCATGGCGACTCCCCTGATCGGTGGTGCCGCGATGCTAGACCCTGCCGCCCCGCGCGTCACGCGGTCATGCGGGATGCCGGGTCGGGATCGGCCAGGATGTAGCGCAGGACTATGGGATAGAAGCTGTTGATCTTCAGATCGCACAGCGCCATCAGCCGCTGGTTGAGCGCACGCGTCACCCCGACATATTCGTTCCACCGTTCCTCGATGGTGCGGGCGGTCCAGGTGCCGATATGTTTGGAATAGGTCAGGCGCAGTTCGCGCGTCTCGACCATGATCGCCTCGCATCCGGGGATGGTGGCCAACAGCCGCCGTTCGCGCAGCGGGGTCAGCAGCAGTTCGTCCTCGGTCTTCAGATGCTTGGTGATGGCCTGCGCGATCCGCGTGCGGGCCAGGCCCACCCTCGGCGCGGCCTCGGCATAGTGCAGCTCGAACAGGGCCATGAGGTCGCCGACGGCGCGCATGATGTCCTCATGTTGGGCACGGAGCAGATTGATCGTGGCTTGCAACGCGTAGGCTCCGATCCCGGACAGGTGATCGTTCCGTATAGCGCTGTTCCCTTTATGGCTGGTAAAGGACAAGAATGGCTGGAAAAATTCTGCGCGCCGACCGGGCAGCGCAGACGGGGAAACGAGTGCCGATCGCGTCATTGCCGGGCACATCGCGTCCCCGCCCCCCTTGGAGTTCAGAGCATGATGACATGGGATCGAACCGAGCCTAGCCCCTCCCCTTCAGGGGAGGGGTTGGGGTGGGGCATCGCCACAGGCCCCGCGTTTGCGGAAACGCCCCACCCCCTGCCCCTCCCCTGAAGGGGAGGGGTGGATCACGCTGATGCCATCATGCCTTAACGCTCAGGTGCATCCTGCACGCCGTGCAGCCTGAGCGAAGTCGAAGGCCAAGGGATTCCCGGGCGACCTGGCCTATCGGTGAAGCAGCCCTAGCGGGCCGAACAGCACCCCCACCGCGGCCAGACCGGTGATAATCGCCTCATCCCGCTACACGCGCCGGATGTGACCCATGATCGAACCAGGGCGAGTCAGCGCGGACGAATGGCGATCACCACGCCCTTCGCCTCGATCGCCCAACCCCGACTGTCGCTTGCGGAGGGCAGATAGCGGGAGGCCGCTATCCGAGTGGGTATCGCGACCTGACCTGCGCACTTCGCCTCCCGACCCCGGAGGAAAAGAGCCCGCGCCCTGGGATGACGGCACGGGCTCGTTCAGCGATTATGCCGGAATCTGCTGCGAAATACAGTGGAAGCTGCCGCCGCCGGTCAGGATGGCATCGGCGCGCAGGCCCACGACCTGGCGGTCGGGAAAGATCGCCTGGATCGCGGCGACCCCGGCATCGTCATTCTCGCTGCCGTAAAGCGGCACCACGACCGACGCATTGCCGATATAGAAGTTCATATAGCTGGCGGGCACGATCTCGTCGTCGCGCAGCACACGGCCCGGCGACGGGATGCCGACCACCTCCAGACCGGCGGCCAGCGCGTCGCGCTTGGCGGCGGCATAGACCTGCCAGTTGGGGTCGTTCTCGGCAGCTTCGGGAATGGCGACGCGGTTGGGGCCGACGAAGCGCGCCAGATTGTCGACATGGCCATCGGTATGGTCGTTGAGCAAGCCATTGCCCAGCCACACGATCCGGGTCAGCCCCAGGTCGCTGGCCAGTCGGTCGGCGATCTCGCTTTCGGTCAGGTCGGGATTGCGGTTGGGGTTGAGCAGGCACTGGCGCGTCGTCACGACCAGCCCGGTACCGTCCCCGTCGATCGCGCCGCCCTCCAGCACCCATTCGCAGCGGGTGGCGGAAAATCCGCGATCCTCGGCCAGCCGCGCGCCGACCGTGTCGTCGCCGGGCAGGTCGTATTTGCCGCCCCAGCCATTGAACTGGAACAGCCGTGCCGAACCGTCGCCGGTGATGATCGGGCCGGTATCGCGCAGCCAGATGTCGCCGAAGGGCTGGATGACCACGTCCGCCATGTCGCCCGCCATCGCGCGCGCGGCATTCGCCGCTTCTCCATCGGCGGCGACCAGGATCACCCGCTCGCCCCGACCATCGGCATGGACGGCGCGGGCAAAGGCCAGCACCTCCTCGCGCGCAGGGTCGAGATCCTCTTCCCACAGCTCCGGATGGCTGGGAAAGCCGATCCATACGGCATCATGCGTGGCCCATTCGGGCGGCGGAGGCGTGGTCACGGTTGGCGTGGTCACTGGACGTTCTTCCTGCTTTGATCGCGAATGGTGCGAAATTCGGCGGTGGGATACCAGTTGGGCCACAGGCCCGGCCGGTCGGCGAGCGTCCTGCCCAATTGGTAATAGACCGTCAAATCCTCGACCGCGCCCGACCAATCCCAGCGGGGATCATATTCGTCGGCGGGCTTGTGATAGCGGTTGGCCACATAGTCCTCCGCCGCGGCCTTGCCCGCCGCGACGCCGCCCGTCACCTTGTCCTGTCCCGATCCGCCGTCGAGCATCGGCACGCCCAGCTTGGCGAAGGAAAAATGGTCGGAGCGGTAATAGCCGCCACGTTCGGGATTGGCCTCCTCGCCGATATAGCGCCCCTGCGCGGTGACCAGCTTCGCGGCGATATCCTCGATCTCGGACTTGCCCTTGCCGACCAGCACGAAGTCCTTCGACCGGCCGGTGACGTTCAGCCCGTCCATGTTCACGCCGCCCACGGTGCGGGCGAGCGGGAAGACGGGATGCTGCGCATAATAGCCCGAGCCGAGCAGCCCGCTTTCCTCCGCCGTCACCGCCAGGAAGGCGATGGAGCGTTTGGCCGGCCCCGCCTTCGCTTGCGCCTCGGCCAGCGCCACCAGCCCCGCCACGCCGGTCGCATTGTCGAGCGCGCCGTTGCAGATATCGTCACCGTCCACCGCGTCGCAGCGGCCCAGATGGTCCCAATGCGCCGAATAGAGGACGTAATCGCCCGGCGCGGTGGTGCCCGGCAGGACGCCGATGACATTCTTCGACGCCTGACGCCGGATCGTGTTGGTAAAGCCGCCCGACAGGGTCAGGCCAAGGGGCACCGCCTTGAACCCCTTTTGCTGCGCTGCCCTGGTCAGCGTGGACAAGTCCCTGCCCGCCGCCTTCAGGATATTCTTCGCCACCGCCTCCTGAATCCAGCCGATGACCTGGCTCTGGTCCTGATGGTCGCCCGGCTCGTCCAGTTCCAGCTGCGGCCCGGTCCAGGAGGATTGCACCACCGCCCAGGGATAGGCGGCGGGTTCGGTCTGGTGGACGATCAGCGCGGCGGCAGCACCGTGCCTGGCGGCATTCTCGAACTTATAGGGCCAGCGACCATACCAGGTCATCGCACGGCCCTCGAACGGTCCTTCGCGCCCCATGGTCTGCCAGTCGGCATCGTTGATCAGGATCACCACCGTCTTGCCGCGCACATCGACCCCGGCATAATCGTCCCAGCCCTTTTCGGGCGCGGTGATGCCATAGCCGACGAATACCAGCTCGCTGTCCTTCACGTCGATGCGCGGGGTCACGCGATAGGTGCCGACGACCATATCGGTGCGATAGGCGAGCGGAATGGGCGCTCCCTTGCCCGTGACGGTGAAGGGCTGGACGTCGGTGGCGGTGATCTCGACCATCGGCACGTCCTGGGTCCAGCGGCCCTTGTTGCCGGGCTTCAGCCCCGCCTTCTGAAAGCGCTCGATGATGTACGCGACCGTCTTGTCCTCCGCCGGGGTGGTCGGCGCGCGGCCTTCATAGGCGTCGGAGGACAGGGTCTGCGTGACCGTCTTCAGCGTGTCGACCGAGATGGCGGGCTTGTCCTGCGCGACGGCAATGCCGGACAGGAGGAGGGGCAACAGGACCAGACGACGCATGACGGGCATTCCCCTTATGTTTGGGAATGTTGTGCCAAGCGGAGGCTGGCGGGGCAAGCTTGCCGGGCGCCGCCCCGTTCGCCAGACTGCGATCATGAAAACGCCGTCACCCTTCGCCATACTGGTCCTGTCCGGCTTTATCGGCCTGCTGACGGGCAAGTTTGGTCTATGGTTTCCGCTGGGCATGGCGACGGCGATCATCGTGGCGATCGTGCAGAACAAGCGGGCCGGATAGGATCTCGCCATCCCCCCTCTGCGCCCACCAGCAGCGGAACGAAAGACAGGCTGCCGCGACGGATGCATCCTGCAACCGTCGCGACGACAAATGGTTGTGCGACGTTGCGGCCGATGAAAATGTCACGCCGCACAAAAGGAGGGAATCATGAAGTGGATTGTCGCCATGACCGCCGTGATGGTCATCGGAACGGGCGCACCCGCCATCGCGCAGGAATCGCCCAACCTGTCCCCCGCCTATATCAACTGCATGAACCGCGCGGGCGGCAACATCGTACAGACCGGCGTCTGCACGCAACGCGAGGCGGCGGTGCAGGATGACCGCCTGAACAAGGCCTATCAGCAGGTCATGCGCCAACTCGCGTCGCGTCCCGCGGTCAAGACCGCCCTGCGCGACCAGCAGCGCCGCTGGATCCGGGAACGGGATTATAGCTGCAAGATCAATGGCGACACGATCGACACCGGCTGCATCGTCACCAAGACGGCGTTGCGCGCGGATCAGCTGGAGCGACAGGTCCGCTTCTGATCGCGGCCTTGGCGCTGCATGGCTCTGGGCGGCTGTCCGTCAGTCGCCCAGGGAATAGACCGCCTCGAACCTGCCGTCCTTCAGCCCGCCGATCACCCATGTCGAGGGTTTGCCGCTGGCAAAACTCACCGTGTATTTCTCGTAACGCTGACCGTTCGCGTCCTGCGCCTTGTCGAGCTTGACAGACTGGATCGCACCCGCCGCCTTGATCGCAGGGGCCATCTGCGGAAGCTGTTCGCGACAGGCCTTGAGCAGCCCCTCACCCATCAACGCCTCGGGACAGGTGCCGCCCGCAACGGCGGTCAGCATGGTGCGCAGCTGGCTGGCATATTGCCCCTGCTCGGCCGTCTGGCCGGTAGCGGCGGTCGTCATCGTCAGTGCCGCAACGGCGATCAGACCCAGGCGCATCGATATCCTCCCCCTTTGAACAGGCAGAGTATGCGCGTGCCCGTGACGCCCGGCAAGCGAGACACAAACAAAAAGGGCGGCCCCGGAGGACCGCCCTTTCCGTAATTCGGTAAGACCCGAAACTTAGCGCGAATAGAATTCGACGACCAGGTTCGGTTCCATCTTCACCGGATACGGCACCTCGTCCAGGGTCGGGATGCGGGTCAGCGCGACCTTGGTGTTGCCGTCGGCGGTGACGTAGTCGGGCACTTCACGCTCGGCGAGCTGCTGCGCTTCCATGACCAGCGCCATTTCGGTCGCCTTCGAGCCCAGCGAGATCTCGTCGCCGACGAAGCAGCGGCGCGACGCGATGTTGCACTTCACGCCGTTGACGCGGATGTGGCCGTGGCTGACCAGCTGGCGCGCGGCGAAGATCGTCGGCGCGAACTTGGCGCGGTACACGATCATGTCCAGACGCTGCTCGAGCAGGCCGATCAGGTTCTGCGAGGTATCGCCCTTCATGCGGGCGGCTTCCTGGTAGCAGGCCTTGAACTGCTTCTCGGTCACGTCGCCATAATAGCCCTTCAGCTTCTGCTTCGCGCGCAGCTGCAGACCGAAGTCCGACATCTTGCCCTTGCGGCGCTGACCGTGCTGGCCGGGGCCATATTCACGCTTGTTGACGGGGCTCTTGGGGCGGCCCCAGATGTTCTCGCCCATACGGCGATCGAGCTTGTACTTCGCGCTCTGACGCTTCGACATGTGTAATCCTTGGCAATTACGAACGACGTTGGTCCCGGTATCGCACCATGCCAGCCTTTATGGGGACAAGCGCAGGCCCACCGCTTCACCGGGATGCGGGGGCAATTGCGAAGCGGCGCGCCTAGACGACAGGCGCGCCGGAGTCAAGCGAAGCGCTCGATCAGCGTCCGCTGGCGGTGTTCAGCCGCCCGGTGGCGTTTTCCACATCGTTGCGCGCATTGGCCGCGATCTCGTCCCATTCCGCCTGGGTCTTGCAGATCCGCTTGGACGACAGGCGCGAGCCGGTGGTTTCCTGAACCCGGCAGATCTTCTTTTCCTTCACCGGCGCGGGCGCGGGTTCGGCCTGTTGCCCGGTCAGGGCCAGCAGCAGCAACGTGGTCAGCATCGTCCTATCTCCCAATTGGAACGCGGGTGCCATGCTATCCCGTGCGCGCCCCGATCGGCAAGCCGGACTGGACAGCGGGAACGCCGCCCGGCAGAGCCATGATCCATGACCCAGATTCTCGCCGGCCCCGATTGCACCACCATGGCGGAGGTCCGCGCGGGCGTGGACCAGCTCGACCGCGAACTGGTCGCGCTGCTCGCGCGCCGCTTCGCCTATATGGACGCCGCCGCCCGGATCAAACCGACCCGCGACCGCGTGCGCGACGAGGACCGCAAGACCCAGGTCATCGACCAGGCCCGCGCCGAAGCCCGCCGCCTGGGCATACCCGAAGCGGTCGTGGCCGACCTCTGGGAAGTGCTGGTCGAGGGCTCGATCGCCTATGAGCTGGCGACGTTCGACCGGACGCGGGGGTAAGTTTCCTTCCCTCTGGCCTGTTCCAACGCCCGTTCAGGCTGAGCGAAGTCGAAGCCCACGCCCCATCCCCCGCCACGGGGCCATTTGGCGGAATTCATCCTGTGGGCTTCGACTTCGCTCAGCCTGAACGGGGGGCGGGGATTGGTAGGGCGTTACCGCTGACGCGGCCGCGCCAGCGTCGACAGCACGCCGCGCAGCGTCCGCACTTCCTGGCTGGACCAGCCGGGCTTGGTCAGCAAGGTGCGCAGAGTCCGCTTGCTCGCAGGGGTCCGGTCGGGCGGGAAGAAGAACCCGGCATTCTCCAGCATATTCTCCAGCTGGCCGATCATGCCGTCCAGTTCGCCCTGCGGCGCGACCTCGGGCAGTTCGACCTCTGGCGGCTGGGCCAGTTCGATACCCTTGGACCATTCATAGGCGATCAGGATCACCGCCTGGGCCAGGTTCAGGCTGCCGAATTCGGGGTTGATCGGCACGGTGACGATCTTGCGCGCGATGGCCACATCGTCGGTCTCCAGCCCCGACCGTTCCGGCCCGAACAGGAAGGCGGCGCGGCCGGTGGTATCGGCATGGATTTCGTGCGCCGCCTCTTCCGGGGTGACGACCGGCTTGGTGACGCCGCGCTTGCGCACGGTGGTCGCATAGACCTGCGCACAGTCGGCGACCGCATCGGACACGCTTTCATAGACCTTGGCCTGTTCCAGCACGATGTCGGCGCCCGACGCCGCCGGTCCGGCCTGTGGATTCGGCCAGCCATCGCGCGGGGTGACGAGGCGCATCTCGACCAGCCCGAAATTCAACATGGCGCGCGCGGCCTTGCCGATATTCTCGCCGAGCTGCGGGCGGACCAGGACGATGACGGGGGGCTGAGACTTGTTCACGTTCACTCTCTCGTTCGCCCTGAGCGAAGTCGAAGGGCACGTTCCGCGCGCGGTATTGCGGCTTCTTTGAGCGCCGTCCAGTCGGTTGCGATCAGCGCGGTCTTCTTGGCGCGGGACCAGCCTTTGATCTGGCGTTCGGCGGTGAGGGCTTCGTGGCGGGACGGGAATTCCTGGGACCAGGCCAGTTCGACTGGGCGGCGGGCTTGCGTGTAGCAGGGGATTTCGCCCGACTGGTGCTGGGCAATGCGGTGTTCGAGGCTGTCGGTGTGGCCGGTGTAATAGCTGCCGTCGGAGCAGCGGAGGATGTAGCAGTAGAAGGCCATTCGGTCAGGCTATCGCCTTTGGGATATGGAGCAAGGGATTCCCTTGGGCTTCGACTTCGCTCAGCCTGAACGGAGGTTGGGGGATTTACTGCAATACAAACAGCCGTTCAGGCTGAGCGAAGTCGAAGCCCACGCCCCGCCCCCACCAAATTACTCCCCCCGCGGCGCCACTTCCTCGACCGTCCCGGCAAAAGCCTCGAAATCCCGGGCCTCGCCGAACTCGCGATAGACGCTCGCAAACCGGATATAGGCCACCGAATCCAAGCCCTTCAGCCCCTCCATCACCATCTCGCCGATCCGCTTGGACGACACCTCGCCCTCGCCGCTGGTTTCCAATTGCCGCTGGATGCCGGACACCAGCTTTTCCACCCGCACCGGGTCGATCGGACGTTTGCGCGTGGCGATGGCGATGGACCGCAGCAGCTTCTCGCGGTCGAACGGTTCGCGCCGGTCCTCGCTCTTCAACACGAACAGCTCGCGCAACTGGATCCGCTCGAACGTGGTGAAGCGCGCGCCACAGCCTTCGCATTGGCGGCGGCGGCGGATGGCCGCCCCATCTTCGGTGGGGCGGCTGTCCTTTACCTGACTGTCTTCATGGCCACAAAAGGGGCAGCGCATTCAGATCTTCTTCTTCGCCTTGAAATAGGCGTAGCCGGCACCTGCCGCCGCGCCGAAGATCGGGCCGACGAACGGCACCGGGATCGCGACGACGGCACCGAGCGCGCCCCACTTCGCCATGCTCTTGCCCAGGCCAGGGGTCGACTTGATGTCGTTCTGCACCTCGGAAATCTTCTCGTCGAACTTGGCCATGCGTTTACGTCCTTATCCCTGGTAGATCGGAAAGCGTGCGCAAAGCTCACGCACACGGGCACGAACGTTCGCCTCGACCTCTGGGTCCCCATGTTCGCCCTTGGCCTTCAGGCCATCGAGCACATCGGCGACCATATGGCCGATCTGCTCGAACTCGGCCGGACCGAAGCCGCGCGTGGTCCCGGCGGGCGAGCCGACGCGGATGCCGCTGGTCTTCATCGGCGGCAGCGGGTCGTTGGGGATGCCGTTCTTGTTGCAGGTGATGCCCGCGCGCTCCAGCGCCTCGTCGGCGTCGCGGCCGGTGATGCCCAGCGGGGTCAGGTCGACCAGCGCCAGATGCGTGTCGGTGCCGCCCGCGACCAGATTCGCGCCGCGCGCCTTCAGCGTCGCCGCCAGCACGCGGGCATTCTCGACCACCGCCGCGATATAGGTCTTGAACTCCGGCTGCAGCGCCTCGCCGAACGCGACCGCCTTGGCGGCGATGACGTGCATCAGCGGACCGCCCTGAAGACCGGGGAAGACCGCCGAGTTGATCTTCTTCGCGATCGCTTCGTCATTGGTCATGATCATGCCGCCGCGCGGACCGCGCAGCGTCTTGTGCGTGGTGGTGGTCACGACATGCGCATGGCCGAACGGGGTCGGATGCAGCCCGCCCGCGACGATGCCCGCGAAATGCGCCATGTCGACCATGAAATAGGCGCCGACCTCGTCCGCGATCGCGCGGAACCTGGCGAAGTCGATGACGCGCGGATAGGCCGAGCCGCCCGCGATAATGATCTTGGGCTGGCACTCGCGCGCGATCCGGGCGACCTCGTCATAGTCGATCAGGTGCGTCTCGGGATCGACGCCATATTGGACCGCGTTGAACCACTTGCCCGACAGCGCCGCCTTCGCACCGTGGGTCAGGTGGCCACCGGCGTCGAGCGACAGGCCCATGATCGTGTCGCCGGGCTTGGCCAGCGCCAGCATCACCGCACCGTTCGCCTGAGCCCCCGAATGCGGCTGGACGTTGACGAAGTCGCAGCCGAAGATCTGCTTGGCGCGGTCGATCGCCAGCTGCTCGACCTCGTCCGACGGCGCGCAACCCTGATAATAGCGCTTGCCCGGATAACCCTCGGCATATTTGTTGGTGAAGACCGAGCCTTGCGCTTCCATCACCGCCTTGGAGACGATGTTCTCGGAGGCGATCAGCTCGATCTGGGTCTGCTCGCGTTCCAGCTCGTGGGCGACGCCAGCGAAGACGGCGGGGTCGGCATCGGCGAGCGTACGGGTGAAGAAACCGGCGGGCTGGACGTCGTTAAGCGTGCTCATGAGGGTATCCTTGCGCGTTCAATTCTGGGCAGGCGCGGTGGACAGCATGTCGACACGGCGCTGATGACGTCCGCCCTCGAACGGGGTGGACAGGAAAGCTTGGAGGCAGGCCTTGGCCATTTCCTCACCGATGACGCGCGCCCCCATGGCGATGGCGTTGGCGTCGTTATGCTGGCGGGCCAGCGCGGCCGACAGCGGCTCGGACACCAGCGCGCAGCGGCAGGCGGGGTTGCGGTTCGCCGCGATCGAGATGCCGATGCCCGATCCGCACAGCGCCACGCCGCGCTCGGCGCGACCATCGGCCAGTGCCTCGCCGACCGCGCGGCCGAAATCGGGATAATCGACGCTGCCATTCCCGTCGGTACCCAGGTCCAGCACCTCATGCCCCTGACCGCGCAGCCAGTCCGCCAGCACGGTCTTGAGCGAGACGGCGGCATGATCGGATGCGATCGCGATGCGCATAAGACGGGCGCTCCTGACAGGGTCGAGTGGAATGCCCGCGCCTTTACGCGCGCACGCAGCCCATGGCTACCCCTTCGCGCAACGGAACGTGCGGTGCATTTGAAGGGTTCTGCGCGTCATGAAGCGCATCCTGATCCTCGCCGCCCTATCCGCCCTGACGGCCTGCTCGCGCGAGACGCCGGACGATGTGAGGAACGCGGCGTCCCTGACGAACAGCCCCAGTGCCGCGGCCACGGCGGGTCCGGCCGGGGACGGATCGACCTTCACCGGCCTGCCGAAGAAAAAGGGTCCGGATTATGTCGGCCGTTATGTCGGCGTGGAGGGCATGTTCCTGAACATCAAGCACGCCGCGACGCCCGGCCGATACCGCATGGAGATGCAGTGGGACCTCGACCACAAGGGCGAGTTCCGGGGTGAGCAGGTCGGCGACACCATCGTGTTCGAGCGGGGCGGCAAGCGCGAGGTCCTCCGCCCGACAAACGGCGATGCGACGGGGCTGAAATATCTGGCGGGCAAGACCGAGTGCCTGACGGTCAAGTCCGGCGAGGGCTATTGCAAGAAGTGAGGCGCGGCTAGGCTGCCCGGCGCCGTCACAATAGGATCGCGACCGTGAACCAGCAGGCTCGCCTTTCCCCGGACACCCGTGCGCGCTTCACGATGCCCGAGTTCCTGCACATGGTCGAGAGCGGCGCGTTCGAGGGCATGAAGGTCGAACTGATCGACGGGGAACTGGAACGGATGGACCCGCCCATGGGTGGCCATGCCGCCGTGCAGGCCAGTGTCGTATTTTACCTCGCCCAGAAAATGGGCCTCGCTCTGGTGCGGGCAGAGAGTGGGCTCGTTCTCGACGACTCGACGGTCGTGGCTTGCGATGCCGCCCTGCTGCGCCAGCCGATCACCGAGAATCGCTTCCTGACGCCGGATGACGTGCTGCTCGTCGTCGAGATCGCGCAGACGACGCAAAGTCGCGATATGGGCCTCAAGCGGATGCTCTACGCCCAAGCAGGCATCCCGACCTATTGGGTGATCGACGGGGTGCGCCGCGTCGCCCATGTCTATGCCGAGCCGGTGGAGGGCGATTACAGCAAAGTCCATACGGTGCGGTATGGTGAAGCCCTGCCCGTGCCGGGCAGCGACGCCGCGGTCACGCTCGACTGAGTGCTACCATAAGATACTCCACCCCGGCGGAGGCCGGGGTCCAGTGGCCATGCGATTGATGCGACGCATGGCGGCGTTTCGCACGCCTCCAGCCTCACCCCAACTGGACCCCGGCCTTCGCCGGGGTGGAAGAAAAGAACGAAGAGGCCGGAAAGCCAAATGGTGGCCCCTTACGCCGCCATCTTCAACTCCAGCCGCTCCCAGATCTCGACCAGCGCCAACACCAGTTCCGCCATCATCGCCTCGTCATGCGCGGGGCCGGGGGTGAAGCGCAGGCGTTCGGTGCCGCGCGGCACGGTCGGGTAATTGATCGGCTGGACGTAGACGCCATATTCGGCGAGCAGGATGTCGCTGATCTTCTTGGCCTTGACCGGATCGCCGACCATCACCGGCACGATATGCGTCTCGCCCAGCATCACGGGCAGCCCCGCCTCGCGCATCATCGCCTTCAGCTTGGCGGCGGCGGCCTGCTGCCCCTCGCGCTCGACCGAGCTTTGCTTGAGGTGCCGCACGCTCGCCAGCACACCGGCGACCAGCACCGGCGACAGCGAGGTCGTGAAGATGAAGCCCGGCGCATAGGAGCGGATGACGTCGACGATCATCCGGTCGGCCGCGATATAGCCGCCCATCACGCCGAACGCCTTGCCCAACGTCCCCTCGATCACGGTCAGCCGGTGGGCGACGCCGTCGCGCTCCGAAATGCCGCCGCCGCGCGCGCCGTACATGCCGACCGCATGAACCTCGTCGAGATAGGTCAGCGCATTATATTTGTCGGCGAGGTCGCAGATCGCCGCGATCGGCGCGACATCGCCCTCCATCGAATAGACGCTCTCGAACGCGATCAGCTTGGGCACGCCCGGATCGGCGGCCGCCAGCAGTTCCTCCAGATGCGCAAGGTCATTGTGGCGGAAGACCTGCTTCTCGCAGCCCGAGTTGCGGATTCCCGCGATCATCGAGGCGTGGTTCAGTTCGTCGGAAAAGATCACGCAGCCCGGCAGGATCTTGGCCAAAGTCGCCAGCGTCGCCTCGTTCGAGACGTATCCGCTGGTGAACAGCAGCGCCGCTTCCTTGCCGTGCAGGTCGGCCAGTTCGCCTTCCAGATCGACATGATAGTGCGTGTTGCCGCCGATGTTGCGCGTGCCGCCCGAGCCGGCGCCGACGTCGTGGAGCGCTTCCTCCATCGCGGCGATGACCTTGGGGTGCTGGCCCATCGCCAGATAGTCGTTGGAGCACCAGACGGTGATCGGCTTCGGCCCGTTATGCCCGGCAAAACACCGCGCATTGGGGAACATGCCCTTGTTACGCAGGATGTCGATGAAGACGCGGTAACGTCCCTCGGCGTGCAGGCGGTCGATCGCCTGGGTGAAGACGCGGGAATAATCCACGCGCACGTCCGTGCCCTCGATACTCATGGGATGCGAATGTAGGCGCAAGCCGCGCATGAATCGAGTCGGGAACTGCGCTTACTGTGATCGATCATGGTGGACATATTGTCCCAAGGATCGATCGGTTCCTGATGCGGTTGGTTCGCAAGGGCCAACCTTGCACTTGTCCTCCCACCTCCGTTCAGGCTGAGCGAAGTCGAAGCCCACGGGAAACGCCTAGCCCCACCCGCATCCCGTGCACTTCGACTTCGCTCAGTGCGAACGGAGGTTGGGGCTTACAGCGCCTCGATCCGCGCGAAACCCCGCGCCGCCAGGCCGGGGGCGAGTGCCTGCTCCCGCTCGCCGAGTCGCGTGAATACGGCCACGCCCTCGCCCGGATGGGTGGGCCAGTCCTGTCCCTCCGTCAAAAACGCGATTCGCCGTGCGATCCCCGGCCCGCCATCGACAAAGGCCACCGGCCGGGGCGCCGCCGCCGCCAGCTCGGCCTCGACTAGCGGGAAATGGGTGCAGGCGTTGACGATCACGTCGATTTGCTCGCCCCCATCCTGCCCGAACAACCCGTCCAGCACCGCCGCGAAGGATTCGGGCGCCAGCATCTCGCCGCGCAACTTCGCCTCGGCCAGCTCGACCAGTTCGGCCGAGCCATGCCGGATCACCCGGCAATCCCCGGCGAACTTCGCCGCCAGATCATCGACATAGGCCTGGCGCACCGTCGCCCGCGTACCCAGCACGCCGATCGTCCGCGTCCGGCTCATCGCCGCCGCCGGCTTGATCGCGGGCACCGTGCCGACCACCGGCAGATCGAGTGCCGCGCGCACCGCAGGCAGCGCGATGGTGGAGGCGGTGTTGCAGGCGATCACGATCAGCCGCGGCCGATATCGCTCGGCCAGCCGCCCGAGCAAGGCGGGCACACGCCCGGCAATCTCCGCCTCGGTCTTCTCGCCATAGGGAAAGCCCGCACTGTCCGCGACATAGACGAAGGGCGCGGTCGGCAGCACGGCGCGCGCAGGCCCGGCGATCGACAGCCCGCCCACGCCGGAATCGAAGAACAATATCGGACGCGCATCGCTCATTCCCGCCTCATAAACGCCGTGCGCGTGCGAAACCAGAGCCGCGCCGGATTGGACAGGCCAACGCGTATGTTCTATGTCTGTCCCGGAGCACAGGGGAAGACTATTGCCGACCGAAATCATCTGGGGGCCGCCGACCTGGGCCTTGCTGATCGGCTATCTGCTGGGGTCGATTCCCTTCGGAATCATCCTGACCCGCGCCGCCGGGGCGGGCGACCTGCGCAGCATCGGATCGGGCAATATCGGCGCGACCAACGTGTTGCGCACCGGCCGCAAGGGGCTGGCCGCCGCGACGCTGATCCTGGACCTGCTAAAGGGTGTCGCCGCCGTCCTGATCGTGCGCCACTGGCTGCCCGGCGAGGAAGTGCTGGCGGCCGCCGCGGCGTTTGTCGGCCACTGCTTCCCGATCTGGCTGAAGTTTCGCGGCGGCAAGGGCGTCGCCACGTTGATGGGCGTCGTCACCGCGCTCTACTGGCCGCTGGGGCTGGTCTATGCGGTCGTGTGGCTGGGGCTGCTGGCGACGATCCGCATCTCGGCGGTGGCGGGCATGGCGGCGGCGGTCAGCGCGCCGCTGGCGGCGGCGGTGCTGGGCCGGTTCGACCTGGTGCTGCTGCTGATCGCGCTGGCGCTGATCGTCATCTGGAAGCACGGCTCGAACATCGAGCGGCTGCTGGCCGGGACTGAACCGCGTATCGGCAAGAAGCGTGACTGACGCCCGGTTCGCGCAGCTCCGGCTGCTGCGGACGCATGGCATCGGCCCTGTTACCTGGCGGCAGTTGATGGCGCGCTTCGGCGAGGCCGAGGCCGCGCTCGACGCGCTGCCCCAGCTTGCCCGGCGCGGCGGCGGCGAAGCCCCCAAGCCCGCCGATCCGGCGCTGATCGCCCGCGAGATCGAGACGGTTGCGCGACTGGGCGCGCGTCATGTCCTGCTGGGTGAGGCCGATTACCCCGCGCTGCTCGCCGAACTCGACACTGCGCCACCCGCGCTGATCGTGCGCGGCGACATCGCCCTGGCCCGGCGCGGCGGCGTGGCGCTGGTCGGTGCGCGCAACGCCTCGGCCGCGTCGTGCCGCTTCGCGCGCGGACTGGCGCAGGATCTGGCGGCGCAGCGCGTGCCCGTCACCTCGGGACTGGCGCGCGGAATCGATACCGCCGCGCATATCGGCGCGCTGGAGGGCGGGACGATCGGCGTCATCGCCAGCGGCATCGACATCGCCTTCCCACCGGAAAATGCGCGGTTGCAGGAGGAGGTCGCCACGCGTGGCCTGCTGATCGCCGAGCAGCCGCCGGGGACCCAGCCGCTCGCCCGCCACTTCCCCTCGCGCAACCGGATCATCGCAGGGCTGGCGCAAGGAACGGTGGTGGTCGAGGCCGCCCCGCGCTCCGGCTCGCTCATCACCGCGCGGCTGGCGGGCGAGGCGGGGCGCGAGGTGATGGCGGTCCCCGGACACCCCGCCGACCCGCGAGCGCAAGGGTGCAACATGCTGATCCGCGAGGGCGCGACGCTGATCCAGTCGGCGGCCGATATTCTCGAACAGATCCGCCCGATCGACGCCCGCATGGTCCGCGCGCCCGAAAGCCGCTACACGCCCCCGCCGCCGCACGAGGCGAGCGACGCCGACCGTGCGCGCGTGACCGACCTGCTCGGCCCGGTGGCGGTGACGGTGGACGAACTCATCCGCCAAAGCGGACGCCCACCCGCCATCGTCCAGACGATCCTGCTGGAGCTGGAACTCGCCGGACGGCTTGAGCGCCATGCGGGCGGCCGGGTGGCGCTGGCATGATCCAGACCGAGCGCCTGACTTTGCGCCCCTATGGGATCGCGGATTACGACGCCTATGCCGCGATGGTCGCCGATCCGGTGGTGGTCCGCCATGCCGGTGCACCGATGACCGGCGAGGAAGCGTGGATGCGGCTGCTCCGCTTCATCGGCTATTGGTCCGTATTCGGCCATGGCCTGTTCGCCGTCTTCGACCGGATGAGCGGCCAGTATCTCGGAGAGACGGGCTTCATGGATTTCCGGCGTGAGGTGACACCGAAGCTGACGCCCTCACCACCGGAAGCAGCGTGGGTCTTCACCAGCGCCGCGCATGGCAAGGGCTTTGCGTTCGAGGCGGCGAGCGCTGCGCACCGTTGGATGGACGAGCATCATGCGCCGTCCTCGACCCAGTGCATCATTTCACCTGCCAATCTCGGGTCGATCAGGCTGGCGGAGCGGCTGGGTTATGCCTTGCATGACCGGCCGCATTATCGGGGCGAAGCCATGCGCTTTATTCGCGAGGTTTGAACGTGGCCTTCGACTTCGCTCAGGCTGAACGGCTGGAGGAATATGTGGTTTTACTCAAGCACCGTTCAGCCTGAGCGCAGTCGAAGGCCACGCCTCGACGCCCGCCACACCCGAACCAACCCCGCTTGACGGCCCCCCGCCCCCTCCCCATCCTCGCGTACACACGTAAGGGACGTAGTTTTACCACTCATGCAGCTTGTCATCGTCGAATCGCCCGCCAAGGCGAAGACCATCGAGAAATATCTGGGTTCGGACTATCGCGTCCTGGCAAGCTATGGTCACGTCCGCGACCTGCCGCCCAAGGACGGATCGGTCGACCCCGACCAGAATTTCGCGATGGAGTGGGAAAATTACGCGGACAAGGCGCGCCAGCTGAAGGCGATCGCCGACGAGGCCAAGAAGGCCGACCGATTGATCCTGGCCACCGACCCTGATCGCGAGGGCGAGGCGATTTCGTGGCACGTGCAGGAGGTTCTGAAGAACCGCAAGGCGCTGCCCGACAAGGTTGAGCGGGTGACGTTCAACGCGATCACCAAGCCCGCCATCCTGCACGCGATGCAGAACCCGCGCGAGCTGGATACCGACCTGATCGACGCCTATCGGGCGCGCCGCGCGCTCGACTATCTGGTCGGCTTCACCCTGTCGCCGGTGCTGTGGCGCAAGCTGCCCGGTGCCAAGTCGGCGGGCCGCGTCCAGTCGGTGGCGCTGCGCCTGATCGTCAGCCGCGAGCGCGAGATCGAGGCGTTCCGTCCGCAGGAATATTGGTCGGTGACGGCCGATATGGAGCAGGACGGCACGCCGTTCGTGGCGCGCCTGGTCCAGTGGGAGGGCAAGAAGCTCGACCGACTGTCGATCGGCAATGAGGGCGACGCCACCCGCGCCAAGGCCGATGTCGAGGCGGGCCGTTTCCAGGTCCAGTCGGTCGAGACCAAGCCCGCGACGCGCAACCCGCCGCCGCCCTTCACCACCTCGACCCTGCAACAGGAGGCCGCGCGCAAGCTGGGCTTCTCCGCCGATCACACGATGCGGATCGCGCAGCAGCTCTATGAGGACGGCGCGATCACCTACATGCGTACGGACGGCGTCCAGATGGACGGATCGGCCATCTCGGCGGCGCGCAAGGCCGTGGCCGACCGCTATGACGGTTCTTACGTCCCCGACAAGCCGCGCATGTACCAGTCCAAGGCCAAGAACGCGCAGGAAGCGCACGAGGCGATCCGGCCGACCGACTTTTCCCGCGACCGCGCAGGGTCGGGTGATCATGGCCGCCTCTACGACCTGATCTGGAAGCGCGCGCTGGCGAGCCAAATGGCTTCGGCGCGGATGGAGCGGACCACCATCGACATGGCCGACGGCACCGGCCGCCATGTCCTGCGTGCGACCGGCCAGGTCGTGCTCTTCCCCGGCTATCTGGCGCTCTATGAAGAAGGCCAGGACGACAGCCAGGACGAGGAAGCCCGCCGCCTCCCCCGCCTGCGCGAGGGCGATGCGCCTGCCAAGAAGGAGGTGAAGGCCGAGCAGCACTTCACCCAGCCGCCGCCGCGCTTCTCCGAAGCCTCGCTGGTCAAGCGGATGGAGGAACTCGGCATCGGGCGTCCGTCGACCTATGCCTCGATCATCAAGACGCTGAAGGACCGGGCCTATGTCCGCGTCGAGAAAAACCGCTTCTTCGCCGAGGAGAGCGGGCGGCTGGTGACGGCGTTCCTGGAACGCTTCTTCGAGAAATATGTCGGCTACGACTATACCGCCGAGCTGGAAGAGGAGCTGGACGACGTGTCCGGCGGCCGCGCCCAGTGGCAGGCCGTGCTCGATGCCTTCTGGCGCGACTTCAAGCCGCGCACCTCGGAAGTGATGGAGCAGCAGCCCTCGGCGATCACCGCCGAACTGGACCAGTTCCTCGCGCCCTATCTCTTCCCCGAAAAGGCGGACGGGTCGGATCCGCGTCTCTGCCCCAATTGCGGCGAGGGCAAGCTGGCGCTGCGCGGCGGCCGGTTCGGCGCGTTCATCGCATGCTCCAATTACCCCGAGTGCAAATATACCCGCCGATTCGCCCAGGGCGGCGAGGGCGCGGGCGAGGATAGCGGCCCCGAAACCTTAGGTCAGGACCCCGAGACCGGCCTTCCCGTCGAGCGCAAGTCGGGACGGTTCGGCCCCTATATCCAGCTGGGCGAGGGCAAGGACGCCAAGCGCGCTTCGATCCCCAAGGATGTCGATCTCGACCTGGAATGGGCATTGAAGTTGCTCAGCCTGCCGCGCACCATCGGCAACCACCCGGAAACGGGCGAGCCGATCACCGCCTCGATCGGGCGCTATGGCCCCTATCTGGCGCATAGCGGCAAATACGCACGCCTGACCTCGACCGCCGATGTGTTCGAGACGGGCATGAACGCCGCCGTGGTCAAGCTGGCCGAGGCGGCGGCGGGCGGCGGACGCGCCGCGCGCGGCACCGCGTCACGCGAACCGCTCAAGGTGCTGGGCAAGCATCCGCGCACCGAGGCGGAGATCAAGCTGATGGAAGGCCGCTACGGCGCTTACGTCACCGATGGCGAGACGAATGCGACCATCCCCAAGACGGTCGACAAGGACCAGCTGACGCTGGAGGAAGCCGCGCAACTGATCGACGCGCGGGCGGCGGCCGCTCCGGCGCGCAAGAAACCGGCGAAGAAGGCCGCAGCCAAGAAGGCACCCGCCAAGGCGGCGGCGGACAAGAAGACGGCGGAAAAGAAAGCGCCAGCCAAAAAGGCTCCGGCCAAGAAAGCTGTGGCGAAGAAGACGAGCGAAGCCTGAGTCGAACCTGATCCCGTGAGCTGATCCCGGCCCGCCCCGTTCGGGCGGATCAGCGCGCGGCGGTCGGCGGGGTCAACCCGCATCTACCATCGCTTTCCGACTTAAACATAAAGTGGCGACACACCGAAGGCGCCCGGCCTCCGATCACTATCGCCTTGCTCAAGATCTGCTCCGCTCCGCCAAAGGCAAGAGCTTGTCGAAACCACGACGCGCAAGCAGTCCAAAGCCCAATCCGACGATCCCGGCCAGCGATCGGCCATGGGAATCATCGGCCACCATCCCGTGCGGCAAATTGGCATAGCGTTCGAGCATGATCGTCACGGACAGGCCGACGGCTATGGCTACCCCCAAGTGAACGACAAGACGCCAAAAGCTGATCGTCACCGTGCCGTCATTCACACCCTTTTGCTTCACGCTTCGACACCGTCCATCGTCACGACCACAAATGGTCGTGCCATCTTAACGTGACGTCAGGCCGCGCGCATCTGCGGCATGTTGCCGTGGAGGAAAGCGCGGGCCTGACGCTGCGCTTCGGCGATCTCGCGTGCGGTCATGTCGCTGGCCACTTCGGCCCGCGCGATCTGTGCGGGCAGGAAGCCCGCGACCGCCGCCAGGTTAAACCACTTATGCGCCTCGACCAGGTTCAGGCGCCTGCCCGCGGACCCGGTCGAATAGGCGACCCCCAGGTCGTACATCGTCGCACCATCGTCGGTCGCCACCTGGTCGGCGAACCGGCTTTCCATCAGGAATTGTGCGGATTTGCTGCTATTGGCCATATCCTGCCCCTCTGTTCGGACGCCTCTGCGTCCGACTCTGGGTCTATGGCCATAACGGTCACAAATTGGTTAACTCATGACGGGTCGGTGACAGCGATATTATCGATCAGTCTGGTCGATCCCATGCGTGCGGCGGCCACCAGACGGCGCGGGCGTTCGACGGTGCAATCGAGTGAAAGTGTTACCGCGTCGACCAGCTCGACATAATCGACCTCGAACCCGGCGGCGGTCAGGGTCGCGCGGGCATCGGCCAAAACGGTCGCTGTTTCCTCGCCCCGCCCGATCGCGCGCGCCGCAACGCCCAGCGCGCGCGGCAGCGCGACCGCCTTGGCCCGCTGTTCCTCGTCGAGATAGATGTTGCGCGACGACAGGGCCAGGCCGTCATCGTCGCGCTGCGTGGGCACGCCGACCACGTCGATGGGGAAGTCGAGATCGGCGACCATGCGGCGGATCACCGCCAGCTGCTGGAAATCCTTCTCGCCGAAATAGGCGGCATCGGGGCCGACCTGGTTGAACAGCTTGGCGACGACGGTGGCGACGCCGTCGAAATGGCCGGGGCGCGATGCCCCCTCCAGCCCCTCGCTGACGCCATCGACGCGGATCGAGGTCGCATGCCCATCCGGATACATCACCTCGACGCCCGGCATCCACAGCAGGTCGCAGCCCGCCTCGGTCAGCATCCGGATGTCGGATTGCTCGCGCCGGGGATAACGGCCCAGATCCTCGCCCGCGCCGAACTGCTTCGGGTTGACGAAGATCGACGCCACGACCTTGGTGCCCGGCCGCTTCGCCGCTTCGACAAGTGCGATATGCCCGGCATGGAGCGCGCCCATGGTCGGCACCAGCGCCACGCGCGCACCCTCGGCACGCAAAGCGGCGAGCGCCTCGACCAAGGCTTCGCGATCCCGAATGACTTGCACTGATTTTACCCCTCGTTCCCCACGCCGAGGGCTTCTATGTAGGGTGGCAACGGGGATCAATAAGGAAGCGACGAGTTGCCGGAACGGCTATCTTCAACGCACGTCATCGTCTTTGCCAATGAAAAAGGTGGCACGGGCAAATCGACGACGGCGGTTCATGTGGCGATCGCGCTGGCCGCCAAGGGCGCACGCGTGGCGTGCCTCGATCTGGATCATCGCCAGCGGACGGTGGGCCGCTATCTCGACAACCGGGCCGACACGATCAAGCGCACCGGGCACAAGCTGCCCATGCCGGTCCATGCGACTCATACCAGCCAGACCGAGGAGGGATTCGAGGAGCTGTGGTTCGGCCTGTCGCAGGATGCCGACTTCCTGATCGTCGACACGCCGGGCCGCGACGATCATTTCGCGCGGACGGCGGCGGCCTTGTCCAACACGCTGGTCACGCCGATGAACGACAGCTTTGTCGACTTCGACCTGATCGGACAGGTGGACCCGGAGACGTTCCAGGTGACGCGCCCCAGCTTCTATTCGGAACTGATCTGGGACGCGCGCAAGCAGCGGGCGCGGGCCGACGGCACCACCATCGACTGGGTCGTGTTGCGCAACCGGCTTCAGCATATCGAGGCGCGCAACATGCGCCGGGTGTCGGATGCCTTGGGCGATCTGTCGCGCCGGGTTGGCTTCCGCGTCATTCCGGGCCTTGGCGAGCGCGTC
Organism: Sphingomonas parapaucimobilis NBRC 15100; assembly: GCF_000787715.1. Lineage (GTDB taxonomy): Bacteria > Pseudomonadota > Alphaproteobacteria > Sphingomonadales > Sphingomonadaceae > Sphingomonas > Sphingomonas parapaucimobilis. The sequence goes on from NZ_BBPI01000087.1 coordinate 74,745, forward strand.
ATCTATCGCGAAATGTTCCCCAACGGCCTGACCATGATCGACGCCAAGGAGTTCGGCGCGATGGGGCTGGGCCATGTCGCCGCGCGGCAGGAACTGCGCGAGATGATGGCCGCGCTGCAACTGCCCGAAGGGGGTGCGGACGCGGGAGCCGAAACGGTCGCGGCGGGCGCGAACGAGACAGACGCCGCCGCATGAAATGGCTGATCGCGCTGGCGGTCATCTGGCTGGTGTGGCGCTATATGCCACGCCCGGCCAGGCCGAAACCCGCGCCCCGGCTGCCACGGGACGAGGCGGACGCGCTGGCGATCCTCGACCTGCCGCCGGGCGCGGACGTCGAGGCGATTCGCCAGGCGCATCGCCGCCTGATCGGGCAGGTCCATCCCGATCGCGGCGGCTCGGCCGACCTGACGCGGCGGGTGAACGCCGCGCGCGACCTGTTGCTGGCGCGCCGTGATGCCTGATCCGGGGGCCGAGCGGGCGGCGGCGATCCACCCCAGCGCCTGCCGCGAATATGACGTGCGCGGCACGGTGCCCGAGACACTGGACGAAGGCGCGGCCTATGCCGTCGGGCGCGGCTTTGCGACGCGCGTGCGGCGCGCGGGCGGCACCCGCGTCGTGGTCGGGCGCGACGGGCGGCTCAGCTCGCCGATGCTGGAGGCCGCGCTGGTCGAGGGGCTGACCGACAGCGGCGTCGACGTCGTGCGCATCGGCCTCGGCCCCACGCCGATGGTCTATTTCGCGGAGGCGACCCTAGGGGTGGACGGCGCCGTACAGGTAACGGGCAGCCACAACCCCCGCGACGACAACGGCTTCAAGATGGTGCTGCGCCATCGCCCCTTTTTCGGCGAGGATGTCCAGGATCTGGCGCGCATGGCGGCGGCGCGCGACTGGACCGAGGGCGCGGGGACCGTCGAACAGGTCGACGTCCTCGACGCCTATGTCGACAGGCTGCTGGCCGGTTATGCGGGCGGCGAATACCGGATCGGCTGGGACTGTGGTTCGGGCGCGTCCGGCCCCGTCATCGAAAAGCTGGTCCAGCGCCTGCCGGGTGAGCATCATACGCTGTTCACCGATGTGGATGGTCATTTCCCGCATCATCACCCCGATCCGACGGTCGAGGCCAATCTAGACGCGCTGAAGCGACTGGTGGCGGACAGACGCCTCGATTTCGGATTCGCTTTCGATGGCGACGGCGACCGGATCGGTGCGGTCGACGGACAGGGCCGGGTGATCTGGGGCGACCAGATATTGATGCTGCTGGCGGGGCCTGCGCTGGCCGAGCATCCGGGCGCACCGATCGTGGCGGACGTGAAGGCCAGCCAGGCGCTGTTCGACCATGTCGAAGGCCTGGGCGGACGGCCGGTGATGTGGAAGACCGGGCACAGCCTGATGAAGACCAAGATGGCCGAGACGGGGGCACCGCTGGGCGGCGAGATGTCGGGCCATCTGTTCTTCGCGGGCGAATGGTATGGCTTCGACGATGCCCATTATGCCGCGATTCGCCTGATCCGCAGCGTGCATCTGGCGGGCCGCTCGATGACCGAGCTGCGCGGCGCGATGCCCGCGATGATCGATATTCCCGAAACGCGGATCACGGTGGCGGAGGCAGACAAGTTCGCCATCGTTGCCCGCGTGGCGGCGGCGCTGGCCCGCGACGGGGCGGAGGTGAACGACACCGATGGCGTCCGGGTGCGGACGGCGGATGGCTGGTGGTTGCTGCGCGCGTCAAACACCCAGGCCGCGCTGACCGTGCGCGCCGAAGCCTGGGATAGCGCCGGACTGGAGCGGGTATTGGCGGAACTGGACCGTTATCTGGCGGCCGAAGGAGTGCGGCGGTAGCGCCGGGCGTGGCCTTCGACTTCGCTCAGGCTGAACGGCGCGAGGGAATAGCGGCCAAATATCCCAACCCCCGTTCAGCCTGAGCGAAGTATAGGGCCAAGGGAAGCCCCCCACCAAGGGCCTCCCCGCCAACCGATCAAATTTCCCCGATCATCTCCGACAGCACTTCCAGGCACGACACGCCCAGCTTCGCCGAACGCGCGCCAGACCAGCCATGGACGCGGTCCGGATTCGGCGCATGATCCTTGAACGGCATCTCCAACGTCACCGACACCGCACCGAACCGCTCGGCGAGCTGGTTGGTCGACATGGAGAGATTGGCGTTGCCCGCGCTCGACTTCTCATAGCCCATCTGGGTCTGGAAATCGGGCGTGTGCGCGGCGAGGCGGCGGCCGAATGCGTAGAATTTGGCGCCGTGTTCCTCGGTCCAGCTGGGAATGCCCTCGAACCCGGCGATGAAGTTCGCCGGAATCGCCTCGTCGCCATGCGCGTCGATCGCGAAGTCGACGCCGGTCTGGTCCATGCGATTGCGCACACACAGCACTTCCGGGCTGCGCTCGGGCGTCGGCTCATGCCATTCGCGGTTGAGGTTCACCCCCGCCGCATTGGTGCGCAGGTGTCCGCGCCGCGTGCCATCGGGGTTCATATTGGGCACGACATGGACCGTCGCCGCCGCCAGCAGCGGCTCGGCCGCCGGGCTGGTCAGCCAGTCGAGCGCGCCCTCCATCCACCATTCGGCCATCGATTCGCCCGGATGCTGGCGGGCATAGAGCCACACCTGCTTGGGGCCGGAGCCAAGGCGCAGATAGTCGATCGGCTGGCCATCCAGCGTCCGGCCGATCTCTTCGTGATGGACACCCTTTGCGGCGATTCGTGCGATCAGGTCGCTGTGCCGCTCCATCGTGTACGGCTCGAAATAGGCGAACCAGGCGAGGTCCGACTCGCCCGTCCACTGCCATTCCAGCACGCCGTCGGCATAGGTGGTCGGCGTCATCCGCCAATCCTGCCGGTCGGTCGAGGCGCGGACGTGATAATTGGTCCAGCCATCGGGAAAGGCCGAATCCGCGCCGTTCAGGATGCGGAAGGTCAGCGTCCGCCCCTTCGCCCCGCCGACCCGGAAATAGAACCATTGGTAGAAGTCGGAATCCTTGTCCTTGACGATTTCCAGGTCGACCCGGTCGCCCTCGATCGCCACGACGCGGATATTGCCGCCGTCGAACGACGCGTTGATGGTCAGCGTCATCGCCTTACTTCACCTCGATCGTGCGGCCTGATTCGCCGGGGAATTTGGTGAACAGCGCATCGGCGAGCTTGGCGGCCTGCGCCTGCGCGTCGAGCTTGGCCAGCGCCTGGACCGGCGCGATGTTTCGCGCGCTGCCTTCCCAGATGGGCGACTGGTCGACGCGACGCTTGATCTGGACCGACAATTCGGTACCGATGATCTCCTGCGGCTGGCTCTTGCCGATCGGGAAGCTCAGCCCCCCGCCCAGCCCCACGCCGCCGCCACGACCGCCGGAGAAGCTGCCGCCCCCCAGACCGATCGAGAAGGGCGAGGGACGCGGCGGACCCAGCCGGTTGGCGCGGGTGAAGTTCACGGTCGCGATGAAGTCGGGCTGCGTATCCCCCTGCGCCAGCGAATAGCCGTTGCGCAGCAGCGCGGTCTCGACCGCGGCGGCATAGGTCTTGAACTCGATGCTGGCCGGGCCGGTGGCCGACAGCGGCTCGACGCGGATGGTCCCGCGCGCGATCGGCTGACCCAGGTGATAGCGGATCACCTCGGTCGGGGGCAGACGCCCGCCCGTGGTGGAACAGGCGGCCAGCGTTCCGGCGGCGGCCGCGAGGATCAGGAGCGAGCGGGCTTTCATGCGTTGAAGACCTTGAGAGATGTTACGGATGGGCAACGCATGACATATGGGGGATGATCCGGCGGCGGAAGAGGGCGCGGCGATCATGACCCATCCGTCATGCCGGAACCTTGACTTAAGTGCCGGTTGCCACTAGGCGGCGACGCTTTCCAGATCACCCTCCAGTTCAAAAGAAGCGAATCGATCATGAAGATCCGCAATTCCCTGAAGTCGCTCAAGGATCGTCACCGGGACAACCGCGTGATCCGCCGTCGCGGCCGCACCTATGTCATCAACAAGACCAACCGTCGTTTCAAGGCGCGCCAGGGCTAATCAGCCCTGATGCCGATCGAATCGAACGTGACGGGCGAACAGTCCGTGACGCGCGCCGATCGGCCGACCTCCGTCATCTTCGACGTCGGTCGTGTGCTTTACGACTGGGATCCCCGGATCCTGTATCGGCGCCTGATCGCAGACGATCGGGCGCTCGATGCATTTGTGCGCGATGTCGTCACCACCGAGTGGCATTTCCAGCATGATGCGGGCCGCGACTTCGCCGACACCTCGGCGGAGCTGATCGCGCTGTACCCGCAACACCGGGAATTGATCGCCGCCTGGGGTCCGCGCTTCGGCGAGAGCATCGGCGATCCCATTGCCGGGATGCACGAACTCGTCGCCGAACTGGACGCGGGCGGCGTGCCCTTGTTCGCGATCCCGAACTTCAGCCACGAATTCTGGCCGCCCTTCCGCGCGCGCGAATCGGCGCTGTTCGACCGTTTCCGCGACATCGTGGTGTCGGGCGACGAAAAGCTCGTGAAGCCCGATCCCGCCATCTACCGCCTCGCGCTCGCCCGATTCGGGCTGGAGCCGGGGCAGGCGGTGTTCATCGACGACAATCGTGCGAATATCGATGCGGCCGCGGCGCTGGGCATTTATGCGCTGCACTTCACCGACGAAGCGACGGTGCGGCCGCAGCTTCGGGCGTTGGGATTGGTGGCCTAGGTCTTCGCGTAGCCTTCGACTTCGCTCAGGCTGAACGGAACTTGATACGAAACCCCGTTCACGCTGAGCGAAGTCGAAGCGCACGGGAATCCGTTACCGCTCCAGCGACGCCAGCTGCGCCTGATTCGCCTGGCTCGCCTCGGTCTCCAACAGCATCGGATCGAAATGATCCCCGACCATCTGGTCGGTGACGATCACATTCGTCCCCACCGAGGTTATCGAAAACAGCTTCTTGGCGAAGGCCGCAGGAAGCCGGATGCAACCATGCGAATCCGGGAAACCCGGATTGTTGCCCGCATGAAGCGCGACGCCGTCCCAAGTCAGCCGCTGCATGAACGGCATGGGGGCCGAATTATACAGGTTGCTGCGATGCATCTCACGCTTCTGCAGGATCGGGAAGACGCCGACGGGGGTGTCCTTGCCGTCCTTGCCGGTCGACACCGACGCCGCCGCAACCATCATGTCGCCGCGATAAACATAGGCGCGCTGCATCGGCAGGCTGATGACCACCGTCACCGGCAGCGCGATCGGATCGGCCTGTGCCATCGAGGGGTCGGCCCAGACGAATCGGTTGGGGGCAAGAGCGGCAGCAGCCTGGGCCACGGTCGCAGTGGCCGGGCCTTCCTCGGCTAGTACCGGCACAGCCAGACCCAGCGTCGTAGCGCCCAGCAAGGCGGCAAAAGCGAAAGCCTTCATATCCCTTTTCCTTGGCGAGTTCACAAAATCTTAAACCCGTCAAGCGACAATTTGTGCCAAGCGAAATTTTTTGCGCTGCGGCGGAACTTTCGCTGAATCGATGGAACCAAGCGATCAACCGATGGGCCGATGGGCAGAAAAATGGCCTGACCTTTGCTACATAGGGTTTGCGGGAATTCTGGGGTTGAAGGACCAAAATGCACGATAATCTGGACGCGGCGCCGGGTCGGCGCGCGCTGTTGAAGAACGCGCTGGTGCTGGCCGGGGCACTGGCGGTTCCGGGGGCTGTGAGCGCTCGGGAAAGGCTGACCTCGGGCGATCTGCGCCCGATGCGCCAGCCGCCGATCCCGAGCCGTCCGACCGTTCCGGCGGTGCCGCAGGCGATCCTGGCCTCGTCGCGGGTCGTCCGCCCGGCGCTGCTGCGTCAGGCGATGGCGTCGCTGCAGAAGCATGGTTCGCAGGTTCGCCAGCGTGACCGGATGGCGATCGTCGATTTCGCGGTCGGCTCGTCCGAACCGCGCCTCCATCTGGTCGATCTGATCAGCGGCAAGAGCCAATCGCTGCTCGTCTCGCACGGCAGCGGATCGGACCCGTCGCACAGCGGCTATGTCCAGCGCTTTTCCAACGCGTTCAATTCGAACGCCAGCAGCGAGGGTGCCTTCCTGACCGACAATTATTATGTCGGCAAGCATGGCCGGTCGCAGCGTCTGGTCGGGCTGGACCCCACCAACGACAATGCGCTGGGCCGCGCGATCGTGATCCACTCGGCCTGGTATGCCAATCGCGACATGATCCGCAGCCACGGGATGCTGGGGCGCAGCCAGGGTTGCTTCGCGGTCGGCGAGAACGAACTGGACCGCGTGTTCGCCAATCTCGGCCCCGGCCGGATGATCTACGCCGCGAAGGTGTAAATCCCCATTCCTCCCCGGCACGGGGAGGTGGCAGGCCGCAGGCCTGACGGAGGGGGATTGCCACAGAAGACATATCTTGCGGCGATCCCCCCCTCCACCACCGCTTCGCGGTGGTCCCCCTCCCCGATGCGGGGAGGATAAGAATTGCGATCCCCCACCGGGGTGGTTAAGCCCCCGATCCTCATGGTCCAGCCGCTCATCATCGCCGTCCCCAAGGGACGCATCCTGGCCGAGGCGCTGCCGCTGCTGGCCGCCGCCGGCATCCGGCCCGAAGCCGCCTTCACCGACAAGGACAGCCGCGCACTGCGCTTCGCCACCGATGTCCCCGGCATCGAGCTGATCCGCGTCCGCGCCTTCGACGTCGCCACCTTCGTCGCGCATGGCGCGGCGCAGCTGGGGATCGTCGGCTCCGACGTGCTGTCCGAATTCGGCTATTCCGAGCTGTACGCGCCCGTCGACCTAAAGATCGGCCATTGCCGCATCTCGGTCGCCGAGCCTGCCGCGATGGCGGAGAGCGACGATCCGCGTGGGTGGAGCCATGTCCGTGTCGCGACCAAATATCCACACATCACCAGCCGCCATTTCGCCGCAAGGGGCGTGCAGGCCGAGTGCGTCAAGCTGAACGGCGCAATGGAGCTGGCCCCGACGCTGGGCTTGGCGCCGCGCATCGTCGATCTGGTGTCGTCGGGCCGCACGCTCAAGGAAAACGGACTGGTCGAGGTCGAGGTGATCGAGGAGGTCACCTCGCGCCTGGTCGTCAATCGTGCCGCGATGAAGACGCGGGCGCAAGTCGTGCCGCTGGTCGAGGCGTTCCGCCGCGCCGTGGCCGAGAAGGAAGCCGCATGATCCGTCTCGATACACAAGAACCGGGCTTCGCCGCCGCCTTCGACGAGCTGGTCGACGCCCGGCGCGAGAGCGATGCCGATGTCGCGCGCGACGTGCAGGTGATCCTGCGCGCGGTGCGCGACGATGGCGAGGCGGCGGTGGCGGCCTTCACCAGGCAGTTCGACGGGCATGATCTGGCCGAGACCGGCTGGCGAATCGAACCGGCGGACTGCCGAGCGGCCTATGAGGCGCTGGAGCCCGAACTGCGCGCGGCGCTCGATCTCGCCGCCGCACGCATCCGCGCCTATCACGAAAAGCAGAAGCCGACCGACACCGATTATGTCGATGCGCAAGGCGTCCGGCTGGGCGCGCGCTGGACGGCGGTGGATGCGGCGGGAATCTACGTCCCCGGCGGTCGCGCGGCCTATCCCTCCTCGCTGTTGATGAACGCGATCCCCGCCAAGGTGGCGGGGGTCGAGCGGCTGGTCATGGTCACCCCGACGCCCAAGGGTGAGATCAACCATCTAGTCCTCGCCGCCGCGCATCTGGCGGGGGTGGACGAGGTATGGCGGGTCGGCGGCGCACAGGCCGTGGGCGCGCTGGCTTACGGCGCAGGGAGAATCCAGCGGGTCGATGTCGTCACCGGCCCCGGCAATGCCTGGGTCGCGGAGGCCAAGCGCCAGGTCTACGGCATGGTCGGCATCGACATGGTGGCAGGCCCCTCCGAGATCGTCGTCGTCGCGGACGGCCGGAACGACCCTGACTGGATCGCCGCCGACCTGCTGAGCCAGGCCGAGCACGACACGGTCACCCAGTCGATCCTGTTCACCGACGATGCCGACTTCGCCACGCGAGTCGCCGAGGCCGTCGACCGCCAGATTCCCGAACTGGCCACCGCCAGCGTCGCGCGTACCGCCTGGGATGCGAACGGCGCGATCATCGTGGTCGACTCGCTCGAGGCCGCCATGCCGCTGGTCGACCGGCTCGCGCCCGAGCATCTGGAACTCGCGGTCGACGATCCGCAGGCGCTGTTCGACCGGCTGCGTCATGCCGGATCGGTGTTCCTGGGCCGCCACACGCCAGAAGCGATCGGCGATTATGTCGCGGGGCCGAATCACGTCCTGCCGACCGGCCGCCGCGCGCGTTTCGCCAGCGGGCTGTCGGTGCTGGACTTCATGAAGCGGACGAGCTTCCTGGGCCTGACCGAAACGGCGCTGAACGAACTCGGCCCCGCCACGGTGGCGCTGGCCCATGCCGAAGGGCTTCCGGCGCATGCCAAGTCGGTGGCGCTGCGGCTGCGGCTCAACCGATGATCGTCACGCCCGCCGCGCCGGAGCATCGGGAGCGATGGCTGGCGCTGCGGGCAACCCTCTGGGGGGATGAGGCGGGCAATTCAACGGATTTGCCCGAGGGCGGCGGGAATTTCGTCGCGCTCGCAGATGGCCGGGTGATCGGCTTTGCCGAGGCGGCGGTCCGGCATGATTATGTGAATGGCTGCGACACGTCGCCGGTGCTGTTTCTGGAGGGCTTGTTCGTCGATCCCGACCATCGGCGGCGGGGTGTGGCCGGGGCGCTGGTCGCGGCGGTGGCGGACTGGGGTCGGGCGCAGGGATGTTCGGAGTTCGCCTCCGATGCCGAGCTGGAAAATGTCGACAGCCATGCGATGCACCGGGCACTGGGATTCGTCGAGACCGAGCGTGTGGTGTATTTTCGTTGGGAATTGTGACGTCTGGCATCCCTTGGCCTTCGACTTCGCTCAGGCTGAACGGGTTTTGGTATCCCGCCCAGTTTCCCAACCGCCGTTCAGCCTGAGCGAAGTCGAAGGCCACTCCCCACCCCTCTGTCCCGAAACCCGTCCCAAAATACGTGACGGATTGACGACAGCCCGGTAAAGGCCCGCCAATGACTCGTCCTCCCGCCCGTACCCAGGCGCGCGCCGCCGCGCGCCTTGCCGCCGTTCAGGCGCTTTATCAGCATGACATGGAACAGACCCCGCTGGCGGCGCTGCTCCACGAATTCCACAATCACCGCATCGGCGCGACCATCGAGGATGTCGAATATGCCGATGCCGATATCGATTTCTTCGACGATGTCGTGAAGGGCGTGCAGGCGCGCCTGGGCGAGATCGATGTGATGATCGAGGGCAAGCTGGCCAAGGGCTGGACGCTGAACCGGCTCGACAAGCCGATGAAGGCGATCCTGCGCGCCGGGACCTATGAGCTGATCGCGCGCCATGACGTGCCGGTCGGCGCGGTCATCAGCGAATATGTCGATGTCGCCCACGCTTTCTACGAAAAGCGCGAATCGGGCTTCGTCAACGGCCTGCTCGACGCGATCGCCAAGGTCGCGCGGGCCTGATCCCGCACCCGCCCCGATGACCGAGGCGGAGTTCATCGCCGCGTTGCGCCGGATGCCGCTGCATCCCGGTGCGCGCGGACTGGTCGACGACAGCGCGGTGCTGACCGCCGCGCCGCTGGTCGTCACCACCGACACGCTGGTCGAAGGCGTGCATTTCCTGCCCCACGACCCGCCCGCCGATGTCGCGTGGAAGCTGGTCGCGACCAACCTGTCCGACCTGGCCGCCAAGGGCGCGGTGGTCGAGGGGGTGCTGCTCAACTATCCGCTGGGTGATTCCGCCTGGGACCGCGCCTTTCTGGATGGCCTGGGCAGCGTGCTGACGCACTTTCATGCCCCGCTGATCGGCGGCGACACCGTAACGTTGCGGGGGCCGCGCAGCCTGACGCTGACCGCCTTCGGCCGCGATGCCGCCGCCCCTGCCCGTGACGGCGCAAAGGCGGGGGACGGCTTGTGGGTCACCGGCACGATCGGCGATGCCGGTCTGGGCCTGGCGATCGCGCAAGGAGGGCATGGGCCGATCGCGCTGCGCGACGCCTATCGCCGCCCCTGCCCTCGCCTGACCGAGGGCCGCGCACTCAGCCCCGTCGTCCATGCGATGATGGACGTGTCGGACGGTCTGCTGCTCGACGCGGGCCGAATGGCGCGGGCGAGCGGGCTGGCGGTGACGATCGCGCTCGATACGGTCCCGCTGTCGGAAGAGGCGCGGGCGTTCGGGGGCACCGACCGGGCGGCGCGACTGGCCGCTGCGACCGCCGGGGACGATTACGAACTGCTCTTTGCCCTGCCCGCCGGGATCACGCCGCCGGTCGCCGCCACGCGCGTCGGCAGCTTTGCGGCCGGTGACGGCCTGACCCTGACCGATGCGGGCGAATCGATCCCGCTGCCGCCCCGCTGGGGCTATGAGCACCGCGCGGCCAACTGACCCCCCTTTCCTCCTGCCGCCGCGCTGTTAATCTGTATCAGTCCGGCCCCTGGGGAGTGGTGCCGACATGGGGGGATCAGGAATGCGTGGGGTAGGCAGGCTGGGCGCGTCGGTGACGGCGCTCGCGTTGATGACGCTGACGGGCATGACGCAGAATGCGGGCCAGACACCATCCGCTTCGCCACCCGCCGCGACGGTCCCCCTGCCGGTCGAGGCCTTTGCCGCGCTGCCCGAGTTCGAGGGGCCGGCCCTGTCGCCCGACGGCACCCGCATCGCGGGCAAGCGGGCGCTGAACGGCAAGCAATATCTGATGGTCGCCCCGCTGATCAAAGGTCAGGGCAAGACCGCGCTGGCCGCGCTCAGCGACAAGGTCGACGTCAACTGGTGGCGCTGGGTCAATGACGAATGGCTGGTCGTCGGGCTGGGCAGCCAGGACATGATCCAGGGCGAGGAATATTATGTCACCCGTCTGATCGGCGTCCGCGCCGACATGACGAAGATGGTCAAGATCGACTGGGACAATTCGGGCTTCCGCGCCGACGAGGTGTTGTGGACCGCGCATGACGGCACGCCGCGCCTGCTGTTCGCCAAATCGACCGGCATCTATTCCATGTCCGAGGTCTACCCCTCCGTCTATGAAGCGGATGTATCGACCGGGCGGGTCAAGCGGATCGCGAACGGGCAGACCGATGTGTGGGACTGGTATGCCGACGGCCAGGGCCAGTTGCGCATGGGCGTGCGCTATAGCGACGACACCCGTCAGAAGAGCATCCTCTATCGCCAGTCCAACGCCGAGCCCTTCCGCACCATCGCCCGCGCCAATGGCCGCAAGGACGAATCGGTGCTGGTGCCCAGCGTCTTCCGCGCCGACGGCACCGCGCTGGCGATCGATGACAGCGACGGATATGACGCGCTGTACGAAGTTTCGTTGCCCGACCTGAAGCTGGGCCGCAAGCTCAGCAGCGTCACCGGCTATGATATCGACGGCATCATCAAGACCCCGGCGGGCGACGATATCTCGGCGATCCGCTACACCGACCAATATTATCACGACGCCTGGACCGACCCGCGGATCAAGGAATTGCAGGCAGCGCTCGACAAGTCGGTGGCACCGCGCCGGGCCGAGATCGTGTCCTGGAACACCGCTCGCACCCGCTTCCTGGTGACGGTCAGCAGCCCGTCCTCGGCGGGGGCGCTCTATTATTGGGATACCGATTACGGCAACATGCAGTTCCTGTCCTGGGCCAACCCCCAGTTGAAGGGACAGAAGCTGTCGCCGGTGCGCACCGTGCGCTACGCCGCGCGCGACGGCACCATGATCGAGGCGATCCTGACCATGCCGCGCGGACGCGGGACCAGGAACCTGCCGCTGATCGTCATGCCGCATGGCGGCCCCTTCGCCCGCGATGCCGAAAGCTGGGACTGGTGGAGCCAGTATCTGGCCGAACTAGGCTATGCGGTGATCCAGCCCAATTATCGCGGTTCCTCGGGCTATGGCACCGCCTTCGCCAAAAAGGGGCAGGGCGAATGGGGCCTGAAGATGCAGGACGATCTGGACGACGCGGTTGCCTGGCTGGCCAAGGAAGGGATCGCCGATCCCAAGCGCGCCTGCATGGTGGGGGCCTCCTATGGCGGTTATGCCGCGATGCGCGCGGCCCAGCGCAACAGCGCGCTCTATCGCTGCGCGGTGTCCTATGCGGGCGTGTCCGACCTTCAGGCGATGAAGCGCTACGACTCGCGATTCCTGTTCGGCAAGACACGCTCCGACTGGCTGCAGAAACAGGCCCCCGACTATCACGCCGTCTCACCCCGCTTCGGCGCGGCCGACATGGCGATCCCGCTGCTGATCGTACACGGCAAGGAGGACAAGCGCGTGCCGGTCAACCAGTCGCGGATGATGGTCTCCGCGCTGAAGGCGGCAGGCAAGCCGGTGAACTATATCGAGCAGCCGCTGGCCGACCACCACTTCACCCGCGCCGAGGACCGGCTGGAATTCCTGAAGGCGATGGCCGCATTCCTGGCGAAACATAACCCGGCGTAAAGATCCTCCCCGGCACGGGGAGGGGGACCAGCCGCAGGCTGGTGGAGGGGGGCTTCCACAAAGCGAGTCCATTGCGGATAGCCCCCTCCACCACCGCTTCGCGGCGGCCCCCCCTCCCCGTGCCGGGGAGGATTGCAAAACCGTATCCCGACCCCATATCCGTAACCGATTCGGCGTGCCTTTCCTTTTCGGCCCATTGCGGCTATGGCGGCGCCTCTTCGACAGACCCTATAACACGACGAACCGAGGTATTTTTTGGCCAAGGAAGAACTGCTCGAGATGCGCGGCCGCGTGGTGGAACTCCTCCCCAACGCGATGTTCCGCGTCCAGCTCGAGAATGATCACGAGATCCTGGGGCATACGGCGGGCAAGATGCGCAAGAACCGCATCCGCGTGCTGGTCGGCGACGAAGTGCTCGTCGAGCTGACGCCGTACGACCTGACCAAGGGCCGGATCACCTACCGCTTCAAGTGAGCGACCGGCCTCCCATGCCGCTCGTCCTTGCATCCTCCTCCCCGCGCCGCCGCGATCTGCTGGCGCGGCTGGGAGTCGTGCTCGACCGAGTCGCCTCGCCCGATATCGACGAAGCGCCCCGCCCCGCCGAACCGCCCCGCGTCTACGCGCTGCGGCTGGCGGTGGAAAAGGCGAAGGCGGTGGAGCGTGCCGACGGTGAGATCGTCGTCGCGGGCGACACCACCATCGCGCTGGGCCGTCGCATCCTGCCCCCCGCCGAGACCGAGGACGTCCAGCGCAAGCTGCTGCGCCTGATGTCCGGGCGGCGGCACCATGCGCTGTCCGCCGTGTGCGTGATCGACGCCACCGGCAAGGCGCGCACCCGGCTGGCCGACACCATCGTCGCCTTCAAGCCGCTGTCCGACGACGAGATCGACGCGTACATCGCGTGCGGCGAAGGGCTGGGCAAGGCGGGCGGTTACGCGATCCAGGGCCGTGCCGAAGCCTTTGTCCGTTTCCTGCAAGGCTCGCATTCCGGCGTCATCGGCCTGCCCCTGTTCGAAACCCGCGCCCTGTTGAAGGCCGCCGGGCTGCCGCTTGTCTGAATGGCTCTATGAGGCCGGGATCGGCGAGGCCCGGGCCGCGCTGGTCGAGGATGGTCGCATCGTCCAGGCCGCGATCGAGCTTGCGGCCACGCTGACCGTCGGCACCGTGGCCGAGGGGCGGCTGGTCGAGTTGCTCCCCGGCCGACAGGGGCGGGTGACGTTGGCGCAAGGCGGTGACGTGCTGCTGTCGCCGGTGCCCAAGGGGATGACGCAAGGATCGGCGCTGACCGTCATCGTCACGCGCGAAGCCATCCCCGAACGCGGCCGCGCCAAGCTGCCCAAGGCGCAACTCGCCCCCGAAGACGCGCGCCCCGCCCCCGGCCCCGATCTGCGCGCGCGAATCGCCGCGACCGGCTCGGCCGTTCGCCAACTGCTGCCGCATCAGCCCGACGATCTGGAAGCGGCGGGCTGGTCCGAACTGCTCGACGAGGCGGTGACGGGCGAGATCGGATTCGGCGCGGGCGTGCTGCGCATGACGCCGACCCCGGCGATGACCCTGTTCGACGTGGACGGATCGCCGCCGCTCGAGGCTTTGTCGATCGCCGCCGCCCGCGCGGTGGCGGACAGCATCCTGCGCCACGGTATCGGCGGGTCGATCGGCATCGACTTTCCCACGCTGGAAGGCAAGGGGCCGCGTCAGGCGGTGGCCGAGGCGCTGGACGCCGCGCTGCCACTCCCCTTCGAGCGGACGGCGGTCAACGGCTTCGGCTTTCTCCAGATCGTCCGCCCGCGCCCCCGCGCCTCGATCCCCGAGCGGCTGGGCATCGACCCCGTGGGCGCCCGCGCCCGCGCGCTGCTGCGCCAATGGGAGCGCGAGCTGCCCGGGCCTGCGCCGACCTATCGGGTCTCCGGCGCTGTCCATGACCGCCTGATGGCCCATCCGGCCTGGCGCGAGGCGCTGGAGCGCCGCACCGGCCGCCCCCTGTTACTGGAACGCTCATGACCACCTGCCCGATCTGCGACAAGCCGACCGCCGCCGAACACGCGCCCTTCTGCTCGCGCGGGTGCAAGGATCGCGACCTTCTGCAATGGCTGGGCGAAGGTTATCGCATCCCGGTCAAAGAAAATGACGAAGAGGGGCTGGACAGCGGCGAAAGCCACCCGTAAAGGCACGCCTCCAATCGCAATCGCGGTGTGGGCCCAAGTAGCTCAGTTGGTAGAGCATGCGACTGAAAATCGCAGTGTCGGTGGTTCGATCCCGCCCTTGGGCACCATTTTTCCTACATTGATGGTGTTTTAACGGTTCGCTGTTTGGCGGACTGTTTTTGCGCGACTGGCGTTGTCCCGTGGCCTTCGACTTCGCTCAGGCGGAACGGGACGTCGGATCAGACCCCTGCTTACTCCCCTCCCGCAGGCGGGAGGGGCCGGGGGAGGGCAAGGTGCCTCGCAGAGCATGGCTTGTGGCCTTGCCCCTCCCCAGCCCCTCCCCCTGACGGGAGAGGGGCTTAAATCACGGATAACTCACCGTCTTCGGGATTTCCGGTATTTCGATCCGCTCGGCATCGTCCCCCGGCACCGTCGGAAACTCGCGCGCACGCCAGGCCCGCTTGGCCTCCTCGATCCGCTCGCGGCGGGAGGACACGAAATTCCACCATACATGCCTGGGCGTGGTGAACGCATCGCCGCCGCACAGCATCACCCGGCCGCCCGCTTCGGACCGCAGCGTCGTCGCGATTCCCGGCTTCAGGATATAGAGGCGCTGCGGCTCCAGCGTCATCCCCTCCAGGCTCGCCTCGCCCAGCGCGCAATACACTGCGCGTTCCTCGGCCGCCGCATCGATAGGGATGCTCCCGCCCGGCTCCAGCGCGATGTCGGCATAGATGGTGCCCGCATAGGTCGTGGTCGGCGCGCGCTGTCCCCACAATTCGCCCATGATGATCCGCGCGGTCGCACCCTGCCCTTCGATTTCGGGCAGCGCCTCGGCCGGAACATGCTCGAAGGACGGGTCGATTTCCTCCTGCGCTTCGGGAAGCGCGAGCCAGGTCTGGATGCCCGACAGCACCGGGCCTTGCGGCCGCGTCTCGCCCGGCGAGCGTTCGGAATGGACGATGCCATGCCCTGCCGTCATCAAATTCACCGCACCCGGTTCGATCACCAGGTCGCTGCCCAGCGAATCGCGGTGGCCGATCGCGCCGTCGAACAGATAGGTTACGGTCGCCAGGTTGATATGCGGATGCGGCCTCACGTCGATGCCGGAGCCGGGTTGCAGCTGCGCTGGCCCCATCTGGTCGAAGAAGATGAAGGGGCCGACCATCGTCCGCTCCTTGTTGGGTAGCGTCCGGTGAACCTTGAACCCGCCCAGATCGTGGCTGGAGGGTTGCAGGGTGCGCAGCAGGAAATCGTCAAACATGGCTTTGCTCCGTGGGAGTCGGCTCCGTGGCGTCGAGCAGCGCGATCAGGTCGGCCGGGAAATAGGGTTCGGGGTGCATGGCCAGTTCTTCGCGGGAAAACCAGCGCCAGCTCTGCATGACCCGCTGTTCCAGCGCGGTGTGCCCTGCGCCGTTCACGTCATGCGCGTCGATGTCGACGCGGAAATAGCGTTCGTCGGCCTCGACCTCGACACCCTCGATGGTGCGGAACTCGACCTGCCGCCGCGCGACCTGCGGCCCGCAGTCGTGGTCGAGCCCGGTTTCCTCCCGCAACTCGCGGCGCGCGGCGTCCTCATAGCTCTCGCCGGGATCGACCGCACCGCCCGGCGTACACCAGAAGGGCGGGCGGTCATCGGGGGTGAAGCGGAACATCAGCGTCCGGCCCGCCGCATCGACCAGCAGGATGCGCGCGGCGGGACGGGGTATGCGGATCATTCGGCGTCAAGCTCCGGATAATGGCGGAAGATTCCGTCCTCATTGAACGCCTGCCGCCGGTCGCTGTCCAGATAGGCGGCGATGCCGGGCAAGGTCTCTGCACGGTCGTGCAGGGCGATGAGCGCGGGATAGTCACCCTCGACCGCCGCCATGCGCCTGGGAAACATGTAGCGCAGACCTGCGATCAGCTGGAACAGCGAGGTGTCGACCGGCGACCAGCGCCCGCCCGCCATCCACTCGCGGTCGCCCAGCGCATCCTCGAAATAACCGAGGAATTTGGGAAGCCGCTCCGCGCGGAACTGGGCGGCGGCGCGGGCGGCTTCGGGCTTCTGTTCGTGATAATAGGCGCCGGTGGCGACCGGGTGATGGACGTTGTGCGCCTCGGCCACCATGTCGCTGATCGTCAGTTGCAGCTGGTTCAGCCAGACGCGGTCGCCTGCCGGTGCCAGATCGTGCCGCTCGGTCAGCCAGTGGAGGATGTTCGCGACCTGCGCGATCATCTGCCCCCCTGCCCGCAAATATGGCGGGGCGAAGGGCAGGCGGCCACCTTTCCGCATATCGGCGAGCAAGGCCTCGGCCCCCTCCTCCACGCCCCGGTCGCGATAGGCCAGACCTGCGGCCTCCAGCGCCAGCCGGACGAACTCGCCGCGCCCCGGCAGGCCGGGCCAGTACCACAGGTCATAGGGCATGGAATTATTCTCCGGGCGTCTTCGCACTGATCGCCAGCGCGTGGATGCGTTCCGACAACAGATCGGCGAGCGCGTGGTTCACCATGCGCTGGCGGGCGACGCGCGACTGGCCGGAGAAAGCGGGCGATTCGACGATGACGCGGAAATGGCTCTCGCCGGTGCCGTCATCGCCCAGATGGCCGCGATGCATCGCGCTTTCGTTGATGACCTCCAGATGCGTGGGGGCCAGCGCCCGGGTCAGGCGGTCGGTGATCTGATCGGCGATGGATGCGGTGGTGATATCGGTCATGGCCCCTATATAGACGGTTTTTCGGGACAAGCGGATAGCCGTGGCGCGTTGGTCGAGCAGCGAAACACCCAAGGACAAACCCCCAAGGGAGAAAACGGGCGCGCGTTTTCACGGCCGGGTCGAGAACACCGGCCGCGGCTGCGATCATGCCGGTTGCGAGGAAGCGGGCGAGTTCCGCGCACCGCCGCCTGAGGGCACGCGAAGCGGCGACGGGCCGGGCCAGTTCCGCTGGTTCTGCCTGGAGCATGTCCGCGCCTTCAACAGCCGCTATAATTTCTTCGACGGCATGAGCGCGGACGAGATCCACCGCGCCCAGCGCCCCTATGCGGGCTGGGAACGCGAGACGCGCGCCTTCGCGCAAGGCGGCACCGATCCGGGGCCGCGCTGGGCCGATTTCTCCGATCCCTTGGACGCCATCGCCGCCCGCTATCGCCGGGAGGCTGCGCCCGAGCGGTCGGACGGCAAGCCGCTGTCGGGGCAGGATCGCGAAAGCCTGAAGGTGCTGGGGCTGGAGGCGAATGCCGATCGGAGTGCGCTGCGGCGGCGCTATAGCGAGTTGGTGCGGCGCTATCATCCCGACCGCAACGGCGGGGATCGCAGCCACGAATCGCGACTGCAGAAGGTGATCGCGGCGTATCAGCAGCTGCGCCAGGCGCCGGCCTTCGCCTGAATGCTTATTCCTCCCCTTGCAGGGGAACAATTTTACTTGCGCGGTCCGACCAGTCCGAATCGCGCGCCCTGCGGGTCGAGCACCGACATCGAATAGTCGCCGCCTGGTATCTCGACCGGCCCATATTCGATCGTCCCGCCCAGCTCGGTGACCCGCGCCGCCGCCGCGTCGATATCCTCGACCGCGAAATAGAATCGCCACCCCGGCGTACCGCCCGGCGGGCAGCCCATCAGCGCGCCCAGCATCACCGGGCCATCGGCCAGGAAGCGATATTCTCCCAGCTCGCCCATCGGCATCCCGCCCTGATGGCTCCAGCCGAAATGCCGTCCGAAAAAGGCCAGTGCCCGGTCGGGATCGCTGGCGATCCGCTCGTTCCAGACGACATGACCGATCGCAGGGCCGGTGCCATGCTCGACGAAGGCGCGCGACGGCTGGTCGCCGTTCTCGGCCGCCATCAGATAGAAGGGCGCGCCCAGCGGATCGGTGACCAGCGCCATGCGCCCCACCCCCTCCATCGTCCAGGCCGGCATCAGCACCTGTCCGCCATCCTCGACGATGGCCCCCAGCGATTCGTCGACATCGACCACCGGCAGATATCCGAACCAGACCGGCCCGCCCGGCGAACCTTCGGGACGCTGCATCAGACCCCCGATCGCCTCGCCTTCGGGCGTTGCGAAGATGCGATAGTCGATCCCGTCGATCCCGCTGTCGCCGACCTGCCAGCCGATGACATGGGTGTAGAAATCCTGCGCCGCCACGATGTCGTCGGCCAGCAATTCGTACCAGATGAAATTCGCCATGACCGCGCCCGCCCTTTTACCTGACAGATCAAATGCTTGCCCCGCCCCGCGACTCGCATGCCGGGGGCCTGAGGATGACCGCCAAACCATCGTCCCGCAATCGCCGGAAGACCCGTTTCGTGCGATCACCGCCATTGAGTAGGGAGCCGCGCTTGGCCTAAGGCGTTGAGCGACGAGACGAGGGCCTGATGACCGATATCCCGAATATGCTTCCCGACAGCCGCGATACGACGATCCTCGACGCACCCGACAAGATGGTGTCGGTGCGCGACCTGTTCGGCATCGACACCGATATGGAGGTTCCGGCCTTCTCGGTATCCGACGAGCGCGTCCCCGATCTCGATCCCGCCTATGTGTTCGATCCCGACACCACGCTGGCGATCCTGGCGGGCTTTGCGCACAATCGCCGCGTGATGGTGCAGGGCTATCACGGCACCGGCAAGTCGAGCCATATCGAACAGGTCGCCGCGCGGCTGAACTGGCCGTGCATCCGCATCAACCTGGACGCGCATATCAGCCGCATCGACCTGATCGGCCGCGACGCCATCGTCCTGAAGGACGGGCAGCAGGTGACGGAATTTCGCGAGGGCCTGCTCCCCTGGGCGCTCCAGACCCCGACCGCGCTCGTGTTCGACGAATATGATGCGGGCCGCCCCGACGTGATGTTCGTGATCCAGCGCGTGCTGGAAACCGAGGGCAAGCTGACCCTGCTCGACCAGAACCGGGTCATCCGCCCCAACAAGTGGTTCCGCCTGTTCGCCACCGCCAACACGGTGGGCCTGGGCGATACCAGCGGGCTGTATCATGGTACGCAGCAGATCAACCAGGGCCAGATGGACCGCTGGAACATCGTGGTCACGCTCAACTATCTGCCCGCCGCGACCGAGGCGCAGATCGTGCTCGCCAAGTCGGGCGAATATGACAAGCCCGACGGCAAGCAGCTGGTCGAGAACATGGTCCGCGTCGCCGACATGACCCGCAAGGGCTTCATCAACGGCGACATCTCGACCGTCATGAGCCCGCGCACGGTCATCACCTGGGCGCAGAACACGCTGATCTTCGGCGATCCGGGCTTTGCCTTCCGGCTGTCGTTCCTCAACAAGTGCGACGAGAACGAGCGCGCACTGGTGGCGGAATATTATCAGCGCGTCTTCGGCAAGGACCTGCCCGAAAGCGTCGTCGGCCGGGCCTGATCCTTGGCGAACGACACCCCTCTCGACCGGTTCAAGGCGGTCCTTGGCGGCACGGCGCGGACCATCGCGCAGGAGCCGGAGGTCGAACTCGCCTTCACCGCCGATGCGCCGACATCCTCGGGCAAGCATATCCGCGTGCCGATGCCGGGTCGCGCGCTGCCGCCCGAACAGGTGGCCGAGGCGCGCGGCTTTGCCGATGCCTTTGCGCTGCGGCTGAAGCTGCACGACACGGCGCTCCACGCGAAGGCCGCCCCGGTCGAGGCAGTGGCGCGGGCCGTGTACGATGCGGTGGAAACCGCGCGGATCGAGGCGCTGGGCGCGCGCGGCTATGCCGGGATCGGCGACAATCTGGCCCATGCGCTGGACGTACGGTTGCGCTCCGACCCGCTGACGCGGGCGCGCAACCGCGACGAGGTGCCCTTGTCGACCGCGCTGGGCCTCCTCCTGCGTGAGCGGATGACGGGACGGCCTTCGCCAGCCGAGACCGCACCCGCTTTGGCGCTGGTCCGCGACTGGCTGGAGGGGGCGACGAACCTCGACGCGCTGGCGGGCGCGATGGACGACCAGAAGGCGTTCCAGTCGCTGACCGCCAGGATGCTTGCCGATCTCGAACTCGCCGAGCCACCCGCCGAGCCCGATCAGGCCGATGAAGGCGGCGACGATCAGGAAGGCGAGGACGAACAGCAGCAGGACGAGAGCGAAGAGGATAACGACGAGCAGGGCCAGGGCGAAGGTGAGGTCGAGGCCCGCGCGGAGAAGCGCGATTCCGACAGCGAGGATGGCGAGTCGCAGGAGCAGAGCCAGGACTCGCTCGACGATCTCGACGGCGAACCCGGCGAGGATGGCGACGAAGGCAGCCAGCCGACGCGCCCCAACCGACCGCTTAACGATCTGGCGTCGCAGTTCGACTATAAGCCCTGGACCACCCAATATGACGAGGTGATCGCGGCGGGCGAGCTGTGCGACGCAGACGAACTGGCGCGGCTTCGCGGCTATCTCGACCAGCAGCTGGCGCATCTGCAATCGGCGGTGTCGAAGCTCGCCAACCGGCTGCAACGCCGTTTGATGGCGCAGCAGTCGCGGTCGTGGGACTTCGACCAGGAAGAGGGCATTCTCGACGCCGCACGCCTTGCCCGCGTGGTGGTCAATCCCGGCCAGTCGCTGTCCTACAAGATCGAGCGCGACACCGATTTCCGCGACACCGTCGTCACGCTGCTGATCGACAATTCGGGCTCGATGCGCGGGCGGCCGATCGGCATCGCGGCCATCTCCGCCGACATCCTCGCGCGCACGCTGGAGCGGTGCGGGGTGAAGACCGAGATCCTCGGCTTCACCACCCGTGCGTGGAAGGGCGGGCAGAGCCGCGAGACGTGGCTGGCCGCCGGACGTCCGCCGCAGCCGGGGCGGCTGAACGACATTCGCCACATCGTCTACAAGCAGGCGGACGAGCCGTGGCGACGCGCGCGCAACAATCTCGGCCTGATGATGCGCGAGGGGCTGCTCAAGGAAAATATCGACGGCGAAGCGCTGATGTGGGCACACAGCCGGTTGATCGCGCGGCCCGAGGAGCGGCGCATCCTGATGGTCATCTCCGACGGTGCGCCGGTCGACGATTCCACCCTGTCGGTCAATTCGGGCAGCTATCTGGAACGGCATCTGCGCCAGGTGATCGGCTGGATCGAGAGCAAGAGCCCGGTCGAGCTGATCGCGATCGGCATCGGCCATGACGTGACGCGTTACTATGCCCGCGCAGTGACGATCATGGACGCCGAGCAGCTGGGCGGCACGATCATCGAGCAATTGGCCAGCCTGTTCGACACCGAATGAGCCGGATCGCCGCCCCGGCGGAGGGTTTTGTCGGCCCGGTGAAGCGGTCGATCACCATCGCGGGCCACGCGACCTCGATCAGCCTGGAGCCGGTGTTCTGGGCGGCGCTGGAGGATGCGGCGGTGGCGCACGCCCTGCCGCTGTCGGCGCTGGTGGCGGAGATCGACGCGCTGCGCATCGTCGCGGACGACCCGCCCAATCTGGCGAGCGCGATCCGGTCGTGGCTGTTCCTGCGACGGTGATTTGGTTCGCGCAGAGGCGCGGAGGGCGCAGAGGCGGGAGTGGCCGAGGGGCGTCCATTTTCTTGAGCCTTTCTTCTCCGCGCCCTCGC
>NZ_BBPI01000086.1 GCF_000787715.1 Sphingomonas parapaucimobilis NBRC 15100
CAGGTCGTCACCGAGCCGACGATCACCCACGGCGGGACCATCCCCGCGGGTGCGGGGGAACCTTCAAGGTCTTTTAACCAAATCATTGCGGCTTGGGACCATCCCCGCGGGTGCGCGGGAACCATGGCGCGGATTGCGGCCAAGGTTTCCTTGCGGGGACCATCCCCGCGGGTGCGGGGGAACCATCAGCGCCGCCGTCGGGACACCGTCGAGCGAGGGACCATCCCCGCGGGTGCGGGGGAACCTGGTGCGGGGGCGGTGCACGACCAGCACGTCAGGGACCATCCCCGCAGGTGCGGGGGAACCCGCAAAGGACATGCACGCGTCGGTGTCGGCGGGGGACCATCCCCGCGGGTGCGGGGGAACCTAAGCTCATCGCGCAGGACCGTGACGATCACAGGGACCATCCCCGCGGGTGCGGGGGAACCCGGCTGTTCCCGACGCAAGCAGCCGTCCGCCAGGGACCATCCCCGCGGGTGCGGGGGAACCCCCGACAACATGGAGTTCTTCCTGCCGGGCATGGGACCATCCCCGCGGGTGCGGGGGAACCATCCTCGCCAAGCTGACGCGCCCGGTCGTTTACGGACCATCCCCGCGGGTGCGGGGGAACCAAGGGTAAGGCTGTCGACGTTGGCGTAGTCGAGGGACCATCCCCGCGGGTGCGGGGGAACCGTGGGTGCGGTACAGCGCGGGCTGCGCGAAGCCGGACCATCCCCGCGGGTGCGGGGGAACCAACGGCTACGCGTGTGATGTCGAGATTGGCGACGGACCATCCCCGCGGGTGCGGGGGAACCGATGAAGGCGCAGAGTGGTCAGTCAGCGGTAGGGACCATCCCCGCGGGTGCG
>NZ_BBPI01000085.1 GCF_000787715.1 Sphingomonas parapaucimobilis NBRC 15100
GCGGAGTGCCTCCGGATCACGGTCCTGCCGAGCCTTGTAAAAGGCATGGACCAGGGCGGCGGGAGAATATCCATCGGTGCGCATACTGGTTGGGTAGCAGTGAGGAGCGGCGGCCGCCAACCGCTGGCCGGTCGATATTTGGGTGCCGAGGCATGTGAGGGTTTTTCCTGGCGCGCGACCGTGAAGGTCAGCGCGGGTGCGGGGGAACCTCCCCGCCGCAAGAGCGATCGCGTCGACGCCACGGGAGCATTCCCGCGGGTGCGGGGGGGGACCTCCATCGCTTCGCGCGCCGTCTGGCCGTGATAGGGACCATCCCCGCGGGTGCTGGGGAACCGCCCGCCGGATCGTCTTGACCCGGTTGACGGTGGGACCATCCCCGCGGGTGCGGGGGAACCGTCGTCAGGAGCGCACAGACGTGCTGATGTGCGGGACCATCCCCGCGGGTGCGGGGGAACCCGGCCTGTCGATCGCCCGCCTCGGCCAGCTGGAGGACCATCCCCGCGGGTGCGGGGGAACCGCCACAGGATCGCCATATACAGGTCAGACAGCGGGACCATCCCCGCGGGTGCGGGGGAACCGTACAAAAGCTGGCGCGGATAAGCTGAACACAGGGACCATCCCCGCGGGTGCGGGGGAACCCAAGCCAACGGGCGGGAGCGTAAGGGATGGCCGGGACCATCCCCGCGGGTGCGGGGGAACCTGCCTTGCCGCCCGGTGCCATCCGGGTTTCGAGGGACCATCCCCGCGGGTGCGGGGGAACCCATCATGGGCCTCGCGATCTCGACGCTCGACACGGACCATCCCCGCGGGTGCGGGGGAACCTGGACACCGCGACGCTCAACGCGCTCGATCAGGGGACCATCCCCGCGGGTGCGGGGGAACCTGCGCTTGCCGGACTTCTGGTACTCTTGGAACGGGACCATCCCCGCGGGTGCGGGGGAACCGGCGCGGGTGGTGGTGCGCGTCCAGCCGGTGGGGGACCATCCCCGCGGGTGCGGGGGAACCCTCCGGGGTCCGACCCGTAAAATCCGCATACTGGGACCATCCCCGCGGGTGCGGGGGAACCTGGTTATGTGCGGGCCTGGCAATGGCCGATTTGGGACCATCCCCGCGGGTGCGGGGGAACCTCGTATTGGTCGAGGCGGGCGCCGAGACGGAAGGGACCATCCCCGCGGGTGCGGGGGAACCCTTTCCCTGTGTTTGGCGCAGGAAGGGCGGGGGGGACCATCCCCGCGGGTGCGGGGGAACCTCAATACCGATTGACGAATCGGACAAGAGCGGGGGACCATCCCCGCGGGTGCGGGGGAACCGACTCCGACTTGAAGCGCCCCGGCCCGAGATAGGGACCATCCCCGCGGGTGCGGGGGAACCTCCGAACGCCTTCGGGAAGGCGTGTGCGCTTGGGGACCATCCCCGCGGGTGCGGGGGAACCATGGGCGAGGCAGGGCCGGAAGCTATCATGCCGGGACCATCCCCGCGGGTGCGGGGGAACCTGCCTTGGAGCCACGTCAGGAATTGCGCCACGGGGA
>NZ_BBPI01000084.1 GCF_000787715.1 Sphingomonas parapaucimobilis NBRC 15100
GTGCCTCCGAGTGCGTCCTTTGTGGCACGCCCCCTCCACCAGCTTCGCTGGTCCCCCTCCCCGTGCCGGGGAGGATTGTGGGTCACCCCACCGTCTCACCCGTCCGCAGGGTCAATACCTCGACCCCGGTCTTCGTCACCGCGACCGTGTGCTCGAACTGCGCCGAGAGCTTCCCGTCATCGGTCACGACCGTCCAGCCATCGTCGCTGGTCGACACCTTGCGCGTACCCTGGTTGATCATCGGCTCGATGGTGAAGGTCATGCCCTCGCGCAAAGGCACGCCCGTGCCCGGCCGCCCGAAGTGCATGACGTCGGGCGCCTCGTGCATTTCGCGCCCGATGCCGTGGCCGCAATAGTCGCGGACCACCGAATAGCCGTTCGCCTTGGCATGTTTCTCGATCGCCGCGCCCACATCGCCCAGCCGCGCGCCGGGGCGGACCCGTTTGATGCCCTTCCACATCGCTTCCTGCGTCACGCGGACCAGCCGTTTCGCGCCCGGCGATACCTCGCCGACCATATAGGTCTTGCTGGAATCCGCGATGAAGCCGTTCTTTTCCAGCGTGATGTCGAGATTGACGATGTCGCCGTCCTTCACCACGTCCTCCGCGCTCGGCACGCCGTGACAGACGACCTGGTTGATCGAGCTGTTAAGCACATAGGCAAAGCCGTACTGCCCCTTGCTCGCAGGCCGCGCCGACAGGTCGTGGGTGATGTAGCGTTCGACCAGATCGTTGATCGCCAGCGTCGACATGCCGGACAGGCTCACCCCGTCGAGCATCTCAAACACCTGCGCCAGCAAGCGCCCGGAGAGGCGCATCAGCGCCAGTTCCTCTGCCGTCTTCACCATGTCAGGCGACCAAAGGTTGCGAGAGAGGAAAATCGGCGGCGGCCATCTGCGCCTTCACGATCTCGTGGAAGCTCAGCGTCGGATTGGCCTCGGCCAACATGCCCATCTTCATCCAGAACTCGGCCTGCGCATTGATCGAGCGGCACATGACGGTGCTGGCGCGGCGGACCTCTTCGTGAAGCTGGTCGTCGATTTTTACGATACCCATATATGAAGCGTATATGCTTCGTATATGGATTGCGCAAGCCGGGTCAGGCGGTGGGTCGGGTCAGGACGAAGGCCGTGCAGCCCGCCATGATGGCGGCGACCAGCAAGGCCAGTGGCCAGTGAGGGCGTGCGCCCAGCCAGAAAAGGCCATAGCCCAGCGTCATGCCGCCGCACGCCATCGCCTTGCCCCGCCGCCCGATCGCGCCATGTTCCCGCCACGCGCGCAAGGTCGGGCCGAAGCGCGGATGGTCGAGCAGCCACGCCTCCAGCCGGGGCGAGGAGCGCGCGAAACAGCCCGCCGCCAGGATCAGGAAGATCGTCGTCGGCATCAGCGGCAGGATCGCCCCGATCACGCCAAGTGCGACGAACAAGCATCCCAGGATGAGCCAGCCGAGCCGTATCATGCGCGATGCGTAGCGGGGTGTGGGGGTGGGGGGAAGCGATGTTTAGGCCGCCACCTTCGCCAAAAGCACGCCCCCTCCCGCAGGCGAGTTTCAGGTCGGCCATGGCCCCGGCATGGCCTAAACGATGCGGGGCATCGTTTATCTGAAACTGGGATGGGGGGAGGGCCTCTCCACCAGCGACGTTGCTTGGGGCTTTCCCTCCCCCAACCCCTCCCGCTTGCGGGAGGGGAGTAAGAAGAGCATTCTCTCGCCATACATCGCGCAAAGCTCCCCTCCCGCAGGCGGGAGGGGCTGGGGGAGGGCAGGCCGCGAGGGCCGAAACCTCGGAAATTACGACCCCGCCACCCCCAACTGTGACAGCATGAACGCCTGCCACTCGGCATTCTGCCGAATCCGCTCGAACCGCCCGGACTTGCCGCCATGCCCGGCCTCCATATTGACCCGGAAGACCAGCGGGTTGACGTCGGTCTTCCTGGCGCGGAGGCGGGCGACCCATTTGGCGGGTTCGTAATATTGCACCTGGCTGTCCCACAGGCCGGTGCCAACATAGAGCGCCGGATACGCCTTCGCCGCGACATTGTCGTAGGGCGAGTAGCTGAGCATATAATCGTAATAGGGCTTGTTCGCCGGGTTGCCCCATTCGTCATATTCGAAGGTCGTCAGCGGGATGGACGCATCGAGCATCGTCGTGACCACATCGACGAACGGCACCTGCGCGATGATGAGTTTGTAATCCTGCGGCGCCATGTTGGCGACGCCCCCCATCAGCAGCCCGCCCGCGCTGCCGCCCATCGCCGCCACCCGGCCGGGTGCGGCATATTTCTGCGCGACCAGATAGCGGGTCACGTCGATAAAGTCGGTGAAGCTGTTCTTCTTGTTGAGCAGATGGCCGTCATCATACCAGCCGCGCCCCATTTCCTGCCCGCCGCGGATATGCGCAATGGCATAGACCATGCCGCGGTCGAGCAGCCCGATCCGCCCCGGATCGACGCCCGGATCGGTCGAAATGCCATAGCTGCCATAGGCATATTGAAAGAGCGGCGCGGTGCCGTCGCGCTTCACGCCTTTGGCGTAGACCAGTGACACCGGGATGCGCGTGCCGTCGCGCGCGGGCGCCCAGACGCGCTCGGTCACGTAGCGCGCCGGATCATAGCCGGGCACCGGCGTCACCTTCAGCATGCGACGCGCGCCGGTGCGGGCGTTGACCTCATAGGTCGTGGTCGGCGTGACCAGCGAGCCATAGGTGTAGCGGACCCAGGGCGTGTCCGGCTCCTCGTTGGTGGACAGGCCCATGCGATAGGCGGGCTCGTCCGCCTTGACGGGGATGGACTTGCCCGCATCGGTCAGCAGGCGGATCGTGCGGTTGCCGCCCTCGCGCTGGTCGATCGCGACGAAGCCGTTGAACGGCTTGAAATCCTCGATGAACACCGCGTCGCTGCCGGGCACCAGATCGCGCCAGGCGGCGACGCCCTTGGCCATGTCGGCATCGGCCAGCGTTACCAGCTTGTAGTTCTTCGCACCGCGATTGGTGCGGATGATCCAGCGATTGCCGAGATGGTCGGGGCTGTAGCGGAACTCGCGCTCGCGCGGGGCGATGACGGTGAAGGCGGTCGGCTGGGCGGCGGGGGCGCAGCGTTGCTCGTCGCTGACCGTACTCTGGACGCCGATGCAGATATAGCGGTCGTCGGTCGTCCGCCCGATCCCCATGTTGAAGGTGTCGTCCTTCTCCTCGTACAGCATCCGGTCGGCGTTGACCGGCGTGCCCAGCACATGCGCCATGGCACGATAGCCGCGCAGCGTGGTCGGGTCCTTGGCGATGTAAAGAATGGTGCGGTTGTCGGCCGCCCAGACGATGTTCGGCTCGATATTCGTAATCGTGTCTTCGTGGATGCGCCCGGTCGCGATATCCTTGACCTTCAGCACATATTGCCGCCGTCCGACCGTGTCCTCGGCCCAGGCGACCAGCTTGTTGTCCGGGCTGACCGACCAGTCGGATAGTGCGAAGAAGCTGTGGCCCTTGGCCATGGCGGGCTGGTCGAACAGCATGGTGGCGGGTGCGGTGGCGCTGCCCTGGCGGCGTTCGATCAGCGGATAGTCGGCACCGGTCGCGAAGCGCGATGAATACCAGTATCCATTCTTGCGATAGGGAACGCTGCTGTCGTCCTGTTTGATATGGGCGACCGTCTCGGCATAGAGTTTGGCCTCAAGCGGCTTGAGCGTCGCCAGCTGCGTATCGGCATAGGCATTCTCGGCCTTCAGATAGGCGAGCATCTCCGGGTTCTTCCGGGTGTCGTCGCGCAGCCAGTAATATTCGTCCTCCCGCGCGCCATGGGGCGAGGGGACCTGATAGGGTTTCCTGGCCGCGACCGGCGGCGTCGTCTGTTGCGCCAGCGCGGGGCTCGCCAGCACCATCAATCCCGTTGCCGCCAGCCACCGCATCGTCTTCCCCCTCATTTGTACGTCGGCAGGATGGCGGCCCGGCTCTTCTCACGCAAGCGTCATCGGGGCGAACAGGCCGACGACCTTGCCGAGCATTCAGCCTTTCTGGCCGCCACCGCCCCGTTCCGGGGAGGATTGGTCGTCCTCGGTGGGCCGCATGCGGGCGAAGCCGATCGCCGCGGCCAGCAGCCCCGCCGCCGCGACCCCGGCGGCGAGTTTCCAGTGGCCTCGATCCTCGTCGGCCTCGACGAACAGCTCGATCAGGTGGCGCGACACCGCTTCCGGATTCTCGCGCTGCGGGAAATGACCGACGCCGGGCAGTTCGACCATCCTGAACGGTCCGCTGAACCGGGCCGCTACATCGCGCGCGGTGGAGGGCGGGTTCACCCCGTCGACCTCTCCGTGGAGATAGAGCGTCGGCACCGACAGGGCCTTGGTTGCCTTCACCCGGTCGGCCAGCCATGCGCCGCGCGGGTCGGGCTGCGCCTCGTCCCAGCGGGCGCGGTAGCTGTGGATCGTCACGGCCGGCCAATCGGGATTGTCGAAGGACTTGGCGACCCGGTTGAACGTCGCTTCGTCGAACCAGCCGGGCGGCGACCAGTTGACCCAGTGGATATGGGCAAAGCCGCGCCGGTCGTCGCGCACCGCCTGCGCGCCGCGCCGGGTCGCCATGAACCAGTGATACCATTGCCTCTGCGCCTGGTCGAAGGACGGGGTCGGCATTCCACCCAGACGTGGCGGGGTGCTGAGCAGCGCCAGCTTGCGCACCCGCTCGGGCCAGCCCACGGCCAGCGCCTCGGCGATGTTGCTGCCCCAGTCATGTCCCGCGACCATGAACCGGTCGATGCCGAGCTTGTCCATCAGTGCGATCGCATCCAGCGCCAGGATCGCGCTGTCGCCGGTGCGGGGTGTGTGGTCATGGCGGAACCGCGTCGCCCCAAACCCTCGCAGGGTCGGCACGACGACGCGCAGGCCCGCCTGCGCCAGACGCGGCGCGACCCGGTCCCAGGTCGTCGCATCGTCGGGCCAGCCATGGAGCAGCAGGACGACGGGCGCGTCCTCCGACCCATATAGGTCGCAGGCGATGGAAAGATGGTCGGTGGTGATCGTCGGCATCGGTGGAAAAGACCCTGTGCTTGGACTGTTCTCAAACTCGGGTGATTTGGCACCGTTCCGTTCGTGTCCTGGCGACCGAGGCGACTGGCATAGATTCCAGGACCGGCTGTTGGTGGGCGGTGGGTTTTCTCATCTCTCCCTTGCAAGGGCAGGAATTCGAAAAGTTTGGCCAGCATGGGCAAAACTTCGCCACGGGTCTTGATCGGATGGGCCACTATCGCGTTTGAGGGACCCGGGGGTGCGCGATTGACGAATGGAATGGCATGCGGTGGCGACGGCGTAACCTGGCTTCGATGAGTGCGGATGTGAATGACGGGCTGGCCCCCGGTGTCGAGGCGGTCACCAGCGGCGCCCCCCGTTCCGAAGAACCGGTGCAGAGCCGTGGTTACCGTGTGATCGCCCTCGTCGTCGCCTCGGCGCTGTTCATGCAGCAGCTGGACGGCACCGTCCTGACCGTCGCGCTGCCCACCATGGCGCGCGACCTGGCGACGCCGGCCACCAGCCTCAGCCTGGCGCTGACCAGCTATCTGCTCGCCCTGGCGCTGTTCATTCCCGCCAGCGGGACTTTGGCCGACAAGTTCGGATCGCGCACCATCTTCTGCTCGGCGATCGGGGTATTCCTGCTCGGCTCGATCCTGTGCGCGCAGTCGGGGTCGTTGCCCACGCTGGTCGCCGCGCGCTTCCTGCAGGGCATCGGCGGCGCGATGATGGTGCCGGTCGGGCGGCTGGTCCTGCTTCGCAGCGTCGCCAAGGCGGACATGGTGCAGGCGCTGTCCTGGCTGGTCATGCCCGCGCTGATCGGGCCGATCCTGGGGCCGCCGCTGGGCGGGTTCATCGTGACCTGGCTCGACTGGCGCTGGATCTTCTATCTCAACATTCCGATCGGCATCATCGGCATGATCGGCGCGTGGATGCTGGTGCCCGAGGTGCGCGGCGACGCGCGGTTGCGGTTCGACGTCTCGGGCTTCTTCCTGTCGGGCATCTCTCTCGGCTGCCTGTTGTTCGGGTTCGAGCTGGCGAGCCGACCCGGCACCGGCTGGATCGCGGTCGTCCTGCTGGTGGTCGGCGCGGTCTTCGGGTGGCTTTATATCCGCCATGCGCGGCGCACGGCCGACCCGATCCTCGACCCCACGCTGATGCGGGTGCCGACCTTTCGCCTGTCGGTGATCGGCGGTTCGCTGACCCGGATCACGCAAGGCGCGCAACCCTTCCTGCTGCCGTTGATGTTCCAGCTCGGCTTCGGCCTCAGCGCGGCCAAGACGGGCACGATCACCATGGCGGGCGCGGTCGGCGCGCTGGCGATGAAGGCGCTGGCCCCGCGCGTCCTGCGCCGCTGGGGCTTTCGCCGCAGCCTGATCGTGTCGGGGCTGGCGAGCAGTGCGGGCTATGCGACCTGCGCGCTGTTCCGCCCTGACTGGTCGATCCCGCTCATCACCTTCATCCTGGCGCTGTCGGGCTTCTTCACCTCGTTCCAGTTCACCGGCTTCAACGCCATCGCCTATGCCGATGTCGAGAAGGACCGGATGAGCGCGGCGACCAGCTTCTACGCGACCTTCCAGCAACTGACCCTGTCGCTGGGCATCTGCACCGCGGCGACCGTGCTGGAGCTGGGTTCGCTTGTGGAAGGGAAGGGCGGGCCGACGCTGAACAGCTTCTCGGCGGCGTTCATCGTGGTGGCGATCATCTCGGCCTCGGCGGTCATCTGGAACCGGCGCTTCGCCCCTGATGCGGGCGCGGCGATGAGCGGGCATCATGGACGCGGGGATAGCGACGAATGACGGATTTTTAATGACGTTTCCGTGCAGCAACGATCCAGCTTAAAAATCGTTACCGGCGTTCATCCAGATAGGAGAAGACCGGTGGCAACGCAGACGGTGATCGTAACAGGGGCCGAGTCAGGGATCGGCGCGGCCTGTGCCGAGGCGTTCGGGGCGACCGGGGCCAGGGTCGCGATCCTGTTCCACAGCGATCAAGGGAATGCCGACGCCACCGCCGAGGCGGTGCGCAAGGCGGGCGGCGAGGCGATGACGGTGCAGGTCGGCGTCGATGAGGAGGCCTCGGTCGATCGGGCCTTTGCCACCGTCGAGAAAAACTGGGGCGCGGCCGACGTGCTGGTCAATTCCGCCGGGGTCAACATGGCGGGCATCGCCGTGCGCGACATGACGCTGGCCCATTGGCAGCGCATGATCGACACCGACCTGACCGGCGCCTTCCTGACCTCGCGTCGCTTCCTGACCGGGCGGGGCGAGGCGAAGGGCGATGCGACGATCCTGCAGATCTCGTCCATCCATGCCTATGCCGTGCGCGCGGGCGGCGCGGATTATTGCGCGGCCAAGGGCGGGCTGACCACGCTGGTCGAGACGCTGGCGATCGAGGAGGCCCCGCGCGGCATCCGGGTGAACGCCATCGAGCCGGGCATGATCCTGACCCCGATGAATGCCAAGGCACAGGCCGATCCGGCCTATCGCGCCAGCCTGGAGAAGAACATCCCGATGGGCCGTGCGGGCGAGGCTTCGGAGGTCGCCGACCTCGCCGTCTTCCTGGCCTCCGACAAGGCACGCTACATCACCGGGGCGCGGATCGTCATCGATGGCGGCCTGTCGCTGATGCAGGCGCTGGGCGCATGATGAGACCCGCAACCGACCCCTTGGTCGCCGATCCGCATCGCAAGGATCGGGTGGCCGACGCCCCGTTCGACCTCGACTTCAACGTCAAGCGGATCGAGGACGTGACCCTCAGAGGACCGTCCGAACTGATGGCCCGCGACCTGATGAGCCCCTATGTCTGGCGCGAGGCCGATGGCCGCTGGGGCATGATGGTCCGCGCGGTGGTGCGGCCGGGCGAGACGCTGACCGATACCGGTGTCATCTGGGCGGGGTGGAGCGAGGACGGGCGGCATTTCACGATGCTCGACACCCCCTCCATCGCGCCGGGGCCGGGCGAGCATGACGCGGGCGGAGTCGAGGATCCGACCGTCGTGCGCACCGAGGATGGCTATATCGTCTATTATTCGGGCGTGCTGGCCGATCATGCGCATGGCGAGCTGTCCTATGCCGCCGGGCCGTCGCTCGACCGGCTGGAGAAGAGCGGCGTCGCGCTCGCCTCCTCCAAGTCCGAGGGCAATACCAAGGAAGCGACGGTCGACCGGACGGCGGACGGACGCTGGCGGCTGTTCTACGAATATGCCGCCGACCAGGCGTCGCGCATCGGCCTGGCGATCGGCGAGGATGTGGCGGGGCCGTGGACCGAGCAGCCCACGCCCTTCATGCCGCGCGAGGACAGCTGGGACGACTGGCATCTGTCGACCGGCCCGCTGCTGACCGACGACAAGAGCTGTCCGGTCATGTTCTATAATGGCGCGACGCGCGATGCGCGCTGGCGGATCGGCTGGGTCGCGTTCGACGAACATTATACCCGCGTCGTCGCGCGCGGGATCGAGCCGCTGATCCTGCCGCCGCCCGCCGATGATCGCGGCGCGACCGACATCGCCTTCGCCGCCTCGGTCGTGGTCGCGGAGGATGGGATCTGGCTTTACTATTCGCTGGAGGATCGGCGATTGTCGCGGGCACTGATCCGGCGCAGTTGAGCCGTCCCGTCCCTGTTTCCCGCGTAAGAAAGCCCGTCGATGTTCGGAGAATTCGAAACCCCCGCCGCCCCGAGCATCCACGCCTCGATCGCCCCGGCCCCGGCGCTGCGCCCCGACCGTCCCTATGCCCGTGACGAACTGCTGCACGAGCTGTTCGACGCGACCGTGCGCGACCATGGGGCGGCGATTGCAGCCCAGCTGATCGGCGCGGACGAGGAATATAGCCGGCCCAAGGCCTGGACCTATGACATGCTTGCCCGGCGCAGCCTGTCGATGGCGCATCGGCTGCGCGCGCTGGGCGTCGGCAAGGGCGACCGGGTGGTGCTGTGCCTGCCGCGCGGGCTGGACCAGTATATGGCGATCCTGGGCGTGCTGCGCTCGGGGGCGGCCTATGTCCCGGTCGACTGGGGCTATCCGCAGGATCGGATCGCCTACATCATCGAGGACAGCGGCGCGGCGCTGACCATCACCACCTCCGCCCGCGCGGGGGAGATACCGGGCGAGACGCTGTGCCTGGATGCCGAACTGGGCGATCTGGCCGCCGAACCGGCCGAGCCGCTGGGTCGGGAGGTGACGGGATCGGACCCGCAGGATCTGGCCTATATCATCTACACCTCGGGCACGACCGGGCGGCCCAAGGGCGTGATGATTACCCATGCCAATGCCTGCCACCTGGTCCGTTCGGAAAGCGCGATCCTGGCGCTGGAGCCCGACGACATCGTGTTCGGCGGGTTCAGTCTGGCCTTCGACATGTCGGTCGAGACGATGTGGAGCGCCTTCTTCGTAGGCGCCAAGCTGCTCGTCGCGGCCGAGGCACTGGCGGCGAGCGGCCCCGATGTCGCCATCGCGCTGGCGGCGGAGAAGACGACGATCTGGCACGTCGTCCCCTCGTTGATCGCGCTGGTCGAGCATCCGGTGCCGACCCTGCGCCTCATCAACATGGGCGGCGAGGCGTGCCCGGCCGATCTGCCGCGCCGTCTGGCGCGCCCTGGCTTGCGGTTGCTCAACACCTATGGCCCGACCGAAACTTCGGTGACGGCGACCTGGACCGAGGTGCAGCCGGGCAAGCGCATCACCATCGGCAAGCCGCTGCCCGGCTATACCGCCTGGATCGTCGACGAACATCTGCAACCCGTCGAGGCGGGGCAGGAGGGCGAACTGGTCATCGGCGGCCCCGGCGTCGGCGTCGGTTACGTCAACCGCCCGGATCTGACCGCCGAGAAGTTCACCATGACTCCGTTCGACACCGTGTCGGGCGGGCCGGAGCGTATTTATCGCTCGGGCGATCTCGTCCGGCTGGACGCGGCGGGCGATATCGATTTCGTCGGGCGTATCGACACGCAGGTGAAGATCCGTGGCTTCCGCGTCGAACTGGCCGAGATCGAGGCGGTGATCGGCGAGGCGCCCGGCGTGGCGCAGGCGGTGGTGCATCTGTTTACCGACGCCGATGGCTCCGAATTCCTGGCGGCCTTCCTCGTTGCGCGCAGCGGCGAGGCGATCGACATCGCCGACATCAAGGCGCGCGTCACCGAGCGCCTGCCCAATTACATGCGCCCCGCCGCCTATCAGCTGCTGGCGGCGCTGCCGACCTTACCCGCCTCGGGCAAAGTCGATCGCAAGGCGCTGGTAAAGCCGGAAATCACCGTCGATACCGGCCGCACGATCGAGCCGCCCGCCACGCCGATGGAGGAAAAGCTCCACGCCATCTGGACCGAAGCCTTCGCGCCGCAACCGGTGTCCGTCACCGACGATCTGTTCGAGGACCTGGGCGGCCATTCGCTCAAGGCCGCGCGCCTCGTTTCGGCGGCGCGCAAGGTCGCGGGGCTGGAGGGGCTGTCGCTCGAAGACCTTTACGCCGCGCCGACCATCCGCGCCCTGGCGATGCGGATCGGCGGCACCGCGCCCGTGGCGGTCGCGACAGAGGAGAGTTTCCACCGCGTTCCCGAATGGAAGCGCTGGCTGTGCGTCGCGGCGCAGACGGTTGCGCTGCTGCCGGTCTATACCATCGCCGGGCTGCAATGGTTCTTCCCGTATGTGGCCTATACCCATCTGGCCGGGCGGATGCCGCGCATCGATGCGCTGATCCTGAGCGCCTTGTTCTTCACCATCGTGCCGGTCGCTTCGATGCTGTTCTCGATTGCCGCCAAATGGCTGATCGCGGGGCGGTTCAAGGCGGGTGACTATCCGCTGTGGGGCGGCACCTATTTCCGCTGGTGGCTGGTGCGGCGGATCATCGCGGTGACGGCGACCCCCTATCTGGCGGGTACGCCGATGATCCGGGGCTATTACCGGATGCTCGGCGCGAAGATCGGCAAGCGCGCCTATATCGGCAACGGCGTCATCGACACCGCCGACCTGTTCGCCTGCGGCGACGATGCGATCGTCAGCGATCAGGCGGTGATGGCGACCAGTTCGGTCGAGCGCGGCCTGTTGCGGCTGGGCACGGTGACGCTGGGCAACCGGGCGTTCGTCGGCGGCCAGTCGGTGGTCGGGCGCAACTCGGCGCTGGGGGATGACGCGATCCTCGACGACATGGCCGCGTTGCCCGCAGAAACGGTGATCCCGGCCGGGCAACGCTGGACCGGATCGCCCGCCGCCTTCGACCGGATGGTCGAGCCGGGCGAGGTCATCACGACGGCCAAGCGGACGGGGCCGTCGCTGGCGATCTTCATCGGCGCGCTGCTGCTGCCGATCATCGCCATCCTGCCGATCGCGCCGGGCCTGATCGCGCTGATCGAGCTGGACTGGGCGACGACCGGCTATGGCTATATGCTCGTCTCGCCGCTGCTCGCCGCGACCTATATCGTGATGATGTGCGTGCTGACGGTGCTGGCCAAGCGGGCGATCCTGGGCCGCGTGAAGCCGGGTGTCTATCGCCTCGATAGCTGGTTCTATGTCCGCTACTGGATGGTGCGGCAGATCAACGACCTGGCGCTGCGGCTGCTGCACCCGATCTTCGCGACGCTTTACGTCATCCCCTGGTACCGCGCGCTGGGCGTGACGGTCGGGCGGCGGGCGGAGATTTCGACCGCCAGTGCGATCGTCCCCGACCTGGTCGAGATCGGGCCGGAGAGCTTTATCGCGGACTCGGTGATCTTCGGCGCGGCCAAGATCGGCCATGGCACCATCGAGCTGGCGCATACCCGGATCGGCCGCCGCAGCTTCATCGGCAATTCCGCGTTGCTGCCCACCGGCGCGCAGATCGGCGACGAGGTGCTGATCGGCGTCCTCTCCAAGCCGCCCGAGAACCCGGAATTGGCGACCGAGGCGGGCAGCACCTGGTTCGGCTCGCCCGCGATCAAGCTGCCGGTGCGGCAGGTCGCGACGATGTTCGACGAGGGGGCGCGCTTCAACCCGTCCAAGGGCCTGATCGCCACGCGCCTGTCGATCGAGGCGATCCGCACCACCCTGTCGCTGACCGCGTTCCTGGTGTTCTTCAGCGCGCTGTTGTCGATCGTCGGCGATCTGGACGATCTGGAGCGTGGCGGGCTGGTCATCATCTCAGCCTTCCCGTTCCTCTATGTCGGTTTCTGCCTGGCTTGCGGTGCGTTCGTGCTGGCGCTCAAATGGCTGGTGGTCGGCCGCTACAAGGCGCGGACCGCGCCCCTGTGGAGCACTTTCGTCTGGCGGACCGAGCTGGTCACGGCGACCTATGAGAATCTCGCGGTCGCCAACCTGCTGGAGCCGTTGCGCGGAACGCCCTGGATCGGCCTTTATCTGCGGCTGATGGGGGCCAAGGTCGGCAAGCGCTGCTATATCGACACCACCGACCTGACCGAGCATGACCTGGTGACGATCGGCGACGATGTCGCGCTGAACGACTATGCCGGGCTGCAGACGCATTTGTTCGAGGACCGGGTGATGAAGGTCGGCGCGATCAAGGTCGGCGACCGCGCCACCATCGGCTCGCTGGCCATCGTCCTGTACGATGCCGAAGTGGGCGCGGACGCGCAGCTGGGCGACCTGTCGGTCGTCATGAAGGGCGAGACGCTGCCCGACGGCACCAACTGGGAAGGCAGCCCGGCGCGGATCGTCACCGAGGCATGATCCCGCTGCGCCATGACGGGCCGCTCGACCGGCTGGACTGGGACGGCACTTCGCCCGTCATCTGGCGCACGGCCGATCCGGGGCGGGGGCAGCGGGCACCGCTGGCCGATATGCTGCTGACCCGGCTGGCCGACGAACCGGTCCGGCTGACGCGGAGTATAACCGGCCAGCCGCGGGTCGCGGCTCCCCATGGCTGGTATATCGGCATAGCGGGGCGAGGGGAGCTGTGCCTGATCGCGGCGGCGCGGCAGCCCATAGCGGTGGACCGCGAAGCCGTCGACGACGCTCCGCCGCTCTGGGACATGCTGACCCCGGCGGAAGCACGAGCGGTGCGTGCCGCGCCCGATCCGTCGCGCCAATGGCTGCGCCGTTGGACGATCAAGGAGGCCTATGCCAAGCTGGTCGGCGATCCCCGGCGCATGGCCGCCGAGACGATCGAGACGCGGCTGATCGACGACCGGCAAGCGACCGCGCACCGGCAGGGGGAGCGCGCCGCCCATTGCTGGACCCGCGATGTGGGCGGGGCGATCGAGACGGTGGCGCTATGGGCATGAGCGTCGTCGTCCGCCCCTATAGGGACACCGACCGCGACGACGTGCTGGCGATCTTCGACGCCAACCGCGCCGACTATTTCGGGGCAGGGGACCGCGACTGGCTGATCGAGACGCTGGACGAGCCCGACGGCCCCGCCTTCGTCGTCGCGGTCGATGAACGCGCGGCGGCGTTCGGCGGCTATGAGGTCTGGGAGCATTACAACAAGGCGCTGCTCTATTGGGGCATGGCGACACCGGCCTGGCATGGCTGTGGACTGGGGCGGTTGCTGCTG
Organism: Sphingomonas parapaucimobilis NBRC 15100; assembly: GCF_000787715.1. Taxonomy (GTDB): domain Bacteria; phylum Pseudomonadota; class Alphaproteobacteria; order Sphingomonadales; family Sphingomonadaceae; genus Sphingomonas; species Sphingomonas parapaucimobilis. The sequence goes on from NZ_BBPI01000084.1 coordinate 13,473, forward strand.
CTCGCGCGGTTGCACCATGTCGCGGTCCATGCACGACCGGTGACGCGCTACGTCACGGTCGACACTTCGCCCCGGGTCGCGCCCTTCTTCCTGCGCTGCGGCTTCGAGCAGACCGCCGTCTGGCCCGAGGGCTATCGCTCCGGCATGACCATGCACGAACTACGTTTCGATCTGGCAAAGGTGTCGGCGGAGGCGCTGGCGGCTCGCCGCGATGACGCATTGTCGAAGGTCGCCCTCATCCTCTCGTCATCCGGTCGGGAAGATCGCGGGCCTTGGACCTGACCGGACATTAGTTCGTCGAGGCTGCGCCGAACGATTCGTTCGCGGCATTTGCGCATCGATGAGCATTGGAACAATCCGTGGCCCCGCGCCGCCAAGTCTTTTCCTTTCCCCTGCGTCACTCCTTATTGTTTCATAGGTGAAACAATAAACTTCACAAACCTTTTCAATTCATCCGTAATCGGAGTTGACAGTTCTGCCCCATCATGAAAATCCTATCATCAATAAGTTGATAATATTGATAGGCATTAAGGGGGACTATCGTGGGGGTAGGCGTTTCTCGCGTATCGTTGCTGGCGATCGCTGCATTTTGTCTCGTTCAGGCGGGTTCCGCTGCCGCGCAGAGCCAATATGTGCCGCCTGCGCCGACCGGCGGCTATGTGATGGCCAACGGCCAGCGGACGGCGGACTATAACGCGGCGCTGGCGTCCTGGCGGCAGGACAAGCAATTCTCGGTCGACTACACCAAGGGCTATCTGGGCCTGGAATATGCCTATGTCCTTGGCCTGTCGGGCAAGGGGCAGACGATCGGGATCAACGATGCGGGCGTGGTGATGAGCCATCCGTCGTTCGCGGGATCGGGCAAGATCGCGGGGCTGCGCACGCCCGTCCCCTCGACCTATGGCAATGACGGCATGGTCAATCCGCGACGGCCCTGGGAAATCCATGGCACCCATGTCGCAGGCACGACGGCGGGCAACCGCCTGGCGGACGGAGTGATGTTCGGCAACGCGTTCGGCGCCAACATCCTGTCGGCGACGACCAATTTCGCGGCGGGCGATTTCCTGTGGTGGCGCGACCAGATCCTCGACGACGTCATGGTCGCCACCGCGCAGGAGAATATCCCGGCGCTCGCCGATACCGGGCGGGTTCGGATCATCAACAACAGCTGGGGCTCGACGTCGACCCAGCCCTATACGCTGACCCCGTCCCAGGCGCGTGGTGCGTTCCAGCAGACGCTGGACGGTTTTTACGATCCGGTCCTCAAGAACGACGTGCTCGTCGTCTTTTCGGCAGGCAACGGCTCTGGTGTCCATGCCAGCATTGATGCGGTGACCCCGCTCAACGACCTGCGGCTGCGTTCCAACTGGTTGTCGGTCACCAACTATCTGGCGAACGGCACGGCGGCCGCCAGCACCAGCCTGTGCGGCCAGACCGCGACCTGGTGCGTGTCGGGGCCGGGCAGCGCCGTGGTGTCCGCGGCACAGACCTATACGATCGACGGCACCGCGATCCGCGCCAAATATACCCGCGCCATGTATCCGACCATCTATGCCGCGACGACCCTGGCCCAGTTGCAGAATGCGGCGGTCAATGCCTGGCTGGGCGTGCTGAACGACTATCTCAACAGGCGCGATGCGGCCAAGGTGTCGGGGCGCTCCTTCGACGAGGAGGCCGAGCGGACCAGGGTCGCGCAGCAGGCGGTCGGCATCTCGCTGGCCTATGGCGCGCGCTTCGTGACGCCCGATCCCGATGGCTATACCAGCCGTCTGGCACAGATCCTGACGATCCCTGGCAACATTGCGCTGGTCGGCCGGGACTTCTCCTATTCGGTGCTGACCCAGGCCAATACGCTGATCACCGCCGAGCTTCAGAAGTATATCACCTTCACCGGGCCGGGCTATGCCGCGCTGACCGGCACGTCGATGGCGGCGCCCAATATCTCGGGCTTCGCCGCGCTGCTGATGGAGTATTTCCCCGAATACAAGACCGGGCTGATCTCCGACATTCTGGTGTCCAGTTCCAAGGACCTCGACACGCCGGGCGTCGACCTGCGCTCGGGCTGGGGCGCGCCGCAGATGGCGGTGGCGTTGCGCGGGCCGACCGCGCTGCGCGACACGCGCGAAGTCACGGTGGCGTCGGGTACGACCGACATCTGGAGCAACCCGATCACCGACGCCCGCGACCGTTATTCGGCCGAAGTGCTGGCGGGCTTCCCCAATGATATCGGCGGCCTGATCAAGCGCGGCGGTGGCGAGCTGATCCTGACCGCCTCCAACAGCTATAGCGGCCCGACCCGTGTCGAGCAGGGGCAGCTGACGGTCGACGGCAGCCTGACGCGTTCGGCGGTGACGGCGGTGTCGGGCGGCATCGTCGCGGGCAATGGCAGCGTCGCGTCGCTGACCGCCGGGTCGGGCGGCATCGTCTCGCCGGGCAGCACCGGCGCGTTCGGGACGCTGACCGTGGCGGGCACCGCCAGCCTGGGATCGGACAGCCAGTTCGTCGCGGATATCGGCCCCGCCGGGACGTCGGACCAGCTGGCCGCGCGCAGCATCGTATTGGGCGGTGGCAACCTGACCCTGCGGCCGGTCAACCATGTGCCGCGTTATGGCGACAGCTATACGGTCCTCACGGCGTCGAACGGCATCACCGGCAGCTTCGGCAGCACCACCGCCTTCAGCGCGATCCTCTATCCTGAGCTGAGCTATGGCGCGGGTCGGGTCACGGCGGCGGTGGGGGCGCGGCCCTATGCCAGCGTGGTGGCGGCGACGCCGGTGCAGACGGCCTATGCGCGGCTGCTCGACGCCAATCGCTCGGCCTATGCCAATTTGCGTGGCACATACGACCTGCTCGACCTTCAGGATGTCGGGACGATCCGGGGCAGCCTGGAGGCGATCGCACCGCGCAGCCAGACGACCCGCCGCGCGATCGGCACCACCGCGACCGACAATATCGCGCGCTTCTATCGCGACCGCCTGACGGCCATGACGCCGGACGGCTTTGCGGGCGGCACGGTCGCGATGATCGGCAAGCCGCTGGAGTTCGCCGCCAACGCCATCGCGGCACCCGGCCGTCCCCAGACGGTCAGCGACACGCCGACCAGCATGGTCCGCGAGAACATGCTGCCTGACAATGTCTCGGCCTATCTGGCGGGCGGCTATATCGATGGCTCGGGCGCGGCGATGCCCGCGACGGTCGGCGGTCGTGATCCGTTCGACGGCTTTTACATCGCGGGCGGTGTCGAGGCGCGGGTATCGGACACGGCGGCGCTGGGCTTCGGCCTGTCCTATTCGGATATCGATGGCGAGCAGCGGTTCGGCCAGTCGGCCAAGGGCGAGCTGATCCAGGGCACGCTCTATGGACGGCTCGGCGGCACGCTTGGCCCGGCGCTCGATGCGCAGTTCGGCGCGGGCGTTTACCAGTCCTCGACCCGGCGGCAGGGCAGCTTTGTCGGCACGCCCTTCGACTTGCGCTCACGCGACAATGCGCTGGCCCTGTCGAGCGAAGTCGGGGCAAGCTATATGAAGGGCAGCGGCGCGGTGCGTTTCGGGCCGCGCGTGGCGATCCGCACCAGCAGCATCGACTTCACCCCGACGGGCGAGACGGGCAGCGGTCCGGCACTGACCTATGGCCGCGATCGTTTCCTGAGCGTGCAGGGCCGCGCGGGGCTTCAGATCGACGCGACGCAAGGCGGCTTCCGTCCCTTCGCCACGGCCTATTATGTCCATGATTTCGAGGGGCGGCCGGGCTATTTCAACGCCGGGTTCGCAGGCGGGACGCGGGCGCAGGCGCGCTTCCTGACCGCACGGCAGGATCGCGACTGGGCCGAGATCAGCGCGGGGGTCGCCTATCGTTCGGGCCGTGCGACTGTCTCGCTGGCGGCGGACTCGACGGTCGGGCGCGACGATGTGCGCAACCAGTCCTATCGCGCCGGACTGAAGCTGTCCTTCTGATGGAGCGGGCGGGGTCGACATGGTGCTGATGTCGGCCCTGCTGGCGATGGTGGCGGTGGCCGATCCGGTGCCGCTGGTCCTTTATAGCAGGCCGGGCGCGACACTGGCGCAGGTCGAAGCGGATCTGCGGCGGTGCCGCATCATCACCACCGGCCCAGCGGCGGGCGGGGAGCGCCCGGACGGGGCGGCGCTGCTCGACAATGGAACGCCGGGCCGCGTGACGGGCGATACGATCGAGGCATGCATGGCGACCTATGGCTGGCAGGCGCGCACGGCGCCGGAGCGGGAGCGACGCCATTTGTCCCGCCTCGATCCCGCCGCGCGACGGAAAGCCCTGGAACGGCTGGCAGGGCGGTCCTCGAAAGCGCGAGCAGCGATCAACCCTCCCGGAACGCCTGGTCGTTGGTGATATCGGATGCGAAGAAGGACGCTTCGGCAATACTTCTGCCCTTGAAACCAAAGACGGCCATTTCCTGTCCCTGGATGGTTCGCCCGTTCTTGTCCGCGCTCCACCCGATCACGGCAGCGCAGTGGCTTTGGGTTTCGACGACACTGGCAACCCGCAAGGAAAAGGTGCCATCGGTGGCCGCAAGCGCACGCTTGAGCATGTCGACGACGGCATCGGCTCCCCGAAGGCACCCCATATGGTCGCCGACGACTGGTTCGTTCCAGCATACATCATCAGCAAGCCACGA
>NZ_BBPI01000083.1 GCF_000787715.1 Sphingomonas parapaucimobilis NBRC 15100
ACCGCGAACGAAGCGCTGGTGGAAAGGCCCCACCCCAACCCCTCCCCTGAAGGGGAGGGGCTAAAGGAAGGAAGCATCATGAATACGGACATCACTTCCGCATTTCGGCCCGCGATCGTCATGACGATCCTGTTCGCGATCCTGCTCGGCCTGGTCTATCCTCTGGCCATGACCGGCATCGGACAGACGATTTTCCCACATCAGGCCAATGGCAGCTTGGTGCAGATCGGGGGGCGCGTGATCGGCTCCGAGGTCGTGGGGCAAGCCTTCGTCAGCGACCGCTATTTCCAGACGCGTCCTTCGGCGGCGGGCAAGGGCTATGACGGGCTGGCCTCGTCGGGCTCGAATCTGGGGCCGACCTCGCAAGCGCTGGTCGACCGGGTGAAGGCGGACGTCGCCAAGCGTCGCGCCGAGGGCGTGATGGGGCCGATCCCTGCCGATCTCGTGACCGCCAGCGGTTCGGGCCTCGACCCCGATCTGTCGCCCGAGGCGGCACTGGCGCAGGCCGCGCGCATCGCCCGCGTCCGTGGCCTGGGCGTCGAGCAGGTCCACGCGCTGGTCGTCGCCAGGACCGAGGACTCCATGCTCGGCGACCCGCACGTCAACGTCCTCGCCCTCAACCGCGCGCTGGACGCTGCTTCCCAGCGATGACGGCAGGCGAGCCGCGCCCCGATCCCGATGCCCTGCTGCGCGCCGCCGAGCGCGAGGGGCGCGGCCGCCTGAAGATCTTCCTGGGGGCAGCCCCCGGCGTCGGCAAGACGTTCGAAATGCTCTCCGAAGGCGCCGCCCGCCGCCGTGACGGCGTGGATGTCGTCGTCGCGGTCGTGGAAACCCATGGCCGCGTCGAGACAGAGGCGCTGGTCCGGGGGCAGGAGGTCATGCCCCGTCGCGCCGTCCCCTATGAGGGGCGGACGCTGCACGAGATGGATATCGACGCGATCCTCGCCCGCGCGCCGCGCCTCGCGCTGGTCGACGAACTGGCCCACACAAATGCGCCAGGCAGCCGCCATCCCAAACGCTATCAGGATGTCGAGGAGCTGCTGGCGGCGGGGATCGACGTCTATTCCACCGTCAACATCCAGCACGTCGAAAGCCTGAACGACGTCGTCGCCAGCTTCACGCGTGTCCGGGTGCGCGAGACGGTGCCCGACCGCATATTGGAGGCCGCCGAGATCGAGGTGGTCGACATTCCCCCCGACGAACTGATCGAGCGGTTGAAGGCGGGCAAGGTCTACCTTCCGCAGGAAGCGACGCGGGCGCTGTCGCATTTCTTCTCCAAGTCCAACCTGTCGGCGTTGCGCGAACTGGCGCTGCGGCGCGCGGCGCAGGCGGTCGATGCGCAGATGCTCGACCATGTGCGATCCTTGGGGGTCGGCGGGCAATGGGCGGCGGGCGAGCGGCTGGTCGTCGCGGTCAGCGAACTGCCCGGCGCCGACGAACTGGTCCGCGCCGCCAAGCGTGCGGCGGATGCCCTGCGCGCGCCCTGGACCGCGCTGTTCATCGACACGCCGCGCACCGCGACGCTGGGCGAGGCGCAGCACCGGCGGCTGGCGGCGACGATGACGCTGGCGACGCAACTGGGGGCGGCGGTGGCCACCGTGCCCGCCCCCAGCGTGGTCGAGGGCATCCGCGCCTTCCTGACCGATGCGCGCGCCACGCAGCTGGTCGTCGGCAAGGCCAAGCGCTCGCGCTGGTTCGAGCTGCGCCACGGCTCGGTGGTCGACCGGCTGGTGCGTGAGACGCCGGGTGTCACCGTCCATGTCCTGCCGGTCGGCGAAGCGCCGGTCGAGCGGGAGCGGACCCGGCGGCGCGGGCAATGGGGATCGCCCATCGGCTATGGCCTGACGCTGCTCGGCGTCGCCGCCGTGACGGCGCTGGCGAGCGCGTTGTTCCATATCCTCAACCTCGGCAATGTCGCGCTGCTCTATCTGTTGCCCGTCATGGCAGCGGCGAGCCTTTATGGTTTGCGAACCGGCCTGTTCGCGGGGATCGCGTCGAGCCTGGCATACAACTTCTTCTTCCTGCCCCCCGTGGGCACGTTGAGCGTCAGCAATCCCGAAAACATCATCTCGATCTTCGTCCTGCTGGGCGTGGCCGTCGCGACCAGCCAGCTGACCTCGCGGGTCCGCGCGCAGGCTGACCTCGCGGCGGCGAGCGCGCGCGACAATGCGACGCTGGCGGGCTTCCTCCACCGGCTGAGCGGTCTGGCCGACCCGGCCGAGGCGTCGCGCGTGATCTGCGAAGACATTGCCCGGCTGTTCGAGGTGCAGGCCGTGCTGCTCACCCCGTCGCCCGCCGGGCTGGCGGTGCAGGCCGCGACCAAGCCTGACTATCGGCTGGAAACCATGGAGATGGCCGCCGCGCACTGGGCCTTCGACACCGGCACGCCCGCGGGCAAGGGATCGGCGACGCTGGCCGCGTCCGAATGGCTGTTCCAGCCGCTCAAGGCGGGCAACCGGACGCTCGCCGTCCTAGGGCTGGCGCGCGAGACGGGAGGGGAGCCGGTGCGCGCCGATCGCCTGCCGTTGCTGACCGGGTTGATCGACCAGGCCGCGCTGATCCTCGAACGGCTACGGCTGGAGGCGGAGGTGCGTGACGTTGACGCGGTGCGCACCCGCGACCGGCTTCGCGCGGCGTTGCTGTCCTCGGTCAGCCATGACCTGCGCACGCCGCTGACTGCCGTGATGGCCGCCGCCGCGCAGTTGCGGCAGGGTACGACGCCCGACCTGATCGCCACCATCGAGGGGGAGGCGGCGCGGCTCAACCGCTTCGTCGCCAATCTGCTCGACATGGCCCGCGTCGAGGCGGGGGCGCTCAAGCTGAAGATCGAGGCGATCGACCTCAGCGACGCGGTGACGGGCGCGGCCCACGACGCCCGCCGCGCGCTGGAGGGGCATTCGGTGCGCCTCGACGTGCCGCCCGACCTGCCGCTGGTCCGCGCCGACCCGCAATTGCTGCACCATTGCCTGCTCAACCTGCTCGACAATGCCGGGCGTTACGGCGATCCGGGGACCGAGATCGTGATCGAGGGGCGGCACCGGCACGGTACGCTGCGCCTGTCGGTCCTCGACCACGGCCCCGGCCTGCCGCCGGGCCGCGAGAATGAGGTGTTCGAGACGTTCCGGCGGCTGGAAGGCTCCGACCGGGTGGCGGGCGGCACCGGCCTGGGCCTCGCCATCGTCAAGGCCTTTGCCGAGGCCATGGGGCTGGGCGTAGAGGCGGGCAATCGCGAGGATGGCGAGGGTGCGGCCTTCGCGCTCTGCTTCCCGCGCGACCATATCATGCGCGACGGCGCACCGGAGGGAATGGCCTGATGCCCGCGACGATCCTGGTGGTGGACGATGAAGTCGCGATCCGCCGCCTGCTGCGCAACACGCTGGAACAAGCGGGGCATCTGGTGGTCGAGGCGCGCGACGGGCGCGAGGCGCTGGCGCGCGCGGCGGCGGATCATCCCGATGCGGTGCTGCTCGACCTGGGGCTGCCCGACCGCGACGGGTTGAGCCTGATCCCGCTGTTGCGTGGACCTGCGCGGGTGATCCTGATCGTCTCGGCACGCGAGGCGACTGACGAAAAGGTCGCCGCGCTCGACCTGGGCGCAGATGACTATGTTACCAAGCCGTTCGACAGCGAGGAATTGCTGGCGCGGCTGCGCGTGGCGCTGCGCCACCGACGCGCGGCGGAGGCGGCGCCCAGCGTGGTGCGGACCGGCGACCTGGCCATCGACCTCGATCGGCGGCTAGTGACGCGCGGGGGCGAGGAACAGCATCTGACCCGCAAGGAATATGACGTGCTGGCGATGCTGGCGCGGCATCCGGGGCGGGTGGTGACGCATGACAAGATCATCGACGCCGCCTGGGGCGGGGACGAGGACCCGCGCATCGATTACCTGCGCATCGTCGTGCGCAACCTGCGCCAGAAGCTGGAAGCGCCCCAGCCAGTGGGGAGCGTCATCGCGAACGAACTGGGCGTGGGGTATCGATTGCGGGTGGAGGGGTGAGAATCCTCCCCGGTACGGGGAGGTGGCAGCGCGGAGCGCTGACGGAGGGGGCGTGCCTCCGAGTGCGTCCTTTGTGGCACGCC
>NZ_BBPI01000082.1 GCF_000787715.1 Sphingomonas parapaucimobilis NBRC 15100
CCTCCACCAGCTTCGCTGGTCCCCCTCCCCGTACCGGGGAGGATTGGGGCCAACTATACGCCGTCTATATGCGAAACCGGGGGATCACCCTCGAATTGCTACGCCCCACGCGCCTAATTGCTCGGCCCTGGAGGTCGCCCCACTCATCCCGGCGGCCTGTCCATAGGGGCATATATGAAGACCATCACCATTTGCGCCGCCACGGCGCTGTTCGTGCTTCCTGCCGCCGCATCGGCGCAAACCGCCGAGACCGCGCCGCCGCCGGTGACCGTCAGCGGATCGGCCGCGATCGTCTCCGACTATCGCCTGCGCGGCATCTCGCAGTCGGACGAGCATATGGCGGTGCAGGCGGGCATCACGGCGACGCATGAAAGCGGCCTCTATGTCGGCACCTGGGCGTCGAACCTTGCGGGGTGGGGCACGTTCGGCGGCGCGAACATGGAGTTGGACCTGATCGGGGGTTACAAGACCAAGGTCAGCGCGACCGGCACGCTGGATGTCGGCCTGACCTGGTACATGTATCCCGGCGGCGCGAACAAGACCGACTATGTCGAGCCTTTCGCCAAGCTGTCGGGCACGGCCGGCCCGGTCTCGCTGACCGCCGGTGTCGCCTATGCGCCCAGGCAGCAGGCGATCGGCAAGTGGTATAACAACGGCGCCAGCGCTGCCGCCGGTGTCTATGACCGTCCCGGCGCGAAGAGCGACAACCTCTATCTCTGGGGCGACGGCGCAGCGGCGATCAACGGCACGCCGTTCACCGCCAAGGCGCATATCGGCCATAGCTGGGGCATGGACGGCCTGGGTCCCAACGCCACCGCGCCGACGCCGACCGGCGATTATTGGGACTGGTCGCTGGGCGCGGACACGACCTGGCATAACCTGACGCTGGGTTTGTCCTGGGTCGACACCAACATTTCCGACCGCAAGGCCGCCTATCTGCGGCCGAGCTTCAGCAAGGGGCAGGACGGCACCGGCAATATCGCGGGCAGCACCTTCCTCGCCACCCTCACCGCCGGTTTCTGAGGAGCATCGCACATGGACGATCTGATCTGGCTGTTGGTCATGGCGGGCTTGGTGGCGGCAACGCTCGCCTATGCCCGGCTGTGCGACCACGCGTGAGGGGGCGGAGACCATGACCCTCGACCTCTGGCTGGCGGCGCTGACCGCGCTCGGCCTTCTCGTCTATCTGGTGGCGGTGCTGATCCGCCCCGAACGTTTCTGAAGGGGGCGGCATCATGACGCTTCAAGGATGGGCCTTGATATTGGGCTTCGTCGCGATCCTGCTCGCGCTGACCAAACCGGTCGGCGCGTGGCTGTTCGCGCTCTATGAGGGGCGGCGCACGCCCCTTCATGTCGTACTCGGCCCCGTCGAGCGCGGCTTCTACAAGCTGGCGGGCATCGACCCGAACGCGCAGCAGGGCTGGCGGCGTTATGCGCTGCACATGCTGATCTTCAACGTCGCGTTGATGGTCCTGACCTATGCGGTGCTGCGCCTGCAATTCTACCTGCCGGGCAACCCGCAGGGTCTGGCCGGGCTGACCCCGCATCTGGCGTTCAATACCGCGATCAGCTTCACCACCAACACCAACTGGCAAAGCTATGGCGGCGAGTCGACCATGTCGAACCTGTCCCAGATGCTCGGCCTGACCATCCACAACTTCCTGTCGGCGGCGACCGGCATCGCGCTGGCCTTTGCGCTGTTTCGCGGTTTTGCGGGGCGTGAGACGAAGCATCTCGGCAATTTCTGGGCCGATGTGACGCGCATCACCCTGTACCTGCTGCTGCCGATCTGCGTCGTCTATGCGCTGTTCCTGATCGCCAGCGGCGTGCCGCAGACCATGGCGGGAGTGGTCAATATCGACACGCTGGAGGGCGTGCGCCAGTCGATCCTGCTCGGCCCGGTGGCCAGCCAGGAAGCGATCAAGATGCTCGGCACCAATGGTGGCGGCTTCTTCAACGCCAATAGCGCGCATCCGTTCGAGAACCCGACCGCGCTGACCAACCTCGTCCAGATGCTGTCGATCTTCACGATCGGCTTCGGCCTGACCTGGTGCTTCGGCAAGGCGGTCGGCAACACGCGCCAGGGCTGGGCGATCCTGTCGGCGATGATCCTGCTGTTCCTGGGCGGTGTGACCGTGGCCTATTGGGCGGAAGCGGCGGGCAACCCCGTGCTGCACCAGCTGGGCGTCGCGGGCGGCAATATGGAGGGCAAGGAGGTCCGCTTCGGCGTCGCCGCCTCGGCCCTGTTCGCGGCCGTCACCACGGCGGCGTCGTGCGGCGCGGTCAATGCGATGCATGACAGCTTCACCGCACTGGGCGGCATGATCCCGCTGTTCAACATGCAGCTGGGCGAAGTCGTCATCGGCGGCGTGGGTGCGGGCATCTATGGCTTCCTGCTGTTCGCCATCCTCGCGGTGTTCGTCGCGGGCCTGATGGTCGGCCGCACCCCCGAATATGTCGGCAAGAAGATCGAGAGCCGCGAGGTCAAGCTCGCCGTCCTCGCCATCGCCGTGCTGCCGCTGTTCATTCTGGGGATGACTGCGCTGTCGTGCGTGACGGGGCAGGGGCTGGCCGGACCACTCAACAAGGGGCCGCATGGTTTCGGCGAGATCCTCTACGCCTTCACCAGCGCGGTCGCAAACAACGGCTCGGCCTTTGCGGGCCTGACCGCCTCGACCCCTTGGTATGACGGCCTGTTGGGCGTCGCCATGTGGGTAGGCCGCTTCTTCATCATCGTGCCGATGCTCGCCATTGCGGGCAGTCTCGCGGCGAAGAAGCATGTCCCCGCCTCGGCTGGCTCCTTCCCGACCACGGGTGTGCTGTGGATCGGTCTGCTCGTCGGCATCGTGCTGGTGCTGGGCGGCCTGACCTTCCTGCCGAGCCTCGCCCTTGGTCCCATCGCCGATCATCTTGCGATGATCCGCGGTCAACTCTTCTGATCGGGAGCGCCTGTCATGGCCCATTCCCCTACCAAGAGCCTGTTCACCGCGGAGCTGGTGCTTCCGGCGATCAAGGCGTCGTTCGTCAAACTCAATCCGCGCGAGCTGATCCGCAATCCGGTGATGTTCGTGACCGCCGTGGTCGCGGCGCTGCTGACTGTCCTGCTCGTCGTCGGGCATGACGGGCTGACCACCGGGTTCAAGCTGCAACTGGTCGTCTGGCTGTGGCTGACCGTGCTGTTCGGCACCTTCGCCGAAGCGCTGGCCGAAGGGCGCGGCAAGGCACAGGCGGCGTCTCTGCGCGCCGCCAAGGCCGAACTCACCGCCAAGCGGCTGAAGGGTGCTGGCCAGGAGTGGGAGAATGTCCCCGCCAGCGCGCTGAAGATCGGCGACGTGGTGCTGGTCGAGACCGGCGACCTGATTCCCTCGGACGGCGAGGTCGTGGCGGGTGTCGCCAGCGTCAACGAAGCCGCGATCACCGGCGAGAGCGCGCCGGTCATCCGCGAGGCGGGCGGCGACCGCTCAGCGGTGACGGCGGGCACGCGCGTCATCTCCGACGAGATCCGGGTGCGCGTCACCGTCAATCCGGGCCAGGGCTTCCTGGACCGCATGATCGCGCTGGTCGAAGGTGCCGAGCGGCATAAGACCCCGAACGAGGTGGCGCTGACCATCCTGCTCGTCGGGCTGACCATCATCTTCCTGATCGCGGTCGGCACCATTCCGGGCTTCGCTTCTTTCGCGGGCGGCAGCATCCCGGTGGCGATCCTGGCGGCGCTGCTCATCACCCTGATCCCGACGACCATCGCAGCGCTGCTGTCGGCGATCGGTATCGCTGGCATGGACCGTCTGGTCCGCTTCAACGTGCTCGCCAAGTCGGGCCGTGCGGTCGAGGCGGCGGGCGACGTCGATGTGCTGCTGCTCGACAAGACGGGCACCATCACCATCGGCGACCGTCAGGCGAGCGAGTTCCGTGCCGTCGGCGGCTTGGACGTCGATGCACTGGCCGAAGCGGCGTTGATGGCGAGTCTTGCCGACGAAACCCCCGAGGGCCGCTCGATCGTCGTTCTGGCGCGCGAGCAGTTCAAGGTGTCGGTCGCCAGCCTGCCCGCCAATGCCGAGATCATTCCCTTCACCGCCCAGACCCGCATCTCGGGCGTGAAGGTCGGCGACCGGCTGATCCAGAAGGGCGCGGTCGACTCGATCCTGCGCGCCCATCCGGGCTGGGCGAGACGGCGGCGGCGACCCAGCTGCGCCGCATCACCGACGAGATCGCGCGCGCGGGTGGAACCCCGCTGGCGGTGGCCGAGAATGGCCGCCTGCTCGGCGCGATCTTCCTGAAGGACGTGGTGAAGGCGGGTATCCGCGAGCGTTTCGGCGAGCTGCGCCGCATGGGTATCCGCACGGTGATGATCACCGGCGACAACCCGCTGACCGCCGCCGCCATCGCCGCCGAGGCAGGCGTCGACGACTTCCTTGCGCAAGCCACGCCGGAGGACAAGCTGGCGCTGATCCGCCAGGAACAGCAAGGCGGCAAGCTGGTCGCGATGTGCGGCGACGGCACCAACGACGCCCCCGCGCTGGCGCAGGCGGATGTCGGTGTGGCGATGAACACCGGCACCCAGGCCGCGCGCGAGGCGGGCAACATGGTCGATCTCGACAGCGATCCGACCAAGCTGATCGAGGTCGTGGGCCTCGGCAAGCAGTTGCTGATGACGCGCGGGGCACTGACGACCTTCTCGGTCGCCAATGACGTGGCGAAGTATTTCGCGATCATCCCGGCGATGTTCGTGGCGCTCTATCCGGGTCTCGGCGTGCTGAACGTCATGGGTCTGGCGACGCCGCAATCGGCGATCCTGTCGGCGATCATCTTCAACGCGCTGATCATCCCGCTGCTGGTGCCGTTGGCGCTGAAGGGGGTCGCCTACAAGCCGATGGGGGCGGGGCCGCTGCTGGCGCGCAACCTGGCGGTATATGGCCTGGGCGGCCTGATCGCGCCGTTCGTCGGCATCAAGATCATCGACCTCGTGGTCGGTGGCCTGGGCCTGGCGTGATCTGACAGTAAAAGCCCCTCCCCTTCAGGGGAGGGGTAGGGGGTGGGGCATCACCGCGAACGAAGCGCTGGTGGAAA
>NZ_BBPI01000081.1 GCF_000787715.1 Sphingomonas parapaucimobilis NBRC 15100
GGGGGACCAGCGAAGCTGGTGGAGGGGGGCTTCCACACGAGTTGAACTTTGTGGAGATCCCCCTCCACCACCGCTTCGCGGCGGTCCCCCTCCCCTTGCAGGGGGGGGAATGGCCCGTCACCAAAACGTCAACGATCTCGGCCATAGCGGGACATGGTCACATTATCCCGCCGCGCCCTCCTTTCCGCCGGTGCAGCCCTGACCGGGGCCGCCGCCCTGCCCCCCGCCATCGCCCGCGCCGCCGCGATCGCGCCCGACCGACGCACCGGCACGATCCGCGACGTCGAGCATGTCGTCATCCTGATGCAGGAAAATCGCGGCTTCGATCATTATTTCGGCACGCTGCGCGGCGTGCGCGGGTTCGGCGACCGCTTCCCTATCCCGGTCGCGTCGTCGGACGGCGAACCGCGTACCGTCTGGCAACAGCTGGACCGCAAGGCCGAGGGCGGCCCGCGCCTCGTCTCGCCCTTCCATCTCGACACCGACAAACACTTCGCGCTGATGCGCATGGAGGGCACGCCGCACACCTGGCCCGATGCGCAGGCCGCCTGGGACGAAGGCCGCATGGCGCACTGGCCCGAGGCGAAGCACCAGCGCGCGATGGGCCATTATGCCCGTGCCGACCTGCCCTTCCAGTTCGCGCTGGCCGAGGCGTTCACCCTCTGCGACGCCTATCATTGCGCGGTGCAGACCGGGACCAACACCAACCGGCTGTTCCTGTGGAGCGGCACCAACGATCCTTCGGGCGAGGCGGGCGGTCCGGCGATCGGCAATTCGCATGACAGCTTTGTCGAGAATGGCGGCGCGGCCGAGCCGTACCGCTGGACCACCGTGCCCGAGCGGATGCAGGCCGCGGGGATCGACTGGCGCATCTATCAGGACATGGCGGATAATTTCACCGACAATCCGCTGGTCGGCTTTCACGCTTACCGCGAGGCGCATCACGGACGCGGCGATCCCGAACTGAAGGACCGGGCGTTGACCACGCGCGGGCTGGACGTGCTGAAGGCCGATGTGCTGGCCGGGCGACTGCCGCAAGTGTCCTATGTCATCGCCACCGCCGCCGGGTCGGAGCATCCCAATCCCTCCAGCCCGGCGCAGGGTGCGGCCTATACCGCCGAGCTGCTCGACGCGCTGACCGCCGATCCGAAGGCCTGGGCGCGCACCGCGCTGTTCGTGATGTTCGACGAGAATGACGGGTTCTTCGACCATGTCCCGCCGCCCGCCCCACCGTCGCGCGCGGGCGATGGAACGGTGCTGGGCGGCTCGACGGTCGATCTGGCGGGGGCCTATCATGACGTGGCCTCGACCGGCGACGCCGATATCGACAAACCCGCCTATCGCGGTCGCCCCTATGGCCTCGGCCCGCGCGTGCCCATGTATGTGGTTTCGCCGTGGAGCCGGGGCGGCTGGGTCAATTCGCAAGTCTTTGACCACACCAGCGTCATCCGCTTCCTGGAAACGCGGTTCGGCTTTCACGAACCCAATATCGCCCCCTGGCGGCGTGCGGTGTGCGGCGACCTGACCAGCGCGTTCGACTTTGCCGGGAGCGATACCGCGACACCCCGCCTGCCCGATCCGCACGAGCAAGCGGTCCGCGCAGCGGCGATCAAGGGCCAGGTCAACCCGCAGGCCCCCGCCTCGCCGGGCGCGCCCGAGCAGGAGCCGGGCATCCGCCGCGCCCGCCCCCTCCCCTACCGACTGGATGTGCAACATATAGCCGATCCGGCGGGCGTTCGGCTGCGCTTCCGGGCGGAGGGCGCAGGCGCGGTCTTTCATGTCTATGACCGGCACGCGCTGGACCGGGCACCGCGCCGCTATGTGCTGGCGGCGGGCACGCAGCTGGAGGATGTCTGGCCGACCGTTCATGACCTGTGGGTGCTCGGCCCGAACGGCTTCCACCGCCATTTCGCCGGGCATGACGTGACGACAGAGGTGCAGCATCGGGTCGATGACGACGGCCTGACCCTGATCGTCCCGCCCGGCCTGAGCGACCTGTCGATCGTCCGCCCCGAACCCGGCAAGACCGCGCCCCCGCCCATCCCGCTCAAGCCCGGCCGCCACCGCTGGTCGCTCGACAAGGACCTGGGTTGGTATGACGTGACGCTGACCCGCGCCAGCGACCCGCATTATCGCCTGCGACTGGCGGGACGGCAGGACCGGCCCGGCCGCGCGACGGTCAGCGATCCGTTCCGTAGCTGACCTTCAAGCAAGACGGCAGGGTATGGAACCGAGCTAAGCCCCTCCCCTTCAGGGGAGGGGTTGGGGTGGGGCCTCGCAACAAGCGCTGTGCTTGCGGTTA
>NZ_BBPI01000080.1 GCF_000787715.1 Sphingomonas parapaucimobilis NBRC 15100
CTCTAAAAGCATGACCCCGCCTGTCCTTTCCGTAAGGGGTGTCACCGGGTCACGCTCTCGCAAGCGACCCGGTGGCTGGTGGTGTCGCCCGCCACGGGAGAAATCCTTGCGCCCAGGCGACCAGCGCCTCGTCCAGGTCGCCGTCCGTTGCCGAGCTGAAGCCCCAAGGGCATGTCATACTTCGGCTTACCCGTCATGCGGCTGGTGTTTGTCGGAACGGTCGTGCTGCCTTCAGAGGGGCCGGACGACCGCGGGCCTATCGGTGGGTTGCGACACGAACCCGTTGCGCAGCGGACGTCCGAAACCGGGAAGCGCGATCTCGAACTCGTCACCGGGACGCGTGCGAAAACCATCGGTGAAACTCAGGGTCGCAGTTCCGAAGAAATGCACATGCATGTCCCCGGCACGGCGGAACTGGGGATATTTGAAATGATGGTGTTCCAGATTGGCGATGGTGTGGCACATATTCGCCTCGCCGGTCAGGAACGGCTTTTCCCAGACGATCGCCCCATCGCGTCGAATGCGACTAGTTCCGCGCAGGTCGTCCTCGATCGGGCCGAGCACCAGTTCGGGGCCGATCGCGCAGGCCCGCAGCTTGGAATGGGCAAGCCACAGATAGTTGCCGCGTTCGGTCACATGGTCGGAGAATTCGTTGCCGACGCAAAAGCCCAGGCGGCAGGGCGTTCCGTCGGGAGCGATCAGATAGATACCGGCGAGTTCCGGTTCCTCTCCGGCGTCCTGCGCGAAATCAGGGCAGGGGATCGGCGCACCCGGCGCCACGATGCTGTCGCCGTCGCCCTTGTAAAACCATTCGGGCAGCGCGCCGATCTGCCCGGGGGCCGGACGTCCGCCGTCGAGGCCCAGCTTGAACATCTTCATCGAGTCGGTCTGGTCGGCCGCCTCCGCCAGCGACGCGTGCATTTTGGCACGCCCCTCCGCACTGCCAAGATGGGTAAGGCCGGTCCCCGACACCAGCAGATGCGCCGGATCGGGATGTGCGACGGGGGCGAGCAGGTCCCCCCGCCCAATGATCGCATCATAGTCTTGCGGTGCCCCATCGGCATGGTCGGCGATCCGCGCGGCCAAGGCGATGCCGTCACGGATCGCTGCGCTCGCATGGTCGCGAAGCGTGCCGCCCGCGCAGGGGAGGATCGAATCGCCATCGACGATGCCGGTACGGACGGAGTCTCCGTCGCGAAATTGAATGATCCGCATCGTCATGTCACTCGATGATCTCGAACTGGTCATCATAGGCATATGACAGGGTCAAGCCCAATCCCGGCACGTCGTCGGCGAGTTGCAGGAAGCCGTCCTCCGCGATCGGTTCGCCTTCGAAGATATAGTAGAACAGCTCGTTGCCGACCTCGACCGTGTGCTTCGGGAAATATTCGCTCATGGGCGAAGCCGTGCTGCTCATGGTCAGGTGATAATTGTGCATCTGACCGGCATGCGGGATGACCGGCACCGAATGCGCCTCGCACAAGGCGTTGATCTTGGTCGCGGCGGTGATGCCGCCGACGCGGTTCGTGTCGTACTGCACCACACTGACCGCCTTGCGATCGAGCAGCTGCTTGAAGCCGTACAGGCCGAATTCGTGTTCTCCGCCGGAAATGGGAATGTCGGTCAGGGCATTCAGTTCGGCATAGCCGTCGATATCGTCGGCAATGACCGGCTCTTCCAGCCACCGCGGCTGGAACCGGGTCAGCTTGGGCAGGATCCGCTTCGCATATTCCAGCGTCCAGCCCATATAGCATTCCAGCATCAGGTCGCATTCATAGCCGATGACTTCGCGGATCGCCTCGACCGACTTCAAATTCTCGGTGACGCCGCGCTGGCCATGCGCCGGGCCGTAGCCGAAACGCATCTTGAACGCGGTGAACCCCTTGTCGAGGAAGGTCTCTGCCTCCTCCTGCATGGTCGGGATATCCTCGCGATACAGCTTGGAGTAATAGCAGGGGATCTTTTCCTTGGTGCGCCCGCCCAGCAGCTTGAAGACCGGCTTGTTCACCGATTTGCCCAGGATATCCCAGATGGCCAGGTCGATCGCGGAGATCGCGGCCATCGTCACGCCCTTGCGTCCCCAGGCCAGCGTCGCGCGGTACATGCGCTGCCACAGATATTCGTAATCCCACGGGTCCTGCCCGATCACCAGCGCGGCGAGATACTCGTCGATGATCGCCTTGGCGATACGGGGCGCCAGCGCGACATTGCCCAGCCCCACGATCCCTGCGTCGGTTTCCACCTCCACCACGCACCAGTTGAGGAAGCGGAACCGCTTCATGGAATCGGCGCCATTGTCGTAAAGCTGATCCATGGCGTTGGTGCAGAAATTGGCGTGCGGTGGCACGACCTCGCCCTTCCATTCATAGACGCGGGCGCGAACGGCGGTGATCTTCATGCTATGGCTCCTGTTCAGGCGGCATCGGCCAGGCGGGCGGTCCGAGCGGACGCGCCCATGCGGCAGGCGATACGAAAGGCGTTGTGGGTGGCGTTCACGTCGGCGACATTGGTCCCGGCAATGTCATAGGCGGTGCCGTGTGCCGGGGTGGTGATCGGGATCGGCAGGCCGCCCTGCACCGTCACGCCGCGCGAGAAGCCGAGCAGCTTGATCGCGATCTGCCCCTGGTCGTGGTACATGGTGACGATGCCGTCATAGTCCCCGGCCCGGGCCTTCAGGAAGATCGTGTCGGCGGGGAAGGGGCCGTCCACCGGAAGACCCTCGGCCTGCAGCGCGGCGACCGCAGGCGCGATGATGTCGATCTCCTCGCGGCCGCAGGTCCCACCGTCCCCGCCATGCGGGTTGAGCGCGGCGACGGCGACCCGGGGGGCGGCGATGCCGCTCGCGAGCAGCGAACGGTGCAACAGGCTCGCGGCGGCCTCTACCCGGTCCTGGGTGAGATGCGCGGTCACGTCCTTCAGCGGGATATGGGAGGAGATACGCGAGGTCCACAGGTCGCCCAGCGTATTGAATTCACAGAAATAGCCCGTCACGCCGAGATATTCGGCGAAGTGGTGCAACTCGTCCTCGTGCCGCAGGCCGCCCTGCTTCATCGCGAACTTGTTGAGCGGGGCAAAGCAGATCGCATCGATCTCGCCCGCCATCGCCGCGTCCATGCATTGGTTCAGGACGGTCAGCACACTGGCGCCGCCGGCGGCATTGGCTTCGCCGCTGCGCACGTCGGCGGGATCGATCGTGTCGACAGCCAGGAAAGCCGGCGTGGAGGTATCCCCGCGGTCGCGCACGTCGGACAGCGACGCGACATCGACGGTTTCGATCGACAATCCTGTCAGAGACTTTGCCTGATCCCAAAGCCAGCGGTCCCCGACAAGGACGACATTGGCCTCGGTCAGGTCCGCCTGCGCGAGAAGTTTTGCGACGAGTTCGGGACCGATGCCTGCCGGATCACCCAGGGTCAGCGCGACGACGGGCAAAGGTGTGTCTGGATGCGATGTCATGGAATATTCCGTTCTGCTGAAACTGCGAGGGGCGGCCGTCATGCGGGGATCACGAACGAGACGTCGGGCTCGCGCTGGGTTGCGATCATGCGTTCGAATTGCAGCGTTTCGAGGTTGAAATACCCCACTCGGTCATCGTCCTGCGACACGAAGGCGATCGGCAATGTCGGGTGCAGGCTGAGCGCGATCGCCCGCGCATCCATCGGGATATGGACCTGTTCCTCCAGCGTGTCGGGATCACAGATCGACAGGCTGCGCTCGCCATAGTTGGTCACGATCAATCGGCCGTCGCGCGCCAGATATATACGCGTCGGGTCGTCGCGCGACGGTGCGCTGCGGGTCACCGTCATGGTTGCGGTGTCGATGATCGACAGCGTGCGGCTTATCCGGTTGGTGACATAGAGGCGACGCCCGTCCGGGCTCAGCCGATACCCCTCGGGCTTCAGGCCGGGATGGCAGGCGACCGGCGCGACCAGCGGATCGCGCGGCGCGACGCGGGTGACCGTATGCGAGAGCAGGTTCATCACATAGGCCACTTCGCCATCGGGCGTCAGCGCGAAGAGGTGCGACTTGATCCCGCCGACCGGCACGGCCCGCGACGGTGCCGTGTCCCGCGCCGGATCGTCGAATGCCAGCAGCACGCCCTGTTCTTCGCTCAGCACATAAAGCCGGTCCTGCTGGTCGATCTGAACGCCGTGAGGCCGATGATAGGGCGCGAAGTCGATCGTGCGGACGTGCTGGCGGGCCGCGATGTCGATCTGGAGGATGGCGCTGCCGCCTCTTCCGGGATGGCCGGACGTTTCCACGCCATAATGGCCGACATAGGCATAATGCCGTGCGGCATCGACCACGAATTCGTGCGGGAAATCCGGTAGCGCGATCGACGCCGTCCGTTCGCCGGTCGCAAGGTCGTAATAGCTGAAACAGTGGCTGCACTTCTCGACGAGAAGCAACGTGCCCGAGATGTCCGTCATGCTGGCATGTCCTGAACGGGGCGGGCCGCCGCGCGGGTGGCCAACCGGATACGATAGAGTGAGGTGGTCGCGGTGATGAACAGCTCATCCCCATTCGGCCCGCCAAAGGTGCAGTTGCTGACCTTTTCGGGAACCGGAATGCGGGCCAGACGGGTGCCGTCGGGGTGGTAGAGCTGGATCGAGTCCGCCGAACTGGTGAAGATCCAGCCGCGCGCGTCCACGCGGAAGCCGTCGGCGAGACCAGGCTCGACGACCGCGAAGACGCGCGGGCTGGTCAGGCATTGCCCGTCGACGACGTCGAAGGACAGGATATGGTGGTTGCCCGTGCCATCGTCACGCAGCGCGGCCGAGGTGTCCGACACATACAGCACCATCTCGTCGGGGCTGAACGCGAGACCGTTGGGTTCCTCGATCCGGTCGGTCGCGATCGTGATCTCCCCCGTCGCGGGATCGAAGCGATAGACGTGGTTGCCTGTCTGTTCGCTGGGAGCCTTGTGCCCCTCGCGGTCGGATACGATCCCATAGGGCGGGTCGCTGAACCAGATCGTGCCGTCGGACTTGACGACCACGTCGTTGGGGGAATTCAGGCGTCGACCGTCGAAGCGATCGACCAGCGTCTCGACGCGTCCGTCCTGCGCCGTGCGTTCGATCGCCCGCCGTCCGTGCGAACAACTGACCAACCGGCCTTCGCGGTCGATTGTGTTCCCGTTTGTGAACTCGCAATTTTCGCGAAAGACCCGCAGCCCGTCCTGGGCCGACCAGCTCAGCATCCGGTTGGCCGGAATATCGCTCCAGACCAGCAAGCCCTGACCATCGAGCCACGCCGGGCCTTCGGACCAGGTCGCACCGCTGGCAAGACGTTCGAGCTGGCTGTCAGGATAAAAGGCGGCCCGGGCGCGCTCGTCGAAAATCTCGATCGGCAATATCGCTGATAGCTCTTCGATCATCCTCACCTCTTCGGCTTTGTCGTCGCCAGGATACAAGCTTGGCGACATTTTGCAAGCGCTTGCAAAAAGACTTAAAAATTTGCGACCGTCTTGGCGCCGACGATCACCAGCGGTCTGGCATCGGGATGGCCGCCGGGGTGACGCCAGAGCTGCATGTTGGGACGAACGACCAGTCCCTTTCGGACATTGAAGCCGTAATACACCTCGACCATCTGCTCCGATCGGCGCGGAGCGAGCGTCGTCCGCCCCATATCGCAGAGCGCCTCGTCCAGACGGGTCAGATGGTCGTTGATACGGCCCAGGCCGATGCCGACGGCGAGTTCGTCCACGGGACGCGAGGGGATGAGGCCGGTGGCCGTGATCCCGGCTCCCAGCTTGCCATACATCGTGGATGCGCCGCTGGTCGTCCAGGTGGCGTTGACGAACGTGCTCACCGCGCCGCTGCCATCCGGGCGCGGGGGAATGAGCGTCTGCTGTACGTTCCCGAACACCCCCCAGTGGCGATTGTCGATGGCGCGCGGCAATTTCCCCAGGACTTGCGGCCGTCCGTCCGTATCGAACGCGATATCGGGTAATTTTGCATTGCTGTAGAAGAACCCTGCCTTGACGATCCCCGGCCGCGCCTTCCCCAGCGGATTGACGAAGCGAGCCTCGACCGGCAGCAGGATGCCGATGCCGCCGTTCGTCCGCAGGCTGAACCCAACTTCCGGGTCGATGTTGCGGGGATCGACCTGATACAGCCCGACCGCCAGTATCTTGTCGGGCGCCACGTTGATCAGCGCGCGGCCGCCCCATTGGCTGACCGGGAAATTGTACCAGAGATTGTGCGCGATATGTCCCGTAGCGGACCCGACCAGATAGAGGCTCATGAAGTCGCCGCGTCCGGCGTTGAAATCATCCCCCGGCGCCACACGCCCCAGCTTGAGGTCGATCGGTCCGATCCTGTCCTGCCAGAAAGCCGCCGTCAGCCGCCAGATCCTTCCCCGCCCAAAGGTGCCCTGCGAGAATTGGAGCAGGTTGACCCCGATCTGCCGGTCGAGGAGGGGGCCGTCGCGCTTGGTGATGGTGGCCTGGAACATGCCCGGCAGTCCCATCGTCTTCCGCAGGTCGGCGGTGATGCCCGCATTGATCTGCCACACCAGCGTGGCGTCGTGCCGGGGAGCGCCCGCGGCATCTGCGCCGAACTCGCCCACCACGGACAGGGTGGGCACGATCCCCCTGGCGCTCAGTTTGGGCAGGACGCCGCCCCAGTCGCCGAACAGGCGCGGGTTGGCAGTGATCGGCACATTCGTTCCCGGCGGCGATGGCTTGCGGGAAGGATGCGCCACTTCCTGCGATCGCGACGGTAACGGTGCGGGGTCGCCCGCCAGCTCGGGTCGGGCGGGCACGGTTGCCACCGGCTGCGGGTCGGCGGGGAAGGCGGACGGAAAGGCCGTGGCAATGGCCGCGGCGATGACGGTCAGCATGGCGTGATATCCTTGTCAAAGGAGCGGTTACGGGACGACCTGCCAGAGCAGGGCGATCAGGAGGAAGGCGATGCCGCCCCCCGCCGCCGTCGCCGGCGTCCACCGAGTGAGGCCTTCGCGTGTCGTCAGTCCGCTCAGTCGCGTGACGAACCAGAAGCCGCCGTCATTGACGTGCGACAGGCACATGCCGCCCGCACCCATCGCCAATGCGAGCAGCGCCAGCCGATTCGGCGACAGGTCCATCGTTGCGACCAGCGGCTGCAGGATGCCGGCCGTCGCCATCAGCGCGACGGTGGTCGGCCCTTGAAGGACCCGCAACGCCAGGGTCGCCGCGAACGCCAGCGCAAGCACGGGAAGGCCCGTATCCTGCAAGGCTCCACTCAATGCGGCGCCAACGCCTGTGCCGACCAGGATCTGGGCCAGTCCGCCCCCGGCGCCGGTCACCAGGATGACCATCGCCGTCGGGGGCAGTGCGGATGCCAGCGTGTCGGACACCACCGACATGGGCTGCCCCCGTCGAATGCCAAGCAGCCAGGCACATAGAAGGACGTCGATCAGCAGGGCGATATAGGGAACGCCCAGGAGGCCGATCACATAGGCCACGACGGAACCGGCAGGCAGCAGGGCGCCAGCCAGCATCCCGCCCAGGATCAGGACGATCGGCAGGGCGATCACGCAAACGATCAACGACACGGGCACCTCGTCCAGCGCGCTGGACCGCTGGATCGCACTGACCCCATGGCCCTCCGGCAGATGGCCGCCCTGCTCGATCTGCTCGGCGACTTCCGGAAGCACGCCGACCGGGCGCCGCATGATGACGCGGGTGACCGGGAACATCAGCATCGCCGTCACCGCCGCGATCGGAAGCCCGAACAGCACCATTCGCCCCAGATCGATCCCCAGAATACCGGCGACCGCAACGGCTCCGGGATGTGGCGGCAGCAGCGAATGCACCAGAAGGAGGATCGCGCAGACCGGAACGGCGTAGACGGCGGGCGGGCGGCCGGTGCGACGCGACACGCCGTAGATCACCGGCATCAGCATGATGACCCCGACCTCGAAGAAGACGGGGATGCCCAGGATGAACGCGGTGGCGCAAAGGGCCAGGGGAATGCGATCGGTGCCGAACCGGGCGGCCAGGGCATCCGCAAGCGCCCTGGCACCTCCAGATTGATCGACCATGCGGCCGATCATCGCCCCAAGCGCGACGAGAAGGGCGACGTGGCCCAGCGTCTTGCCCACCCCTCCCTCGACCATCTTCAGGGCGGCCTCGACGCTGCCGACGCCGGCCGCGGCAAGCAGCGTGGCCACGATGGTCAGGGACAAGAAGGGATGCAGTCGCAGCTTCAGGATCATGAACAGGAGCAGGGCCAGTGACCCTAGCCCGAGCAGCAACGGCGTCATGCTTTCCAACATCTCTCTCCTATTCCCGCGAACCGCTTTCGGTTTCGCTGCCTCCCCATCAGTTCAATCACGTTTTGCAAGCGCTTGCAATATCCGATCGCCATGCGTAGGTTTGACGGATAAGAAGTTGTTGGGACGAGGACATGCCCGAGTGGATTCAGGCCATGGTCGCATGGGCGATGACACCCCTGTCAGGTGCCGGTGAACATCACATTGCGGTCATCGTGTCGTGGCATGCCCGCTGCATGGTTGTGGGATGGAACATCCTGCTGCCGCTTGGCATGCTGGTCGCCCGATTCCTTAAAATCCCTCGCCTTTCGCAATGGCCTCACAAACTCGATCAACGGCTGTGGTGGCTGCTCCACGTACGGCTCCAGGTCGCCGGGTGCGCCATGGCCGCGATCGGCCTTGCCCTGATCCTGGGGCACGGCAGGGATCAAGGCGCGATGGCGCTATGGCATCATCGACTGGGATGGGCGGTAATGTCCGCCGCGCTCCTCCAGATACTGGGCGGCATGTTGCGCGGGACAAAGGGCGGCCCGACCGACCGGACGAGTCTGCGCGGCGATCATTATGATATGACGTTGCGGCGTCGTATTTTCGAGCGCGTGCACAAGTCTCTGGGCTGGCTCTGCCTGCCGCCGGTATGGGCCGCGACGGCACTGGGCCTGATCATGGTCGACGCTCCGCGCTGGATGCCTGTAGTCCTGACGATCTGGTGGGTGGCTTTCCTTGCGGTCTTTATCCACCTGCAACGCACCGGACGGTGTTACGACACCTACCATGCCATCTGGGGCGATGACCCCGGCCATCCCGGCAATAGCCGACGTCCGATCGGCATCTGGGTTCGGAGCCATCCGACGCGGGGATGACTGGCGGGGGCGGCTTGCCATATAGTCGAATATCGGGCTGAATCGTCGACATGACCCGCCGCAGCCCCACCCTGAACGAAGTCGCTCGCCTGGCAGGCGTATCGCCTTCCGCAGTCTCCAGGACATTCACCGTCGGTGCCAGCGTGGCGGACAAGACGCGAGCCAAGGTCCTTCAGGCGGCGGAATTGATCGGATACCGCCCGAACCTGCTGGCACGCTCGCTCAGCAGGCAACGCAGCGGCACGGTGGGAATAGCCGTCACCCGCCTCGAGAACAGTTTCAATTCGCTGCTGCTCGAGGAGTTGGCGACGGCCTTGCAACGCGTCGGATTGGGGTGTCGCCTGATCGTGACGGGTGACCGAGATGCCGTGGATGTCCGTATCGAAGAGGTGCTCCAACATCAGATCGACGTTCTGGTGTTGTGCGCCGTCAATCTCTCATCCCGAATCGAGGAAGAATGCGCCGCGATCGGCGTGCCCGTCGTTATGGTCAACCGCATCACGCCGGGTGTCGGACGCAGCGCCCGGGCGATCGCCATTGTCGGGTCCAATGAGGAAGGCGGCCGGGTGGTCGCCGATCATCTGGCGGAGGCGGGCCATCGCAGCTTTGCCTTCATCGCCGGCTCCGCGGACGCATCGAACAGCCGTGAACGCGAAGCCGGGTTCATTGCGGGCTTGGCCAAAAGCGGTTTGCCCGCGCCCATCGTTGAGACGGGCCATTACACCTTCAACGGAGCGATGGACGCGACCCGCACGATATTGAACACGGTCAATCGACCTGATGCCCTTTTCTGCGCCAATGATCATATGGCGCTTGCCGCCATCACGGTCGCGCAAACGGAATTCGGTTTGTCCGTCGGGAAAGACATTTCCATCGTTGGCTTCGACGATTCGCCCGCGGCGCGTTTCGGCGCAGGCTTGACCAGCTTTTCGCAGCCAGCCAGCCTCATGGCCGAAGAGGCGGCCAGAAATATCATCGCGCTTCTCGGCGGGAACAGGACTGAAGACGGACTTTTCGTTGTCCCTGGATCATTGAAAATACGAGGATCTTCGCGGCCCGCTAATCCGTAGGGCGATGTACGGACTTTCGACGGATCATGCCTCCGCGAGCGTCGCTGAAGGCTGTCATGAATTGGGGAAGGGGAGGGCGAATGGCCGACGTCCCTCTGGCCGTTTCCGTTCAAACTTGCGCTACCTGTCGGAATGCCATGCGGCGATACCGCTATTGCCCAAGGTGACTCCAGCCCATCTATCGAATGGCGGCCTCGGCTATCGCCACGGTTGCCGCCCTACCTCTTCGCCGTTCCATTTCCTGGGCGGGTGAGGCACCTTGCCCGAACGACTGCTTGGCAACACTGTGTGGCTTGAACCGCTGGTCCAGATAGCCGCCCGCGACCGAGCCACCCAGCACCAGGGCACCTATGATACCGGCGCCGAGAAACCCTGTGCTGCGTCTCATATGACCACTCCCGAAAGCGTGCAGGCAAATACGGGTCGGAAACGGGCCTGTCTGGGGCAGGCTCCCTGCGAAACAGTTTATTACACGTCTCGCGCATCACAGCCTGGATCGGTGCCTGGCCCGTCATGCCCGGCCGGTTGGCACCCGAGCGATCCGCGTCGTAAAGGCGGGCGATCCCATATCCGATCAAAAACGCCACCGTCGTCTGAACCCCTGTTCGACCGTGACAGCGGCGACAGTCCCCAAGCGACCAACCGCCCAAATCTCTTCCGATCCGTTCGATAATAACAGGCCAATGATCCGGCTGCCCAACTCTGGCCTCGGCGGGGCACCATTGTCCGGTAAGACTGGCGAGTCTTCTCAGACATCACCGCGCCGCTTGCATCGACTTATGTCGGACTATAGCCCGGTCTATCAGGACGCCGGGGGAATTCATGATCCGGCGGTGAAGCGGGAGGGGGCGCGTCATGCGCAAATTGGGCCGATCGCGCCATTTGTATCTGTTGCGGGCCATGGTGCTCGTCAGCGCGGTGGCGCTGGGCAGCAAGGCCGTATTCCCGGCACCGCGTGAAGAGGTTCTTCTGGGGGATGTCGTCCCCGCGCATGATCCGGTGCTGATTCGCGAAGGCGATCGCTATTACGTCTATTCGACGGGACAGCGCGAGCGGCGGCCGCTGGTGGCCCGGACTTCGCGCGACTTGCGACACTGGGCTGCGTTGCCGTCGCCTTTGCCCGATCTGCCGGACTGGGCACGGGCAGCGGTGCCTGGCGCGCGCGAGATGTGGGCTCCCGACATTACGCGGGTCGGAAATCGATACCGGCTATATTATTCGGTTTCCCGCTTCGGCACGCAGCATTCGGCGATCGGATTGGCGACCGCCACGACGCTGGACCCGGCCGCGCCCGGCTATGGCTGGCGGGACGAGGGGCTGGTGATCGCCTCGCGGGAGGGGGATCCGTATAATGCGATCGACCCGGCGTTCGTGCGTGATCGCGGTGGCGGAGAATGGCTGAGCTTTGGAAGTTTCTGGGGCGGGATCCAGCTGGTCCGGCTCGATCCGCAGAGCGGAAAGCCTGCGGCGGGCGCCACGCCGCAGATGATCGCCCGGCGTGATATGGGGGACAAGACCAATGCGATCGAAGCGCCCTTCATCATCGATCATGGTGGCTGGTACTGGCTGATCGTATCGTTCGACTTTTGCTGTCGTGGAACCAGCAGCAGTTATCATCTGCGCATCGGGCGCGCGCGGTCGATCGAAGGCCCCTATCTGGACCGTTCGGGCCGGGCGATGCGCGAGGGCGGCGGGACGGTATTGCTTCGGGCGGATGCGGCAGGGCGCGATCGCTTTCGGGGGCCGGGTCATGCCGGCGTGATGCGTGATCGCGACGGGCACCATTATCTGGTCCATCACGCCTATGACGCGGCGGCCGGGGGCGTCGCGACGTTGCGGATCGCCCGGCTCCAATGGGACAGGGCGGGATGGCCGGTCGTGGAAAAGACGGCGTCCTGACCGTCGCGTCGTTTCGGCGGGTGGGCGATCCATTGCCCGATCTTGACATAACAGGTCGCGATCGTTTCCGGCGGCCAGGCTCCGAAGTGCCGGAAAGATCCGTGCGCCAATCTAAAAGACCGACAAGTGAGCCTTTGTCCAAATGGGGCAGGCCCGTCATCCTATCTCCCTGAATACCAACCGAAATGGCATGATCGGAAGCGCTAACATCTTCACAGGCCCCCCATCAGGGAGTGTGGCCCAAAATCCACTATCTGAACCTTGTATAAAATTTTTGTTATCATCGTCTTGACCTGACTGAGCGTTAGTCAGACAAATCGTCCCGTCACTGGCACCGAAAACTCGGGCCAAATGGAGGGGAAATCTGATGAAGCGCCACATCCTTTTGCTGTCCGTCACGCCATGGGCGTTGCTGGCGGCCCCCGCCATGGCCCAGACGTCGACGAACGCGAAGACGACCCAGCCCGCCGATCCGAACGCCCCGATCGAGGCGCAGACCGCCATCGGCATCCGCCAGGACGTCGCCGAAGTGCCGGACCGCAGCCCGGTCCAGGCCTCGACCACCGGCCTGCCCGAAACGCAGGCCGATCCGCGCGATATCGTCGTCACCGGCTTTCGCGCCAGCCTGGGTTCGGCGCAGGCGATCAAGCGCAATTCCGACGCGATCCTCGATGCGATCGTCGCACAGGACATTGGCAAGCTGCCCGACAATACGGCGGCCGAGTCGCTGGCGCGCGTGACCGGCGTCCAGGTCAGCCGCTATAGTGACGAAGTGAATCAGGTGCTGGTCCGCGGTCTGCCCGACGTGGCGACGACCTTTAACGGGCGCGACATCTTCACCGCCGAGGGGCGGCGCGTCGCGCTCCAGGATTTTCCGGCGGGCGCACTGGCGGGCCTCGAAGTCTACAAGTCCGGCACCGCCGACCTGCTGGAGCCCGGGCTGGCGGGCCTCATCAACGTGCGTTCGCGTCGGCCTTTCGACTTCGAGAAGGGCTTCACGATCGCGGGCGGCGTTCGCGGCACCTATAACGACCAGTCGAAGAAATTCGACCCGCTGGGCAACCTGCTGATCAGCCAGCGCGCCGACACCGCGATCGGCGAGATCGGCTGGCTCATCAACGCCTCCTATACCCAGGCGCAGTATCGCAATGCGGTACGCTGGGGCGAGAACAATTCCAACTCGCCGACCGCGGGCACGACCGTGCTGCCGACGTCGGTCGGCCGCGATTTCCAGGTTCCGACCGCGGTCGGCGTCTATAACGACAGCGGCAAGCGCTGGCGTCCGGCGGTCAATGCCAGCGTCCAGTGGCGCCCGGCGCACAATCTCGAACTCTATTACGACTTCCTCTACCAGGGCTATCGCGGCGAGATCGCGAACGACTGGTTCCGCGTTCCGCTGCTCGACAACAACCCGACGCTGAGCGACGTCGTGCTGCGCCCCGGCCAGCCGCTTCAGGTGCAGAGCCTGACCAAGACCGGCGGCTATCGCCCCGAGGCGTATCGCAGCACCGCCAAGGGCTATACCAATACCTATCAGGCGGCAGGCGGCGCCAAATGGGATATCGGTCGCGCGCACCTGTCGACCGATCTGGCCTATACCAATTCGGAATATGGCTCGGACGAGTGGAGCTTCGACACCGCCTTTTCCAAGCCGCCGGTCGCGAACGTCAATTTCTTCGTCAACGATGGCGTATCGTTCGACCTGCCGGGCTTCGACAACACCAACCCGGCCAACTATATCTGGCGCGGTTACTTCGAAGCGACCTACCGCGTGCAGGGCAAGGGGTGGCAGTGGCGCACCGACCTGGACCTCGATACCGATTTGTCGCTGTTCCCCAAGCTGCAATTCGGTATCCGCTGGACCGATCGCGACGCGTCGCTGAAGCGCGGCAACCGCTATGCCTATACCGAGCCGCTCGCGATCCCCCTGGCGCAGGTCCCGACCGGCGATCTGGGGCTGACCCAGAATGCATTCCGCGGCAATCAGGGCTTCACCAGCTGGCTGATGCCGTCGCGGGACGGCATTGCGGGCAATGCGCCGCAGCTTCGTGAATATGCCTTCAACGCGCTGCAACGGCTGGTCGCGGCCAATCCGGCCGATCAGGGCTATCGCGACGCGCTGAACCGTTTCGCATCGCCCAACGTCCAGCTGGACCCGCTGGCGGCCTTCTACGCGACCGAACAGACCTATGCCTTTTACGGGCAGGCCAAATATGAGTTCAATATCGGCTCGGTGCGGTTCGACGGTATGCTCGGCACGCGGGTCGTCAATACGGTGGGCGAGTATCGGGGCATCTCGACGGTGCTGTTCGACGGCACGCGTCGCAGCGAGGTGCGCACCACCCGCGCCAATTATGTCGACATCCTGCCCAACGTATCGCTGCGCATCCGGCCCGACGACAAGCTGCAGATTCGCCTCGGTGTCACCAAGACGCGGACCAAGCCTGAATTCAGCCAGCTGAATCCGGCCCTGAACATCGAGCAGAACACGCAACAGGTCGTTCCCGACCAGCCGCTTGATCCACGTTTCCCGGCGGGTTTGAACACGCGGCCCAACGCCTATGGCAGCGGGGGTAATCCCGACCTGCGGCCGCTGACCTCGACCAACTATGACGCGACGGTCGAATATTATTTCTCGCCGACCGCGTCGCTGACCGCCGCCATATTCTACCGTGATCTCGACGGATTCATCAGCAATTACGTCAATCGGACCATTGATCCCTTTTATGGCCTGATCGAAATCAACCGGCCGGAAAATGCGGGCAAGGGGCGGATCAAGGGCGTGGAAGTCGGCGGCCAGACCTTCTTCGACTTCCTGCCGGGCCTGTGGAGCGGCTTCGGCGTGCAGGCGAACGTCACCTATCTGGAAGGCAAGCAGCGTTATCCGGCCAATCTGTTTGCTGCGTCCGGAGGCACCACGCCGCCGCCGTTCGTGCCGATCACAGGCCTGTCAAAATGGACCTACAATATCGCGCTCTTCTATGAAAAGGGCGACGTGTCGACCCGCCTGTCGTTCAACAATCGCGATGCCTTCCTGAACGGCAATTTCATCAACGGCGCTGGATTCTACAATGGTGAGGGCACGACCCGTATCCAGCGGCTTGATTTCGGCTTCAACTATAACATCACCAAGGAAATCACGATCGCGTTCGACGCGGCCAACCTGCTGGCCAAGCCGTTCAACAACTATCGCAGCTATGGCAACGGCCTGTCCTATCCGCGCGACGTGCGTGACGAGGGCCGGTACTATGGTCTGGGCGTGCGCTTCCGCTTCTGACCGATCGGGGTGGGTTTCGCCCACCCCCTCAATCCCCAACGCAGCCTCGCAGGGCAGGGACGGCACCACGCCGTCTCTGCCCTTTTTCTATGGGAGTAGTGACACCCCTCCCCTTCAGGGGAGGGGCTACTCCGATCAGACCAGCGCGTTGCGGCGGATCAGTTCCTTATACCATTGCGCGCTCAGCTTGGGCGTGCGCTTCTGGGTCGCATAGTCGACATGGTGCAGGCCGAAGCGCAGGGCGTAACCATCGGCCCATTCGAAATTGTCCATCAGGCTCCAGAGGAAATAGCCCTTGAGCGGATAGCCCTCGACGGCGGCGCGGCGGAACTGGCCCAGATAGTTGCGCAGATACATGATCCGGTCGCCGTCATCGACCAGCCCCTTGTCGTTCAGCTTGTCATCGGCCGAGGTGCCGTTCTCGGAGATGTAGATCGCCTTGGGGTTCCACATCTCGCTGACCGCGCGGACGCCCCAATAGGCGGCTTCGGGGCCGACATAGAGCCAGGGCGAGGCCATGCGCGGCGAGTTGGGCAGATGCGGCAGCGGGGTATAGCCGCGCGGATCCTCCGGGTTCGCCTTGACGAAGGTGGGCGTGTAGATGTTGAGCGCCACGAAATCGAGCGGGCTGGCGATCGCGGCCATGTCGCCCGCCTGCACCTTGGGCGCATCGGCGCCTGCGGCCTTCAGATAGGCGTCGGTGTACTTGCCCTCCATCACGGCGGTCAGGAACATCGCGTTCTCTTCGCGCATCGCCTTCTTCGTCGCCTCGATATGTTCGGGCGTCTCAATGACGGGGACGAAGATGCTGGCATTGTCGGCGATGCCGACCTCGGTGCCCGCCTTGGCATTGGCGCGGATCGCCTGGACGCCCAGGCCGTGCGCCAGGCAGCCATGGTGGCGGACCTGGTTCACCTGGCCCTGGGGCAGCTTCAGGCCCGGTGCGTGGATGCCGACCATATGGCCGAGATCGGTGAAGCAGCGCAGTTCGTTGACCGTCATGAAGCGGTGGACGCGGTCGGACAGCTTGCCCGCCATGAAGCCCGCATAGTCCGCGAACGCCTTGGCCGTGTCGCGATTCTGCCAGCCGCCCGGCAGCGCCTGGGGCAGGTCCCAATGGAACATGGTCACGTTGGGCTGGATGCCCGCCGCCAGCAGCGCGTCGATCACGCGGTTGTAATAGTCCAGGCCCTTCTGGTTGAACTTGCCACGCCCCTCTGGGAAGATACGCGACCAGGCGATCGACATGCGATACGCCTTCACGCCCAGATTCTTCAGGAGCGCGATGTCCTCGTTATAGCGGTGATAGCTGTCGCAGGCGACGTCGCCGGTATCGTTGTTCGCGACCTTGCCCGGCGTGTGCGAGAACACGTCCCAGTTGGTCAGGCCGCGCCCGTCTTCCTTCACCGCGCCTTCGATCTGATAGGCGGCGGTGGCGCAGCCCCAGAGGAAGTCCTTGGGAAAGCCGAGGTCCGAGGCGGTGGCGGCCGCCGCGCGTGCGGCGGTCAGCGAGCCGCCTCCCGTCGCGAGCGCGGCACCACCCAGCGTCATGCCGGACTTCATGAAATTACGACGGTCCATATTCTATCCTCTTCTGTAACTTTTGTGACGATGTTCGGGTGAATGAAGCCTGTCGCGGCCGTCAGGGTTTGGCGGGTAGGGTGCGGGTGAGATCGGTGGCCAGCCAGACGAGCGGCGCGTTCCAGTTGATCGCGACTTCGTTATGCGCATAGGCGCGCGCATCGTCGATCCAGCAGCGTGTGCCCACGCACTTGCCCTTCAGCGCGGCGGAGGCGGGTTCGGGAAAGACGGTGCTGTTCGCGCCGCCGCTCAGCACGCCCGGCGGCGGGCCGGGCATCCTGGCGTCGAACTGATGCGCCCAGAAACGATGATGCGGATTCTGCATCGGCTTCCACCCAAACCCGCTGACATAGCTCTGGTCGAGCGGATTGCGCCCCAGCACATAGTCCATCGCATCGACCGCACCGTCGCGGTAGCGCGCCTCGCCGGTGAAGCGAGCCGCCAGCGCCAATATCTGTCCGCGCCCCAATATCCCGCTGTTCGATCCCCAGTGATAGGCAGTCGAGGCATAGGGGATGTGATAGCCCGACCGCGCTTCCTCGGCGAGAAAACGGTCGGCCAGCGCGACCAGCTTGGCGCGCGCCGCCGTGCGTTCGGCGGGCATGACGCCGGTGGCGGTCGCCAGCGTGATCGTGCCCAAAGCGGCGACGCTGCCCCAGCTCGGCTCGCCGGTCAGAGCGGCGGCGTGGAGCGGCATCTTGCGCAGCGACTCGGCCAGCTCCGGCATATCTGTGGCGGCGTACAGCTCGGCGGTCGCCCAATAGAGTTCGTCGGACAGCTCGCCGTCGCCATAACCACCGCTGCCGTCGAACGCCTGCGCGGCATAGACGTCCGGGTTGCGCAGCGCCGCCCGATACGCCTTGCCCGCCGCGATCAGGCAGCGCTTGGCGAAGGCGTTGTCGATCCCCCGCCAGATTCGCGAGCATTGCGCGGCCGTCGCGGCGAGGTTCAGCGTCGCCGCCGTGCTGGGCGGGAAGAGCAGCCGCTCCTCATGATCGTCGGCGGGGGCGGTGGGCAGCTTGGTCCAGTGGCGGTCGGCGATCTTGTGGTGCGCCATGCCCGACGCATCGACCGGCGTCAGGCGCAACGGCCCGCGGCCCTGCCGTCCGAGCGGCAGCTTGATGATCTGGCCGTCCGGGACCTGCATCGCGAGCAGGAAGCGCATCTCGAAGCGCGTCTCGTCGAGCAGGTCGTTGATGCCGTTCCCCGCCTCGGGCAGCGCGGCGCTGCCATCGGGGAAGGGGGGAGAGGCCGCATCCACCTCATAGAGATTTTGCAGCATCCACAGGGCGATGCCGCCATTGACGACATATTTGCCCTGGTCGCCTGCGTCGTACCAGCCGCCGGTCACGTCCAGCGTGTACGGACAGCCCGGCCACTCGGTCCCTGCCTGATCGAGCCCCTTGAAGCAGGTCACGACCTCGCCGACATGCCCCGCCGCCCGCGCCCATCGCGTGCCCCCGGCGAAACGCGCGTCGATCGCCACTCCGGCACGCTGCTGGTAGAAGAAATTGAGCGAAGCGCGGGACAGCGGGCGATAGACATCGGCGGCGATGCTGAAGGGGTGGCTGATGCGGCCATCGACCTTCAGGCGATAGGTGCCGGGCGTGCGGAACGTGCCGAATTCGATCTGCTGCACCGTGTCGCCGGAAGCGGCGTCGGGGCCGAAGACCGTCGCCTGCCCTCGCGCGACCGTGCGGCCCTGTTCGTCGAGCAATTCCCAGGGCAGCGCCGCGCCGCCCTTCGCGACGATGGCGCGCTTGGCGGTGTCGGGACGGAAGCCGATCTGGTTCAGATGCGGCCCCGGCGCTTCCCCCGCGCCGGTCGCCGCCAGCGCCAGCAAGGGAAGGATCACGCGCCTCACAGCAGCGGCGCCTTGCTCTGCACCGCGCCGGACGCGCGCGCGAAGTCGAAGCCTTCGGTGCCACTCCGCGCCGCCATGGCGGGTGCAAGCGGGGAGGGGGCCGTCATGCGCAGGAAATCGCCATGGCTGGGCATCCGCGCGGCGGTATCGGCATAACCGGCGTGCATCTGGTCCAGCGCCTGCGCCACCAGATCCTCGTCCAGCGCGTCGGCGGCGGGTTCCCAGCGTTCGGGCACCAGCCCCTGGCCCAGGCAGACCGCGACCCAGCTGGGGTTGCTGAACAGGTCATAGCCTTCGCGGAACAGCCGCCCCTTGCCCGCCCACAGCGCCATCTTGCGCGCCAGGCTGTCGGGCACCTCCATGGTGCGGACCCGGTTCCAGAAGGGCGTGTCGTCGCGCCGCGTCGCCTTGTAATGCAGGATGATGAAGTCGCGCACATCTTCGTACAGATCGTGCATCTGGCGGTTGAATTCGTCGCGCTCGGCGGGGTCGAAGCGTTTGTCGGGGAACAGCGCCACCAAACGCTGGATCGCCGCCTGGACGAGGTGGATGCTGGTCGACTCCAGCGGCTCCAGGAAGCCGCTCGACAGGCCCAGCGCCACGACGTTGCGGTTCCAGCTTTGCCGCCGCCGCCCGGCGGTGAAGCGCAGGTGGCGGGGATCGCCCAGCAATTCGCCCTCTAGATTGCCGAGCAACTGCGCCTCGGCCGTCTCCGCGTCGAGATACTCGCTGCAATAGACCAGCCCGTTGCCCATCCGGTGCTGGAGCGGGATACGCCATTGCCACCCGGCCTCGCGCGCGGTCGAGCGGGTGAAGGGATCGGGTTCGGTCGGATTGGGCAAGGCACAGGGCGCCGCGACCGCGCGGTCGCAAGGCAGCCACTGCGCATAGCTCTCATAGCCGGTGCCCAGCGCCTCCTCGATCAACAGGCCGCGAAAGCCCGAGCAGTCGATGAACAGATCGCCCTCGATCCGCCGTCCATCGGCCAGCGTCACCGCCTCGACATAGCCGTCCTCGGGACGCAGGTTGACCGCCTCGATCCGCCCCTCGACCCGCGTCACACCGCCGCGCTCCGCATAGTCGCGCAGGTAGCGAGCATAGAGGGAGGCATCGAAATGGAAGGCGTAGAACAGCTCGCGGATCGGCGAACGCGCATCGGGCTTGGCGCGGCCGAACTTGCCCGCCTTTGCCGCCACCGCGCTCATCGACCATTCGGCGATGTCCGGCAGCGCGCGGCGGCTGCGTTCGCGCAGGTAAAGCTGGTGGAAATGCACGCCCTGCAAATCCTGCGCATGGCGACCGAACGGGTGGATATAGCGTTCGCCCTTGGCACCCCAGTCGACGAATTCGATGCCCAGCTTGAACGTGCCCGCCGTCTTGGCGAGGAAGTCGTTCTCGTCCAGCCCCAGCATCTGGTTGAAGGTAATGATCGGCGGGATCGTCGCCTCGCCGACACCGACCGTGCCGATCTCCTCGGATTCGACCAGCGTGACGTGCGTGTAACCGTTGTTCAGCAGGCGCGCGAAGGCGGCGGCGGCCATCCATCCGGCGGTGCCGCCGCCAACGATGACGACCCGGCGAATCTGATGGTCAGAGGAAGAAGTCATCGGGCGAGGCGCCTCATCTGGGCCGCGCGCCACTGCGCATGGGCCGGAACATGGGGAAGGGCGGCGGCGATCGCGTCGGTCATCCGTGCCATGGCGGCATCGACCTGGGCTGCGGGGATGCCGTGGACCAGCGGATCGATGCGACGGGGCAGATAGCCTTGCCCTAGCAGGATCGCGGCCCAGCTGTCGCGGGTGAAGGTCTCTTCCTCGTAAAAGGGCAGGCGACCGCGCTCGCCGAACTGGCCGAGCGTATGGGCCAGCGACGCAGGAAGTTCGGCCTTCGCCACCGCCTGCCACATCGGTTCCGGGCGGCGGGCGGTGCGGTAATGCGCAGCGAGGAAGTCGCGCACCCGCTCCGCCTCGGCCAGCGTCTGGCGGTTGAAGTCGGCGGCCTCCACTTCGGCCATGGCGGTGTCGGGCAACATGGTGACGAGGCGATCGATCGCGCTCAGCGCCAGATGCAGGTTGCACCATTCCAGCGGCTCGACCTGCGTCGCGGCGTCGCCGATCGCGATGCAGTTGCCGCGCCAGGCTTGCGGCCGGGTGCCGGGGCGGATGGCGATGGGCGTGTCGACCACGGCCCCGTCGCGCGCCAGCATCGCGGCGGCCCCGGCATCGGACAGATGCTCGCTGCTATAGGTGATGCCGACCTGCTCGCCGCTCGACCAGCGCCAGCCCGCCGCATGGGCGGTCACGGGCGTCAGCACCGGCGCGCCTTCGCCCGAGACTTGGGTGCCCAGCAGCACGCGGTCGCAGGGCAGCCACTCGTTCCAATCCTGCCACGCATCGTCGATGCTGCCCCGCAGCAGCGCGGCGGGGCCGGTCGCATCGATATAGAGATGCGCGGTCAGGGCTGCGCCATGCTGCACTGCGATAGCGGTCACATGGCCGGTCGGATCGACCTGCACTTCGGCGATCGAATCCGTCACCTCGCGCACCCCGACATGCAGGGCAAAGGCGCGCATCATCGCGACCTGGCGGGGGAGGTCGAGCGTCAGGCCATAATCATGACCGGCAAAGGGCGTTCCCGGCGACGGCGGCACGAAGCCGCCCGCCCGCGCCAGCTGCGCCGCCGGGCAATAGGCGTCGAACGGGGCCGCGCTGCCGTCGCGCGTGGCGCGAAGCCAGTGCAGGTGAAACGCCGCCGGACCGATGGCATGGCCATAGCTGCCATAGGCATGGACATAATCGGGCAGCCCTTCCGCCCAGCTCGAAAAGCGCGTGCCCAGCCGGTATCCCGCGCCGGTGCGCGTCACCCCGTCATCCTCGCTTATGCCCAGATCGGCATGGAAACCGGGCAGCGAGGGCAGGGTGCAGGCGATCCGGTCGGCCAGCGCGTCCGCGGCGGGTGGGGTGGCGAGCAGCGTGACGTCGAGGAACGGCGCGCGGCGCTTCAACGCGGCGGCGGCGCTCCAGGCGGTCAGGCCGCTGCCCGCGACCAGCACTGTCTTCACGGGCGCGCTCATGCCGCCACCATCGGGCAATAGCGTTCCAGAAAGGCGCGGTGGTCAGGCCGGATGGCGACTTCGGCGGCGATCTCGGAACGCAGCGCCGCGACGGCCTGGACCAGATCGCCGGTCCCCGCCACATCGGCGCGCGGGTCCCAACCTTCGGGGACGATGCCCTGGCCCAGATACACCGCAATCCAGCTGGCATCCAGGAACACGCCCTCGCGATACTTCACCACCCGCCCGCGCCTGCGCCACAGCTCCAGCTTTTCGCCCAGGCTGTCGGGGATCGGCATGGTGCGGACATAGTTCCAGAAAGGCGAATCGTCGCGTGACGTGGCGTGGTAATGCAGGATCAGGAAGTCCCGGATCCGGTCATATTCCAGATCGATGACCCGGTTGAACTCGTCGCGGTCGGACGCCTCCATCCGTCGGCCGGGGAACAGCTCGATCAGCGCGGTGATCGCCTGCTGCACCAGATAGATGCTGGTCGATTCCAGCGGCTCCAGGAACCCGCTCGCCAGCCCGATCGCAACGCAGTTGCCGACCCAGCTGCGCCGCCGCCGCCCCGCCTTGAAGCGCAGCAGGCGCGGCTCGGCCAGTTTCTCGCCCTCCACCGCCTTCTCCAGCGCATGGGCGGCGTCGGCGTCGCTGACGAAGTCGCTGGCATAGACATAACCATTGCCGGTGCGATGCTGGAGCGGGATGCGCCAGCGCCACCCGGCGGGCATGGCGATCGCGCTGGTATAGGGGGTGACGGCGGTTTCGGTCCGGCACGGCATTGCGACCGCGCGGTCGGTCGGCAGCCATTTCGACCAGTCCTCGAACGGCTCGTCCAGCGTCTGTCCCAGCAGCAGCGAGCGAAAGCCCGAGCAGTCGATGAACAGGTCGCCCTCGACCCGCTCGCCGCTGTCCAGCACGACCGCGCGGATCAGCCCGTTCTGGCTGTCACGCTCGACATCGACCACCAGCCCCTCGGTCCGTATCGCGCCCGCTTCCTCCGCTAGGCTGCGCAGATAGGGCGCGAAGAGCAGCGCATCGAATTGATAGGCATAGCCGAAAGTCGAACTCAGGCCGCCCCGGCCCTGATCGGGATGCTCGAACCGCGCCTCGCGCGCCAGGGTGCAGGCATAGGAAAGCTGGTCCAGCGGCGGCAGGTCCCGCCCTTCGCGCACCAGCCGCGACCAGTAATGGTGGAAATCGATCGCCCCCGTACCGCGCCCGAAGGTGCCGAAGGGGTGGATATAGCTGTCCCCGATCCGGCTCCAATCGCGAAACTCGATGCCCAGCTTGAAGGTGGCACGGGTGCGCGCCATGAACTCCGCCTCGGGGATGCCCAGCCGTTCGTTGAAGGAACGGATGTGCGGCAACGTGGCCTCGCCGACGCCGACGACACCGATCGCCTCGGACTCGATCAGGCGCACCGAGCATTGTCCCGAAAGGAGACGAGTCAGGGCGGCGCCGGCCATCCAGCCCGCCGTACCGCCGCCCACAATGACGACCCGCACCACGTCGTTTGTCACTTTCGTCATCCACCCCCGGCCCGGTGATTCCCGGGCCTGTTTGTCATTTCATGCCGTGCGGCAGGCCCCGCCGCAATCCACCGACAGGGGGGCGTGGCAGGAATGTCGCACCTTGTCCCGGATCGGACGTTTCTTAAGTTAAATATCTTGTCGAAATGTTGCTGGTAGCGCAATCATGAGTCTGTGAAACGTGTCGAAAGGCACGATCGCGACCGAACCAAGCGACGCCATGGGGCGCGCGACAAAGGGGGGGATGACCATCATGCGCAGCGCTGCGCCGCTCACTGCCAATGCCAATCGTTTTAATCGGCTCCTGCTCGGCGCTTCGGCCGGTGCCTTGTGCATCGCCGCGCTGACCACGCCCGCCTTCGCACAGACGACCACCGATCCCGACCAGAGCGCCAGTTCGCCGACCGGCGCGGTCGCAGGCCAGGGTACGGCCGGTTCGACGACGCCGCGCACCAGCGCCAGTGTCGAGGCCGCCGGCGCGCAGCCGCCCGCAGGCGATGACGTCGATACCGGCAAGGAAGTCGTCGTCACCGGCATCCGCCAGAGCCTGGCGAATGCGCAGACGATCAAGCGCAATTCCGACACCGTCGTCGACGCGATCACCGCGTCCGATATTGGCGCATTGCCCGACCGTTCGGTCACCGAGGCGCTGCAGCGCGTGCCCGGCGTGTCGATCAGCCGCTTCGCCGCCGCCAACGATCCCGACCATTTCTCGGTCGAAGGCTCGGGCGTCGCGGTGCGCGGCCTGACCTTCGTCCGTTCGGAATTCAACGGCCGCGACACCTTCTCGGCCGGTATCGGCGGCCAGGCGATCAACTTCTCGGACGTCCCCGCCGAACTGCTCGGCTCGGTCGAGGTCTACAAGAACGCCACCGCGGAACTGATCGAGGGCGGCCTGGCAGGGACCGTCAACCTGAATACCCGCAAGCCCTTCGACAACAAGGGTTTCCATGCGGGCTTCACCGCCGAAGCCAATTATGGCGACTTCAAGAAGAAGTGGTCGCCGACCGGATCGCTGCTGGTCAGCGACACCTGGGACACGGGCATCGGCCGCTTCGGCCTGCTCGGCAACGTCTCGTACTCGCGCGTCCGCAGCCGTGCGGACAGCGTTCAGGTCACCAATTTCCAGACCCGCGATAACATGCTCGCCCTTGCGGCGAACTCGACGAGCGCGACCGTTTGCCGCAATCCGTTGCCTGATACGGTCGATACTACGACCCTATCCGGGGCGGGGTCGGCTTGCGGTGCGGCCAGTACGGCCGGAGCGGACGGCAATCTCGACCCGGCTTCGCTGCGTTATGCGCCCATTGGAGGCCAGTTCCGTACGCAGGAATTCGATCGCAAGCGGGATGGCGTGGCACTGGCCGGCCAGTGGCAAAGCACCGACGAACGTACCGTGTTGACCGCGCAATATCTGCGGACCCATACGGTCAACGACACGTCGGAGCGGACTTTTGAAACCGCGCCCGATCTTGCCGAATACAGCACCTTCCCGATCGGCTGTCAGCCGAATTCCAATGGTCCATCGGGTACCGTTCGTGCCGAATGCCCTGTGGGTACGACAAAGAATTACGTGTTCGACAATAGCGGGCTGTTTCAGTCCGGATACATCACCGCGCCCGGTACCGGTCGCCGCGCGGCTTGCAACAACCCCGGACCTACCGCCAATCCGGCCACCTGTTTCGTGCCTAGCGGCGGTACGCAGCAGTCGCTCGCCCGTGGCATGACGCGGGACGAGAACACCGTCACCGATTTCGGCTTGAACCTCAAAACCCAGCTGGACGACCACTGGTCGGTCAACTTGGATGGCGATTATACCCGCGCCAAGAAGACGAGCACCGACTTCCGCGTATTCGGTTCGACCTTTGCCGACTCCGAACTCGATATCTCGGGCAATCTGCCCCGGGTCGTCCCGCATAAGCCGACGACGTTGATCTCAAATGGTGGTGTCATCAGTCCAGATCTCGCCGGTCAGACCGACGCGCAGTATTTTTCCAACCGCAACGTCCAGTTCTGGCGCGCGGCCATGGACCATCTGGAAGAGAGCAAGGGACGCGAATACGCGTTCAAGGCCGATGTCGACTATAAGTTCGACGACGGCAGCTTCCTGACCCATGCCAAATTCGGTGCACGCTATGCGGATCGCGCGTCGGAGGTTCGCTACACGACGTACAACTGGGGTGCGCTCTCCGAGGTTTGGTCGGGGAACAATCCCGTGTCCTTCGCGCAGGCGCCTGGGCAGACCGAATTCTACAGCTTCCCGAACTTCTTCCGGGGTGCGGTCAGCCCGCCGCCGGGTGCATATTACTATACCGGCGACATGACCGGCAATTATCAGCAGTCGGCCGCTTATCTGAAATCGATCGGCCAGCTTTGGCAGACGGCCAATGGCTCGGGCGCTGGAACCTGGGCACCGCTGGCAGAGCGTAGCGGTGTCGTAGCCGGAACGCCTTACCTGCCAGCCGAAATCCAGAATGTGTCGCAGCAGGACAAGAATGCCTATGCGCAGCTGAACTTCGCGACACCGGGCAATCTGTTCGGCAATGTCCGGATGAGCGGCAATGTCGGCGTCCGCTACGTACTGACCGACCTGACGTCGTCGGGCTTCATCGGCGCACCGTCGCAACAGCAGACGCAGACCGATGGCACCTACGCCGTTCGCTGCCTGTCCAACACGTCTGCCACGCCCACTGGCATCTGTCGTCTGGGCGAGGCGGGCTATAATGCCATCCAGCGCTTCTCGACCGGGATCACCGTGCTCGATACGGCACGCCAGCAATATCATTACTGGCTGCCTAGCGCGAATTTGAAATTTGGTCTGGGTCGCGACGTCGTGCTGCGCCTGGCGGCGTCGAAGGTCATGACGCGTCCGGATTTTGCGAACATCCGCAACTTCCTGCAGCTGGGCTTCGACGCGAATAGCGGCCAGATCACGGCGACGGCGGGCAACCCGTACCTCAAGCCCGCGACCGCGTGGCAGTTCGACGCGACCGTTGAATGGTATTTCGCCCGGGTCGGCCAGCTGTCGGTCGACGTGTTCTACAAGTCGGTGAAGGACTTCTTCTACCAGTCGGTCACCAACCGGAACATCACCAGCAACGGCGTTACGCAGTCGGTGCTGGTCCGTGGTCCGGCCAATTATGACGGCACCGGCAAGATCAAGGGCGCCGAGGTTGCGTATCAGCAGACCTTCGACTTCCTGCCGGGTCTGCTCAGCGGCTTCGGTGCCAGCGGCAGCTACACCTATATCGACAGCTCGGGCCTGCCCAATTCGTTCCTGAACGGCGGCGCGCCGGCCAGCACCTCGAACATCAAGCCGGGCAACATCCCGCTCGAGGGGCTGTCGAAGCACACGGTCAACGCGGCGCTGTTCTATGAAAAGGGGCCGATCTCGCTGCGTGCGGCGTATAACTGGCGTTCCAAGTATCTGCTGACCCCGGCGGACGTGATCTTCCCCTACACCTCCATCTACCAGGATGCGGGCGGGCAGCTGGACGCGTCGGCCTTCATCAACCTGAACAAGTACCTCAAGATCGGCGTGCAGGGCGTGAACCTGGCCAATCAGGTCATCAAGACCGAGCAGGCCTATATCAGCGGTTCGACCGCGACCGCGCCGCGCTCGTACATCGTCAACGACCGCCGCTTCTCGTTCGCGCTTCGCGGCACGTTCTGATGCGGCTGACCGGCCGGACCTCTGCGGTTCGGCCGGAATGACGGACGCAAAAAACCGCCCGCTTCCATGTTGGAGGCGGGCGGTTTTTCATG
The DNA here is from genome assembly GCF_000787715.1 of Sphingomonas parapaucimobilis NBRC 15100. Taxonomy (GTDB): domain Bacteria; phylum Pseudomonadota; class Alphaproteobacteria; order Sphingomonadales; family Sphingomonadaceae; genus Sphingomonas; species Sphingomonas parapaucimobilis. Next base: position 27,163 of record NZ_BBPI01000080.1, read on the forward strand.
CGGGGATGTTTCTACCCTCCGTTCAACCTGAGCGAAGTCGAAGGCTAAGGGAAGACTTCCGCCCAGAGGCTCATGTGAGGCGCGTACTTCGACTTCGCTTGGTGCGAACGGAGCGTGGGATTGGCAGTGACCGGGGCGATCGATGCCGCCCCGACCACCTGGTCAATTATGCGGTAGCTTCGACCGGTCGAAGCCCGGCCCCAGATCGATCAGAAAGGCCGGGCCGACCTCGATCACCTGCTTGGCCCCGGCCAGTTGCACGGTGATGTTCGCCTTGCCCGCCGCATAGGCCTGGGTCGCCACGCCCGAGACATAATAGCGTTTCCAGCTCGGGCCGACCTGCACCGGCTCGGTCGCGATGGTGGTATAGGGCGGCTCGGAGCCGCCTGCGCCGACCGGGATCGTCACCGGCGCGGCGTCGGTGGCGTTGGGTGCGCGCAAGAAGACCATGACCAGCATCGTGTCGCCCGCTGCGATCGGCTTGATCGTGGGATAGGCAGCACCACTGTCCCAAGGGTTGGCACCCGCCTTGCTGACCTTGATCTGCACGGCATTGCCGCCGGGAACCTCGGGGGCGGGGACCTGTTTGGCGCTCTGGTTGGGGCCGTACGGTGCCCAGCCGATGCCGGGCGCGTTGACCGCCTTGTCGAAGATGCTGGGCTGGGCCACCGCGCCGGGGGCCGTCTGGGCGGCCGTTCCCGCGGGCAGGGCCGCGATCAGCAGGGCCACACATCCGATCATGATCCTCTCCTCCTCTTTCGGCCGGTTTGTCCGGTCCGTCTACAAAAACGATTGTATGCGCTGGGTTAGGAAAAGCCCGGCCCCTTTGGAGAGCCGGGCCTGATCTTACTGTCCGACGATCGTGACGAGCGGTTCGACCGGCTGGCCGGTGGGCAGGCGACCGCTGGCGGTCAGGCGGCGTGCGCCATCGTCCCAGCGCAGCGTGGCGCTGCGCCCGCCCATCTTGCGCCAGGCATTGGTGGTGCCGTCATCGTCATAGAGCGTGAAGCTGGCATCGCGGCCGGGATAGACGCGGATACTCGCCAGCCCTTGCGCGGTCGCGGTGCTGGGCACGGCCATGCCCATCGGCACGATCGAACCGGCGCGCACGAACAGCGGGATATGGTCGATGGGCGCAGCCGCCTCGATCCACTGGCCGCCGGTGTAACGCTTGTCGGTCCACCAGTCATACCAGTCCGCCCCAGCGGGCAGATAGACGCGGCGCGACGTCTGGCCCTGTTCGGTGACGGGCGCGACCAGGAAGGCGGGGCCGAACATATATTCGTCGCCCAGGTCCTTCACGGCCGGGTCGTTCGGAAAGTCCATGAACAGCGCGCGCATGAAGGGCGCGCCGGTCTGGCTGGTCTGCCGCCCCAGCGCATAGAGATAGGGCATCAGCGCGTAACGCAGCCGCAGGATGTTCGCCAGGATCGGCTCGGCGGCGGTGCCATAGTCCCACAAAGCCGTGCCCGGTCGCTGGCCATGGATGCGCAGCGTCGGGGTGAAGGCGTTATACTGGAACCAGCGGACGAACAGCTCGGGATAATCGCGGTATGACGGTGCCATGGCGGTCGCGCCCGCCGGATCGACCAGCACCGGGCGTTGCGCTTCCGGTCCGTTGGGCCATTGCCAGCCACCCGTGTCGCTCGACCAATAGGCGATGCCGCTGGCCGTCATGCCCAGGCCTGCGGGCACCTGGCGCTTCAGGGCCTCCCAGTTGGATTGCACGTCCGACGACCAGAACAGGCAGCCATTGGCCTGCGTGCCCAGATAGGCGGCGCGGCATAGGATCAGGTTGCGCTTGTCCGGCCGGTCGCGCGCCGATCCTTCGGCGACGCTGGAGGTGTGGAGCAGCGGATAGACGTTGCGATAGCGATCGCCCGAGCCGATCGAAAAGAAATGCCCCTCCGGCACCAGGTCCGGCTCGGTCTCGTCCAGCCAGGCATAGTCGAAGCCCTGGGAAAAGATGTTGTCGCGGATCTTGCCCCAGAACCAGGCGCGCGCCTCCGGATTGGTGCTGTCGATCAGCGCGCCTGCGCGGTCTGAGCGGATCGGCAGCCCGTCTACCGGGTTGCCGTCCTTGTCCTTCATCAGCCAGCCCTTGGCCGCCAGCGTGTCGAACCAGCGGCTTTCCCGCTCGAAACGCGGCCAGATGCTGATGATGCTTTGCATCCCCATCGACTTGAGATGCGCATTCATCCCCGCCGGATCGGGAAAGGCGGCGCGGTCGATGTCGAGCTGCCCCATGCGCGTCCAGTAGAACCAGTCGAGCACCATGATGTCGAGCGGCAGACCGCGCTTGCGGTATCCGTCGGCGATCTCGGTCAGCTGGCCCTGCGTCTCGTAGCGCGCCTTGCTCTGGATCAGGCCAAACGCGGCCTTGGGCGGCAGCGGCGTCGCGCCAGTCAGGCGGGCATAACCCGCGTACAGCTCATCGGTCGTCTTGCCTGCGATCACGAAGAAGGACACCCGCTCGCCGACATTCGAGGCGAATTTGGTCGCGTTCAGCAGGCCGGGCGAGACGGTCGTCGCGGACGGATTGTCCCACAGGATCGCATAGCCCTTGTCCGTCACCATGAACGGCACGCAGACGGACTCGCCGCCGGGGCGGTCATAATCGTGGCGGCAATCGATGGTGCGCTCGCGCAGGTCGAGCACGCCGTCCTGATACTGGCCCAGGCCGTAATAATGCGTGTCGGGCGTGTCGGAGAAGCTGGCGCCGACGCGGAAGGTCTTTTCGTCCGAGACGGTGTGCGGCGCCTTTTCCCAGCCGTTCATGCGGGTCAGCGGCTTGCCGTCTACGCCTGCGAAGCTGATCGACACGGGCGGCAGCGAGGGCGCGAAATAGCGCTCCATCTGGCTCGGCGGCTTGGGCCAGGGCTGGGCTGCGACCGTCACGGTCATGCCGGAAGAGGCAAAGACGTCGCCGGTCGCATCGGCGCGATGCGACCAGCCTGCCGCGTCGCTCCTGGCGATCAGGCCATAGCCGGGCTTGGCCTCTGCTTCGGCGCGGTCGGTGGCGATGGTGACGCGAACGATGCCGGGGCCGTAAGGCTCGACCGAGACGAGCGCGCCGTTGCGCTCGACGGTCGCAATGGGATCGGCCGTCAGGGCGAGAGGGGCGACACCCGCGAGCAGCGCGGATGCGGCGCAGGCCCACCGCCAACGACCGCCGGACACCGTGGCGCGCGCTTTGCCCCGCATGAAACATCCCCCCTGAAATAAACAAACTGTTTTGCGTATTCGCCACCCTATCGCTGGTCCGGTGGGTGGGAAAGGGGGAATGGAGCGCGATGACGTTCGATTGAGGCACCCCTCCCCTTCAGGGGAGGGGCCGGGGGTGGGGCGTAACCGCAAGCACAGCGCTTGTTGCGAGGGCCCCCCCCCCCCCCCCCC
>NZ_BBPI01000079.1 GCF_000787715.1 Sphingomonas parapaucimobilis NBRC 15100
TTCCCTGAAGGGGAGGGGTAAGCAGAGTTGATCGTTTTCGACTCTAGCCCATGGGCAAAGCCATCCAGCGTTGAATGCATACGCCAAGGCCGATCGCCGGTCAGAGAGAGCTTTGATCGTCGCTACAGCCCGATCATCGCCACCGAGGGCTTATCTTCCTGATAGGGCGAACGAACACCATCTTCGCCAGACAAAAAAATAGCGGCCCGAAGGCCGCTATTCCTTTCAGCCGTAAGGCTGAAGCAACTTAGTTGCTGTCGGCCGAATCGTCCGAGTCGGCGACCACAACGATGCCGGCAACGACGGCAGCAGCCGCCAGGACGGCAACGAGGATGCCACCGCCGGCCAGGCCGTTCTTCTTGGCGGCCGGAGCCGACGCGCGGACCGACTTCGAAACCGAAAGGCTGGCAGCCGGGTTCGCAGCCATTGCCGGAGCAACGGTCATCGAAACGGCGGCAGCAGCGACGAGAAACTTCCCAAGACGCATGTCTAACTCCCTTAATAATGTCAGTAGGGCCATGGCACGCACGCCGTCCCAAGGCAACCCCACCAACGAGTATGGGACAGTTATGCTCCCACACTGATGCGGCAATGCAACATTACTTTACCGCTTTGCAGTCATACGTTGCTTTGCCGTCCAACGGAATGCCCCGACAAACGTTTCGCCTCGGTAAAGAGACGTCAGGTGGAAAAAATCTGCTGCACTTGGTCCTCAAGCATAAGGGCGGTCAGCCGGTCGCTGTGATAGGCCCCGGTATCGATTCCGATGCGGTGCGGCAGAATTTCGGCCTCTTGCGCGACCGTGTGGCCGTGTACGACCATCTTCTCCAGGGGGGCGCGGTGATCCAGGAAGGGGTCGCGAATCCAGCGTGTTTCCGCCAGCTTCTGCTCGGCGATCGGGATGCCGGGGCGGACGCCCGCATGGACGAAGGCATAGTCCCCCAGGACCATGATTTCCTTGAGGTTGGACAGGAATAACCGGTGCTCGTGCGGCACGATGGCCTTCAGCCGTTCGGCGACCTCGGCATAGTCGAGCCGCTCATAATCCTCGCTCGAGACGCCGTAGCTGAGCATCGTCTCGCGCCCGCCGATTCGGCAGAACAGACGCAACGCCTTGTCGTCGCCGTCGATGGCGCGCAGGAAAATCTCCTCGTGATTGCCCATCAGGCAATGGACATGGCGATCGTCCGCGCTGAGCTGGCGGATGCGCTCGACCACGCCAGCCGAATCGGGGCCGCGATCGACGAGATCGCCCAGGAAGATGATGTGGCGTTCGGCGGGCGGCCGGGCCGCATGATCCGCCTCGATCCGGGTCAGGATGGCGTCGAGCAGGTCCAGCCGACCATGGATATCGCCAACGGCATAGACCCGCAGACCGGGGACCATGGCGGGTACGAAATCAGGAACGCGCTTTCGTAGATTCAACAGCTTGGCAAGCATGGATGGTCTGATATCCGCTAAGGGCGGTTGTGCTTAGTCCCGACCGTGCCCCCGTGCAATGCGACATGGGCGTCAGCTTTGGTCGGGCCAGAGCCCGCGCGTGTCCAGGACGGTCTTGCCCCGACGCTCGTCGAGCGGCACCGATCGGAAGATGTCGTGATCCACCAGAACGATCATCGCCTCGCAAGTTTCCAGTGCGGTGTCGATATCGGTCAGCTGCGCACCCGTGCCGTCGAACGCGCGGGGCAGGGTGGTGGCATAGGGCTCGACGATATGGACGCGTTCGCCGAACCGGGCGGCGAGCGCGGTGGCGACCTTCAGCGCGGGGCTTTCGCGGAAGTCGTCGATATTGGCCTTGAAGGCGAGGCCGAGACAGGCGACCGGCCCATCCTGAGCCTCGATCATCGCGGCGGCGCGCGCGATGACATGGTCAGTCTTGCCGTCATTCACCTCGCGTGCGGTGCGGATCAGCGGCGTGTTGGCGGGGTCGGCGGCGACCAGGAACCAGGGATCGACGGCGATGCAGTGGCCGCCGACGCCGGGGCCGGGTGACAGGATGTTGACGCGCGGGTGGCGGTTGGCGAGCCGGATCACCTCCCACACATCGACGCCCAGCGTATCGGCCACCAGGCTTAGCTCGTTGGCAAAGGCGATGTTGACGTCGCGAAACGCGTTCTCGGTCAGCTTGGTCATCTCTGCCGCGCGCGCGGTGGTGGTGACGCAGGCGCCGCGCACGAAGCGCCGGTAAAAGGCCAGCGCCTTGCGGGCACAGCGCGGCGTGATGCCGCCGATGACCCGGTCATTGTCGATCAGCTCGACCAGGATACGGCCGGGCAAAACGCGCTCGGGGCAATAGGCGATGGCGAGATCGGCCTGCTCGCCGGGGCGGGTGGCGCCCGGCAGCTTCAGGTCGGGCCGTTCGCGCGCGATCAGGTCGCGGACCTGCTCGGTCGTGCCGACGGGCGACGTCGACTCCAGGATCACCGTGTCGCCGGTCTTCAGCACCGGCGCGATCGCGCGCGCGGCGTCGAGCACATAGGTGATGTCCGGCTGGCGGTCGTCGGTAAAGGGGGTCGGCACCGCGATGACGAAGATATCGGCCGGGGCGACGGTCAGCGAGGCCTTCAGGTTGCCGCGCGCGACCACGCCCGATACCAGGCCGTCCAGATCGACCTCCTCGATATGGACGCGGCCCGAATTGATCGTCTCGACGACCGACGGGGTGACGTCGACGCCGGTCACCATCGCGCCGGTCCGCGCGATGATCGCGGCAGTGGGCAGGCCGATATAGCCCAGCCCCATCACCGTGACCAAGAGTTCAGAGTCCAAGGGCATGGGTCATGATCCTGTTGATCCGCTCGGCGGTATCGCCTGCACCGAACGGATTGTGCGCACGCGCCATGGCGGCATAACGGTCTGTGTCGTCGAGCAACGCAAAGACTTCCTGAGCGATCCGGTCCTCGTCGGTGCCGATCAGCCGGGCCGTGCCCGCCGCCACGCCTTCGGGGCGTTCGGTCGTCTCGCGCATGACGAGCACCGGCTTGCCGAGCGCGGGCGCTTCCTCCTGCACGCCGCCCGAGTCGGTCAGCACGATATGCGCGGCGTCCAGCGCGCGGACGAAGTGCGGATAGTCGAGCGGTGCGATTCGCGCGATGGCGGGATGATCGCCCAGCACCGAATCCATCACCGCCACGACATTGGGATTGGGGTGTACGGGGAAGAGGATGCCGACATCCTCCCGCTCCGCGATCCGGCGCAGCGCACGGGCGATCGCGGTCATGCCGTCGCCGAAATTCTCGCGCCGGTGGGTCGTGACCAGCAGGATCCGCTTGCCCTCCAACCGCGCCAGCACGGGATCCAGGCCTGCCGCCAGCGCCGGATCGGCGGCGATCCGCGCCCGGGTCCAGTGGAGCGCGTCGATCACGCTGTTGCCGGTCACATGGACCCGCGCCGGATCGATCCCCTCGGCGCGCAGGGCGGCCGCCGCTGTTTCGGTCGGCGCAAAGTGCAAGGCCGCGATGGGGGCGATCATGCGCCGGTTCACCTCTTCGGGCCATGGCTGATAGATATCGCCCGAGCGCAGGCCCGCCTCGACATGGGCGACCGGGACCTTGCGGTAATAGGCGGCCAGCGCCCCGGCCATGGCAGTGGCGGTATCGCCCTGGACGACGACCATGGCGGGACGCTCGCTATCCATCACCTCGCCCAGTCCGGTCAGCAGCCGCGCGGTCAGCCGGTCGAGCGACTGGCCCGGTTCCATCAGGTCCAGATCATGATCGGGCGTCAGGCCGGCGATGCTGAGCACCTGATCCAGCATCCCGCGATGCTGGGCGGTCACGCAGACCCGGACCGGCACCGCATTCGATGCGCGCAACGCCGTGATGATGGGAAACAGCTTTATCGCCTCCGGCCGTGTGCCGAAGACGATCAGGATAGGAGCGGGGAGTGGCGGACGCGTCATCGGGGCGGTGTAACCTGTCGATTTTTAAGGACACCCTAATCGTATTCCGACGCTCAAGGCTATGTTGCGCCGAACGATCCGGCTAGAGGCGGACCGATTGAGGGAGGTTTCATGACGATCAAGAAGGTTCGCAAGGCTGTTTTCCCGGTTGCGGGACTGGGGACGCGTTTTCTGCCCGCGACCAAATCGATGCCGAAGGAAATGCTGACCGTCGTTGACAAACCGTTGATCCAGTACGCCGTCGAGGAAGCACTGGAAGCGGGGATCGAGCAGATCATCTTCGTCACCGGCCGCGGCAAGGGTGCGCTGGAGGATCATTTCGACATCTCCTATGAACTCGAAGCCACGATGAAGGCGCGCGGCAAGTCGCTCGCCGTGATCGAGGGCATCCGCCAGAAGCCGGGTTCGCCCGTCTATGTCCGCCAGCAGGAGCCGCTGGGCCTAGGCCATGCGGTGTGGTGCGCGCGAGAGATCGTCGGTGACGAGCCCTTCGCGGTGCTGCTGCCCGACGAACTGATGGTCGGCGGCTTCATGAAGCAGATGGTCGAGGCCTATGACCAGGTCGGCGGCAACGTCATCGGCGCGCTGGAAGTGCCCGACAGCGAGACCGACAAATACGGCATCATCTCGCCCGGCAAGCAGGACGGCCGCCTGACCGAAGTCACCGCGCTGGTCGAAAAGCCCAAGGGCAAGGCGCCGTCGAACCTGATGATCCCCGGCCGCTATATCCTCCAGCCCGAGGTCATGCAGATCCTCGACGCGCAGGAACCGGGTGCGGGTGGTGAGATCCAGCTGACCGACGCGATGGCCAAGCTGATCGGCAACCAGCCCTTCCATGGCTTCACCTTCGACGGGCAGCGTTACGACTGCGGCGACAAGGCAGGCTGGCTGACGGCCAACCTGGCGCTGGGTCTGGCGCGCGAGGATATCGGTCCGGCGGTGCGTGAGTTTGCCAAGAACCTGCTCGGCTGATTGGGTTTCAGCGTTGTTGAAGAGGGGCGGGGCCGAGAGGCCGCCGCCCCTTTTTCATTCTTCCCCAAGCTCTGCTTGGGGAGGAATGGCGCTTACCGCCCCCGCTTCTCCGCCCGCCGCGCGAGCCAGCCGAAAGTCAGCAGGATCAGCGTCGGGCACAGCATCGTGTTCCATATGTCGAACCAACTGGCGGGCAGATTGCCCTCGTCGGTGGCGTAGAAGGGCTGGAGCAGGTCATAGGCTTCGTTGATCGTCTCGATCACCAGCACGGTCAGCCAGCAGCGCCAGTCCCAAGGCTTGCGCCGCATGACCAGCGCCGAGAGGGTCAGGATCGCCATGCCCGCATAGGCGTGCAGCGTGCTGTCGGGCAGGCCGGTGACCTGCCCGATCCAGCCCTTGTCACCCGTCCAGTCGAGCCAGCCCGACGGCGGCGTCGGCCGCGCGCTCATGCCGCCACCGCGACCGTGCGGGCACAACGACAGCCGGGATCCTTGGGCAGGGCGAGCGTGCGGAAGCGCATGGTCAGCATGTCGGCGATCAGAATGCTTCCTGCACTGTCCCGCCCGAACGGCGCGGCGGCGCGCAGAGCCTCCAGCGCGGCCAGGCTGCCCATCACCCCCGTCACCGGCCCCAACACGCCGTCATCGGCGCAGGTCAGCCCGGCCTGGTCGGCCGCCTCGCCGACGAAGCAGCGATAACAGGGCTTGTCCGCTTCCCAGCCGCGATAGACCGCCAATTGCCCCTCGAACTGCCCGACAGCCGCCGAGACGAGGGGGATGCGCAAGCCCAGCGCCGCATCGGCCACCGCCAGCCGGGTCGCGAAATTGTCGCAGCCGTCCAGCACCACGTCGGCGCCCTCGATCAGCGCGGCGGCATTGTCCGGCGTCACGCGCGCCCGGTGGACCGTCACGGCGACATGCGGGTTCAGCCGCGCGACATGGGCGGCGGCGGCTTCGACCTTGGGCGTGCCGCGATCCTGGGTCGTGAAGATGGTCTGGCGTTGCAGGTTGGACGGCTCGACCACATCGTCGTCGATCAGCACCAGCGATCCGATGCCCGCCGCCGCCAGATACTGGATGGCGGGCGAGCCGATCCCGCCCGCGCCGATCACCGTAACCCTGGCCTGTTTCAGTTTCAGCTGCCCGCCGCCGCCAAATTCACGGAGCACGATGTGGCGGGCATAACGGGCCAGTTCGTCGTCGTTCAGGATCATCCCGGCCATGTATAGGTGATGACCGTCCGATACCAGCGACCGCCCGGGATCATGGTACGGTGCGCCAGATGGCGGACCATGCGCTGGGCCGCGCCCGCGCTGAACTGTTCGACCGTGGGGCAGCCGATGGCGAGCGGCACCACGCTGTCGGCATGGCCGTCCGCGCTGATCCGGATCGCGAGCGGCACGACCAGCACCGTCTGTGCGTCGTCCTGTCGGGCGCGCGTGCAACGCCCCGCCGTCACTTCGTCGCGCACGAAGCGGACCAGATCGGGTCCGGCGGGCGGCAGGGTCAGCATGCCCAGCGTCGACCAGTCATGCGGCGGCTCGACCGGGCCGGGCGCGGTCGGCGGGAGTACCGGTGTCAGCGGCGGCGTCGGAGCGATCGCCTGGGTCGCGGCGGCGAGGAGCAGCGCCGCGATCACCGCCCGGTCGATCCGAAGCCGCCATCACCCCGCTCGGTCGAGTCGAGTTCGTCGACTTCGGTCAGTGTGGCGCGCTGGACGGGGGCGGGGACAAGCTGGGCGATGCGTTCGCCGCGCACCACCTGAAACGGCTCGTCGCCCAGATTGGCGAGGATCACCTTCACTTCGCCGCGATAATCCTCGTCGATCGTGCCGGGCGTATTGAGGCAGGTGATGCCGTTCTTCAGCGCCAGGCCCGAGCGCGGGCGCACCTGCACCTCGTAACCCGGCGGGATCGCGATGGCGAAGCCGGTGGCGACAGCGGCGCGTTTGCCCGGCTCCAGCGTCAGCGTCTCTGCGGCGACAACGTCCATGCCAGCCGCGCCGGGCGTGGCATAGGCGGGCAGGGGAAGCCCCTCGCCATGGGGCAAATATTTGATGGCAATGGAGATTGGTGCAGTCGTCATGACCGCGCTTGTAGCGCATCGGCGATACGTTGCGCGAGTCTCGTGGCAACCTCGTCCTTGCTCATCCGCTCCCAGCTTTCGACACCTTGGGCGGTGACGATGTGGACCCGGTTAGCCTCGCCGCCGAACACATCGCCCGATACGTCGTTCGCCACGATCCAGTCGGCGCGCTTGCGCAGGCGCTTGGCGACGGCATGATCGATGACATGCTCGGTCTCGGCCGCGAAACCGACGACCAGCGCGGGTCGGTTGGGCGAAGCGGCGAGAGTGGCGAGGATGTCGGGATTCTCGACCAGCGTCAGCGCAGGCGCCGCGCCGCCATCCTTCTTCACCTTCTGCCCGGCCGCCTCGACCCGCCAGTCGGCGACGGCGGCAACCATCACGGCGGCATCGGCGGGCAGTGCCTTGGCGACCGCCTGCGCCATGTCGCGCGCCGTCTCGACATTCACGCGGGTAACGCCCGCCGGAGTCGGCAAAGTCACCGGCCCAGCGATCAGCGTCACCCGCGCGCCCAGCGCCGCCAAGGCGCCCGCGACCGCAAAGCCCTGTCGTCCCGAGGAGCGGTTGGCGATGTAGCGGACGGGATCGATCGGCTCGTGGGTCGGTCCCGCCGTCACCAGCACATGTCGCCCCGCGAGCGGACGGTGAACAGGCGTCAGCTTCGCCTCGATCGCCGCCAGGATCGCGGGTGGCTCAGGCAGGCGGCCGGGGCCGAACTCGCCACACGCCATCGCGCCTTCGTCGGGGGCCATCACCTCCACGCCATCGGCGCGCAGCTGCGCCACGTTGCGCTGGGTCGCGGGGTGCAGCCACATGCGGACATTCATCGCGGGCGCGACCAGCACCGGCGTATCGGTGGCGAGCAGCAGTGTCGTCGCAAGATCATCGGCATGGCCGTTCGCCATCCGCGCCATCAGGTCGGCGGTGCCCGGCGCGACGACGACCAGATCGGCTTCGCGGCTGAGCTGGATATGCCCCATCTCCGCCTCGTCCTTCAGGTCCCAGAGCGTGGTGAAGACCTGATTTTCCGACAGGGCGGCCAGCGTCATCGGCGTGACGAAATGGCTGCCCCCCTCGGTCAGGACGCAGCGCACGCTATGCCCGGCCTTGCGCAGCAGGCGGATCAGCTCGCAACTCTTGTAGGCGGCGATCCCGCCCCCGACGATCAACAGGATATGGCTCATCGCACGACTCGCGTCACGGTGATGCGTCGCCGGTCGCGCGCGGCGGCAATCAGTTCGCGAACCGCGTCAGGCGCGAAGACGACGCCGAGGAAGATAAGCGGCGCCACCGCCAGCGCAAAGGCGGGCGCGCCGGTCAGAAGGCCGAACAGTGCATAGGCGGCCAGCGTAATCCCCGTCCGCCGCGCCACCGGCTGTCGCCAATGCGCCCAGCCCAGCGCCGCCAGCACCGCCAGCGGCAGTATGATGACGGCGGGCAGTGCCCCGACCCCGCTGGCCGAGGCGATCGCCGCCAGCCACTCGCCCGGCGACTGGAGCGCGATGGGCGAGGCGATGGCGGGGTCGATCGGACCGACCATCGCATTCAGCCTATGGGCATGGGCGGCATAGAGGATCATCGCGACGGCGGTCGCCCCGATCCACCCCGTCGCCTCGCGCTCCGCCCCCGCACGCCAGGCGAGAAACCCCATCAGCAGCGCATGGAGAAGCGCCAAGGGGCTGAGGATCATCGCGGCCAGCCCCAGCGCGACCGCGGTCGGCATGGCATCGGGCCGCCGCTGCACCAGCGACAGCGCGATCAGCAGAGCGGCCCACACTTCGGGCACCGACACCATCGCCCGGTCGAGCGCCGGATAGAGTCCGGCGACGAGCAGGACGATCGCCAATGCGCGCGGGCCGCGCCCCTCGATCAGCGGCCAGCACCGCCGCGCCCAGCCCGCGATCACCGCCAGGCCCAGCAAGACGAGCAGCAGCTGACCGACCAGCGGCGGCAACAGCGACAGGGTGACGGGCAGCGCGGGCAGGGGCACTGCGAGCAGCACGGGGCGCAGCGGCCGCCCATTTTCGCGCAGGGCGTCGATCGCGGCCGAATAGAAATCCTGCCCGTGCCGCACATGGTCGAGGATCGCGGCCGAAATGGGCGCCAGACGGTCGGCAACCGGATCGGCATCGCCGCCGGTCCAGAGCATCCCCGCGATCAGCCCGACCAGCAGCGCCAGCACCCCGATCGCGACCGGGGGCGTCATGCCCGACAACCGCCCCGGCTGGCTCAGCCAGAGCGGCCGCGAGATGCGGCGCGGGGGAACGGGGGGCGCGCTGCCCGGCATGCCTACCCCAGCATCCTATCGCAGTACGGCGAAGGTGGCCGCGACCCCGGCGGCCGCCGACAGCATCGAGATCAACGCATAACGCCAGCCGCCACCGATCCGCACGACCTCGATCGCTTTCAGAGGCGGGGCAGGCGGCTCGCCACCGGGCGCGGGATAGCGCGCCTCGATCCGGCGGACCAGTTCGGGCAGGCGGGCGAGCGTCTGGACATCCTCGATCAGCCGGTCGGCGATCTTCGCTTCAGGCCCCAGTTCGGTCCTGATCCATTCGCGCACGAACGGCGCGGCTGAGTCCCAAAGGTTGATATCGGGGTCCAGGCTGGTCGCCACGCCCTCGACCATCACCATCGTCTTTTGCAGCAGCAGCAGGTGCGGCTGCGTCACCATGTCGAAGTCGCGGGTGATCGAGAACAGGCCGTCCAGCATCATGCCGATCGACATGTCCTTGACCGGCAGGCCGCGCATCGGTTCACCGACCGCACGCAGCGCGGTCGCGAACTCGGCGACATTATGGTGCGAGGGGACGTAACCCGCCTCGAAATGGATCTCGGCGACGCGCTTGTAGTTGCCGGTGATCAGGCCATAGAGGATCTCGGCCAGCCAGACACGCGCGCGCCGGTCGATCCGGCCCATGATGCCGAAGTCGATCGCAGCGATCTTGTTGCCGGGTAGCGCGAACAGATTGCCCTGGTGCATGTCGGCGTGGAAGAAGCCTTCCGCGATCGCCTGGCGCAGGAAGGCGCGCACCAGGGTCTGCGCCAGATGCGGCAGGTCATAGCCCGCCTCGACCAGCGCCTGCCGGTTGGACAGCTTGATGCCGTCGACCCACTCGACCGTCAGGACCTTGGCGGTGGAACGCTGCCAGTCGATCTGCGGCACCATGAAATCGGGCTCGGCGGTCATCGCCTCGGCCAGTTCGGACGCGCTGGCGGCCTCGCGCCGGAAGTTCAGCTCGCGCAGCGTCCAGCGGCGGAAATTCTCGACCGTCAGGCGCGGGCGCAGGCGCGCGGCCTCGGGGCTCATCCCCTCGACCTGGGCGGCGGCCCATTGATAGGTGTCGATGGCGCGGGTGAAGTCGTCCTCGACACCGGGGCGCAGCACCTTGACCGCAACCGTGCGCCCGTCGGTCGTCACCGCGCGGTGGACCTGCGCGATCGAGGCGGCGCCGACCGGGGTTTCCTCGATCGAGGAAAAGAAGTGCGAGGGCGGACGGCCCATGCTGGCCTCCATCGCGGCGGCGATCGTCGCGAAGGGGACGGGGGGCAACTGGTCCTGAAGGCGGAGCAGGTCGTGCGCGGCCTCGTCGCCGACCAGATCGGGCCGGGTCGCCAGCGTCTGGCCCAGCTTGATCGCCGCCGGGCCGATCGCCTGGAACGCATCGGCATAGGCGGGCTTGGCAGGTACGCGCGCGCCGAAACGGGCGACACGCGCCAGCCGCCGCACGGGCGCGGGCGTGTTGGGATCGCGCTCGATACCCTTCAGCGCGCCATGCCGCGCCAGCGTCCGCCCCCATTTGAGCAGACGCCAGAGATGCACCACCGGCTGGGTCACAGGGCCTGTCCGCCCAGGCGTCCTCGCATCAAATCTTCCAGCCGGAGTGGATGGCGACCAGGCCGCCCATGATCGGCTCGACCTTGGTCTCGACGAAGCCCGCCTCGCGGATCATCCGCTCGAAGGTCGGCATGTCGGGGAAGCGGCGGATCGACTCGATCAGATAGCGGTAGCTGTCGGCATCGCCCGCCAGCATCTGGCCCAGCTTGGGCACCAGCTTGTGCGAATAGGCGTCATAGACTTCCGAGAAGCCCGGCCACACCGTGGTCGAGAATTCCAGGCAGAAGAACCGGCCGCCGCGCCGCAGGACCCGGTGCGCTTCCTTCAGTGCCGCCGGAATGTCGGTGACGTTCCGGATGCCGAACGCGATCGTATAGGCGTCGAAGAACTTGTCGGGGAAGGTCAGCGACTCGGCATTGGCCTCGGTCCAGACCAGCTCGTCGAAGCCGCGCTCGGCCGCGCGCTTCATGCCGACTTCCAGCATCGCCGGATTGATATCGGCCACCGTGATGCTGGCACCCGACTCGGCCAGGCGGAAGGCGATGTCGCCGGTGCCGCCCGCCATGTCGAGAATCTGGTCGCTGGCGCGGGGCTTCACCCGGCGCACGAAGCGATCCTTCCACAGCCGGTGCATACCGCCCGACATGGCATCGTTCATCAGGTCATATTTGGCGGCGACATTCGTAAACACGCTGCCGACACGGGCGACCTTTTCGTCGCGGGGCACATCTTCATAGCCGAAGGAGACGGTATCGCTCATGGGGATGCCCTAGCCCGGCCTTGCTGGCGGGGCAAACGCTACCTAGCTGTTTGGTGACGAAAGCCATTCAGAGAGAAAATGCCCGAACTTCCCGAGGTCGAAACCACGGTCTGCGGCCTGACCCCGGTGCTGGCGGACGCGCGGCTGACATTGGTCGATCCGCGCCGCCCCGACCTGCGCCATCCCTTTCCGGCCGATCTGCGCCAGCGGATGACGGGAGCGACCGTCACGTCGCTCGGCCGCCGTGCGAAATACGGCCTGATCGACACCGATCGCGGCGACACCATGGTCTTCCATCTTGGCATGTCGGGACGCTGGCGGATCGATCCGGGCGAGCCGCAGACGCATGACCACCTGCTACTGGAGACGGCGGCGGGGCGGCGGCTGGCGCTGAACGACCCCCGGCGATTCGGTTTCGTCGACCTGTGGTCGACCGCCGATCTGGCGCACTATCCGCCCTTCCTGACGATGGGGCCGGAGCCGTTGGGGCCGGACTTCACCGCCGACTATCTGGCCAAGGCGCTGGAGGGGCGGGCGGCACCGATCAAGGCGATGCTGCTCGACCAGCGGATCGTGGCGGGGCTCGGCAATATCTATGTGTGCGAGGCGCTGCACATGGCGGGAATCACGCCGGGCCGCGCGGGCGGGCAGATCTCGAAGGCGCGACTCGCGCGGCTGGTCGAATCGATCCGCGCCGTTCTGGAGGCCGCGATCCTGGCGGGCGGTTCGTCGCTTCGCGATTATGTGCGGCCCGACGGCGAACTGGGCTATTTTTCCAAGGAATGGCGCGTCTATGGTCGCGAGGGTGAGCATTGCGAATGCGGCGCCATCGTCCGGCGGCGAACCGATTCGGGGCGCTCGACTTTCTGGTGTGCGACCTGCCAGCGCGGTTGACGCGAAGTCCGCCAGCCGGTAAGGGCGGCGGCTTCAAAGCTGGTGCGTCGCGCCGCTTTTCCCTTTTGATCGAGATTTAGAGGTTTTCATGGCGAACACGCCGCAGGCCAAAAAGCGTATCCGTCGCAACGAGCGTCGCGCCGTCATCAACGGCAACCGCGTCAGCCGCATCCGCACCTTCGTGAAGAAGGTCGAAGCTGCCCTGGCCGCTGGTGACAAGGAAACCGCGACGGTCGCTCTGGCCGCGGCGCAGCCGGAAATGGCCCGTGGCGTCGCCAAGGGCGTGCTGCACAAGAACACTGTCTCGCGCAAGTTCTCGCGCCTGACCAAGCGTATCGCCGCACTGGCCTAAGCCTCTCGGTTTCGCGACGAATGAAACCCGCCGGGGGCGGTCCCCCGGCGGGTTTTTTCGTGCGTCCGTCATCCATTCTTAACGCTTCGCGCAACGTGATCCGCGGGAACAATCCCGCGTTTCGCGCAACGCCAGCTTTGCCCGCGATTCGAGAGATTCGAGTTGCGGAGCGATGACGCGCGCCTTGGCAAATATTCAGCAAAATCAGCGGGTTACGAGATAGTTGGACGGGTTTCTGCGGGCTTTTGGCTGTCAATCCCGTTTATTTCAGATTTATGGCCGGACATGGTCTTGATCCGACCCCGTCATCGCTCATAATCGGTTTCCCAGCGGCGGTGCTTCGTGCCCCGCGTCATGGACATTGCGAAGTGACAGACCGGGTCGAATCCGTTTGATTCGCCGATGGGCTACGTGTCGCCAAGTGGAATAGGGGCTCGACCGCCCATCATGGGGGTCGGCAGAAGTGGAGTGCGCGGGTGACGAACTGGCAGGCAACGCGACCGACGACGGACCAGGCACGTGCCTGGGCGCGCGTCCGCGCGAACCTGCGCGAATCGGCAGGAGCCCGGCTGTTCGATCAGTGGCTGAAGCCGATGGAACTGATCGAGGGCGACGAGCCCGATACGGTCCGTCTGGCGCTCCCCTCGGCCTTTGCGACCAACTGGGTGCGCAGCCACTATGCCGACCGACTCCATCTGGAATTCAGGGCGGTGCTGCCCGAAATTCGCTCGGTCGTCCTCGAAACCCGTGCCCCCAGCAAGGTCGCGCGCCTGACCAGTGTCGAGACCCTTGATGCCACGCCCGCCCCGCGAGCCGTGACCGCAGCGCCGGTGCCGCCGGTCGAGGTCGACGAGCAGCCCTCGCTGTTCGGTGCGCCAGCGCCAGCACCGACCCCTGCGCCGCGTCAGACGCGTGCCAGGGCGGCGGCTCCTGCGCCGGTGGCCGCCGCGCCGGCCCCCGCGCTGCGTGTTCCCGCTGATCGGCCGCCGCTCGATCCGCGCCTGACCTTCGATCGATTCGTGGTCGATTCGTCGAACCGTGTCGCGTTCAACGCCGCGCTGTCGCTCGCCGAGCCAGGCCCGCCGCGGTTCAGCCCGCTGTTCCTTCATGGTGGCACGGGGCAGGGCAAGACGCATCTGATGCACGCCATCGCCCATGCCTTTCTCGAATCGCATCCCGAAGCGGTCGTGCTGTGCATGTCGGCCGAGCGTTTCATGTTCGATTTCGTCGCGGCGATGCGCGCCCGCGACACGCACAGCTTCAAGTCGCGGCTGCGCTCGGCCGATCTGCTGCTGATCGACGACCTTCAATTCATCGCGGGCAAGGATTCGACCCAGGAAGAATTCTTCCACACGGTCAACGAACTGGTCGGCGCAGGCAAGCGGCTGGTCATTTCGGCGGATCGTTCGCCCCAGTCGCTGGACGGCGTCGAGCCGCGCATCATCGGCCGTCTGGGCGCTGGCCTGGTCGCCGATATCAAGGCACCCGACCTGACGCTGCGCCGGACGATCCTGAACCGCAAGGTCGCCGATCTCCCCGAGATCCAGGTGCCGACCGATGTGCTGGACCTGCTCGCCTCGCGGATTCGCGGCAATATCCGCGAGCTGGAGGGCGCGCTGAACCGCGTCGTCGCCTATGCGCAGCTGACCGGCGACAAGATCGACATGGAATTCGCCGTCGCCACGCTGGGCGAGGTGTTGCGCGGCGCGCAGCGGCGGATCACCATCGACGAAATCCAGAAGCTGGTCAGCCGCCATTTCGAGCTGAAGCCGCTCGATCTGGTCTCGGCCCGCCGCGCCCGCGCGATCGCCCGCCCGCGCCAGATCGCCATGTACCTCGCCAAGCGCCTGACCACCCGCTCGCTGCCCGAGATCGGGCGCAAGTTCGGCGGGCGCGATCACTCGACGGTGATCTATGCGGTGCGCAAGATCGAGGAACTGCGCGATACCGACCGCGATATCGACAATGCGGTGCGGGTGCTGATGAAGGAATTGGAGGGGTAAACCCTTCGGGGTGGGGCATGGGCTTCGACTTCGGCGCTATGCGGCGAAGTTTATCCTGAGCGGCTGGCTTGCCAGCCAGCCGAAGGGCTCAGCCTGAACGGCTTTAGGTATTCGACCTGCTCTCCTCTCTCCGTTCAGCCTGAGCGAAGTCGAAGGCCACGGGTCGGCATTGCGAGATAGAGAGCCGTGCCGCCGATCGGCGCGACCCTATGGCCTGCGCGACCTCTCCATCAATCGTGGCGTGAGTTCGGCTCTGTGCGCCAGCGGTGAGCGCAGGGGCGTGGGCTTCGACTTCGCTCAGCCTGAACGGGGTTTTGTATACACCCCAATTCCCTCCCGCCGTTCCGCCTGAGCGAAGTCGAAGGCCATGCGAGTCCCTTCGGAGGTCCCCGTCACCCGAATCGAGTGACGGGGCTGGCGGCCATCAGATTTGCAGGCCCATGGTCCGCTGCACGTCGAGCAGCATCGGTGCGGCCAGATCGCGCGCCTTCTCCGCGCCCCGCTCCAGGATGCGGCCTACTTCGCCGCGATCGTCGAGCAACCGGGTCAGCCGTTCGCGGATCGGACCCAGCGTGGCAACCGCCAGATCGGCCAGCTCCGGCTTGAACGCGCCGAAGCCCTGGCCCGCGAACTGCGTCAGCACATCGGCGGGTGCGCGGTCGGCCAGCGCAGCAAAGATGGTGATCAGGTTGCGCGCCTCGGCACGGCCTTCCAGCCCCTCCATCGTGTCGGGCAGGACGTCAGCATCGGTCTTGGCCTTGCGGAACTTCTCGGCGATCTGGTCATCGCTGTCGATCAGCTTGACCAGCGACATTTCCGATGGGTTGGACTTGGACATCTTCGCCGACCCGTCGCGCAAGGACATGATGCGCGGCGCGGCCTTGCTGATGAACGGTTCGGGGAGGGTGAACAGCTCGCGACCATAGTCGTTGTTGAACTTGGTCGCGATGTCGCGCGCCAGCTCCAGATGCTGCTTCTGGTCCTCGCCCACCGGGACGTGGGTGGCATTGTAGAGCAGCACGTCGGCGGCCATCAGCACCGGATAGTCGTACAGGCCGACGCTGGCGCCCTCGCGGTTCTTGCCCGCCTTGTCCTTGAACTGGGTCATGCGGTTCAGCCAGCCGACGCGCGCGACATTGTTCAGCAGCCAGCCCAGCTCGCTATGCTGCGGCACGCGCGTCTGGTTGAACAGGATCGAGCGTTCGGGATCGATCCCGGCGGCGATCAGCGTCGCGGTCATCTCGATGGTGTTGGCCGCCATCGCCTCGGGCGCGATCCATTCGGTCAGGCCGTGCAGGTCGGCGATGAAGTACATCGTCTCGCCACCCTGGGCCTGGATGTCGTCCTGCATCGCCACCCACTGCTTCACGGCGCCCAGATAATTGCCGAGATGAAGGTTGCCCGTGGGCTTGATGCCGGAAACGACGCGCATGATGGTCCTCAACTGTTGCGGCGAACGAGCCGCTTGATGTCTCCGAGACGGAAGGCGCCCGTCGCGAAGGTGGCGACCGCATAGACCAGCATCCCCGTCGCGACCAGCACGATGAGCGCGCCCCAGCGCTCGAGGTTGGTGCCGGTCACATAGGGCTGGAACCGTTCGTTGAGCAGCGCCATCGCCCCGCCCATCAACAGGGCGGCGACCAGCATCCGCCAGCTGCGCCGCCGCAGCTGCGCATCGGCCACGAAATGCCCGCGCTTGGCCAGCGTGCGATAGAGCAGCACGACATTGACCGTGGAGGCGATGGCGGTGGCCAGCGGCGGCCCCATATGGCCCAGCCACCAGATGAAGATCAGGTTCAGCCCCAGATTGACCAGCATCGACCAGGTCGCATAGCGCACCGGCGTCCGGGTATCAGCGCGCGCATAATAGCCCGGCGTCAGCACCTTCACGAGGATATAGCTGGGCAGCCCGATCGAGAAGGCGGCAAGTGCCTGCGCGGTATAATAGCTGTTGGTGGCGGTGAATTTGCCATGCTCGAACAGCGCGGCGACGATCGGCTGGCCACAGACGATCAGCGCGACGGTGGCGGGCAGGGTGAGCAGCAGCGCCAGCTCCATGCCCCGGTTCTGCGTCTCCATCGCCTCGACCTCCTTGCCCGCGCCCAGCAGACGCGAGACGGTGGGGAGCAAGACGGTGCCGAGGCCGATGCCGATCAACCCGAGTGGCAACTGGTTCAGCCGGTCGGCGGCATAGATATAGGATACCGACCCCTCGGGCAGGAAGCGGGCGGCCAGCGCGGTCGAGATGACGAGGTTGATCTGCACCGCGCCCGCACCGGCGGCGGCGGGCAGGATCAGCTTCATCAAGCGCTTGACGTCATCGTTGATGACCGGCCGCTTCAGCCGAAGCCGCACGCCCGCGCGGCGGCACGCCCACCAGAGCCAGACAAATTGAAGGATGCCCGCGACCGTGACCGCGATCGCCTGGTTCCGAGCGGTCGCCATAGGCTCGTGCGTGTGGAAGAACAGCAGGGCGACGATCAGCGTCAGGTTGAGCAGAATCGGCGCGGCCGCATTCACCCAGAAACGGTGCAGCGAATTGAGGATGCCGCCCAATAGCGACACCAGGCTGATGAACAGCAGATAGGGGAAGGTCAGCCGGTTGAGCAGAACGATATAGTCGAACTGCGCAGGCGTGCCCTTGCCGTAACCGAAGGTCTGGACCCAGGTGACGGGCCAGGCGGCCAGCTCGACGATCGCGGTCATGACGATCAGCACGGGCAGCAAGACCGACAGCGCGTTCTCAGCAAAGGCCAGGCCATGCGCCAGGCCCGAGCCTTCCGCCGCCTTATCCCCTTCCGCCACCTTGCGGTTGAACATCGGGATGAAGGCGGCGGAAAAGGCGCCCTCCGCAAAGAGGGCGCGAAACATGTTGGGGAGGCGAAACGCGATCTGGAACGCGTCGGAGGCGAAGTTCGCGCCGACGAAGCGGAAGAACAGCGAGTCGCGAACCAGACCAAGCACGCGGCTGGCCAGAGTCAGCCCGCCGACCGAGCCGAGCGCCTTGGTCAGGTTCATCTGTCAGTCCGGATCAGGCGTGGCCGGTTTCCGGGGTGTTCGGCTGCGCACCCGCCTGGGCATCGGCCTGCTGCAGATACAGCTGCGCGAAGTCGATCGGTTCGAGCATCAGCGGCGGGAAGCCGCCGTCGCGCACCGCATCGGCCAGCACGCGGCGGGCGAAGGGGAAGAGCAGGCGCGGCGCTTCGCCCAGCATGAAAGGCTGGATCTGGTCGGCGGGCACGTTGCGGAAGCCGAAGAGACCGGCATAGCTGAGATCGACGATGAAGGCGGTCTTGCCCTCGGACTCGGCGCGAACCTCGATCTTCAGGGTCAGCTCATGGACTTCCTCGCCGACCTGCGCCGCCGAGATGTTGAACTGCACGTCGATGCCCGGCGCGGTCTGCGCCTGATAGATGGCGGGCGCGTTCGGGTTCTCGAACGACAGGTCCTTCACATATTGCGAGATCATACCGGCGGCGGGGCCGGCATCGTCGCCGTTCGGCGCTTCAAAGCCCTGCGGCAAACCCTGTTCGTCCATCGTCGAAACCTTTGCGTTAGATCAAGGGAGATAAGGAACCGAAAGGGCGGGTTCGCGCGTTCGGCCATATAGTCGTTGCGCGTAGCAGCGGGTCGGCATGGTTTCAACCTTGCCCGCTTCGTCGGAAGGCCGGGTTTTCATTGTCGGCTCGTACGCCTATATCGGTCACGATAGTGAAAGGCGCCTGTGTTGTTATTCTACGTCGTTCTTCTCGCGATGGTCGCGCTCTTCCTCGCACTGCGGCTGTACAGTGTCCTGGGCAAGCGCACCGGCCATGAGCAGCAGCCGCTGGCGCGCAGTGCCGATGACCGGCCGCTGCCCGTGACGCTGCCCCGCACGACCGAGGCGGCGCAGGCGTCCGCGCCGGTCGCCAACCGCAACATCGATCCGCGCGCCGAACAGGGCCTGCGCGCGGTGATCGCGGGCGAGGCCGGCTTCGACGTGGCGCAGTTCCTGAACGGTGCGCAGGCCGCCTATCGCATGACGCTGGAAGCCTTTTGGAAGGGTGACGAGGACACGCTGGCCGATCTGGTCGAACGCGACGTGCTGGCCGCCTTTGCCGAGGCGATCGAGCAGCGGCGCGAGGCGGGCCATTCGCTCGACAATCGCCTGATCCGGGTCGACAGCGCCAAGATCGTGGATGCACAGGTCGAGGGTCGCGAGGCGCGCATTACGGTCCGCTTCGATGCCGATATCGCCGCCGTGACGCGCGATGCCGATGGCCATGTCATCGCCGGTTCGCTGAGCGATGCGGTCGAGACGCACGATGTCTGGACCTTCGCCCGCACG
Organism: Sphingomonas parapaucimobilis NBRC 15100; assembly: GCF_000787715.1. Taxonomy (GTDB): domain Bacteria; phylum Pseudomonadota; class Alphaproteobacteria; order Sphingomonadales; family Sphingomonadaceae; genus Sphingomonas; species Sphingomonas parapaucimobilis. The sequence continues at coordinate 19,132 of NZ_BBPI01000079.1, forward strand.
TTGAAAAGCGGCGATCCGAACTGGAAGCTTGTCGACACCGACGAAGCCTGATCCGGTCTGACGGGGGAAGCTCTGCGATGAGGGGGTATCGCGTCGCGGCCATGGTCGCGCTTTCGGTCAGCCTGTCGGCCTGTGCGGGGCGGATCGTTCCGCCGGGTGCGTCGGCACCCTATCCGTCGCGCGGGGAAGCACAGCCCCAGCCCAGACCGCAACCACGCCCCCGGCCGGGTGGTTCCTCGGTGCAGCCGAGCGGCCCCAGCGTATCGCGCGTGCCCGATGGTCCGGTGCGGATCATCGCGGCGACCCCGCTGCCCGCCACCCCCGTCGTGACCGTTCCCGGGGCAGCGACGGCGGCGCAGGCGGGTGTGCTGGCCGGACCGCCGGTCGCCTCGCTGCCGATCACCGAGCCACAGGCCGAGGCGGCGCGGGCCGCTTTCCTGCTGTCCTGCCCCGGACTGATGCGGCGCACCGATGCCAGCGGCCTGACCCAGGGTGCGGACTGGCAGACCGCCTGCCGGGCCGCTGCCGTCGTGCCGCGCGGGGGTGCCCGTGATTTCTTCGCGCGCTATTTCGAGGCGGTGCAAGTCGGCGACGGCCGCTCGCTGGCGACCGGCTATTACGAGCCCGAAATTGCTGGCTCGCATGATAGGCGTTCGGGTTACGACGTGCCGATCTATGCCCGTCCGCGCGATCTGATCGATGTCGATCTGGGTGCCTTCACCACCGACCTGAAGGGCAAGAAGATACGCGGCAAGGTGCAGGGCACCAACCTCGTCCCCTATGACGACCGGATCGCGATCGAGCAGGGATCGCTGGCGGGACGTGCGCCGGTCCTGGCCTGGGGCGCGGACCCGGTCGAGGTGTTCTTCCTCCAGATCCAGGGTTCGGGTCGGCTGCGGCTGCCCGATGGCGGGATCATGCGGATCGGCTATGATACGCAGAACGGCCGCGACTATACCGGCATCGGCGCACTGATGAAGGCGCGCGGGCTGCTGGGACCGGGCCGGACCTCGATGCAGGGGATCGTCGCCTGGCTGCACGACCACCCGGAAGAGGGCCGCGAGATCATGCGCGAGAATAAGAGCTTCGTCTTCTTCCGCGAGTTGAACGGCGCGCCGCAGGGGGCGATGGGCTATGCGGTGACGGGGCAGGTCAGCGCGGCGGCGGATCCCAAATTCGTGCCGCTGGGCGCGCCCGTCTTCCTGTCGATGGACCGGCAGGACGCGACCGGGCTGTGGGTGGCGCAGGATACCGGCGGCGCGATCAAGGGCGCGAACCGCTTCGACACCTTCTGGGGTGCGGGCGATACGGCGCGGGCGGTGGCGGGTGGCATGTCGGCGCGGGGCACGGCCTTCCTGCTGCTGCCGGTCGGAACGTTGGCGCGAGCCGGGATTGCGGCGCCTGTCGGGACGGTCGGTGCGATCCCTCAACCCTGACGAGGCGCATCTCTGGGCGCGGGTGATGGAAACGGTGCGCCCGTTGCGCGCCGCTATCGTGCCCGCCCGGCCCGCGCCGCCCCCACCGACCATGGAGGCGGTGTTCCAGGAAACGCCCGGCGCGCCCAAGGTGCGGGTGAAGGGTCGTGTGCCGCCGCTTCGCCAGCCCGCCCCGCCACCGGCCGCGCCGAAAAAGGGGCCGGGCGAGACGCTCGACGGCGGCTGGGACAAGCGGCTGTCGCGGGGCAGCGTGATGCCCGACAGTTCGCTCGACCTGCATGGCCACACGCTGGCTTCGGCCCATGCGTTGCTCGACCAGGGACTGGGCCGGGCGATCGCGCGCGGCGACCGGGTGCTGCTGCTGGTGACCGGCAAGCCGCCACGTCCCGAGAGCGAGCGTCCCCATGCACGCGGCGCGATCCGCGCGGCGATCAGCGACTGGCTGGGCGCGTCGCGCCATGCCGATGCGATCGCGGCGATCCGCAACGCCCATCCGCGCCATGGCGGGCAGGGCGCGCTCTATATCGTGTTCAGGCGCCCGCGCGAGCGATGACACCCGCATAGATGCGGGTCAGCGTATGGAGGTCGTCGACCGCCACCGCTTCGTCCACCTTGTGCATCGTCGCGTTGAGCAGTCCGAACTCGACCGTCGGGCACAGTTTCGACAGGAAACGCGCGTCCGAGGTGCCGCCGGTGGTCGATAGCTCCGGCTCGATCCCCGTCTCGGCGCGGATGGCGTCGGCGATCATCGCAGAGAAGGCACCCGGCTGGGTCAGGAACGCCTCGCCCGAGATACGGCCCGTCACCTGCGCGGCGGGGGCATGGGCACGGGCGATGGCGGTGATCCGCTCGACCAGCGCCGCACCGCTCTGTTCGTCGTTGAAGCGGATCGAAAGCCGCGCCTGCGCTGCGCCCGGAATGACGTTGGTTGCGGGGTTGCCGACATGCAGGTCGGTGATCTCGATATTGGACGGCTGGAACCAGGCATTGCCGGTGTCGAGCGTTATCCCCTCGATCTCGGCCAGCATCGCGACCAACGGCGTGATCGGATTTTCGGCGAGGTGGGGATAGGCGACGTGACCCTGCCGCCCCGGCACGGTGATCCAGATATTGACCGAACCGCGCCGCCCGATCTTCATCATGTCGCCCAGCCGCTGCGCCGAGGTCGGTTCTCCGACCAGGCACAGGTCGGGTGTCAGCCCAAGTTCCGCCATCCGGTCGATCAGCGCGCGGGTGCCATAGATGGCCGGGCCTTCCTCGTCGCCGGTGATGATCAGCGACAGGGGAATGGTCGGCTCCACCGGGATCGCGGCGACGAAGGCGGCGACCGCGCCCTTCATGTCCACCGCACCGCGTCCGAAGAGCAGGTCGCCCCGCACCTCGCCGGAAAAGGGCGAACCCTGCCAGCCGTCACCGGCGGGCACCACATCGACATGGCCCGCAAAGGCCAGGTGCGTGCCCGTTCCGCCGCGTGTCGCCAGCAAGTTCTCGACCGGGCCGTCAGGTTCCTCGCCGATGGTGAAGCGATCGACGGCAAAGCCCAGCGGCACCAGCGCGGCCTCCAGCACGTCGAACACGGAGCCACGCGCGGGCGTGACGCTGTCGCTGCGGATCAGGGCCTGGGTAAGGGTGAGGGCGTCGGTCATGCCGCGCGGCATAGGCAGCGTACGCGCGAACGGCAATCATGCGATTGACGACGCTTACGGAGCCGATCCCGCCCGGCATCGTTCCAGCCCCTGCGTAACAGGAGTGATGTGATGAACGATCCCGATCCCAACGGCCACAAGGCCGGAAAGCGACTGCTGCTCTGGCTGCTGATCGCGCTGGGGATCGCGGGGGTGCTGGTCTATACCTTCACGTCGCGCGTGGCCGAACCGGCGGCTGAGCAGCGGGCACCGCTGAACGAGGTTCCGCCTGCGGCGCGGTAAGGGGGCGTGGCCTTCGACTTCGCTCAGGCTGAACGGGTTTCAGTACCGACCTCCGTTCAGCCTGAGCGAAGTCGAAGGCCACGGGAAAACCCTCACCCCACCGGCTGCTCGAACCGCTCGATCACCCATTCCTCTTCCTGCGCGGCGGCGATCCAGTCCTGCATGAAGGGATGGCGAAGCACTGCGTCCATATAGGGCATGGCAAAGCGCGCCACGGGCAGCTGGTAGGTGACGATCCGCGTCACCACCGGCGCGAACATGATGTCCGCCGCGCCGAACTCCCCGAACAGGAAATCGCCGTCGCCGCCGAAGCGTGCCCGCGCCTGCGCCCACAGCTCCATCATCCGCTTCAGATCGACGATCACATCGTCATCGGGCATCCGGGCGGGATAGACCTGGCGGATGTTCATGCTGTGCTTGCGACGCAGCGCCACGAAGCTGGCGTGCATCTCCGCCGCCATCGACCGCGCCATGGCGCGCGCGGCCTCGTCCTCGGGCCAGAAACGGTCGCGTCCGACCTTGTCGGCCAGGAAGTCGATGATCGCCAGACTGTCCCAGACGACCGCCTCGCCATCCCACAGGATCGGCACCTTGCCCGATGACGGCGCAAACTCCGCCCCCTCGCGGCGCTTGTCCCAGTCCGCGTCGTAGAGCGGCACGACCACCTCCTCAAAGGGAAGTCCCGACTGCCGACAGGCAAGCCAGCCGCGCAGGGACCAGGAGGAATAGGCCTTGTTGCCGATGATGAGCTTCATGGACCAAGGGGTAACCGCCCCGCCGGGCCGCCGCAACCGAACAAAAAAAGGCCCGCCCGGGGAACCCGGACGGGCCTTTTTGTTTCCGACGAACGCCGGATCAGAAGCGGGCGGTGGCCGCCACGCGGAAGAAGCGACCGATCAACCCCGAGAAATAGGGCTGGGTGCCGCCTGCCACCGCCGTGGCGGGGAAGGGGGCCGTCGCGTTGAAGACATTGTCGACGATGAAGCGCAGGTTGAACTGGTCGTTCACCTTCACGCCCACCGTGGTGTTGAACACCACCCAGTCGGTCAGGCCGCTGATGTTGCGGGCATTGGGGGCTTCGTCCAGGTTGAACTTCACCTTGCCGGTATACTGACCCTGGAACAGGATGTTGAAGGTGTCGCCTTCATAGGTCAGGTTCGCGGTGCCCGAATGACGCGGATAGCCGATTTCGCCTGCGTCATGGTTGATGTCGCCCACACCCACCTGGGTCTGCAGCTTGTCGCGGTAGAAATAGTTGACCGACAGGCCGACCGTACCGGCGTTCTCCAGTCCGACGCGGCTGAGCGGCAGGCGGTACGCAATGGTCGATTGCAGACCGGCCATCTCATAGGACGCGGCGTTGTAATAGCCCTGGCGGATCGTGGTCAGCTGGCCATCGGCACCGCGCGTGAACAGCCCGCAGAACTGGTTGGGATAGTTGCTCGAATCATAGCACGCATTCAGGATGTCGGTGCCGTCCAGCGAGCGGATGGCATCGTTCAGCTTGATATTGACCCAATCGACCGCGACCGACAGGCCGGGGATGAAGCGCGGCTGAGCGATGGCGCCGACGGTCCAGCTATTGGCCTTTTCGTTGCGCAGATCGGGGTTGCCCGCGACCGTCACCGGAATGGTGAAGTTGCTGAAGTTCGAATCGAACGTCGCAGGATTGATCCCGGCAGCGACGCAATTGGCACGACGGGTCGCGGGGTTGGGGCCATTGCCGACATAGCGTGCGTCGCACGGATCGAGGCCGGAGTTGAACGCCCGCGACGTCGGGTTGAACACCTCGGTGATCGCGGGCGAGCGGATCGAGCGGGTGAAGTTGCCGCGGAAGGTCAGCCCCTGGAAGAAGCCGACACGGCCGCCCGCCGTCCAGGTCACGTCGCCGCCTGACAGCGAGTTGTCGACGTAACGTGCCGCACCGTCGAACTCGAGCGTCTTGAGCCAGCTCAGCTCGTTCTTGCTGGACACGAACGGCACGACGACTTCGCCGAACACCTCGTTGGTGTGAAACTTGCCCCGGATCGGGTCGATCGGGATGATGCGGCCATATTGCACGCGGCTGCCATCCGCCTGCGGTTCGCCATAATAATAGGCACCCGGATCGAATTGCGTCTTTTCCTCGCGATGCTCGTAACCCAGCGACAGCGACACGTCGTTGCCGAACAGCTGGAAGACGGGGCCGTTGATGTTGGCGTTGAACACCAGCTGCTCATTGGCCGAACGCGGCGTGGCGACGGTAAAGATGTAATCGCGCGCCGCCTGGCTGGCCTGGCCGATGCCGAAGATGTTGAGCGGGGCGCAAGCGCCGCCGCCGATCGACGGGATGGTCGCGTTCACTACGCCCGGACGGCAGGTGATGTTGCCCGAAGCGTCGCGCACCGCGTCGATGGCGTTGGCGAAATTCTGCTGGATCAGCTCGAAGTTGCGGCCATTGGTGATCGACTTGCCATAGACGGCCGAAGCCTCCCACTTGAAGTCGCGACCGAGCAGCGGCACCGTGCCGTCGAACCCGCCGACGAAACGATACGTCTCGACGGTGGCTTCGGCGCGGCCGGTGGTCAGGTCGGCCAGCGCACGGCCGACATAGAACTGGTTCTGACCGGCGGGCAGGTTGGCCGCGATGGTCGCGCGGTCGGTGGCCGACAGATACGGGTTGTCGAGGCTGAGCAGCAGGTTGCCGTCCGGCCGCCCGGCATCGTCGAACAGCGCGGTGTTGTAGTTCGGCTGGTCAATCAGGTTCGTGCCCTTGCTGCGGACATACCATGCCTCGCCGAAGAAGCGGATGCGGTCGCTGAACTGATAGCTGGCCTGCGCGCTGGCGATATAGCGTTCGGAGGTGGTCAGCAGGTTCGACTGGAGCGGCAGGTTGTAACCGTTGCCGCCGCTGCTGATATAGCCCTGGCGCATCGGCGTGCCGAGGTCGAGCGGGGTCAGCGTGCCGTTCGCGCCGAACTGCAGCAACTGGCCAGCGGCATTGCGGATGCCCGAGCGGCTGGCGAGGAAGTCGTCTGCGCTGAACGGCACGCCGCCGATGGTGAACGCGCTGTAGCGCTGGTTCGGATAGAGGACCCGCTGGAACGCGCCCGCGGTGGCGGGGGTGCCGAAGAAGTAACCGGCGGCGGTGATGTCGCGGTCGGCGGCGGTCAGGCCGGTGACGCGGTTATACTCGCCCGAAATGGTGATGTTGCCGCGCCCGTCGGCGAAGTTCTTGCCGGCCAGCAGGCTGAGCCGCTGGTCGGGGGCGTCACCCTTTTGCGACACGCCTGCTTGCGCCTGGAGCTGAAGCCCCTCGAAATTGCGCTTCAGGATGATGTTGACGGTGCCCGCGATCGCGTCCGAACCATAGATCGGCGCGCCGCCGATGGCGACAGTCTCGACCCGCTCGACCAGGCTGGTCGGGATGTTGTTCAGGTCGACCTGCGTACCGGCCGATACGGGGCCGAAGATGCTGGCGGTGTTGGACGACACGAAGCGGCGGCCATTGACCAGCACCAGCGTGCGCTGCGTGCCGAGACCGAAAAAGTCGACAAAGGTCTGGGCCGGGCCGAAGGACGACTGTGCGCCGACGCCGCTATTGCCCGGAGGGCCGAAGGCCGGGATTTCGCTCAGCACCTGGCCGACATTGGTATAGCCGCGATTGGCGATCTGCGCCGCGCCGACGACCTGGGTCGGTTGCAGCGTCTCGAACTCGGGACGCGCGATCCGCGAGCCGGTGACGACCACGTCCTGGCCGCTCGCAGCGCTCTGGTCTGCGGGGGCGGTCTGCGCGGTGCTATCCGGCGCGGTGGCGTTTTCGGGTGCCGTCGGAGGCAGGGTCTGGGCCGCGACCGGGGTCGCGAGGAGAGTGAGCAACGCGACGGCGCTGACGTCGCGCAGCGCGCGCGAACGGATATTCCGGGACATGATACGCTTTCCCCAATTTATCTACTTGTATTCATGGGGCTATTCCCGAGCATGTCAGGACGTCAACAAAAGCGTCATGTTTGCTGACATTTATGAAGCGACGCGACTTTTATGCAACAGCGTCGGTTGATGGGCGATAAATCTGTCACATATGCAAACAGGGCGAACGACACAGGCGTGCCTTCGCCGCAACGGGGGTTGCGAGATGCCAGAACCCGCGGAATTTGCGCGGGTTCCTCAATAAGCTGTCATAATTTGGAGACGCGTTATCTCGCGAATCGGGGAAGGCGGGGACCCGGCGCATCACGGCCGAGTCCCCGGCTGGGTTGCTCAGCCAATGGCTTCCAGCACGGCCGCACGCAGTTCGGGAATCCCCATGCCGCCCTCGCTCGACGTGGCGAGAATATCGGGGTGCGCGGCGGCGCGCTTGCGCGCCTCGACCTCGGTGCGGGCGATGACATCGGCGAGTTCGGTCGCCTTCACCTTGTCCGCCTTGGTCAGGACGATGCGGTAGCTGACCGCCGCACGGTCGAGCATCTCCAGGATCTCGCGATCCACCTCCTTGATGCCGTGACGCGAGTCGATCAGCACCAGCGCGCGCTTCAGCGCCTGCCGTCCGCGCAGGAAGTCGTTCACCAGGAAGCGCCACTGCTTCACCATGTCCTTGGGCGCCTTGGCGAAGCCATAGCCCGGCATGTCAACGAGGCGCAGCAGGGGGGGCGTGCCGACGTCGAAGAAGTTCAGCTCCTGCGTCCGGCCCGGCGTGTTCGAGGTGCGCGCCAGCCCGTTGCGGTTGGTCAGCGCGTTGAGCAGCGACGACTTGCCGACGTTCGACCGCCCGGCGACCGCGACTTCCGGCACCACGGGATCGGGCAGGAATTTCAGCGCGGGCGCGGACTTCAGAAAGGTGACCGGACCGGCGAACAGCTTGCGCGCCGACTCGACCAGTTCCTCCGAGAAACCTTCCGGCTTCTCGGTGGGGGCAGGGGTGGGAAGCTCGCTCACTTCTTGACGACCGGCTGCTTCAGGCCCGGATGGCGGGCATAGAGCAGGCGCTGCTGGAGGATCGAGATGCAGTTGGTCGTGATCCAGTAGACCTGAAGGCCGACCGCGAACGGGGCCATCACGAACATCAGCACCCAGGGCAGGATCGCGAAGACCTGCTTCTGCGCGTCGTCCATCGGCTGCGGGTTCATCTTGAACTGGAAGTACATCGAGATGCCCAGCAGGATCGGCACGACGCCGATCGCGATGAAGTGCGGCGGCACGAAGGGCAGCAGGCCGAACAGGTTAACCGGGGTCAGCGGATCGGGCGCGGACAGATCCTTGATCCACAGCACGAAATGCTGGTGACGCATTTCGATCGTCAGCATCAGCACCTTGTAGAGCGAATAGAAGATCGGAATCTGGATCAGCGTCGGCAGACAGCCCGCCAGCGGATTGACCTTCTCCTGCTTGTAGAGGGCCATGACCTCCTGCTGCATCCGGACCTTGTCGTCCTTGTATCGTTCTTGCAGCGCCTTCATCTTGGGCTGCACCGCGCGCATCGCCGCCATCGAGGCGAACTGGCGCTGGGCAATCGGGAACATCAGCGCGCGGATCGTGACGGTCAGTAGGATGATCGCGACGCCGAAATTGCCGACGAGTTTGAACAGCCAGTCGAGATAATAGAAGATCGGCTTTTCGATGACGCGCAGATAACCCCAGTCCAGCGCGTAATCGAGCTTTGTCGCGCCTTCCTTGTCGGTATAGCGGTCGAGCAGCGCGACTTCCTTGGCACCCGCGAAGAAGCGCGTGGTCTGGGTGATCTGCTTGCCCGGCGCCAGCGTCTGCGGCTGGAGCGTATAATCGGCCTGATAGGTCTGGCCCGCGCCTGCACGGAACTGGCCGTCGAACGCCTTGGCCTGATCGGGGATCAGCGTCGCCAGCCAATATTTGTCGGTGAAGCCCAGCCAGCCGCCGGTGGTGGTGAAGCGGGTCGGGGCCTTGTCCAGGTCCTTCCAGTTCGGGCCGTAATTGGCCGAGCCGTTGTTGACCGACATCGGGCCGACATGGATCGTCCAGGTGTCGGGATCGGCCGAGATGCCGCGGTTCACATAACCATAGGCCGCGACCGGCACCGCCGCGTTGCCGCCGTTCGCCACCGTCTGCTGGACGGTGAACATGTAATCCTTGTCGACCGACAGGACGATACGGAACTGCTGGCCGGTGGCATTGGCGGCGGTCAGCGTGACCGGCTGGCCGGGGCGCAGCACGGGCGCGCTGGCGGTCCAGACGGTATCGGCGGCGGGCGGGTTCAGCCCGTCGGTGCGCCAGCCGAAGCCCGCGAAATAGGCACCCTCGGCACCCGCCGGCGACAACAGGCGGATCGGCGGGGAGTTCTTGTCAACCGTCTGCTTATAGTCGAGCAGGACGAGGTCATCGATCCGAGCGCCCTTCAGGTTAATCGAACCCTTCAGGCGCGGCGTGTCGATCGCCACGCGCGGGGTTTCGGCCAGCACGACCTTGCGGTCGCGAATCGCGGTCGGCGTCGTGGCGGTCGGGTTGGCCGTGCTGTTGGTCACCGGCACCTGCTTGCCGTCGACGATCTTGGTCGCGGGCGGATTGCTCGGGAAGAACTTGCTCTGGATGAGCGGCCATCCGAACAGGATCAGCGCCGCGATCACCGCGAACACGACGAAATTCTTGCGGTCTTGGTTCACGTGGAAACCCCGTTAGTGTCAGGGGACCGGGTCGGGTCCGTGCCCGCCCCAGGGATGGCACCGCGCAATGCGCTTGAGCGCCAACCAGCCCCCTTTGACCGCGCCATAGCGGCCAATGGCCTGTATTGCATAGGCCGAACAGGAGGGTTGATAGCGACAAGTGGGCGGCAGGATCAGCGAGGGGCCGAGTTGCCAGCCCCGCGCGATCAGGATCAAGGCCCGCGCGAACAGGGTCACGCGGGCTCTTGGGTCGGCGATGCGGGCTGGCGATGCGCGCCGCCACGGGGGCTGCGCCCCTTGCCACGGCCATGATGCACGCGCGGTTCGCGGGGCTTGTCATGGCTGCCGGTATCGGGAGCGGCGGCGCGAGACAGCGCCTTGGTCAGCTCGGCGGTGAGCGCGGCATAGTCGCGCTCAATCCCCCCTTGCCGTCCGATCAGGACGTGGTCGGCGCCCGCTATGCCCTTTTCCGGCAACAGATCACGCGCGAGCGCCCGCAACCGGCGTTTCATCCGGTTGCGAACGACCGCGTTTCCGATCTTCTTGGTGACGGTGAAGCCGACGCGAATCGCCGCGTCACCGTCATCCCGCGGGCGAACCTGCAGCACGAAGCCGGGCATCGCCACGCGTCGCCCGCCATTGGCCGCGAGGAAATCGCGGCGGCGGGTCAGCGTCGTGATTACGCCGACAGCTTCTTGCGGCCGCGTGCACGACGCGCGCGGATCACGGCACGGCCGCCCGGCGTGGCCATCCGCGAACGGAAGCCGTGACGGCGAGCGCGCACCAGATTGCTCGGCTGAAAGGTACGCTTCATCGTTCATTCCTTGGATACGTCTGAATAAAAACGGCCGCCACGAGGACGGCCTTGGTGGCAAGCCGCTTACGCAAAGCGGGCTTTCAAGTCAATCCGCTGTACGCACTCCTACGTACCCGTCTGCCCCTTGCGGTCGGGCGGCATCCTTTGCAGGAAGCATAAGCGGGCAGGGGAGCGCCCGTACAGGGGGATTTGCATGGCGACGATCGTCTCGACAGTGGCCTATCTGGGGCTGGAGGCGCGTGCCGTCGAGGTGCAGGTCCAGTTGATCGCCGGTCTGCCCGCCTTCAATCTGGTCGGGCTGGCCGACAAGGCGGTGGGGGAGAGCCGGGAACGGGTGCGCGCCGCCATCGCCGCCATGGGCCTGGCCCTGCCGCCCAAGCGGATCGCGGTGAACCTGTCGCCCGCCGACCTGCCCAAGGAAGGATCGCATTTCGACCTTCCCATCGCGCTGGCGCTGCTGGCGGCGATGGGGGTGGTCGATGCCGAACTGCTCGCCGATCATGTCGTGGTCGGCGAACTCGCGCTGGACGGGCGGATCGGGCCTTCGCCCGGCGTGCTGCTGGCCGCGCTCCATGCCGGATCGCTCGACAAGGGCCTGATCTGTCCCGCCGCGCAAGGGGCGGAAGCGAGCTGGGCAGGCGGTGGCGCGGTGATCGCCGCACCCGACCTGCTCTCGCTGATCAACCATCTGAAGGGCCATTCCGTCCTGCCGACCGCCGAGGGCGGACTGGTGGAAGAGGGCGTGGCCGGTCCCGACCTGTCGCAGGTGAAGGGACAGGAAAATGCCCGCCGGGCGCTGGAGATCGCGGCGGCCGGAGGGCATAACCTGCTGATGAGTGGTCCTCCGGGGTCGGGCAAGTCGCTGATGGCCGCGTGCCTGCCCGGCATCCTGCCGCCGCTCGATGCCGCCGAGGCGCTGGAAGTCTCGATGGTCCATTCCGTTGCGGGAACGCTGGCGGGTGGACGGCTGACCCGGACGCGGCCCTTCCGTGCGCCGCATCACTCCGCCTCGATGGCCGCGCTGACCGGCGGCGGGTTGAAGGCCCGGCCGGGCGAGATGAGTCTGGCGCATCTGGGCGTGTTGTTCCTCGACGAACTGCCCGAGTTCCAGCGTGCGGTGCTCGATTCGCTGCGCCAGCCGCTGGAAACCGGCACGGTCAGCATCGCGCGGGCCAATGCGCATGTGACCTTTCCGGCACGCGTACAGCTGGTCGCGGCGATGAACCCGTGCCGCTGCGGCCATCTGGGCGACGCCGCGCTCGCCTGTGCCCGCGCGCCGCGCTGTGCGGCGGATTATCAGGCCAAGATTTCCGGGCCGCTGCTCGACCGGATCGATTTGTCGGTCGAGGTCCAGCCGGTTCGCGCGGTCGATCTCTTTTCATCCGCCGCCGCCGAATCATCGGCGACGGTCGGCGCGCGGGTGGCGGCGGCACGCGCGCGTCAAACCGAACGCTATCGCGATGCCGCCGTGACGGTGCGCACCAATGCCGAGGCCGACGGCCCATGGCTGGAACGCTTCGCCACGCCGGACGAGCCGGGCCGCGCCCTGCTGGTCGAGGCGGCCGAGCGAATGCGCCTGACCGCGCGCGGCTATACCCGCGTCCTGCGCGTCGCGCGGACCATCGCCGATCTGGCGGGCGCGGATCAGGTCGGGCGTATCCATGTCGCCGAAGCGCTCGGCTATCGTCAGCGGCCGCCGGTCAATTGATGGCGCGCAAGGCAATGCGCTGGATCACTCCGATCCTGTTGATGGTGTGTGGGCCGCCCCTGACATGGCTGGCCATCCTCTGGTCCGATCCCGTGGCGTCCGGCGTCCGCGGTCCGCCACTCTTCTATGGTCTGGCCGCGCTGGCGACCGTTCCCGGCCTCATCGGCCTGTCGATGCTGCCTCTGCGCACCCGCGCGAAGGCGCTGATCCTGCCGCTTTACCTGACCGCCCTCATCTTGGTCCTGCTCTATACTCTGGTGGTCTTCGTTTGCGTCGCCACCCACGATTGCCCCTGATCCCGGCAATCGGCGCTTGCGTACGCCGTCACCCTCGTCTAGCAGCGCGGCTTCGCTGCCCCTGTGGCGAAATTGGTAGACGCATTCGACTCAAAATCGAACGCCGCAAGGCATGCTGGTTCGAGTCCGGCCAGGGGCACCATCACTCAACCGTCAAAAACCTGCGTAAAACAGCGGTTTGACAGGACGGTCAACAGACAGCGCAGCTCGGTTCGATGGGGTGGAATGGTCCCACGACACCTTAATTTGCGTCATTCGCCTGCCAGACCTGGCGACGGGTTTATCGGCATGGCACGCATCCGAGCGTTCCCCGACACCGCGATTCTCGACCTTCACACTGGCACATGGTCCGGTCCCCCAACGGCGGCCTGCTGCGTCACCGAGCGCCTGCGGTCCGTCGCAGCGCACCGCCCATAGCCCGTGAGCGGCAGAGGGTAGACCGGGGCCGGCACAGGGATGGGGTATGCCCCCCAAGGACCACCAGAGCGCGTCTCCAATGCCCAGCGCGATGCCGTGCTGAACCCTGACTACCATCGCAGCATCGCGCATGGAGAAAGGCCTGCCGGCCCGGATGGACCTTGCCCATGATGCTTTGAACGCACCGTATTTTGCCGTGACGGAGGCAAACCCATCTTTTCGGTACGGGGCAATGGCCAGACAAACCGGCCTCCAAAGCCTTTCTAACGATTGAATGTCCGGCTTTGTTTAGCTAACGGTTCGCAATATCATTTCGTCACCTGCTTCTGAACGGAGTCCTTCATGATCCGCTGGCTTTCCGGCATGGCTTCGCCGTGCCTGCTCATTTCCTCGCCCGTCGCAGCGGAGGCGGGTGATCCCGAACAGGGCCAGCGCGAGATCGTCATCACGGGAGAGCGGCTGGCCGAGGTCGATGACGAGACGGATACGGCGACGCGCACCGCCACGCCCATGAAGGACATACCGCAATCGATCCAGATCGTGCCGCGCAGCGTGATCGAGGATCAGAACAGCATCCGCCTCAGCGACGTGCTGAGCAACGTGTCGAGCGTGCAGCCGGCGAGCATGGCGGGCAATCGTGGCGAAATCTTCCAGATCCGTGGATTCGCCACGCCCCGTTACGCGATAGACGGCGTGCTGCTGAACCGTGTGTCGGACCGGTCAGAGGTGTTTCTCGACTTGGCCAATGTACAATCGGTCGAGGTGCTGAAAGGCCCGGCGTCGGTGATGTACGGCCAGGGCGATCCTGGTGGCGTCATCAACATATCGACCCGCCAGCCTAGCCATAGCCCCACCGCCGAAATCGAGTTGCAGGGCGGCAGCTTCGGCTTCGCCCGAGCCTCCGCCACGGCCAGCGGGGCCGTCACCGACAGGGTTGCCGTGCGCCTCACCGGCGCGGCGCAGCGGCTCGACGGGTTCCGTGGTGGCGAAACGGTCGATTCCACCCGCCAGTTCGCCGCGGCCTCCGCCCGCTGGACGCCGGGCGCGGCGACCGTTGTCAGGCTCGACCTGGATCACGCCAGCCAGCGCGGCCCTTTCGAACGTGGCCTGGTCGTCGGGGCCGACAATCGCATCACCCTGCCGAGGGACCGTTTTCTTGCCGAACCCTGGTCGCGGACAGCGGCCCATCGTTCGCGAGCGTCGCTGGATATCGGGCATGAGGCGGCCGACTGGCTTACGCTGCGGCTGAACGCGCGGCACGTCGATGCGACCGTCGACGACGATGATGCGATCGACAACCGAGCACTGGGCAGGGACGGCCGCACCCTGACGCGGCGGGCGACACGGCGGGTCGAACGGCTGAAATCCGCCGACATGCGCGGCGAGGCATTGGCACGCTTTTCGACAGGCATGATCGATCACAGGGTGCTGGCGGGCGTAAACTACAGCCGCGCCACGCTCGATTTCGTCGCCGACCGGGCCAACATCGCGGGAATCGACATCCTCGCACCTGCCTATACCGCTCCCGTGCCGCGCCTCTCGCCCAATGCCAGCTTCCTGCGTCGATCGACCCTGTACGGAGTCTATCTGCAGGATCAGGTGACGGTCACGTCATGGCTCAAGCTGCTGGGCAGCGTCCGCCATGACGAGGTGCGCGATCGCCAGACCGACCGGTTTTCCAACATGCGGGTCGACCGCGACAGCGGCGCGACGACGTTCCGCACCGGCATCGTGGTGCAGCCGATCGCCGCTCTCTCGTTCTTCGGCGGTTTCGGGCAGAGCTTCCAGCCCCAGACCGGCCGGCGCGCCGATCGCGGGTATCTCGATCCCGAGCGGGGCCGCCAGTGGGAGGCCGGTGTGAAGGCCGATCCGGCTGATGGGCGCCTGATGGCCACTGCCAGCGTGTTCGACATCCGCAAACGCAACGTCGCGACCGCCGACCCCGACAATCCCGGCTTCTCGCTTCAAACCGGCGAGCAGCACGTCCGCGGCGCCGAGCTGGATATCACCGGTCATCCGACGCGGCGCTGGCAGGTGATCGTCAGCGGCAGTCACCTCGACGCGACGATCAGCCGGGACGAGACTTTCGCGATCGGCAATCGCCTCACCAACGTTCCCCGCTGGTCGGGGCGATTGTGGAGCAGCTATATCCTGGGCGGTCCGGTCGAAGGACTGACGGTGGCGGCGGGGCTGACCCGTGTCGGGCGGCGGAGCGGCGATCTGAACAACAGCTTCTTCGTCGATGGCTACACCATCTATGATGCGACGATCAGCTACCTGATCCCGAATTCCGGGGTGGAGTTTTCGGTGACCGGCCGCAACCTCACCGATCGCTATTTCATCGAATCCGCCGTGCAGCGCCTGGAAAACTATCCCGGCGCGCCCCGCACCATCATGGGTTCCTTACGTGCGCGCTTCTGATGCTCGGGAGGACGGGGACTCAGGAACCGATGCGTGGCGATCCGGCACCGCCATGATGCACGACGCGGCGGTATCCACAATGCGTCCCCGCCGGTGACGAACAGCCGTCGTGGATCGTCACCGAAAGCGCAATTGCCACCCGGATACGGCGTCGGGACAGTCGTGATAGGCCGGGCGGTTTCGTCTAACGTCTCGATCCGCCGTGCCGAACTGCTCCGGCTTCATCCGCGACGATCGAGCGTGAAGCCATCGGGAATGGCGCTGGATATGGCTGAGAAACGACGTGCATTGCTCGACGTCGTGCCGTCATTGTTCAGGCCGATGGTGGTTAGAGTTGAA
>NZ_BBPI01000078.1 GCF_000787715.1 Sphingomonas parapaucimobilis NBRC 15100
TTTCGCCATTGGCCTGCGGTGTCGTCAGCGGCAGCGTATAATTGCCTTGCGCATCGACCGTGGCGGTGCCGAGCGGCTGCCCGGTAGCGTCGCTCACGGTAACGGTCGCGCCGGGCTCGCCGGTGCCGGTGATGGCGCTGCCGTCGCCTGCGACAGTGGCGGTAGGAGCGGCGGGGACAGTCGTATCCGGTGCGCCGATCGAAATAGCTGGGGAGGTGTTGCCCGCCGGATCGCTTTGGGTAACGCTCAGGGCCTCACCATTGGTCTGGGGCGTGCTTAGCGGCAAGGTATAGTTGCCCTGTGCATCGACCGTGGCGGTGCCGAGCGGCTGGCCAGCCGGATCACGCACGGTGACGGTGGCGCCGGGCTCGCCGGTGCCGGTGATCGCGCTGCCGTCATCGGCGATGGTCGCGGTGGGCGCGGCCGGGGCGGTGAAGTCGGGGGCGGTGAGGGTGATGGTGGGCGAAACATTGCCCAGCGCGTCGCTCTGCGTGACGGTCAGGGTTTCGCCATTACCCTGCGGCGTGGTCAGCGTCAGGCTGTAATTGCCGTTCGCATCGACCGTCGCCTGGCCGATGGCCTGGCCGTTGGCGTCCCGCACGATCACCGTCGCGCCGGGCTCGCCGGTGCCGCTGACCGTTGTTCCTTGCGAGTCGATCTGGGCGGTGGGCAGCGGCATGGGGCCGGTGTCGATCGCGTCCAGCTGGGTGGTCGGCGAGACATTGCCTGCCGCGTCCGTCTGGGTCACGACCAGCACGCCGCCACCCGTCTGAGCGGTGGTCAGAGGCACCGTATAGCTGCCATCGGCGGCGACGATGGCGGTGCCGATCGGCTGTCCGTCCGGGCCGACGACGCGCACGGTCGCGCCGGGTTCGCCCGATCCGGTCACGGTGGCACCGTCAGCGGACAGGGTCGCGGCGGGTGCGGCGGGCGGGGTGATGTCGGGCGCGGCCAGCGTGACGGCGGGGGAGGTGTTGCCCGCCGGATCGGCCTGCGTGACGGTCAGGGTGCCGCCATTGGCCTGCGGCGTGGTCAGCGGCAGCGTATAGCCGCCCTGCGCATCGACGACCGCGGTGCCCAGCACCTGCCCGGCGGCATTGCGCACGGTGACGGTCGCGCCCGCCTCGCCGGTGCCGGAGACGCTGGTGCCGTCGCCGTTGATGCTCGCCGTGGGTGCGACGGGCGGCGTGGTGTCGGGCGCGGCCAGCGTGACGGCGGGGGAGACGTTGCCTGCCGGATCGGCCTGCGTCACGGTCAGCGTGCCGCCATTGGCCTGGGGGGTGGTCAGGGTCAGCGTATAGCCGCCCTGCGCACCGACGACGGCGGTGCCCAGCACCTGTCCGGCGGCGTCGCGCACGGTGACGGTCGCGCCGGGCTCGCCGGTGCCGCTGACCGTGCGGCCGTCGCCGGTGATCGTCGCGGTCGGGGTGGCGGGCGGCGTGATATCGGGCGCCGCCGTCGTGGCGGGGGGCGAGACATTGCCTGCCGCGTCGCTCTGCACGACGGTGACGGGCTGACCGTTGGTCTGGGGCGGGTTGACCGGGATGGTGAAGGTGCCGTCGGCGCCGACCGTGCCGGTGCCGATCACCGCGCCCGTGCTGTCGGTCACGCGGACGGTCGCGCCCGACTCGCCAGTGCCGCGGATGCTCGAGCCGTTGGCCGTGAAGCTGGCGGTGGGAGTCGCGGGCGGCTGGGTATCGGCGGAGGGACCGCCGGGCTGGCTGCCGCCATTGCCCCCGCCGCCCGACACCGCCGCGACCAGGCCGCCGACCCCGGCCACGCCCAATATGGCGGGCAGCACGAAGGACGAGCCGCCGCCCTCTCCGGTCGTCGCCGCGCCCATCAGGTCGTCGAGATCGGTGATCGCCCGGAACCGCCCCGCGCCGCTGGCGGACGGGTTGGCGAGCCATTGGCTGCCCTGATCGTCACGCAGCACTAGGTCGCTGATCTTGCCCTGCTGCTGGTCATAGAAATGGTCGATGCGAATGGTCTGGCCATCGGTCAGGCGGATGATCAGGTCGTTGCCCTCGCGCTCCATCGTCGCGACCTGCGCCCGGTCGATATTCAGTCGAACGACGCTGGGCGCGCTCAATTCGATGACATTGGCGCTGGTCGTGGTGGTGGTGCCGGTCGCCTTTGCGATGATCTCGGTCTGCATGGCCTTTTCCTCCCATTGCATGTCGTCATGCCCCGGCACGCGGTGCCGGGCAGGGGGGGCGCGGTCATGGCTGTCGTCGTGTTCCCACGCGGCCTCCCCTAGCGCCAATCCTAACTACGAAGAGGGAGCAGTGATGCGAGTAGACCGTTTTCGGAATTAATTCAGATGGTTAACAGTCGTTAACTTATTTTGTGTCCCGGCGGCGTGCGGGCAGGACCGGCGCGTCGTCATCGGTCATGCGCACGGGTTGGATGCGACCGTCGGGCGCATAGGTGATGCGGTCGATGGCCACGACCCGCTCGCCCTGGAACGGACCGGGGCCGGGTGCGCGGTCCCAACGGTGATAGACGATCAGCGTGCGGCCATCGGGCAGGGTGACGAAGCTGTGATGCCCCGGCCCCTGATGCCGCGCGTCGCTGGCCAGGATCGCGCCGCGATAGCGCCACGGCCCCGTGGGCGAGGGGGCGGTGGCATAATGGACCGAATAATCGGGGCCGTTGAACCGGCCATGGCTGTAGGACAGGTAATAGGTGCCGCCGCGTTCGTGCATGAAGGCCCCTTCGGTGAAGTTCGGCGGGGTCGCGACCTTCACCTCGCGCGCGATGGTGACCATGTCGGGCTTGAGTTCCCAGACGCGCAGGGTCGAACCTGCGCTGCCGCCTGCATAGAGATAGATCTTGCCCGACCGGGCGTCGGTGAAGACCATCGGGTCGATCGCCTCGAACCTCTTGTCGCCGGTCACCAGCGGGCGGCCGCTGTCGCGATAGGGACCTTCGGGCCGGTCGGCGACGGCGACGCCGATGCGGCTGGGCGTCGGGTTTTGCGGCCCTACCGAGTAATAGAGATAATAGCGGCCGCCCCGCGTCGCGACGCCGGGAGCCCAGAGGAAATGCTCGGGCGCGCCGTCATCCTTGATCCAGCGTATCTGGTCGCGCCGGATCAGTTCGCCGCGCGGGCGCCAGGTCTTCAGGTCGCGGCTGGAAAAGGCGCCGAAACGGTCGGCCGCCCAGCTTCCGCCCGGCCCCCCGGTCGGGAAAATCCAGAGTTCGTCGCCGATCATCATCGCATGGGGATCGGCCCCCTCGAACTGCGGATTGCGGGCGATCCCCGCCGCCGCGACGGTCAACGCCAGCCCGGCGGCGGCGAAGGCGGTCAGTGTCTTCATGGTGGTCCTCTCCCGCTGGCTTTGTCGTGCAGATTGGGCGGTGGAGAGGCTCAGCCTGCCCGCAGCCGGTACAGGCCCGCGCCATGCGGCGGCAGCGCCTGGTCGAAACGGCCCTTGGTCTTGCCGAGCGACGCACCGCTCCACAAATCGGTCACGCCGACCTCACCTGTCAGCCCCAGGTCACGGAGCGCCAAGCCCACATCCCTGGGTTTGTCGCCGGTGTTGAACAGCGCCAGATAGCGGTCGCCGGGCGCGCCCTCGGGTTTGGCGGACCAGATCCGCGCGCCGTCCTGAACGAAATGCGGCTGGTTGTCGGTCGAGGCCTGGTTGACCGCGATGACCGCGCGGTTGGTCAGCAGCGCCAGCGTCGCGGCGTCGAGATAGCGCAGGTCGCCGCCCATGATCAGCGGCGAGCGCGCGATCGACCACAGGGTCATCAACGTGCGCTGTTCGTCGGGCGTGAACCTGGTGTCGCGCTTGCCCAGCGCCAGCCGACCGAGCGGCAGCATGTCGGCATCGGGCCAGGAGCCCGGCCCGCGATAGGGCGTCCAGTTCTCCAGCCGGGTGAACTGCGCCTCCAGCATCGCCCATTCGTCCCAGAAATCGTCCGAGATGCGCCACATCTGCGCGAAGCGGCGGACATGCGGGCCACGGATCACCGGCGTTTCGCCGGGCGACAGGCTGAGGATGATCGGACGGCCGCTGTTCCGGATCGCCTGGTGCGCCGCCTCGATCTCGGGCGCGTGCGCGTCATAGGGGCGGCTCATATCGTCCATCTTGACGAAATCGACGCCCCAGGACGCATAGAGCGCGAACACGCTGTCATAATAGGCCTGCGCCCCGGGCCTGGTCATGTCGACGCCGTACATGTCCGGGTTCCAGGTGCAGATGCTGCTGGTATCGGCAATGTCGGCGGCGCGGTAGCGGGTACCCAGGATCGGCAGGTTCTTCTTCACCGCCAGCCGGGGGATGCCGCGCATCAGGTGGATGCCGAACTTCATGCCCATCGCATGAACGTCCGCCGCCAATCGGGTGAAACCCGATCCGTCCACGCTGGACGGAAAGCGGTTGGGCGCGGGGATCAATCGGCCATGCCCGTCCATCGCAGGCACCGGCGCGGCGTTGTAGGTGTAGCTGGACGCCTCGGGCTCGTACCATTGGATGTCGACGGTGAAGACGTCATAGCCGAAGGGCAGCAGCCTGGCCCGCATGATCGCGGCGGTTTCGCGCGCCTGGGCCTCGGTGATGGTGGTCGCAAAGCTGTTCCAGCTGTTCCAGCCCATGGGCGGGCGGGGCGCCAGCGTGGCGGAACGTTCCGTCGCCGCCTGCGCCCCGCCCAGCGCCAGTCCGCCGGTGATCGCCGCGCCGACGGCCCCCATGCTCGCCAACGCCTGTCGACGGCTGATCCCGCCCCCGGTCTTGCTCATCCATCCGCTCCCATTTTCTTGGCGGACAGGTCTAGGCGGTGTCACGCGGATGGCAAGGCGACCCGGGGATTATATGTCTGACAATCGAATGCCGACCGGAAACGCCCCAAAGAGGCACAAGCCCCGGATATCCGGGGAACGGATTCTCGCAGCACCTCCCGCTGTGGCAAATTGAAGCCGTCATCGTTACGCTAGACGCGGCGGCGGACCGGCTGCCATCCCGGATCGGCAAGGATGAGCGATCGATGCACAGACGACATGTCGAATTCCAGGTCAGTCACGAGCTGCTCCAGGCGACGATGGATTCGTCGACCGACATGATCCAGGTGTTCGAGGCGATCCGCGACGAGGCAGGCCGTATCGTCGATTTCCGCTGGGTGCTGAACAACCATACGTCTGAGTGCAAATATGGCGAGGTGCGCGGCGAAAGCCTGTTGCAGCGCAATCCCGGCGTCGTGGAGGAAGGCATTTTCGACGCCTTTTGCCGTGTGACCGAAACCGGCCTGCCCGAACAGGCCGAACATCATTATGTCCATGAACAGTTCGACGGCTGGTTCTTCCAGACCGTCGTGAAGCTGGGCGACGGGGTGGCCACCACGACACGCGACATCACCGAATGGAAGGAATCTCAGGCCGAAATCGTGCGGCTTCGCGAAGAGGTGGTGAAGGTGAAGCTGGCCGAAACCGAGGGGCATCTGGCGGCGATCTTCGCCACCGCGCCGATCGGCCTGTCGGTCCTGTCGCTCGACGGGCGGTTCCTGCGCGTGAATGACGAGTTGTGCCGCATCCTGGGCCGCACGCGCGAGGCGGTGCTGGACCTTCGCGTACCCGATGTGACCCATCCGGACGACCTGCCGCCCAGCCTGGTGGCGATCGAGGAGGCTTTGTCCACCGGACGCCCGGCGATGCTCGACAAACGCTATTGCCGCCCCGATGGTACGCTGGTCTGGGCGAGCAGTACGCTGTCGATACTGCCCAAGGCGGATGGGCAGCCCGACCGGCTGCTGGTCGTGACCGCCGACCTGTCCGAACGGCGCAAGGCGGGTGACGCGTTGCGCCGGAGCGAGGCGTTGCAGCGCGTGCTGATCGCCGAGTTGCAGCATCGTACCAGCAACCTGCTGGGGGTGGTCCGCTCGATCGCGGAGAATACGGCGCGAAGCTCGACCAGCCTGCCCGATTTCCGCGCGCGGTTCGACGACCGGCTCGACGCGCTGTCGCGGGTCCAGGCGCTGTTGTCGCGGTTGAACGAGCGGGACCGGGTGACCTTCGACGGGCTGCTCCATGCCGAGCTGGTCGCGATGGACGGGCATAGCGACGCGGTGACGCTGGACGGTCCGATAGGGGTGCGGCTGCGTTCCTCGACGGTCCATACGCTGGCCATGGCGATCCACGAACTGGCGACCAATGCCATGAAATATGGCGCGCTGGGGCAGGGCGGCGGGCGGCTGGCGATCCGTTGGAGGCTGGAGGCGGAGGGGCCTGACGGCAAGCCCTGGCTGCATATCGACTGGCGCGAAAGCGGGGTGCGGATGCCATCCGAGGAAAGCTGGCCCACGGGCACGGGGCAGGGGCGTGAGCTGATCGAGCGCGCGCTCCCCTACCAGCTGGGCGCACGGACGACCTACAAGCTGGGCGAGGACGGCGTGCATTGCACCATCGCCATCCCGGTGTCGGCCACGGTCGCACTGGACGAATGCCGTTCGGGGGAAGGGAACGACGCCTCCGCCAAGGCATAGGTCAGGCGGACAGGCTGCGATTCTCGGCAAGCTTCAGGCACAGATCGGCACGGGCGGGCATCTCGGTCCAGATATGGCGGGTCAGCCGCTCATAATGGCTGACGAAACGGGCGAGGCGTGCATCGTCCATCACGCCTGCCCCGGCACCGTGCGCGCGGCGTAATGCGTCCTCCTGCTGGGTGCGCCAGCGCAGGACGGTGGGCCAATCCGGCGGCATCATCAGCACCAGCGTATCGATGGCGGCAAACAGGCGGGGATAGTTGGTCGCCAGCGCGGCGTTCGCATGCCGTCGCCAAATCCCGTCGGCGTCCTCCAATGCTTCCAGCGTGTTGACCGGCGCGGCCAGCTCGGCCTCGTCCTGCGGCCGTGCGCCCACACACCAGCCCTCGAAGATCAGCAATCGGCACGATTCCGGCGCGCAGGGCCATGCCGCTTGCGGTGCGCGGTCGTCGATCGCCTTGTCGAAGCGCGGCAGGGCAACGGCCTCGCCCCGGACGATCGCCGCGATCGTCTCCACGCCCAGCGTCACGTCATGGGTGCCCGGCACCCCGCGCGTCGCGAACAGCGGATGCACGTCGCGCGCCAGTCTTTGCCGCTCGGCACGGGTAAGGTAGAGATCGTCGAGCGACAGGATCGCGCTGCGCTCGACCTGCGCGGCCAGCCGCGCGGCCACGGTCGACTTGCCGCTTCCCTGCGCGCCGCACAGCCCCAGGATCAGCGGCGGGTCGCCGGACCGCCGCCGCGCCAGCCGATCCGCGACCAGTGCCGCGATAGGCGCTTCAGGCGACACGATCGGCCGGTTCCTCGCCGCGGGCAAAGGCGGCGAGATTGGCCGCTGCGCGCATCCCCATTGCGGTCCGCGCCTCGATCGTCGCGCTGCCCAGATGCGGCAGCAGGACGGCACGCGGATGCGCCAGCAGGCCCGGATGCACCGTAGGTTCATGTTCGTAGACGTCCAGCCCGACGCCGCCGATCCGCCCCTCATCCAGCGCCTCGACCAGCGCATCTTCGTCGATCACCGGCCCGCGCGCGGTATTCACGACGATCGCGTTCGGCTTCATCCGGGCCAGCAGGGCGGCGTCGACCATGTGGCGTGTCTCCTCGCCGCCGGGAACGTGCAGCGACAGGACATCGCATTCGGTCGCCAGCGCCTCGAGCGATTCCGCCCGCGTGGCGTCGAGCATGCGTTCCACCTCGGGCGCGGCGGCGGAGCGGCTGGCATAGCGGACCCGAATCCCCAACCCGCGCGCCTTCACCGCCGTGGCTTGCGCGATACGGCCGAAACCGACCAGCCCCAGCGTCTTGCCCGACAGCCCCTGTCCGATCAGGTGCGAGGGGCGCCAGCCGGTCCATGCGCCGCTGCGCAACTCGCGCTCGCCTTCGCCCGCCCGGCGCGCGGTCATCAGCATCAGGAGGATCGCGATCTCCGCCGTCGCCTCGGTCAGCACATCAGGGGTGTTGGTCACGACCAGCCCGGCGGCGCGCGCGGCGGCCAGATCGATATGATCGACCCCGGCGCCGTAATTGGCGAGGATGCGGACCCGGCGGCCGGGCGTCGCGATCAGATCGGCATCGATCCGGTCGGTGATCGTCGGCATCCAGGCGTCATATGCGGTCATCGCCCTGACCAGCGCGTCGCGGTCCAGCGGCCGGTCATCGGTGCTGAGCGTCGTGTCCCAGCTTTCGGACAAATGCCGCTCGACCTGATCCGGCAGGCGGCGGGTCACGAGCAATTTGAGCCTGTCCGTCATGATGATCGCGCCTCCGCCGCCTTGTTCGTGCCCCGCCTGCCCGATCAGGCGCTGGCGAGCATCGCCGCCATTTGCGCGGCATGGGGCCGCCAATCGATGCCGCGCGCCTCCAGCCACGTATCGTCATAATAGGTGCAGCCATATCGCTCGCCCCCGTCGCAGAGCAACGTGACGATCGAGCCGCGCTCCCCCGCCGCCGCCATCTCGGCGATCAGCGTGGCGCAGGCGATCAGGTTGGTGCCGGTCGAGCCGCCGACCCGCCGTCCCAGCCGCGCCGAAAGCGCCCGCATCGCACCGATGCTGGCGGCATCCTCGACCGCGATCATCCGGTCGATGACGGAGGGGATGAAGCTGGGTTCGACGCGCGGTCGCCCGATCCCTTCGATGCAACTGCCGCAACCCTCGGGCAGCGACAGGGCCTGGCGGTCGGCAAAGTGTCGGTGGAAGACCGAATGCACCGGGTCCGCGACGCACAGCCGGGTGCCGTGCCGCTGATATGCGATATACCGCCCGATCGTCGCCGAGGTGCCGCCGGTTCCCGCGCCGCAGACGATCCAGTCGGGAACGGGATATTCCTCCGCCGACATCTGCGCAAAGATGCTCTCGGCGATATTGTTGTTGCCGCGCCAGTCGGTCGCCCGCTCGGCATAGGTGAACTGGTCGAGATAATGGCCGCCCGTCTCCGCCGCGAGAGCGTTGGAGACGTCGTAGACGGTGCGCGGATCGTCGACCATGTGGATCTCGCCACCATGGAAACGGATCGCATCCAGCTTGGGCGCGGCGGTCGAGGCGGGCACCACCGCGATGAAACGCAGGCCCAGCATCTTGGCGAAATAGGCTTCGCTCACCGCCGTCGAGCCGGAGGACGACTCGATCACGCAGGTATCCGGCCCGATCCAGCCATTGCACAGCGCGTACAGGAATAAGGACCGCGCCAGTCGGTGTTTCAGGCTGCCGGTCGGATGGCTGCTCTCGTCCTTCAGATAGAGCGTGATGCCCGGATAGCGAGGCAGGTCGACGCGGATCAGATGCGTGTCGGCCGAACGGTTATAGTCCGCCTCGATCCGCCTGATGGCTTCCATGCGCCACGCGCACAGATCGGCCTTGCTCCGCTCGACAGTCATGCTTGCCCCCTTCGTCCCCATCGCGCGGCTCATAGTCGCGAATGGCCGGTTTGGGAAAGATGGCGCGGTCGCGCCGCCGCTTGCGGGGGCGGATGGCTTGGCCCATGCTGGCGTCATGATCGCCTCTCGCCGCTCTGTCCTCGCCGCTGGTTTCGCTCTGGTTGCGGCCCCCACCCTCGCCGGCGCGGCGGAAACGACGCCGCGCCTCCGCCGCCTGTCGCCAGGGCTCGATCATATGATCGCGCCGGGCACCGAGCCCGAGGTGATCGCGACCGGCATACGCTGGGCGGAGGGACCGGTCTGGGTGCCGGGCGGCGGTTACCTGCTGTTTTCCGATCCGCCCGCCAATATCGTGCGCCGCTGGCAGCGCGGACGCGGCGTATCGGTGGTGCTGAACCCGTCGGGCGCGGGCGGCACCGACCCCGCGCTGGTCCGCGAACCCGGCGCCAATGGGCTGGCGCTGGATGCCAGGGGCGCGCTCCTGATCGCCAATAGCGGCGGGCGGAGCCTCGACCGGGTGGACCTGAAGACCGGTCGCCGCACCGTGCTGGCCGATCGTCATGCGGGCAAACGCTTCAACAGCCCCAACGACCTGCACGTCGCGAAGAACGGTACGATCTGGTTCACCGATCCGCCTTACGGCTTCAAGGACGGCGACCAGTCGCCGCTGAAGGAACAGACGGTCAACGGTGTCTATCGGCGGCGGCCCGACGGTATGGTGGACCTGATCGACGGCACGCTGACCCGCCCCAACGGCATCGCGCTGTCACCCGATGAGCGGCGGCTTTACGTCTCGGTGTCGGACGAGGCGGCACCCGCGATCATGGTCTATGACGTCGATGCGCGCGGGCAGGTCGGCCATCGCCGGATGCTGCTCGATGCGCGCGCGATGCTGGCGGCCGGAGGGGCTGGCCTGCCCGACGGGATGAAGGTCGCGCGCGACGGCACGCTGGTCTGCTCCGTCCCCGGCGGCATGATGCTGATGACGCCGGAGGCCGAGCCGCTGGGGCTGATCGAGCAGGGGGCGCCCATCGCCAATTGCGCGTTCGGCGAAGCGGGCCGCGCGCTGTTCATGGCGGCGAACGACCGCATCCTGCGCCTTGAATTGCGTCCAGGCTGGCAGGGCTGATCGCCATATCGGGGTATAGGCAGGAAAAAAGCATCGCGCCGTGCTGCAGGCGCGGTGAGCGCGGTAGCGCTAATGAAAGCGGGCTATTAGGGAAGGGTGCCATGGCGTAGTTCGCCCGCCTGACCGGGTGCCACGCAAGGGGCTTTGCCGTCACGCTGCGTGGCGGCGTCACGCATAGGGAGACGGATCGATGAAGTTGTTGCGCTATGGTGAAATGGGACGCGAGCGGGCCGGGCTGCTGGACGATCAGGGCCGCATCCGTGCGCTCCCCGAGTCGCTGGGCGATCTGGCGGGCGACCGGCTGACGCCGCAGGGCCTGGCGGAGATCGCCGCGCTGGATTCGAACGCGCTGCCCGTGGTCGAGGGCCATCCGCGCCTGGGCAGTTGCGTCGCGCGTCCCGGCAAGTTCATCTGCATCGGCCTGAACTATCGCGCGCACGCCGCCGAGAGCAACCTGCCCATTCCGGCCGAGCCCGTCGTGTTCGGCAAGTGGAGCAGTGCTGTCGTCGGCCCGAACGACGATGTCGAAATTCCGCGCGGTTCGGAAAAGACCGACTGGGAAGTCGAACTGGGCGTCGTGATCGGCACGCGCGGCCGTTACCTGACGGAAGCCGAGGCGCTGTCGCATGTCGCGGGCTATTGCGTGGTGCATGACGTGTCGGAACGTGCGTTCCAGATGGAGCGCGGCGGCACCTGGGACAAGGGCAAGGGCTGCGACACGTTCGGCCCGACCGGCCCGTGGTTGGTCACGGCGGATGAAGTGGGCGATCCGCAGAATTTGCGCCTGTGGCTGGAGGTCGACGGCAAGCGCTATCAGGACAGCAGCACCGCCGACATGATCTTCACCGTGGCCGAGCTGGTGTCGTACGTCAGCCAGTTCTGCACGCTGGAGCCGGGCGACATCATCTCGACCGGCACGCCCGAAGGCGTCGGCCTGGGCCAGAAGCCGCCAGTCTATCTGCGCGCGGGCCAGACGGTGAAGCTGGGCGTGGAAAAGCTGGGCGAGCAGACGCAGCGCATGGTCGCAGCGGGTTGAGCCGGATCACCCCTCCCCTTCAGGGGAGGGGCAGGGGGTGGGGCGTTTCCGCAAGCGCCGTGCTGGTTGAAAGGCCCCACCCCAACCCCTCCCCTGAAGGGGAGGGGCTCATGGCCCATCAATCCTCGGCGTCGATCTCGCTGTCGACGCTGTCCATGAAGTCGCGCGCGGCCTCGCGGTCTTCTTCGTCGTCAAAGGCTTCGTCGATATCGGGCGCGACGCCGATCATATAGGCCAGGCACCACAGCGCGAAGCGGCGGCCGCTGTCGCGCTCCAGCCCGAACTGCACGCGCAAGCGGTCGATCCCCGCGCCGAGCTGTTCGGGGGAGAGGTCGGCGATCTCTTCGGTGCCGAAGAAGCGGACGAGCAACTGGTCGAAATCCATGGCTGTCCATAGCCGACCAGCCGCCCGTTCCCAAGCCTCAGTTGCCCGACTGGATACGGTCGCCCGCCGCCCGCTGCTCGGCGGCGCGCTTCGTCAGGTTCTTCAGCGTCTCGTCGAACTTGCCCTCGCGCTCGGCCATGCGGAAGGGCCGTACCTCGTCGACCAGGATTTCCGACGGCGTCGGGCTTTGCGCGAATTGGGCCGCGACCGCATCGGCGAAGTCCTGGAGCGGAACATAGCCCGGACGATGCGCCTGGCCCGGCGTCAGGTCGGTCTGCACGCCCGGCGGGGCCAGCTCTATCACCTCGACCTTGCCCTCCAGCTGGGTGCGCAGCGACACGGTGTAGGAATGGATCGCCGCCTTGGTCGCCGAATAGGTGGGGGCCGCGACCAGCGGCACGAAGGCCAGCCCCGAGGTCACGTTGACGATCGCGGCGTCGCTCTGCCCGACCAGATGGTCGATCAACGCATTGGTCAGCCGGATCGGACCCAGGATGTTGGTGGTCAGCGTCGCCTCGGCATCGGCCAGGTCGCGGTGCCCGGTCAAATCCTCGAACTTCATGATGCCCGCATTGTTGAACAGCACGTTCAGTGCGGGGAAGTCCGCGACGATCTTCTTGGCGAAGGCGTCGACCGCCGCGGCATCCTCGACATCCAGCGTGACGACATGGATGCGCTCGCGCCCTTCCGCCGCCTTCTCCAGCGCCTCGCGCCGCCGCCCGGCGATGATGACGGTGTCGCCGCGATCATGGAAGCGGTGCGCCAGCGCCTCGCCGATACCGCTGCCGCCGCCCGTCATCAGGATCGTATTGCCGCTGGTCTTCATCGATGCGTCTCCGGGTCGGGTGGAATGATCCTCCGCACAATGATCGCCACCGGCTTTCGTTCACGCCGCGCCGCCGGTGATCCGATGCACGATGTCGCTGATCGCATTTCGGTCGAGCGGCGTGGGGTCGATCGAGTTGTGGATGCCGATCCCCTCGACCAGCGCATCCAGCGCGCGGGCGGTCAGCGGATCGAAGAACCGCTCCAGCGCGGTGCGGCTGTTGTTCATCCACCCCTGCATGACGGTCGAGACCGAGGGGTGGCGCGCGGCAAAGGCATAGAGTTCGTAACTGAGCAGCAGCGTGCGCGGTTCGGCCCAGACGGATCCTGCGATGATGTCGATGATCGCCTCACATGCGTCGTCGCGGCTTCGGGCCTGCGCCATGCGTGCGGCAAAGGCATGCGACGATTCCTCCGCCAGTTGCGTGAAGGCGTCGGTCAGCAATGCCTCCAGCGACGTGAAATAATAGGTGACCGAGCCGAGCGGCACCCCCGCCGCCGCCGCGATCCGGCGATGGGTGGTGGCGGGCACGCCCTGTTCCGCGATCACCGTCAGCGTGGCGGCGATGATACGTTGCCGACGCGCCGGGTCGTTTCGTCTTGCAGATCGGTCGGCCATGCAAAAACTCCGTTGCATCGAATATGTACAAATGTACACATACTGTCGGGACAGGGCAGCAAATGCCCTGCCGTAGCGCGGAACGGGAAAAGAAGAACTATGGACGAATCGCAACTGTCGCGCCGTATGATCCTGGGCAGTGCGGTCGCATTGAGCGTGCCGCAAATGGCGACGGCGGCGGGGGCTCCGCTCGGGACCGCCGTGCTGGGGCGAAAGGACGGCGTCTGGCTGAATGCCCCCAAGGTCTGGCGGGCGGAGGCGGATGGCGACCTGGTGATGACCACCGATCGCGGCACCGATTTCTGGCGTGAGACCCATTATGGCTTCACCCGCGACAGCGGCCATTTCCTGGGCTTCCCGACCGGCGATGCCTTTACCGCGCAGCTTCGCATCCGGGGCCGCTATGACAGGTTGTACGATCAGGCGGGGATCATGGTGCGGGTCGACGAACGGCGCTGGGTCAAGGCGGGGATCGAACTGTCCGATGGCCGTGCGATGCTGAGCAGCGTGCTGACCGACGGCCGTTCGGACTGGGCGACCGGCCCCTATGAAGGCAATGCCGCCGATTTCTGGATGCGCGCGACGGTCGCCAAGGGCGTGCTGCGCCTGCAGGTGTCGGCGGATGGCAAGCACTGGCCGCTGGTTCGGCTGGCGCCGTTTCCGGTCGCGCCCCGCTACCGGGTCGGGCCGATGGCCTGCACGCCCGAGCGGGAAGGGCTGGAGGTGCGATTCTCCGATCTGCGTATCACCGCGCCGCTCGGCAAAGACCTGCACGATCTGAGCTGAGCATGACCAGTCAGAAACAGAATATGCTGGCGGGCAAATTGTACATCGCCGACGATCCCGAGCTGGCGGCGGATGCCGCCCGCGCGGCGGCGTGGATGGTCCGCTATAATGGTTCGCTTGGTCAGGATGCCGCCGATCGGCACGCACTGCTCGCCGAAGGGCTGGGGCGGGTGGGGGCCGGGGCGGTGGTCCGGCCGCCCTTCCACTGCGACTATGGCTATAACATCATGCTGGGCGAGCAGGTGTTCCTGAACTTCGCTTGCGTGATCCTGGACGTGGCACGGGTCGAGATCGGCGCGGGGACGCAGATCGGGCCGGGTGTGCAGATCCTGACCGCCGACCATCCGCGCGATCCGGCGCTGCGGGCGCAGGGGTGGGAGTGCGGGCGGCCGATCCGCATCGGCGCCAATGTCTGGATCGGCGGGGCTGCGCTGATCCTGCCGGGGGTGACGATCGGCGAGGATGCCATCATCGGCGCAGGCAGCGTGGTGACGCGCGACGTGCCGCCGGGGCAGACGGTGGCCGGCAATCCGGCGCGCGCCCTCGCGCGATGACGGCACCCGACACCACGCTGCGGGGCAAGCCGCATTTCGAGGTGCTGGACGGCCTTCGCGGCACGGCGGCGCTGCTGGTGGTGGCGTTCCATATCCAGGGCATCACCGTGTTGTTCGAGGCGGATCGGCTGTTGCTGCCCCATGCCTATCTGGCGGTGGACTTCTTTTTCGCGCTGTCGGGTTTCGTCGTCGGCTATGCCTATGACGATCGCTGGTCGCGGATGAGTGTCAGGGGCTTTCTGGCGCGGCGGCTGGTCCGGCTGCATCCGCTGGTGGTGCTGGGCGCGATCCTGGGACTGGTCAGTTATTTGGGCGATCCCTTTGCCGGGGGGCGGCAGGATGCGTCGCTATGGCTGGTCGGGCTGGCCTTTGTCGCGGCGCTGTTCGCCTTGCCCTCGGCCCCGCTGCCCAACCGGCTGGGGGACAGTCATCCGCTGAACGCACCCGCCTGGACGCTGTTGCAGGAATATATCGCCAATCTGGCCTATGCGCTGGTGTTGCGCCGCTTGGGGCTGCGGGCGTTGATCGCATTGGCGGGGCTGGCCGCGCTTGCCTCGGCGGCGACGGCGCTGACGCTGGGGTCCTATGATACCGGCTGGGGGCTGCACAATTTCTGGGGCGCGCCGGTGCGGCTGGCCTATCCCTTTCTGGCCGGACTGATCCTCTACCGGCTGGGCGATCGCTTGCCGCGCCTCCGACTGGGCTTTCTGCCACTCAGCCTGATCCTGATGCTGTTGTTCGCCGCGCCGGTGTGGCCGGAGGTCGGCGGGGTGAAGTGGAACGGCGTCTATCAGGCGGTCTGCGTGCTGATCCTGTTCCCGCTGATCCTGATCGCCGGGCGGCATTCGGCAGGCAGCGCCACCACGCTGCGCCTGTGCAAGGCGGCGGGGCGGCTGTCCTATCCGCTGTACATCACCCATTATCCGTTCGTGTATGTCTATATGAACTGGGTGGCGACCGGCCCGGCCTCGGCCAGCCGGACGGCGCTGGTCGCGGTCTCGCTCTATATGCTCACGCTGGTCTTCGCTGCGGCGGCGTGGCGTTTCTGGGATGTGCCGATCCGCACCCGCCTGCTCGCCCGGTTGGGTCGGTCGGCATGACGGCGGCTTGCGCCACGGGCGCCGCCACAACAGGTCGGTCAGCGATCATGACTGGTGAGACCCCTCCACCAGCCTCGCTGGTCCCCCTCTGCTTGCCGGAGAGGAATGAAGGCGACGCGCTCTGAATGTCGATCAGGCCCACTTGCAGGCCAATCAAAATTCCAAAGTTTCGTGATCTCCACCGCATTCATCGAACTTCGCGACATATCGCCGAAGTGGTGACCCCTACGAGAATCGAACTCGTGTTTTCGCCGTGAGAGGGCGACGTCCTAACCGCTAGACGAAGGGGCCGTGCAGTGGAGGGGCGCTATTAGCGGTGGTGCGTTGGGGCGTCAAGCGCCTCCCCGCCGAAACTTTGACAAAAGTGAAAAGGGCGGGGCGACAGGCTGTCGTCCCGCCCTTTTCAGGTGTCGATCAGGCGGCGTCCTTGCGACGCTCGGCCATTTCCTCGTTCAGCATTTCGGCGAGCAGGAAGGCCAACTCCAGGCTCTGGCCCGCATTGAGGCGCGGGTCGCAATGCGTGTGGTAGCGGTCGGCCAGCGACTGCTCGGTCACGTCGATCGCACCGCCGGTGCATTCGGTGACGTTCTGGCCGGTCATCTCGGCATGGATGCCGCCCGCATGGGTGCCCTCGGCGCGGTGTACGGCGAAGAAGCCGCGCACCTCGGCCAGGATGCGCTCGAAGGGGCGCGTCTTGTAGCCGGTCGCCGCCTTGATCGTGTTGCCATGCATCGGGTCGCACGACCAGACCACCGGATGCCCCTCGCGCGTGACGGCGCGGACCAGCTTGGGCAGATGCGCCTCGATCTTGTCATGGCCGTAGCGGGTGATGAGCGTCATGCGGCCGGGCACGCGACCGGGGTTCAGCGTGTCGAGCATCCGCAGCAGCGCCTCGGGCTCCAGGCTTGGTCCGCACTTCACGCCGATCGGGTTGCCGATGCCGCGCAGGAACTCGACATGCGACGAACCCTCGAACCGGGTGCGGTCGCCGATCCACAGGAAATGGGCCGAGGTGTCGTACCAGTCGCCGGTCAGCGAGTCCTGCCGGGTCAGCGCCTGCTCATAGGGCAGCAACAGCGCCTCGTGGCTGGTGTAGAAGCTGGTCTGCGCCAATTGCGGAACCGACGCCGGATCGATGCCGCACGCCGCCATGAAGTCGAGCGCCTCGCCGATGCGGTCGGCCATCTCGCTATATTTCTGCGCCCAGGGGCTGCGGCCCATGAAGTCATGGGTCCACCGATGGACCTGGTGCAGGTTCGCATACCCCCCTTGCGCGAAGGCGCGCAGCAGGTTCAGCGTCGCCGCCGACTGCGCATAGGAGCGCAGCATCCGCTGGGGATCGGGAATGCGCGCTTCAGGGGTGAAGGCGATGTCGTTGACATTGTCGCCGCGATAGCTGGGCAGCTCGACGCCGCCGACGACCTCGGTATCGGCCGAGCGCGGCTTGGCGAACTGGCCCGCCATGCGGCCCAGCTTCACTACCGGCAGCTTCGAGGCCCAGGTCAGGACGACCGCCATCTGCAGGATGACGCGGAAAGTGTCGCGGATATTGTTGGCGCTATGCTCGGCAAAGCTTTCGGCGCAGTCGCCGCCCTGGAGCAGGAAACCGCGACCCGCCGCCACTTCGGCCAGCTCGGCGGTCAGGCTGCGCGCCTCGCCCGCAAAGACCAGCGGCGGATAGGCGGCCAGCGTCTTGGTCGCGGCGTCCAGCGCATTCTGGTCGGGGTAGCGGGGAAGCTGGCGCGCTTCGGCGTTGGTCCAGCTGTCGGGGGCCCAGTTCGCGGCCATGATCGTCCTGCTCTTTCGTCTTCTTTGGTTTCGACCATCGCCCATGCGCCGATTCGACCCCATACGCAATGAAGTTGGCGTTTGAGGCCCCCAAGTCGCGTGCTTTGTTGCGCCTGATACGAGTTTGCGCCGAACGGTGGCCGATTGCGGCGACCGGCTTTGCGGATTGGGGACAGAGGCGGTAGCGAAGGCGCAATGTCGCGTGCCTCCATCCTGTCCTCGGCGGTCGTCGCCCTGTCCGCCTTCCTGCTGTCGGTGCCGGACCAGGCGCCCGCCGCACCTTTGGTCTCGGTCGAGAAGACCGACGACACCGCCTTGTTCGGGGCGATGCGCGACGCCGATCTGCGGCTGGCGACGATCGCGTGGAAGCTGGCGACGGCGAATGCGGCGATCTGCCCCGACCGGGCGCCGACTCCCGGCATCGTGATCCATGCGATCGACCAGTACGATCCGGCCGTGCGCAAGGACCTCCCCGCGCTTTTCGGCTTCGAGGGACCGGTCGCGGTCGAGGCGGTGGTGCCGGGCAGCGCGGCGGCCAAGGCCGGGGTGCAGGCGAACGATACGATCGAGGCGGTCGACGGCAAGCCTTTCACGGTCAATCCGGCAGGCGCGTCGCAGGCGAACACCGCGACGCGCGATGCCGCACAGCGCCAGATCGCCGCCGAGTCCGCCGACCGGCCGCTACGCCTGACCCTGCTGCGCCATGGGCAGAAACGCGACGTCACGGTCGCGGCGCAGCCCGGCTGCCGGTCGCGCTTCGAGATGTTGATGGGGCCGGGGCTGACCGCATCGGCGGACGGCGATATCGTCCAGATCGGCTCGCGCTTCTTCGAGCGGTTCGACGACCGGATGATCGCGGTCGTCGTCGGGCACGAATTTTCGCACAATATCCTGCATCATCGCGACCGGCTGGACGCGGCGGGGGTGAAGCGTGGGCTGTTGTCCGAATTCGGGCGCAACGGGCGGCTGTTCCGCCAAACCGAGACCGAGGCCGATCTGCTGGGCGTCATCCTGATGCGCAATGCGGGTTACGATCCGCAGGATGCGGTGCGCTTCTGGCGTGAGCATGGCGGCGAGGTCGATGGCGGTATCTTCCGCAGCCGGACGCACCCATCCTCCTCGGCGCGGGCCGATGCCGTCGCGGCCGAAATCGCGGCCATCCCGGCAGGCGCGCCGACGCCCTACCGCCCGCCGCTGCTCGACCGGGCAGGGGCCGCATTACAATAGGCTGTAATGGTAGGCGCTTAACCAACCGTTTGTAGTTGGCGGCGTATTCCTGATCGAAATCGCGGGCATGACGGCCCGCCGTGTCGGGAATCGCCATGCTCTCATCCTTGCCCATACCGAAGAAGATCGGTTTGTCCTTCGCCCTCGTGATGATGACGGTGTTCATCATGATCGGCGTCTTGTGGTGGGCCTTTGCGCGCATCCAGACGACGACGGCGGAAAGCAGCCACGCCCAAGACATCTACGGCGCTACGCTGGAGATGGAGGGCGGGGTCCAGCGCGAGAACAGCCAGATGCGCGGCTTCCTGATCACGTTGGACGAAGCCTATCTGAAGCAGTATTTCGAGTCGCGCGCGACCGAGACTCAGGCGGCCGCCAGGCTCGATGCGCTGCTGGCAAACGACCCCAAGGCCCGCGCGGAGGTCGCCCGGTCGCATGAGCACATGCAGGAATGGCGTCGCACCATCGGCGATCCGCTGATCCGACGCAGCCGTACCGATCGCGACGGTGCGCAGGCATGGCTTCGCGAGAATAGCGCGCGGGTTCGGGTTACCACGGTGCTCCAGGCGCTGCGCGATGTGCGGGCGCAGACTGTCGAGCAGTTGAAGGACGTCCGCACGGCGCGAAAGTCGGCGCTGCTGACCGGCCAGTGGAGCCTGGCCATCGGGGCGGTGATGATGATCGGCGTCGCGGCGGCGATGGCGCTGCTGTTGTCGCGGGCGCTGGGGCGGCCGATCGTCCGGCTGACCGGGATCATGGAAGAGCTGTCGCAGGGGCGCAACGATATCGCCATTCCCGACGCCGATCGCGGCGACGAACTGGGCAGCATGTCGCGCGCCGTCGTCGTCTTCCGCGACGCGGCCATCGCCAAGGCACGGGCGGATGCCGAGCAGGATGAGGTGGTCGACCGGATCGGCGGCGCGCTGGGTCGGTTGGCCGACTCGGACCTGACGGCGCGGCTCTCGGGCTTCCCGCCTTCCTATGCGGCGATCGAGCGTGACTTCAACACGGCGGTCTCGCGCCTGTCGGGCTCGCTGAGCGCGGTGCGGGTCAACGCCGCCGGGATCGGCAGCGGGGTGGTGGAGATGAACGAGGCGGCCGACGACCTCGCGCGCCGTGCCGAGCAGCAGGCGGCGAGCATCGAGGAAACCTCGGCCGCGATGAACGAGATCGCCCAGTCGGTGACGGCCGCCGCGACCAAGGCGCAGTCGGCCGAGGGCATCGTCCGCAAGGCGAGCAGCGACGTCGCCAATAGCGAGGCGATCGTCCGCCGCACCGTGTCGGCCATCGGCGACATCGAACGTTCGTCCAACGAAATTGCCGAGATCATCGCGGTGATCGACGGCCTGTCCTTCCAGACGAACCTGCTGGCGCTGAACGCAGGCGTCGAGGCGGCGCGGGCGGGCGATGCGGGCAAGGGCTTTGCCGTCGTCGCCTCCGAAGTGCGTGCGCTCGCCGAACGCTCGGCCGAGGCGGCGCGCGACATCAGCGCGCGGATCACGACCACGGTCGAGCGGGTGCGCAGCGGCGTGGAACTGGCCAACAAGACCGACGAGTCGCTGCGCCTGATCGCGACCGGCATGCAGGACATTACGGGGCTGGTCGAATCGATCGCGGGCGGGGCCTCCGAACAGGCGACCAGTATCCACCAGGTGAATCTGGCGATCAACGACATGGACGGCGTGACCCAGGCCAATGCCGCCATGGTGGAGGAGGTGACCGCCGCCGTCCGCGCGCTGTCCGCCGAAACCCGTGCGCTGGAGGAGCAGGTCAACCGCTTCCGCGTCGACGCAACGGCGATGGCCCCGGCCGTGCCGGTCGTACCCGTGCGCCGCGCGGCGGCTCCGACCCCCGCGCCGGTGCGGCGTGTGTCGAGCGCGGTCCAGGGCAATCTCGCCGTGAAGCATGATGACGATGACTGGAGCAGCTTCTAGAGTTGAAAGCGATCAGCATTGCACGGTTTTAGCCCCTCCCCTTCAGGGGAGGGGTGAGCAGAGTTGATCGTTTTCGGCTCTAGAGAATGATGACATGGGATCGCACCAAGCCTAGCCCCTCCCCTTCAGGGGAGGGGTTGGGGTGGGGCATCGCCACAGGCCCCGCGTTTGCGGAAACGCCCGCCCCCCTGCCCCCCTGAAGGGGAGGGGTGGATCAAGCTGATGGCATCCCGCTCTGATTGCGCACTACCGTCGCCGCATGGCTCTGGAACGGATCGACATTCAGCCATGCCCCTCTTCCCTCGCCGCTCATAGATGAGAGAGGGAAGGGCGGACAGGACGGCCTGCACGCTGATCCAGTCTGGAAGGCCCGCAATCCCACCCGGCGGATTGCGGGCCTTGTTGCATTTCAGCGCGGGCAGGGGCCTCATGCGGCGCGGGGATTGTAAGTCGCCTCGCGCCGGGGCAAGCGGCGATCATGGATATTCCCCAACGTTATGCCGATTTCATCCAGTGGATCGGCGACGGCACCGGCATGGCCGACAGCCTGTTGCACGTCCATGCGGGCATGGCGGTGCTGTTCCTGGCGCGCATCCTGACCCGCAAGTCGCTGGCCACGCCGATCCCGCTCGCCTGCGTCGCGCTGGCCGAGGCGGGGAACGAGATCCTCGACCGGCTGCATTACGGATCGTGGCGCTGGACCGATACGCTGGGCGACATCGCCAACACGATGTTCTGGCCGACCGTGCTGTTCATCGGCCTGCGGATGCGATCCCCGCGCGGACGGCGCTGAACCGGCGGAGGGCTCAACCCTCCGGCAGCACGGGCTTCCAGTCCCAGCCCAGCGGATCGCCGTCCATCACCTCGACTCCTGCGGCGAGCAGCGTGTCGCGAATCGCGTCGCTCCTGGCGAAGTCCTTGTCCGCCCGCGCGGCGC
The DNA here is from genome assembly GCF_000787715.1 of Sphingomonas parapaucimobilis NBRC 15100. Lineage (GTDB taxonomy): Bacteria > Pseudomonadota > Alphaproteobacteria > Sphingomonadales > Sphingomonadaceae > Sphingomonas > Sphingomonas parapaucimobilis. The sequence continues at coordinate 21,682 of NZ_BBPI01000078.1, forward strand.
GACGCTCCACCAGTTGCTCCTCGATATCCGACTCGCCCAGCGTGGCGGTCTTGGGCCGGGTGCGCAGGTCGGCGCGGGTCAGCGTCGACAGCTGCAATCCCAGCGTCGCGTCGAAGTCCGCCAGCGCCGCGAGTCGCACGCCCGGTGACAGCTTCTTGTCACCCAGCATCTCGTCCAGCACCGGCAGCGCGCGCGGGGTCGCCAGATCGTCCGACAGCGCCACGTCCAGCCGTTCGCGATAGGAGGCCGCATCGCCCTTTTCCGGCGCATCGGCGCGGGTGCGGAGCCCCTCGACCGTCTGGACCAGTCGCTTCAATCGCACCTGCGCGGCGGCCAGCCCGTCCCAGCCGAACTCCATCTCCGACCGATAATGCGCCTGCAGGCACATCAGGCGATAGGCGAGCGGGTGGAAACCGCGATCCATCAGCGCCTGCAGCGTCAGGAACTCGCCCGACGACTTCGACATCTTGCCGGTCCGGTCGACCAGGAAGTTGTTGTGCATCCAGATATTGGCGCCGCTGTCGGGCGTGCAGCTATGCGCCTGGTTCTGCGCGATCTCGTTCGGGTGGTGGATCTCGCGGTGGTCGATGCCGCCGGTATGGATGTCGAACTGCGCACCCAGATACTGTTTGCTCATCACCGAGCATTCCAGATGCCAGCCCGGCGCGCCCGGACCCCAGGGGCTGTCCCATTCCATCTGGCGCTGCTCACCCGGCGCGGAGGCGCGCCAGATGGCGAAGTCGGCCGGATGCCGCTTGCCCGCGACCGGATCGATCCGGCTCTCGCCCTCGTCCTCCTGATGCCGGGCGAGGCGGCCATAGTCGGGCACGGTCGTCACGTCGAAATACAGGCCGTCGGGCAGGCGGTAGCAATGTTTCGACTCGATCGTCTTGGCGAAGTCGATCATCTGGGGGACATGCTCGGTCGCCAGCGGAAAGCGGGTCGGCTCGGCGATGCCGAGATCCTTCAGATTGCGCTTGAAGGCGTCGGTATAATGTCTGGCGATCGCCCAGATGTCCCGGCCGCTTTTCCTGGCAGCCGCCTCCATCTTGTCGTCGCCCGCATCGGCATCGGAGGTCAGATGGCCGACATCGGTGATGTTGATGATATGGGTGAGCGGCCAGCCCTTCCACCGCAGCACGCGCGACAGCGTGTCGGTGAAGACATAGGCGCGCAGATTGCCGATATGCGCATAGTTATAGACCGTCGGTCCGCAGGAATAGACGCGCACATTGGCCGGATCGATCGGCCGGAACGGCTCGGGTGCGCGGGTCAGGCTGTTGTACAGGATCAGCGGAGTGGCGGGTGCGGTCATGGCGCTTGCCTTAGCCATGTCGGCTCTTGCCCGAAAGAGGCCCCGGTCCGGCGGGTACCGGAACCGGGGCTGACGCGGTGACAGGGGAGGCACCGTGTCGATCGTTCGCGGGCCTGGAAGGCCCGCGAACATGTCAGGGTGTCCGGCATACGGGAGTTAGCCGGACAGCGCCGCTTCTAGGGGGCGCGGGATCACCGCAGCATGGCCGCCACATGACAAGCGCGTTCATATCCGGCATTTCGGGGCCAAGCAGAGGACGCCGTGCGGCAGAGCGATTTGCGATCCAACGGGTTGTAATCGGGCGACCGCGCTGCTAGGAGCGCCCGACGATGCGGCCACAGTTGTTCTGCGGCCGCTTTATCCTGTTTTGCCGGAGCAATTCGTTTTTATGCAGATCATCGTTCGCGACAACAATGTGGATCAGGCCCTTCGCGCGCTCAAGAAGAAGCTGCAGCGGGAAGGCGTGTATCGCGAAATGAAGCTCCGTCGCCATTACGAGAAGCCCTCGGAAAAGCGCGCTCGTGAGCGTGCTGCGGCGGTGCGTCGTGCCCGCAAGCTGGAGCGCAAGCGCGCCGAGCGCGACGGCGCACGGTAAGCGTCTCGCCGGGTGGCGCCATGGCCCTTTCGCATCTGGCGAAGGGCGTGGCGCAGCCTGGCACCGGCCGAATCGCATGAGGCGAATCGGCCAGCGCTTCGAGCGCCGCATCCCCTGAACGCCCACGCACAGAGCGAGAAACAGGCATGTCCGTAACCGCTGTTCCCCTTCGTCCCGTCCGGCGTTCCTATCTGGTCTGGATATGGGTTGCGGTGGTGGCGGCTGTCGTCGTTGCCGCCTTGTTGGCGCGTCAGGGCGATGCCGCTTTGGTGCGCGAGGCGCGTGGCGCTGGCGTCACGACGACCGCTTCTGGTCTTCAGTACAAGGTGATCCAGCCTGGTCAGGGCGGGGCGCACCCGACCGCGACCGATGTGGCGCTGGTCAACTATACGGGGCGCCTGATCGACGGCACCGTCTTCGACGCCTCGAAGCAGCCGACCCCGATGCCGCTGTCGAGCGTGCTGCCCGGCTTCGCCGAAGCGCTGAAGCTGATGCCCAAGGGTTCGAAGTACCGTTTCTGGCTGCCCGCCAAGCTTGGCTATGGTGACCATGCGAACGGCCCGATCCCGGCCAATTCGGAACTGGTGTTCGATGTCGAGATGATCGACTTCATTCCAGAATCGGTCCTGCGGCAGATGCAGGCGCAGCAGTCGATGATGGGCGGCGCCGGTGGTCCTGGCGGGATGCCCGGCGGTGCTCCCGGCGCACCGTCGCCCCGCTAAGGCGCGATCAAACCAAGCATTTCCGATCGGATCGAGATCGCCGGAGCCCCACAGGGTTCCGGCGATTTTGCTTTTGCGGGATCGGAACGGCGCGGCGGATCGGTTCGCCGGAGTACGGCATGGCCTGCCTGGCATCGCGGCTGGCCCAGGGCGTGGAAAAATCGGTCGCCGCTAGTGGGTTTTTTCGATCCCTTGTCGCTTATGGCGATCTGTAAAGGGCAGGCCTTCTTTCCCCACATGCCCCATCCCGGCAAGGACCGGGCCAGTTGTCGAGCGATTGGAGGCCATCCTCCGCCGATTCGCCTATTTTTCTGAGGATGGTCACATCCGTCCCTGGCCTTCAGCCGGGCAGGGGTGTTTCCATATAGCCAGCGCTGCCGGGGAAGCTCTACCCCAACCCCTCCCCTGAATGGGGAGAGGCTTGCTACCATCAAGACCGGGCATCGCACTCCAAGGACGCCAACGGATGACTGGGGGCTCGCAGGGCGGGCTGGTGAGGGAGTATGATTGGCGATACCCTCTGGCCCAGCCAGGTGCATTTCCGCGCCTTGTGATCGATGTGGGTGGGCCATGGCTTATGGATAAGCGTCGTGCCACCTATGGGGCGCTTCTGGGCCATGCATGAACCCAGATATAAGCTGATCTCTAACGCGCCTTGCTAGAG
>NZ_BBPI01000077.1 GCF_000787715.1 Sphingomonas parapaucimobilis NBRC 15100
AAGTATCGCGAGACCTACGCCACCGATTCGTCGGTTCCCCCGCACCCGCGGGGATGGTCCCGCCTCCAGTGCGGCGGCTTCGTCGGCGGCGGCGGTTCCCCCGCACCCGCGGGGATGGTCCCGAGCAGTGGATAAACCAGCCGCTGCGCTGGCGGGTTCCCCCGCACCCGCAGGGATGGTCCCGCGCGCTCCAGACGGGTCGCATTGGGGGGCAGGGTTCCCCCGCACCCGCGGGGATGGTCCGCGGTTCCAGGAGCTGGGAGGCGGTGCGCCGGCGGTTCCCCCGCACCCGCGGGGATGGTCCCGGTCGCACCACCTTCTACTTCGACGGGAGCGCGGTTCCCCCGCACCCGCGGGGATGGTCCCGACGTGTCGGTGGGGCCGCACGGCCTTAGCGTGGTTCCCCCGCACCCGCGGGGATGGTCCCCTATGCCTGCTGCACGGCCACATGGACGGTGGGGTTCCCCCGCACCCGCAGGGATGGTCCCACCTTCGCGGGAAATTACGAGATCGCCACGCCGGTTCCCCCGCACCCGCGGGGATGGTCCGTGGGCCCGGTGGCGCTGGCTTCAGCATTCGACGGTTCCCCCGCACCCGCGGGGATGGTCCCGAGCAGACTCTCGCTTTTGGGGCTGACTGCATGGTTCCCCCGCACCCGCGGGGATGGTCCCTGGAAAATCCAGTCGTCCTCCGTCATCTGCTCGGTTCCCCCGCACCCGCGGGGATGGTCCCCATTGATGCTCACCGCCCGACCGCGTCAGCGAGGTTCCCCCGCACCCGCGGGGATGGTCCCGTCATCGACGAAGGCGTGTCCGGACGGCAGCAGGTTCCCCCGCACCCGCGGGGATGGTCCCGCGTCGTAAAACGCGATGCGGAAGTCGAGCGCGGTTCCCCCGCACCCGCGGGGATGGTCCCCGATGGGGACAGCGTCAGGCGTCGAAGCTCGTGGTTCCCCCGCACCCGCGGGGATGGTCCTGAAGGGAAGCGTAGTTAATGATACCCGCAACGGGTTCCCCCGCACCCGCGGGGATGGTCCCGCCAGCCCCGAAGCGCGCGCCGAGCTGCACGCGGTTCCCCCGCACCCGCGGGGATGGTCCCCCCCGGGACTATCCCCACGGAATGGGGGATTGGGTTCCCCCGCACCCGCGGGGATGGTCCCTTCACTATCGTTCAGGCCCGTCTCGAGCAGGTGGTTCCCCCGCACCCGCGGGGATGGTCCCATGATGTCCGATGCTGATCGCCATTGGCGCTAGGTTCCCCCGCACCCGCGGGGATGGTCCCTCCGCAAGCGAAAAATGGTCGAGCGGTCGATAGGTTCCCCCGCACCCGCGGGGATGGTCCCTTAGTCATGTTGTTATCTAGGAAGCGTAGAACGGTTCCCCCGCACCCGCGGGGATGGTCCCTGGACGAGGTGGTGGAGATCAATCCGCCCGAGGGTTCCCCCGCACCCGCGGGGATGGTCCCGTCGCATACCATGCCGTGATCAGCACGGCCGTGGTTCCCCCGCACCCGCGGGGATGGTCCCCACGGGGGAGCGCCCGACAACGCGTTGAGCATGGTTCCCCCGCACCCGCGGGGATGGTCCCGCGCGTTAGCCCCGATAGAAAAGATTGGGACAGGTTCCCCCGCACCCGCGGGGATGGTCCCCTGCGTGATGGAAGTTCGTGAGGGGGGCAATGGGTTCCCCCGCACCCGCGGGGATGGTCCCGTTGAACCGCCGCGTCGATCCCTCCCGGCTGGGGTTCCCCCGCACCCGCGGGGATGGTCCCCGCTGGCGGCTGGTCGAGCCGTTCCCCGTGTTGGTTCCCCCGCACCCGCGGGGATGGTCCGCTTCTGCCGGAGGGCATAGCCCATGAGGGGCCGGTTCCCCCGCACCCGCGGGGATGGTCCCCGCCAGGCCGGCAGCGGCGGCCAGCTTCTGAGGGTTCCCCCGCACCCGCGGGGATGGTCCCTGACTATGCTGTGGCATTCGTTGATCGCACTG
>NZ_BBPI01000076.1 GCF_000787715.1 Sphingomonas parapaucimobilis NBRC 15100
ACCAACTTTGGCGGTCAACAACATTTTTCACATCAATGTCGTTTTTCTTGCGCGCAGATGAAACATCCTGTCACTACGCTTCTTCCCCCCTGCCTCGCGCCTCTGCCTGCTCGCCATAGTGCCGGGCCAGCATGGCGCAGGCGATCAACTGGATCTGGTGGAACAGCATCACCGGCAACAGGATCACGCCGACCTGCGCCGCCGGGAACAGGACGCCCGCCATGGGAACGCCCGATGCCAGGCTCTTTTTCGATCCGCAGAATTGCAGGACAATCGCGTCCTCCGGCGACAGACGCATTAGCCGTGCGATCATATAGGTCGCCGCGAGGATCAGCCCGAGCAGCAACAGGCAGAGCAGGAACAGCCGCCCGAGATCGCCCGGCGATACGCGTGTCCACAGCCCTTCGACCACCGCCGCACCGAATGCGGTATAGACGACCAGCAGGATCGAGCCGCGATCGACCAGCGTCAGCACGCCTTTATGCCGACCGACAAAGCCGCCGATCCATGGCCGGAGCAGATGCCCCGCCACGAATGGCGCCAGCAGTTGCAGCAGAATGCCTTCTATCGAGGCGAGCGACACCCCTGCCCCGCCCTCGACCTTCATCAGGAGGGCCACCAGGGCCGGGGTCACGAGAATGCCGAGGAGATTGGAGAAGGACGCACTGCAGATCGCCGCCGCGACATTGCCGCGCGCGATCGCAGTGAAGGCGATGGACGACTGCACCGTCGAGGGCAGCAGGGTCAGGAACAATATGCCCATGGCCAGCGACGGATCGATACCGGGCAACCGGATCATGCCGAGCCCCAGCAGCGGAAACAGAAGGAAGGTCGATGCCAGCACCGCCAGATGCAGCGGCCAGTTGCGCAGGCCCGTCCAAATGGCCTCGCGCGACAGCTTCGCGCCGTGCAGGAAGAAGAGCAGCACGATACCCGCGTCGGCGAGATAGCCGGCAAATGTCGCGAACGCCCCGCGCGCAGGCAGGATGGTGGCAAGGGCAACCGTCGCCAGCAGGCTGAGGATGAACGGCTCGAAGACGGAAAACAGGCGCTGGATCATGGGCGCTCCCCGGCTGGACGCGCTCCGCAACCCGTCAGGCCTCGCCGAAACGCCATTAAAATCGCCGGATAGGCAAATCAGGACAGCGACGCTACCCTTTGTGGATTTTCAGAAGAGGGGAAAATGGGGGGAGCATAGCCGAATCGCTCAACCCCCACTCCGATCGTTCGGCCGGTGCCGGTCTTTCCGGCGGCTTCCGCTCCCGATTTGTGATTCTGTTCGTGTGTTGGCCGACGATACGAGCGTTCCGTACGGGAAATCGCAGCCAAAAAAAAGGCCGGTCTTGCGACCGGCCGAAAGTTTTTAGGAGAGGATGCCTGAAAGGCCCGATCCTTGTGCATCGCAGCACCGATGTTAGCAATTGCAACCTCGGCAATTGCAATTGCATGAAATGCAACTGATAGTAATAGCAACGGCTTGGATCATTCACCCTGCCATCCTGATCCACCATGTCGATCGCGTGGATCGGTTCGATGGACCGCAAGGGTCTTGTCGAACGCGATGCGGCTGCCGAGATGATCCCCACGACAAAGCGCAAGGATGCCGAATGACCACCAATCCCCTGCTCGCCGATACCGACCTGCCCGACTTCGCCGCGATCCGCCCCGAGCATCTGGTGCCCGCGGTCGAGCGGATGATCGCCGACGCGCGCGCCGCCGCCGACCGGATCGGCGGATCGAACGCCAGCGACTTCGGCGATGTCGTGCTGGCGAGCGAGCGGGCGGGCTTCGCGATTGCGCGGGGCTGGTCGCCTGCCGGGCATCTCCATTCGGTCGCCGACACGCCCGAGCTGCGCGCCGCCTATGCCGAGGCCCAGGCGATGCTGGCCGAATATGGCATGGAGGCGGGCCAGGATCCGCGCCTGTTCGCCGCCTTCAACCGGGTCGACCTGACGCCGCTGACCGAGGCCGAGGCGCGCGCGGTCGAGCTGGCGCGGCGTGACTTCGCTTTGTCGGGCGTCGGCCTGGACGACGCAGCCAAGGCCCGGTTCCGCGAGATCGGCGTCGAACTGAACCGGCTGAGCACCGAATTCGGCAATGCCGTGCTCGATTCCAGCGAGGCCTGGAGCGAGCATGTCACCGACGAAGCCCTGCTGTCCGGCCTGACCGACAATGCGAAGGCGATCCTGGCCTCCTACGCCGCCGAGAAGGGGCTGGACGGCTGGCTGGTCACGCTGCGCGAACCCAGCGTGCAGGCGATCTTGACCCAGGCGGACCATCGCGACCTGCGCGCGCGGGTCGCCAAGGCCTATGCCACCCGCGCCTCCGACCAGGCGGCCGATCCGACGCACGACAATAGCGCCCGTATCGACCGTATCCTCGAACTGCGCCACGAAGCGGCACGGTTGCTTGGCTTCAACGACGCCGCCGCCCGTTCGGTCGAGACCAAGATGGCGCAGTCGGCCGACGAAGCGCTGGCCTTCCTGTCCGATCTCGCCGCGCGTGCCCGCCCGCTGGCCGAGCGCGAGCTGGCCGAAGCAAGCGCCTATGCCGCCGAAAAGTTCGGGATCGCCAAGCTGGAACCCTGGGACACGGGCTATGTCGCCGAGCATATGCGCCGCGAGCGTTTCGGCGTCGATCGTGAGGCGATCCGCGCCTATTTCCCCCTGCCCCGCGTCATGGAGGGCACGGTCGCGCTGATCGAGCGGCTCTATGGCATTCGACTGGTCGAACGCGCGGACGTGTCGGTATGGAACGCCGATGTCCGCTATTATGATGTGCAGGACAAGAGCGGCGAGATCGTCGCGGGCGTCTATTGCGATTTCCATGCGCGCGCAGGCAAGCGTGGCGGCGCCTGGATGGATGTGTGCCGTCCGCGCTTCCGCGATGCCGACCGTTTCCACCGGCCCATCGCCTATCTGACCTGCAACTTCCCGCCCGCGACCGGCGACACCCCTGCCCTGTTGGCGCATGGCGATGTCGTCACACTGCTCCACGAGTTCGGCCATGTGCTGCACCACCTGCTGACCGAGGTCGACCTGCCCTCGATCGGTGGCATTTCGGGCGTCGAGTGGGACGCGGTCGAGCTGCCCAGCCAGTTCATGGAGAATTTCGCCTGGGACCGCGACACGCTGACCGCGCTGTCCGCGCATGTCGAGACGGGCGAGCCTCTGCCCGACGAACTGTTCGCCAAGATGCTGGCGGCGCGGCGCTTCCAGGCGGGACTGTTCCTGCTTCGCCAGATCGAGTTCGCGACCTTCGACCTGCGGCTGCACCGCGATTATGATCCGGTACGGGGCGGCCGCGTGATGGAGGTGCTGAACGATGTTCGCGATGAGGTGTCGGTGATTCGGCCACCCGAGTGGAATCGCTTCCCGCACAGCTTCAGCCATGTCTTCGCGGGCGGCTATGCGGCGGGCTATTACAGCTATCTCTGGGCCGAGCTGCTGTCGGCGGATGCCTTCGCCGCCTTTGCCGAGGAAGGCCAGGCGGCGGGCGATCGGTTCCGGCGCGAAGTGCTGGCACGCGGGGCGAGCCGTCCGGCGGCCGAGAATTTCCGCGCTTTCCGCGGCCGCGCGCCGGAGCCGGATGCCTTGCTGCGCCATCACGGGCTGGCGGCCTGACGCCGATACCGGGGCCGTCATCGGCGGCCCCGGCTTCATTCCCAGATGCAATCTGGATTATATAGAAAAATCCATTTCTCTACAGCTTCTTAACCACCCTCACCCAAATTGGGGCGGTAGGGAGGAAGCGTCGTGAGCGGATCGGACCATATTGATTTTGAACAGCGACTGGCGGCATTCGGCTATCGCGCCGGAAGCTATGCCTCATTTCCGACGATCAAGCGCGCGATCGAGCGGCATGCGCCCGCCGCGCTGACCGCGCTCTACCGGCATATCGCCGCCACCACGCAGATACGGGGGCTGTTTTCTTCACAGGCGCGGATGGATCATGCCCGCGACAAGCAGATGGAGCATTGGCGCAAGCTGTTCTCCCGCCCGCTGGATCGCGATTATGCCGCCGCCTCGACCCATATCGGACAGGTCCATGCGCGGATCGGGCTGGCGCCGACCTGGTATATCAGCGGCTATGCCCGGATGTTGGAATATGTCCTGCCCAGGCTGATCCTGGGTCGATTGCTCTGGCCGTTCGGCGCACGGCGCCGGGCGCGGGCGACGACCGCGCTGGTCAAGGCGTCGCTGATCGACATGGACATTGCGCTGGCCTCCTATTTCGAGGCCGAGCAGGCGGGACGCCGTGCGGTGATCGAACGCTGCGGCGCAATCTTCGACCGGATGGCCAAGGGCGACCTGACCGCCTCGCTCGACGGCCTACCGTCTGAATATCAGGCGCTGGCCGACAGTTTCGAGGCGATGCGCGCCCAGATGTGCGCGACGCTGGGCGTGGTCACCCAGTCCGGCGAGCATATCCGCATCGGCTCTGGTGACATTCGTCAGGCATCGGACGACCTGTCCGACCGCACCAAGCAGCAGGCCGCTTCGCTGGAGGAAACCGCCGCCGCGATGCAGCAGATCACCTCGACCGTCCGCCAGACGGCCGACGGTGCCTCGCGCGCCAACCGGATCGTCGGCGAGGCGCGGGCCGAGGCCGAGGAGTCGGGCCAGATCGTCCGCCGCGCGGTCGAGGCCATGGGCGGCATCGAGCGTTCGTCGTCGGAGATCAGCGAGATCATCAGCGTCATCGACGGCATCTCGTTCCAGACCAACCTGCTCGCGCTGAATGCCGGTGTCGAGGCCGCCCGGGCGGGCGAAGCGGGCAAGGGCTTTGCCGTCGTCGCCAGCGAAGTGCGCGCGCTCGCCCAGCGCTCGGCCGAAGCGGCCAAGGATGTAAAGACGCGCATCCTCGCCTCCTCCGATCAGGTCGGCGCGGGCGTCGAACTGGTCAACGAGGCGGGTGACGCGCTGCAACGGATCATCGGCCGGATCGGCGAGATCAGCGACCTGGTGTCGCAGATCGCGGCCTCGGCCAGCCAGCAGTCGATCGGTCTGCAACAGGTCAATACCGCCGTCGCCGAGATGGACGGCGTGACCCAGCGCAATGCCGCCATGGTCGAACAGGCCACCGACGCCGCCCGCACCCTGGCGCAGGAAGCCGAGACGCTGGCCCGCGAAGTCGCCCGCTTCCGCCTGGCCGACATCAGCGGCGACCCGCGCAACCCGGTCCACCAGATGCAGCGACGCCTCGCCGCGGTCTGATCCTCACCCCCCGAGGACAAACTGGGCTCCGGCGCAGGTCGGGGCCTTTTTCTTTTTGTTGGGCGACAGCCATATGTACGCCCCCACCCGTTCGCGCTGAGCGAAGTCAAAGCGCACAGCCCGCTGTTGCGGCTTGGGTGAAGCTCATCCCATGATGACAGTGGAAGAACCAATGCGAGCCCCTCCCCTGAAGGGGAGGGGTGTGTCCATCTCATGCCATCGCACTCAGGCTGAACGGTGGTCGAGGGGAAATGTCGCGACGGTTTGCATGAAGCTTCAGGGCACATGACGCATTTCGAAACGACAAAACCCACCCGTTGACGATCAGGGACGGTCAAATCAGGATTGCCGGAAGGATGGTGGAGCCGAGGGGGATCGAACCCCTGACCTCTGCAATGCCATTGCAGCGCTCTCCCAACTGAGCTACGGCCCCATCGATTTCGGCGCGCGTCCGGCGGGATGCGGACTGGCCTGTCAGCGCATCATGAGATGCGGCTATTCCGGCGGAATGGTGGAGCCGAGGGGGATCGAACCCCTGACCTCTGCAATGCCATTGCAGCGCTCTCCCAGCTGAGCTACGGCCCCGTTCCGCTGTGGAGGCAGCCCACTAGCGGGGCCGCCGTGGCTCGGCAAGCACTTTTTTCAAGCACCCGCCGAGCCCGTTCGGGCAACTTAGTGTTCGTCGTCCTCGCTGGACGTTTCCACGCCCAGATCGTCGTCGCCGCCCAGATCGACTTCATCGTCGGGCGAGGGCTCTTCGTCTTCACCGGTGATGTCCAGATCCTCGTCGTCGCCGCCCGCCAGATCGCTGTCGGCTTCCTTGCTCTCCGGCTTGGCCTGCTCGAACGGCAGGGGCTGCTTGGACTTCAGGATGGGCTCGGGCTCCCACTGAGTCCCGCAATTGATGCAGGTGACGGGGTCGTCCTTTTCGAGGTCGTAGAAACGCGTCGCGCATTTCGGGCACGTACGCTTCGTGCCCCATTCCGGCTTGATCATGCCGTTCATACCTTTCGGAATTGGGTTTTCCGCCGGAGCGAAAAGTGGGCGCGCCTTGCCACAGCGCAAGGCCCCTGTCAAAAGCCCGCGCCATCTATGGCGCACACCCTTCCCCAGCCTCGCACCGTGCGAGCCGCCGCCGCCCTTCGCGGCACCATCGCCGTTCCGGGCGACAAATCGATCAGCCATCGCTCGCTGATGCTCTCCGCGCTCGCGGTCGGTGAAAGCCGGGTCGAGGGGCTGCTGGAGGGGGAGGATGTACTCGCCACCGCCGCCGCGATGCGCGCAATGGGCGCGGACATCGTTCGGCAGGATGACGGGGTGTGGGTGATCCATGGTGTCGGCGTGGGCGGGCCGCTCCAGCCCGAGACCGCGCTCGACATGGGCAATTCGGGCACCTCGACGCGCCTGCTGATGGGGCTGGTCGCCAGCCATCCGATCACCGCGACGTTCATCGGCGACGCCTCGCTGTCCAAGCGGCCGATGGGCCGCGTCATCGAGCCGCTGTCGCAAATGGGTGCCGAGTTTCAGGACACGCCGGGCGGCCGCCTGCCCCTGATGGTCCGGGGCATCAGCCCGGCGGTGCCGATCCGCTACACCCTGCCCGTCGCCTCGGCACAGGTGAAGTCGGCGATCCTGCTGGCGGGCCTGAACACGCCGGGCGAGACCACGGTGATCGAGCCGATCGCCACCCGCGACCATAGCGAGCGGATGCTGGCAGGCTTCGGCGCAGAGCTGACCGTCACCCCCTCGCCCGAGGGCAAGGTCATCACGATTCGCGGCCAGGCCGAATTGAAGCCGCAGAATATCGTCGTGCCGGGCGACCCGTCCTCGGCGGCCTTCTGGCTGGTCGCGGGCTCGATCGTGCCCGGCGCAGACGTGACCATCACCAATGTCGGCATGAACCCGACCCGCACCGGCATCATCGAAGCACTCAAGATGATGGGCGCCGACATCACCGAACTGGACGCCCGCACCGTCGGCGGCGAGCCGGTCGCCGACCTGCGTGTCCGCCACGCACCCCTGTCGGCGATCGAGGTTCCGCCCGAGCTGACGCCCAGCATGATCGACGAATACCCCGTGCTATTCGTCGCCGCCGCATTCGCGACCGGCACGACCATCGCCCGCGGTGCGGAGGAACTGCGCGTCAAGGAATCGGACCGCATCACCGCCATGGCCGATGCGCTCGGCGCCTGCGGTGTCCGTTGTGAGGAATTCGAGGACGGCATGGCCGTGACCGGCACCGGCGGCGAACCGATCCCCGGCGGCGCGACCATCGCCACGCTGCTCGACCACCGGATCGCGATGAGCATGACCATCGCCGCGCTCAACGCCCGCGATCCCATCACGCTGGATGACGCGGCACCCGTCGCGACCAGCTATCCCATCTTCTTCGACACGCTGGAGAAGCTGGGGGCGATGGCATGATCATCGCCGTTGACGGTCCGGCGGCCAGCGGCAAGGGCACCATCGCCCGCGCGCTGGCCCGGCATTATGGGCTGCCGCATCTCGACACCGGCCTGCTCTACCGCGCGGTGGCGGCGACGGTGCGGCAGATGCATCTCGACCCGACCAGGGAAGCCGACGCCGTGGCCGCGTGCAGCTTCGACGACAGTCTGCTCGCCGATCCCTCCTTGCGGGACGATGAGACGGGCAAGCTCGCCTCGGTCGTGTCGGCGCATCCGCTGGTTCGCGCCGCCCTGCTCCAGCGGCAGAAGCGATTCGCGCAGCAGCCCGGCGGCGCGATCCTCGACGGACGCGACATCGGCACGGTCATCGCGCCCGACGCGGATGCCAAACTGTTCGTGAAGGCGACCTCGCAGGTCCGCGCCCGGCGGCGGCATAACGAACTGGTCAAGAACGGCGCCGACGTGTCGTTCGAACAGGTGCTCGCCGACATCCGCGCCCGCGACGAACGTGACAGCGGCCGGGCGACCGCCCCCCTCACCCAGGCGGCGGATGCGGCGGCGCTGGACACCTCCAGCCTCACGATCGAGGCGGCCGTGGCCCGCGCGATCCAGTTCGTCGACGCCCAGGTGGCGGCTAAGGCGCGCCAGTAGCATTCCTCCCCTGCAAGGGGAGGTGGCAGCGCGCCAGCGCTGACGGAGGGGGGCCAGCCCCAAGGGATGTCACTTGCGGCACGCCCCCTCCACCACCGCTTCGCGGCGGTCCCTCTCCCCGTGCCGGGGAGGACACCCCCTCACCTTGCGCAAAAGCCCGTTTTCGGCTAAGGACGCCCCGCTCGCGGACCCTGTTCCGCGGAGAGGCTGACGCGAGGCCATGCCCTCAGCGTCCTTTCCGCATTTGTCGCGGACCGCCGCTTTTCCGTGTTTCAGCCTCATCTTCGGGCCTGGTGGCGTCGGCATGGGGTCGGCGCGGCCATCGTCGAAGGTTTCGGGAATCGCCCGGACCGGAGGCGGAAAACTATCAGGAACCTAACCCTTTTATGGCAACCAACCCCCAGCCCACGCGCGACGATTTCGCGGCGATGCTCGATGACATGTTCGGCGGTGCCGACAGCTTCGAGGGTCGCGTCGTGCATGGCACCGTCACCGCGATCGAAAACGACATGGCCGTCATCGACGTCGGCCTGAAGTCGGAAGGCCGTGTGCCCCTCCGCGAATTCGCTGCCCCCGGCCAGAAGGCCGACCTGAAGGTCGGTGACGAAGTCGAGGTCTATGTCGACCGCGTCGAGAACATGCACGGCGAAGCGATGCTCAGCCGCGATCGCGCCCGTCGCGAAGCCGCCTGGGACAAGCTGGAACTCGAATTCTCGAAGTCGGCCCGCGTCGAAGGCGTGATCTTCGGCCGCGTGAAGGGCGGCTTCACCGTCGACCTGAACGGCGCCGTGGCGTTCCTCCCCGGCTCGCAGGTTGATATCCGCCCCGTCCGCGACGTCACCCCGCTGATGGACATCCCGCAGCCGTTCCAGATCCTGAAGATGGACCGCAAGCGCGGCAACATCGTCGTGTCGCGTCGCGCGGTCCTGGAAGAGACCCGCGCCGAGCAGCGTTCGGGCCTGATCCAGAGCCTGGCCGAGGGTCAGATCATCGACGGCGTCGTCAAGAACATCACCGATTACGGTGCGTTCGTTGACCTGGGCGGCATCGACGGCCTGCTGCACGTCACCGACCTGTCGTACAAGCGCGTCAATCATCCGTCGGAGATGATCGCGATCGGCGACACCGTGCGCGTCCAGATCATCCGTATCAACAAGGACACGCAGCGCATCTCGCTCGGCATGAAACAGCTCGAGAGCGATCCGTGGGATGGCGCAGGCGCCAAGTATCCGGTCGGCGCGAAGCTGTCGGGCCGCGTCACGAACATCACCGAATACGGTGCGTTCGTCGAGCTGGAGCCGGGCATCGAAGGCTTGGTCCACGTCTCGGAAATGTCCTGGACCAAGAAGAACGTCCATCCGGGCAAGATCGTGTCGACCTCGCAGGAAGTCGACGTCGTGGTCCTGGAAGTCGATCAGGAAAAGCGCCGCATCTCGCTGGGTCTCAAGCAGGCTCAGGCCAATCCGTGGGAAGCGTTCGCCGCAGCCCATCCGATCGGTTCGACCGTCGAGGGCGAAGTCAAGAACGCGACCGAGTTCGGCCTGTTCATCGGCCTGGACAACGATGTCGACGGCATGGTCCACATGTCGGACATCGCCTGGGGCGTGTCGGGTGAGGATGCCCTCAACCTGCACCGCAAGGGCGAAGTCGTTCAGGCCGTGGTCCTGGACATCGACCCCGAGAAGGAGCGCATCTCGCTCGGCATGAAGCAGCTCGAGCGTGGCGGCCCCGTCGCTGGCGGCGTGGCTGCGGCTGGCGATCGCCTGAACAAGAACCAGGTCGTCACCGTGACCGTCCTCGAAGTCCGCGATGCGGGCCTCGAAGTCCAGGCGGGCGACGATGGTGCGACCGGCTTCATCAAGCGCACCGATCTGGGTCGCGACCGTGACGAGCAGCGCCCCGAGCGCTTCCAGGTCGGCCAGAAGTTCGACGCGATGGTGACCGGCTTCGATCGTTCGAAGAAGCCGACCTTCTCGGTCAAGGCGATGCAGATCGCCGAAGAGAAGCAGGCGGTGGCTCAGTATGGTTCGTCCGACTCGGGCGCCTCGCTGGGCGACATTCTGGGCGAAGCGCTGAAGGCGCGCACCCAGAAGTAAGTCACTGGGCCGGGGCATGTTTTTTCGGAAACATGTCCCGGTTCCGGCCAAATGACACGGATGTGTCGCTTAATCGTATAATAAAAATACTTTCAGCAGCGAGAAACACAGGTTAAGAACGATCCGTCTTAAGCTTGGGACTAGACGATGATCCGTTCGGAACTGGTGCAAAAAATCGGTCAGCGTAATCCGGGACTGAACCCGCGTGAAGTCGAACTGATCGTCACGATTTTCTTTGATGAGATTACCAAGCGACTGGCGGATGACGGTCGCGTCGAACTGCGCGGCTTCGGCGCCTTCTCGACCCGCGCGCGCGGTGCCCGCACCGGCCGCAATCCCCGCACCGGCGAAACCGTCAATGTCTGCGCCAAGCGCGTCCCCTATTTCAAACCCGGCAAGGAAATGCGCGCGCGTCTGAACGTCGACGCGGAATGATCCTGTTCCGGTCACGGGGCGGAAGGACGTAGCTATTCCGGCTTTCCGACCGCTCCACCCTTGACCTGCGCGGCATCCTGGTATCTTCGTTGGCCTGTGCGCGGACGTGGCGAAACCGGTAGACGCTGCCGACTTAAAATCGGCTTCCTATGGAGTGCGGGTTCGAGTCCCGCCGTCCGCACCATCGGATTGGCCGCCGCCCTGCTGGCGACGACCGCCTGCGAGCGTCATGCCGATCACGGCGCCGTGGTCGTCAGCACCATCCAATCCACGCCTCCTTCCGCCCCGTCCGGCGGACTGACCCTCACCGATGGCGACACGTCGCGCCGCGTGCTGCGCGACGCGCTGGCGCAGGGACTGGTGCGTTTCGACGCCAATGGCCAGATCGAGCCGGGGCTCGCCGAACGCTGGATCGTCATCGACGAGGGCGGCAGCTTCATCTTCCGCCTGCGCGAGGCGAAGTGGAATGACGGTACGCCCGTCACCGCCGAGCAGGTCGTGGCGATCCTGCGTCGCCTGGTGTCACCTCATTCCGGCAACCCGCTGACCCCCTTCCTGACGGCGATCGACGAGATCGTGGTGATGACGCCGCAGGTCATCGAAATCCGCCTGTCGCGCCCTCGCCCCGATCTGCTGAAGCTGTTCGCCCAGCCCGAAATGGCGATCGTCGATCGCGGACGTCGCGGCACCGGGCCGTTCCGCATCATCCAGGCGGGTCCGCCGCCGCTGCTACGTCCCATCCCCGACCCGCGCCGTATCGAGCCCGAAGATGACGCCACGCCCGCGCCGGAGGAGGATGTCCGCCTGATCGCCGAGAGCCCGGCGCGCGCCATCCTGCGTTTTGCGGGCGGCCAGTCGGACCTGCTGCTCGGCGGCCGGTTCGAGACATGGCCGCTGCTCGACGCCGTCCGGATCAACCAGTCCGCTATCCGGATCGATCCGGCGGCAGGGCTGTTCGGCCTGAGCATCGCCCATCGCGACGGCTTCCTGGCCGATGCCGCCAATCGTCAGGCGCTATCGGCCGCGTTCGACCGGGCGGCGATGCTGGCGGCGGTCGCCCCCAATTGGGAAGCCGCCGACCGGCTGCTGCCCGATGCACTCGATTCGGACGCGCCGCCGCAGATACCCGGCTGGGCGCTTCTCAATCTGGACGAACGGCGGAGCGGGGCGCGGGCGCGGGTCGCCGCCTGGGGGCAGCCGGTGCGGCTCCGCATCGCCTTGCCGCAGGGACCGGGCGCGAACCTTCTCTATGGCCAGATCGGCGCAACACTGCTGGCGGTCGGCATCACACCGGAACGGGTGGCGCTCGATGCCCCTTCCGACCTCCGCCTGATCGATGCGGTCGCCCCCTATGACAGCGCGCGCTGGTATCTCGCCACCGCCTGTGCGCGCTGCGGAGAGGCGGCGATGGCGGCGATCGAGCAGGCGCGGCTGGCCCCCACACTGGCCGGGCGAAGCGCGGCGATCGCGGCGGCGGATGCGGCGATCAACGCCGACACGCCCTTTATCCCGCTGGCCCGTCCGCTGCGCTGGTCGCTCACCACGGCGCGACTGCGGCAGTTCCAGACCAACAGCCGCGCCTGGCATCCATTGAACCGGTTGCGCACCGTCACCAACTGAGGGGCATGGCCAACACGTCCCGCATCGATCCCACGGCATTCGACGCTTTGCCGCTCGACAAGAGCATCGCCGCCAGTCGCCAGCGGATCGAGGCGATGGAGCGCCTGCTGGAGCGCGTCGTCATATTGCCCGGCCTCAACCGCCCGATCGGGCTGGACGTGATACTGGGCCTGGTGCCGATCGTCGGCGACATCGCCGCCGCGGCGCTGGGCAGCTATATCATCTGGGAGGCGCGCAACCTGGGACTGTCGAGGTTCCAGATGGCGCGGATGATGGGCAATGTCGGCTTCGACACGCTGCTGGGCTTCGTGCCATTGATCGGCGACGCGGCCGATATGCTGTTCCGGTCGAACACGCGCAACCTGCGCATCATCCGCAAGCATCTCGACAAGCATCACCCCGCCAGCGTGGTGCTGGAGGGGTAAAGCCGGTCAGCGGGAGCCGCGCCAGATCTTCAGCGGCGCGTTGGGCGACAATCCCCCCTGATGCGCCGGACAGCGCGCCGGGCGGAAGGCCTTGTTCAGGCAGATCCAGATTTCGTCTAGCCAGCCTTCGCGCGTGGCGGTGACGCGCATCATGTCGGCGGTCATGCCCCGATTGGCGGCAGCGAAGGCGCTCGCCAGATCACCCGCCGTCAGCGTGCTACGCCGTGACAGCCCATCCATGTCCGGGAAGCGCAGACCGTAATATAGTGCATTCGACCGCTGGAAATAGCGTGCCGGGCTGTACCCGCTCATGCAGGTGCCATGCTTGGCCCATTCATGCTGCATCAGCTGCGCCGAGGGGGTGGCGCAGATGTGGCGGCGGACCACCGCCTGCGGCAGGATCGCGGTCGGGCGGCAATATTGCGGCCAGTCCTTGTCCACGCCATCGGGCCACAGACCGTGCAACGTGAAGCCGAAGCGATTGGCGCCGCCGCACTGGAAGCTGCTATTCCCCTTGGGATCGCGGCAGAATTGCGGGCTCCAGGTGATGGCCAGCGTATAGCCGCCGATCGGCAGCACGCGGGTCGGCTGGCTCTGGCTGGGCAGGTCGGGGCGGATGGACTGTGTCCCGCGCTGCGCGGTGCATTGCAGCGTCTGCGCCGACAGGACCTGCGGCGCGGCCAATAGCGCCATCCCGATCATTGCGTATTTCATACGTCACTCACCTCCGCCATCGCGCGATACCATGCCAGGGCGTTGGGCCGCGTCAGCATCACGACCGCGACCAGCGACGCCGCCGCCTGCACCGACGTCAGCACGCCGAATGCGCCTTCGGCCAGCGCACCGACCGACACCTGATACAGAAAACCCAGCATGTTCAAGACCGTCAGCACGATCAGCAAGCCAAGCCCGACCCGGCTGGCGAACCGGGTGGTCAGCAACGTGCCGAGCAGGAACAGCCCGACCAGCAGGCCGTTGGCGATGATCGCGATCGCCACCCCGGCCTGCGCGACCGTGTCGGTCCAGCCGATGACCGCCAGCACCACCAGCAACAGGATGGCGAACAGCGACAGCCGCTCACCCAATATCACCGCCTTTGGTCGCACCATCTTCCCCTTCTGCTATCCGCCTCAGGCGGCGGCGAAATCCAGTCCGATATCGGCCGCCGGAGCCGACTGGGTCAAGCGCCCCACGCTGACATAGGTCACGCCCGATTCCGCGATGGCGCGGATGGTGTCGAGGCGTACGCCGCCCGACGCCTCGGTCGGCACCCGGCCCGCGACCAGCGCGACGCCCTCGGCCAGTTGCGCGGGGTTCATATTGTCGAGCAGCAAATGGGTCGCCCCCGCCGCCAGCGCCGGTTCGATCTGGTCGAGCGCGTCGACCTCGACGATGATCCGGGCGCCCCCCGCCTCGCGCGCCGCCGTGACCGCCGGGCCGATGCCGCCCGCCACCGCGACATGATTGTCCTTGATCATCGCCGCGTCCCACAGGCCCATGCGATGGTTCTGCGCACCGCCCATGCGGGTGGCGTATTTCTCGACGAGGCGCAGGCCGGGAATGGTCTTGCGCGTGTCGAGCAGGATCGCGCCCGTGCCCGCGATCGCCGCGACATAGGCCGCCGTCATCGTCGCAATGCCCGACAGATGCTGGACGGTGTTCAGCGCGGACCGCTCGGCCGTCAGCATCGCGCGCGCCTGGCCCGACAGGCGGAGCAGGTCGGTCCCCGCCGGAACGCTCGTGCCGTCCTCGACCAGCCGCTCTATGACCACGTCCGCGTCGAGGTGCCGGAAGAATGCCTCGGCGATGGGCAGACCTGCGACGGTAATCGCATCGCGGCTGGCCATGGTGCCGATGAAGCGCGCGCCCTCCGGGATGACCGCCGCCGAGGTGATGTCCCCGCCCGGCCCCAGATCCTCGGCCAGCGTCGCTGTAACGAAGGCGTCGAGGTCGAAGCCTTCTATCACGCTTTCCGTCACGGGCGCGGACCCAGATCGCCCTTGCCGACCGTGCCGCTCGCCAGCGTCAGCATGGCGTCGAGGCTCTTCTTGGCCTGAAGCCGCAGCCCTTCCTCGATCTCGACACGCGGGGTCAGGTCGCGCAGCGCGAGGTAAAGCTTCTCCATGGTGTTCAGCGCCATGTAAGGGCAGATATTGCAGTTGCAGTTGCCGTCCGCGCCCGGCGCGCCGATGAAGGTCTTGTCCGGCATCGCCTTTTGCATCTGGTGGATGATGTGCGGCTCGGTTGCGACGATCAGCGTGTCGCTGGTGACGGTTCGCGCAAATTCCAGGATACCGCGCGTCGACCCGACATAATCGGCATGGTCCAGAATGACGGCCGGGCATTCGGGATGCGCGGCGATCGGCGCGTCGGGGTGCTGGGTACGCAGCTTGAGCAGCTCGGTCTCGCTGAACGCCTCGTGGACGATGCACACACCCGGCCAGAGCAGCATGTCGCGGCCGGTCTTGCGTGCCAGATAGCCGCCCAGATTGCGGTCTGGACCGAAGATGATCTTCTGCGCCGGGTCGATCTGCGCCAGGATCTGCTCCGCCGAGGACGACGTCACGATGATGTCGGACAGCGCCTTCACCTCGGTCGAGCAGTTGATATAGGTCAGCGCGATATGGTCCGGGTGCTGGGCGCGGAACTCGGCGAACTGCTCGGGCGGACAGCTGTCCTCCAGGCTGCAGCCGGCGGCCATGTCGGGCAGCACGACGATCTTGTCCGGCGACAGGATCTTGGCCGTCTCCGCCATGAAGCGCACGCCGCAAAAGGCGATGACGTCCGCATCGGTCGCCTGCGCCTTGCGGCTGAGGTCCAGGCTGTCGCCGACGAAATCGGCCAGGTCCTGAATCTCGGGCTTCTGATAATAATGGGCGAGGATGACGGCGTTGCGTTCCTTGCGGAGCCGGTCGATCTCGGCGCGCAGGTCGAGGCCCGTCAGATTCGTCTGGATGGTCATGGCATTCCCCCTAGGCGCATGGGCTCGCCCCGACAATCGGCCACGTCAGCCGCCATTGCCAAGAACCTCTTGCAGGTTGCGCGTCGTGTCCCAGCGTTCGTCACTCGCCGGCTCGTCGGAGAAGCGGACCTTGACGCTGCCCCCCACCCCTGCCGCGCGCAGCGGCATGGCGAAGCTGCGCTCGACCGCGCGGCGGGTCGCGTCGCGGGCCAGCTTCATCGGCGCGGGCGCGCGGGCCTGTCGCATCAGCTCGACCTGCCCCGCCGTGCGATTGGCCGCGTCGAGCCGCTGCTCGGCATCGGTGAAGGTGGTCAGCAGGCCGCCCGATCCATATTCGCGGATCGCCGACAGATCGACCTGCGGCCCGTCGATCTCGACCGGCGGCAGCGTCACCGACAGGACACGGGCATTCGCGTCCCAGCGGACGTCCTGCTGCCGCAGCTTGCCCAGATCGACCTCGTAACGGACCATGCCCGGCATGATGAGCGTCCGCTCGGTCGAAAAGCCCAGCTGCGACTGGCGCGAGGTCACGACGGCGACGTAACGCGCGGCAAAGGCCGACAGCCGGTTCTGTTCGCGCAGGCCGTCCAGGCTGGCGCGGGCGATGGTCGTCGGATCGGGAGTGAGCCGGTCCTCGACATAGCGCTGCACACCCCAAACCACGATCAGTCCGGCCAGCACCAGCAGGAGCAGCACCCCCGCCACCTTGGTCAGGAACAACCCGACCCCGCCGCGTGCCCGCGACGGCGGCTGTGGCGTTTCGCCGGGAGGTGTCACGCGCTGATCCATGATGCTCCTTCCTCGCGGACCAGCCCGCGGTTTCGCAGGTCATAAAGATGTGCCAGCACCGATCGTTCCGCTGCCGGAATCAGTTTGGGATTCAGCCCGACATACATGCGTGCGGTCATCGCCGCGATCGGCAACCTCTCTTCCGCCGCCAGCAGGCGCAGGATCTGCCCCTCGCGCTGCTTGCGATGACCCAGCATCCCGCGTACCAGCCGCTGCGGATTGTCGACCGCCTCGCCATGCCCCGGGTAATAGACCCGGTCGTCGCGTTCCATCAGCTTTTCCAGGCTGGCCATATAGGCGCTCATGTCGCCATCGGGGGGCGAGACGATACTGGTCGACCAGCCCATGACGTGATCGCCGGAGAACAGCGCCCTGGTCTCGGGCAGCGCGAAGGCGAGATGGTTGGAGGTGTGGCCCGGCGTTGCGATCGCATTCAGCGTCCAGCCGTCGCCGCGCACCCCCTCGCCCTCCGCCAGCACTCGGTCCGGCACATAGTCGCGGTCGAACGCGGCGTCGGATTGCCCGCCCTCATAATCGGCGGCGAAGGGGGCCGCGCCGACGATCGGCGCATCGGTCAGGCGGGCGAGCGGGCGGCTGGCCGGGCTGTGGTCGCGGTGATGATGGGTGATGACGATGGCGACCACCGGCCGCCCGGCAATCGCGCGGGTCAGCGCATCCAGATGCGCGGGATCGTCCGGCCCCGGATCGATGACCGCCACATCGCGGTCGCCCACGACATGGCTTTGCGTGCCCGTATAGGTGAAGGGCGACGGATTGGGGGCGAGCACGCGGGTAACCAGCGGCTCAAGCAGGATCGGAATGCCGGTCGGGTGCTCAGCCATTCCGAACCATGTGGGCAAGCGGCGGACAAAGGGCAACCCCTGTCCCCGTCGGACGGGCACAGAGGTCGAGTTGGGGTAAAGTCGTGGTCGGATCAGTCGCGATCGCGGTTCGCCATTTCGGCCTTCAGCTCGGCGGTCGCCTCGTTCAGGCCTTTCAGCGCGTCACGCCGGGCATCCTCGGAGAGGTTGCGGTCGCGGGTGATCGAGGCGCGGGCACTCTCGATGCTGGCGAGCGCGATCTGCATGTTCACCTGCGCCGTGCGCTGGGCATGGATGGCGGTGAGCGAGGCCTGACGAGCGTCCCGCTCGATCCGGTCGGTGCAGATGATCGTCACCTGCCGCCGGGTCTTGCCATCGACCGTCATGTAGCTGGTGCGGGTATCGCTGCTGCCCGTGCCGCATGCACGCGCCTGAACCATCGGGATCGGAGGCATGGGCACCATCGGGACCATGCCATTGTCGCCGATGAACTTGACCTTATGCCCGTTGCGCAGCGTAACGACGCGGACGGGGGGCGCGGCGGGGGCCTGCGGGACGGTGGGGGCCTCGGCGACCTGCGGAGTCGCGGGGGCAGCAGGAACGGCGGGCACCTCCGGAACCGTCGCGGCAATCGTAACCACGGGTTTTGCAGGGGTAGCCGGGGCCGCAGGCACGGAAGGTGCGGTCGGCGCTTCGGGAACCTCCGGCGTCGTCTGGGCGACGGCGGGCAGGACCGCGACCGTGCTGGTCAGGTCGACGCCAAGTGTCCGCTCGACCTTCCTGGTCAACGCCGCCGCCGCCGGCGTGCCCGAGGCCGTCGCCCCCAGCCCGGCCAGCACCAGCACCGACACGGTGGCGCCGCCCATCGCCAGCTGGCGACGCGATTTCGGAGAAGTGGTCAACATCTTCAGCCTCCCTTTCAGATCGTCGATGGTGTGCAGGTGACAGGCCCCCGACAGGGCGCGGCCATGCGCGGCCTTCACGATGGCGCAGGCATAGACATGCCGGTCGGCGCGGCTACGCCCTTTCAGGACGCGGGCATCATTGGCCAATTCCTGGTCGGCGCGGAACGCGTGGAAGGCCCGCCATGCCACGGGGTTGAACCAGTGGAGCGCCAGCACGGCGAGCGCGATCCAGTTGGCGATCAGGTCGCCGCGGGCATGGTGGCCCAGCTCATGCGCCAGCGCCAGGTCGCGCTCATCGGCGTCGTAGCGCTCGGCAAAGTCACGCGGAAAAGCGACGTAGCGATGCCAGATGCCGAAGGCGAGCGGCCCCGGCGCACCATCGCTGGCGACCACGCGCACGCCCTTGACCGCTTCCAGAGGCTCGGCATCGGCCAGCAACCGCCTGCGGAAGCGCCAGTGGCGAAAGAGCTGGAAGCCCAGAAACGCCGCCGCCCCGATGATCCAGAACAGCGCCACCCCCTGCTCCACCATCGACCAGATGCCGGGCGCATCCACCGTCGCGGGTATCTGCGCGGTCATGGGCAGCACGACATAGGTCGCGAAGCGCTCGCTCGCGGCAGCCAGCGGCGGGGTCGCCTGCTCGGACAGCCCGCGCGGCAGCGGCGGAAGGAGCAAGCGGAGCAACGGCAAGGCCCAGAGCGCATAGGCGATCTGCGGCCCGAAGGCCTGGCGGACACGGCGGCGGGCCAGCAGGACCAGCCCCATCAGCAGCGTGGAGGCGATCATCGCCTCCACCGCCCAGCCGAGTTGCGCGCCGCTCATGCCTTGAGGTCCTTGAGCAGCGCCTCGATCTCCGAGATGTCCTGCGCGGTCAGTTCGTCCCGCTCGGCCAGATGCGCGACCAGCGGGGTCAGGCGGCCACCGAACAGCCGGTCGATCAGGCGGCGGGACTCGCCGACGACATAATCGTCGCGGGCCACCAGCGGGCGGTACAGATACCGCCGCCCCTGTTCCTCATGCCCTATGGCTTCCTTGGCCAGCAGGCGACCGAGCAGCGTCTTGACGGTGTTGGTGCTCCAGCCGCGTTCGGGATCGACCCGCTCCGCGACATCCTGCGCGGTCAGCGGAGCCTCCTCCCATAGAACCTCCATCACGGCATGTTCGGCATCGCTGATACGCTCGGCCATCGACTCGCCCTCTTATTGACTACAAGCGTAATCCTATTCCGATTACAGGCGTAGTCAATAGGGCAACGTCATTCCTCCCCTGCAAGGGGAGGTGGCATCGCGTCAGCGATGACGGAGGGGGGCTTCCACACGGGACTCGCCCAGCGGCGATCCCCCTCCACCAGCTTCGCTGGTCCCCCTCCCCGTGTCGGGGAGGATATAAAAAGGGCCGGATTTTCATCCGGCCCTTCGTCACATCACGCGGTCTTCACATCCTGGACCAGTTCGGCCAGTTCGCCGCTTTCGTACATCTCCATCATGATGTCCGATCCGCCGACGAACTCGCCATTCACATAGAGCTGCGGAATGGTCGGCCAGTCCGAATAGGCCTTGATGCCCTGGCGGATGCCCTGGTCCTGAAGCACGTCCACGCTCTCGAACGGTACGTCAAGATGGTTCAGGATCGCCACCGCACGGCTGGAAAAACCGCATTGCGGAAAGAGCGGCGTGCCCTTCATGAACAGTAGGACGGCATTGTCCTTCACCAGCGCGTCGATGCGCGCGTTCGTATCGTCGGTCATGTCATTCATCCTTGAGGGAATGGGATCAGGCGGCCGGGACCGCGGTGGTCAATTGCAGCGCATGGAGTTCGCCCCCCATGCGTCCGCCGAGCGCGGCATAGACGGCGCGGGTGCGCGCGACGCGGCTCATGCCCGCAAAGCTGGCGGCCACGACATGCGCGGCATAATGGTCGCCGTCCCCGGCGAGGTCGGTGATCTGGACCTCGGCATCGGGAATGGCGGTGCGGATCATCGTGGCGATATCATCGGCGGCCATCGGCATGGTCAGCGGCTCTCCATCATCTGGCGGCGCGCCTCGACCAGCTGCTCGTCCAGCGCACGACGGACCTCCGCCTCGTCCACATCGATCCCGGCCGCGGTCAGGTCGCCCAGCAGCTTGCGAATGACGTCCTCGTCGCCCGCTTCCTCGAAATCGGCCTGCACGACCGCCTTGGCATAGGCATCGGTCTCGGCGGGAGTCAGCTTCATCCGCTCGGCCGCCCATTGCGCGACCAGACGGTTGCGCCGCGCCGTGATGCGGAACAGCATATCCTGATCGGCCACGAACTTGGCCTCGAAGCCCTTCCTGCGATCGTCGAAACTGGTCATCGGTTCGCCATCCCCCAGCCCCATGGGCCAATCAAACACAGCGTCCGAGATAGGGGGCGTCGCGCCCGCGTGCAACCGATGCGCCGATCGGGTGTTTCACCCCGTTTCCAACGATCGTTTCGGTCGGGAAACGATGGGAACCGCGCCCGGACCGGCGCGTACTGTAAGCATGGCAAAAACGGGATGAAGCCTGGAAGAACCGGGATATCGCCGAGGCCTTAGGAGAGCGCCATGACCCATTTCCGCGCCGTGCTACCGGACCGCCGGGACAATCCGATGCTGGGCATCGTCAACGGCATGATCGGTTCGCTCGCCATATGGGCCTTGATCGCCGGGGTCGTCGTCGTCGCGTCCTGACGCTTTCGCCAGCACGCCCGCACAAGACCCCGCACCCTGTTTCGTCAGGCAGCGGCCGCCGTGGCGCCATCCAGGCGCTGGCGACCCGCGACCCAGGGCCGCCCCTCGGCCATCTGCCCCTCGAAATGGCCGATCGCCTCGTCACGGGCCAGCGTCAGGCCGACTTCGTCGAGCCCCTTCATCAGGCATTCGCGGCGGAACGGGTCGAGTTCGAAGGCAAAACGGTCCTGAAACGGCGTGGTGACGGTCATCGTCTCCAGATCGACCGTGATCGGCTGGTCCTGCGCCACCGCGATCAGCCGGTCCACCGCCTCCTGCGGCAGGACGACAGGGACGATGCCGTTCTTGAAGGCATTGCCCGAGAAGATGTCGGAAAAGCTCGGGGCGATCACGGCCTGGATGCCCATATCCGCCAGCGCCCATGCGGCATGCTCGCGGCTGGAGCCGCAACCGAAATTGTCGCCCGCGATCAGGATCGGCGCGCCCGCATAGCGGGGGTCGTCGAAGATGTTGTCCGGCTGTGCGCGCACCGTCTCGAACGCGCCGCGCCCCAGACCGGCACGGGTGATCGTCTTCAGCCAATGTGCCGGGATGATGACATCCGTATCGATATTCTTGGCACCCCAGGGGTAGGCAGTGCCGGCGACGGTCGTAACCGGGTTCATTTCATCATCCCTGTATTCGAAAACCGGGCGGTCAGCCCGCCTGCTGCGGACGCTGCTCGGCCACGGCAGGGCGTGACGCAATGCCTGCGGCATAGGCGGCCGCGCCGCACAGAACCGCGCCGGTGACGAGCATGACCAGTACGTGCTTCATGATGCGTATCCCCTATCGTCCCTGTCAGATGCCTTCACGATCGATCGCGTGGCTCTTCAACTCTCTAACATCGAAAAGGCGTCCGGTCACCGCTGCGGCGGCAGCCATGGCGGGGGAAAGCAGATGGGTGCGCGCCCCGGGACCCTGACGGCCGACGAAATTGCGGTTCGAGGTCGAGGCGCAACGCTCGCCCGGCGGCACCTTGTCCGGGTTCATCGCCAGGCACATCGAACAGCCCGGCTCGCGCCATTCGAAACCGGCCTGTACGAAGATGCGATCCAGCCCCTCCGCCTCAGCCTGGCGCTTGACCAGACCCGAGCCGGGAACGACCAGCGCACGGACGCCCTCCGCCACCTTGCGGTCGCGCGCCACGGCGGCGGCGGCGCGCAGATCCTCGATCCGGCTATTGGTGCAGCTGCCGATGAAGACATGCTGGATCGCGACGTCCTGCATCGCAGTGCCGGGGGTCAGGCCCATATAGTCCAGCGACTTGCGCGCCGCTTCGCGCTTGGAGGCGTCGGCAAAGCTGTCGGGATCGGGCACGACGCCGGTGATCGGCACCACGTCCTCGGGGCTGGTGCCCCAGGTCAGGTTGGGCGCGATATCGGCGGCGTCGAGCGTGACGACCTTGTCGTAGACCGCACCCGGATCGGTCGGCAGCGTCCGCCACCAGGCGACCGCCTTGTCCCAGTCCACCCCCTTGGGCGCCATCGGGCGGTCCTTCAGATAGGCGAAGGTCGTCTCGTCCGGTGCAATCAGCCCTGCGCGCGCGCCGCCCTCGATCGACATGTTGGCGATGGTCAGGCGACCTTCGACCGACAGGTTGCGGATCACGCTGCCGGTGAATTCGATGACATGACCGGTGCCGCCCGCCGCGCCGATCTTGCCGATAATGGCCAGCACCACGTCCTTGGCCGAGACGCCGTGACCCAGCACGCCGTCGACACGGACCTCCATCGTCTTGGACGGAGACAACAACAGCGTCTGGGTCGCCAGCACATGCTCGACCTCCGACGTTCCGATGCCGAAGGCCAGCGCGCCCAGTGCGCCGTGCGCCGAGGTATGGCTGTCACCGCACACGAGCGTCGTGCCCGGCAGGGTGAAGCCCTGTTCCGGCCCGACAACATGGACGATCCCCTGCGCCGCCGCCGTCGCGTCGATATAGTCGACGCCGAACTCGGCGGTGTTGCGGCGGAGCGCGTCGAGTTGCTGCGCGCTTTCCGGGTCGGCGATGGGCAGGAGGTTGCCGTTCGCGTCCTTGCGCGGCGTCGTCGGCAGATTGTGGTCGGGCACCGCCAGCGTCAATTCGGGACGGCGCACCGTGCGTCCGGCGGCGCGCAGCCCCTCGAACGCCTGCGGGCTCGTCACCTCGTGAACAAGATGGCGGTCGATATAGATGAGGCAGGTGCCATCGGGCCGCCGTTCGACAACGTGCGCGGCCCAGATCTTCTCGTACAGAGTCTGGGGTCGTTGGGCCATGATGCGGGCGCTGTTATCCGAAAAGATGCGCGCCGCAAAGGTGTGGCGCAATGTTATTTCTTTGGGATGGCGAAATTGTCATGTGCCAAGGGATTCCCTTGGCCTTCGACTTCGCTCAGGCTGAACGGAGGTTGTGGAGACCTATTCCCCCGCTCCGTTCAGCCTGAGCGTAGTCGAAGGTCACGCCCCATACCTCACCCCTTGGCGCGAAAATCCTGGGTCACGCCACCACACTCCGCCAGCTCGATCTCATGATCCGGGTCCCGCCACGTCTCGGCCAGCGCCTGCGCTTCCCAATCCCGCATCGCGGGATGTGCGAGCACCGTCTCGACCCAGGCCGCCCCCGCCTCGCCAACGTCGATGCCGTACGTCCTTACCCGGAACGCAACCGGCGCGTAAAAGGCATCCACCGCCGAGAAACGTTCCCCCGCCAGCCACGGCCCGCCGAAACGCGACAATCCCTCGCCCCACAGTTCCGCCAGCCGCGCCACATCGCGCTCCAGCCGGGGCGATGGCGGCTTCGCGTCCACCCGCACCCCGACATTCATCGTCCGCTCTGCCCGCAGCGCCCCGAAGCCGCCATGCATCTCCGTCACCGCACACATCGCCCAGGCGCGCGCCGCCTCATCCTCCGGCCAGACTCCCGGATGCCGCTCGGCGAGATACAGCGCGATGCCGAGCGAATCCCACACCGTCCGCTCGCCATCGATCAGCACCGGCACCTGCCCGGTCGGCGAAAAGGCGCGGAACGCCTCGTAATTCTCGACCCCCTCGAACGGCGCGATCCGGTCGGTGAACGCAATCCCCAGCGCCCTCATCAGCAGCCAGGGGCGCAGCGACCAACTCGAATAATTCCGGTTCGCCGTGACGAGGACGTAGGCCATCAGCGTTCGAACTTCGCCGTCGTCTTCGCCGCCACCTCATCGGCGGTGACGCCGGGCGCGCATTCGATCAGGCGGAAGGCGCTGTCGTGATCGGGGCGCTGGAACACCGCCAGATCGGTGACGATCATGTCGACGACATTGCGTCCGGTCAGCGGCAGGGTGCATTCGGGGATGAACTTCGGGCTGCCGTCCTTGGCGTTATGCTCCATGACGACAATGATCTTCTTGACGCCCGCGACCAGGTCCATCGCGCCGCCCATGCCCTTGATCATCTTGCCGGGGATCATCCAGTTGGCGATGTCGCCCCCTTCGGACACCTCCATCGCGCCCAGCACGGTCAGGTCGATATGCCCGCCCCGGATCATCGCAAAGCTGTCGGCCGACGAGAAATAGACCGAGTGCGGCAGCTCGCTGATCGTCTGCTTGCCCGCGTTGATGAGGTCGGGATCCACCTCGTCGTCATAGGGAAACGGCCCGATGCCCAGCATCCCGTTTTCGGATTGCAGCGTGACCTCCACCCCTTGCGGGATATGGTTGGCGACCAAAGTCGGGATGCCGATGCCGAGATTGACGTAGAAACCGTCCTTCAGCTCCTTGGCCGCACGGGCGGCCATTTCGTCGCGGGTCCAGGCCATCATTGCTCTCCTGTCGGGTGCCACCGCCGGCCGGCGGGGAAGATGTCGTCGGGGGTGCCCTTCAGCGCCTTGCCGTATACGGGGTTGGGGAAGACGAACCAGCCACGGCCCCACAGCGCCGCGACGCGCGGGGCATCGGCGCGGGCGCGACGCTGCGCCACGCTGGCAGGCGTGTTGAACAGGTCGCTGAAATCGCCGAGCTGGTCGCCGCCCATGGCGATCACGCAATAGCGGTCGGCGATCCGCCAGCGTCGCGCGTCCTTATTGTCGCGGCTGCCTGTATCGGGGCGCACGAACAGCGTGTCGCCATGGACAGCCGGGCCAAGCCCTGCCGCCTCGATCACGCGCGCCGCGCCCGCCGGATCGTCGCGATTGGTGTTGAAGATCACCGTCACGCCCATCGTCCGCAGATCGGCGATCGCCGCCGCCGCGCCGGGCGTGGGCAGGACGGCATGGCCATCGCTCTGCTCCCAGGCGCGCCAGCGGCCGGGAAAGTCGCGGTCGGCGCGGCCGGTCAGATCGTCCTGCTCGAAGCCGAGATTCTGGAGGACCGTCTCGTCGACGTCGAACACGGCCGCCGGACGCTTGCCCGCGCACGGCACGAAGCGGGGGCTTTCGAGGCTCGCGCCCTGGGCCAGCACGACGCTGTCGGCTTGCGGGCGACGTACCCGGTCGGCGGCATAGGTGACGAGCGCATTCCAGGCCTGACGCGAGATCGCGTCGGCCTCGGCCGAGCCGTAGAGGTACTGCATGCCCGCGAGTTTGGGGTTGGTGGCGGCCGGAGGAGGCGTGGACGTGCCGTTGTTGCCGACGGCGACGACGCAGCCGGATAGGGTCAGGGCGGTGGCAATTGCTACGCCCAGCCTTAGAACGGCGTTCCCTCCCCCAACCCCTCCCGCCTGCGGGAGGGGAGAGGTTACGTTGCTGCCGTCGTGCTCAATCTTCGTGCGTTTCATCAAACACCCCCTCCGCCAAGCGCACTCCCCCTTCCGCAGGCGGGAGGGGGTCGGGGGGAGGGCTGGCGCTCTCCGCATCCCCTCCCCCCAAAAATCAAGCCCGCTCGCGCACCGTGCGAAACTCGATCTTCTTCTCGTACGGCGCGCCGACGATCATCCGCTTCACATAGATGCCGGGCAGATGGATCTGGTCGGGATCGAGGCTGCCCACCGGCACTACCTCTTCCACCTCGGCGACGCAGATGCGGCCCGCCGTCGCCATCGGCTGGTTGAAGTTGCGTGCGGTCTTGCGGAAGATCAGGTTCCCGGCCTCGTCGGCCTTCCACCCCTTGATGATCGACAGGTCGGCGCGGATGCCGCGTTCTAGGATATAATCCTCCCCGTCGAAGCTCTTCACTTCCTTGCCCTCGGCCACCTTCGTGCCGACGCCCGTCTTGGTATAGAAGCCGGGGATACCCGCCCCCCCTGCCCGGCAACGCTCGGCGAGCGTCCCCTGCGGGCAGAACTCGACCTCCAGTTCACCGGACAGATACTGCCGCTCGAACTCCTTGTTCTCGCCGACATAGGACGAGATCATCTTCTTCACCTGATGCGATCGGAGCAGCTTGCCCAGGCCGACACCGTCGATCCCGGCATTGTTGCTGGCGATGGTCAGGTCCTTGACCCCGGCGGCCTCGATCGCGTCGATCAGCCGCTCCGGGATACCGCACAGGCCGAAGCCCCCGGCGCAGATCGTCATGCCGTCATGGAGCAGGCCGTCGAGCGCGGCGGCCGCGTCGGAATAGAGCTTCTGCATGGGCGTCCTCCCTATGATGGCGCAAGCGTTAGGCGGAGGCACGGAGCCGGGTCAAGCCAGCGTTTGCGCTTTGCAGGGAAGCGGCGTTAGGCTGCCGTCCATGACCACGAAAACCGGCGGACGCCTGCTTGTCGATGCGCTTCTCGAACAGGGGTGCGACCGTATCTTCACCGTGCCGGGCGAGAGTTTCCTGGCGGTGCTCGACGCGTTGCACGACACGCCCGCCATCGATCTGGTGACCGGTCGGCAGGAAGGCGGCGTGACCTTCATGGCGTGCGCCGACGGCACGCTGACCGGGCGGCCGGGTGTGGCCTTCGTCACGCGCGGGCCGGGGGCGACCAATGCGGCGATCGGCGTGCATGTCGCGCGGCAGGACTCGCAACCGATGATCCTGTTCATCGGCGATGTCGATCGGGGCACCCGCGACCGCGAAGCCTTTCAAGAGGTCGATTTCCAGGCGATGTTCGCACCGCTCGCCAAATGGGCCGCACGGATCGACGATGCCGCGCGTATCCCGGAATATGTCGCCCGCGCCTATGCCACCGCGATGAGCGGGCGACCGGGGCCGGTCGTGCTGGCCCTGCCCGAGGACATGCTGTGCGATATGGTCGAGGGCGCTCCCCGCCCCCGGATCGAGCGGCCGTCGCAGGACGTGCGCATCGAAGACGTGATGGCGGCGCAGGACCTGATCGAGAAGGCCCAGCGGCCCGTCGCCATCATCGGCGGGGCACATTGGAATGCCGAGGCCGTAGCGCTGGCCGAGCAATGGGGCGAAGCGGCGGGCATTCCGCTGGTCGCAGCGTTCCGGCGACAGGATGCGGTGTCGGCCACCTGCCCGGTCTATGCGGGCAATCTGGGCTATGGCCCCAATCCCGCACTGGTCGCCCGGGTGAAGGAGGCCGACCTGCTGATCGTCGTCGGCGCACGGCTGGGGGAGGCGACGACCGATGGCTATACGCTCATCACGCCCGAGCATCCGGGCCAGACGCTGGTCCATATCCATCCCGACCCGGACGAGTTGCACAGCGTCTATCGCACCGACCTGGCGCTGTGTTCCGACGTCCATCAGGCACTGGGGATGCTGGAACTGCTCGCCAGCGAAGCCGCCACGCCCCGCCCCAGCGGCGCGGAGGCCCATGCCGCCTATCTCGCCTGGTCCGAACCCGCCCCGCGCGAGGGCGTGACGCTGGACCTGGGCCAATGCGTCGCGGCGATGCGCGACGCACTCCCGGCCGATTCGATCCTCTGCAACGGAGCGGGCAATTATTCGGGCTGGTGGCACCGTTACTGGCGCTACGAACCGGGGTGCCAGCTTGCCCCGACCTGCGGCGCGATGGGATACGGTGTCCCCGCCGCCACCGCCGCCGCGCTGCGGCATCCCGATCGCATGGTCGTCGCGCTGGCGGGTGACGGCTGCTTCCTGATGAACGGACAGGAACTGGCGACCGCCGTACAATATGGCGCCTCGATGCTGGTGATCGTGGTCGATAATGGCGGATATGGGACGATCCGCATGCATCAGGAGCGCGAATATCCCGGTCGTGTGGCGGCGACGGGTCTCATCAACCCCGACTTTGCCGCGCTGGCGCGCGCCTATGGCTGCTGGAGCGAAGTGGTGACCCGGACCGAGGATTTCGCCCCTGCCCTGTCCCGCGCGATGGCAGGGACCGGCGTACGGTTGCTGCACCTGAAGACCGATATCGAGGTCATCACCCCCGCCACGACCTTGTCGCGAATCGCGAACCGCTGAATTCTCCCCGCGGGTGGAGGAAATCCAGAGACGCCTTCACTCGCGCCCCGTCTTACCACGCTCCACTACCGCAGGACCATAAAAGCCTTCAAATAAAGCGGGCTAGACCCAAAATAACGCTATCATAAAAACGATTGCAGAATTTATCCTTATCCAAACAAAAGAAAACCGCCCCGGTATAAACCGGGGCGGCGAGTTCGTTGCTGATTGCTTTAGTCAGAAAACGACTAGCAGGTTCAGATGTTGTCGCCAAGGGCACCCTTGACCGAACCCTTCATCTGCTCGCCCTTGCCCTTGGCCTGCTGGGCTTCGCCCTCGGCCACGAGCTTGTCATTGTTGTTATGCTCGCCAATGGCCTCCTTGGCCTTACCAACCAGCTCGTTGACGTTGCCCTTGATCTTGTCGGTGAGTTCACCCATGATGGCCTCCATTTGCTGAGGGATCGTGAAATCCCGTTGAACACTCGGAAACACAACGGTTCGTTACGCGGCAAGTTCCGTGAAATTAAAGTTAGATCAGTCCCGCCAGCGGGCTCGACGGGTCGGCATAGCGGCGCATCCCCATGCGCCCGGCGCGATAGGCCATGCGCCCCGCCTCGACGCCCGCCTTCATCGCGCGGGCCATCAGCACAGGGTCCTTGGCCTCGGCGATCGCGGTGTTCATCAGCACGCCGTCACAGCCCAGTTCCATGGCGACGGCCGCTTCCGACGCGGTGCCGACACCCGCATCGACCAGCACAGGCACCTTGGCCCCCTCGACGATCAGGCGGATCGTCACCTTGTTCTGGATGCCCAGCCCCGATCCGATCGGCGCGCCCAGCGGCATGATCGCCACCGCCCCGACATCCTCCAGCCGCTTGGCGGCGATGGGGTCGTCGACGCAATAGACCATGGGCTTGAAGCCTTCCTTGGCCAGGATCTCGGTCGCACGCAGCGTCTCGACCATGTCCGGATAAAGCGTCTTCGCCTCGCCCAGAACCTCCAGCTTGACCAGCTCCCAGCCGCCCGCCTCGCGCGCCAGCCGCAGCGTGCGAATCGCATCCTCGGCGGTGAAACAGCCCGCCGTGTTGGGCAGATAGGTGATCTTTTTCGGGTCGATGAAATCGGTCAGCATCGGCGCGTTGCGGTCCGACACGTTGACCCGGCGCACCGCGACCGTGACGATCTCCGCACCCGCCGCCTCGACCGCTGCGGCATTCTGCGCAAAGTCCTTGTACTTGCCGGTGCCGACGATCAGGCGCGAACGGAAACGCTGCCCCGCGACCTCCCACGAATCATCGTCCGCCGCCTCGGTCATCGCCTCCGCCGCATGATCGCCGCCGCCGACAAAATGCACGATCTCGATCTCGTCGCCATCCTCGACCTGCACCTGCGCCAGGGTCGAACGGGGCACGACCTCCAGGTTGCGCTCCACCGCCACCTTTTCGGGCACCAGCCCCAGCTGGTTCGCCAGATCGGCCAGCGACAGGCCCGCCACTACCCGCTTATGCTCGCCATTCACGGTGATCGTCACGGTTCCATCGGTATGGGGCATATGTGTCACTTACCATGCAAGTCGCTGCCCGCTCGACGTGGGATAGGGCATGCGGTTAAGGAAGGCCCTCGATCTAGGCCCGGCCATCCCGAGCCGCAACCATGGGAGTGCCGATGCCCGCGACCGTTTATGTCCTCAACGGGCCGAACCTGAACCTGCTCGGCCTGCGTGAGCCGCATATCTATGGCCATGACACGCTGGACGATATTGCGGGGCTGCTGGAGGACCGGGCGCGCGAACTCGATCTGACGATCGACATGCGCCAGTCCAACCATGAAGGCCATCTGATCGACTGGCTGCACGAGGCCCAGGCCTATGAGGCGAAGGCCGTGCTGCTCAACGCCGGGGGCTTCACCCATAGCTCGATCGCGATCCATGACGCGATCAAGTCGGTGACGACCCCGGTGATCGAGGTTCACCTATCCAACCCTCATGCACGGGAGCCATTCCGGCATGAGAGCTTCATCGGGCGTGCCGCAAAAGGCACAATCGCGGGTTTTGGCGCGCATTCCTATCTGCTCGCGCTTGAAGCCGCGGCCCGGTTCTGACAGGAGCGCGTCCCATGACCGAAAAGACCGAACAAGCGATGAAGGTCGATGTCGACCTCGTCCGTCAGCTCGCCGAGCTGCTCGACGCCACCGCCCTGACCGAAATTGAGGTCGAGCATGGCGACCGCAAGATCCGCGTCGCGCGCAAGGCCGCGGCCGTCGCCCAGATGGGCTATGCGCCAGCGCCTGTGGCCGCGCCCGCGCCGGCCGCCGCCGCGCCAGTCGCCCCCGCCGCAGCGGAAGTCGGCGCATCGGCCCCGGCTGCGTCAGCCAATGCCGTGAAGTCGCCGATGGTCGGCACCGTCTATCTGTCGGCCGAGCCGGGCGCCAAGCCCTTCGCCTCGGTGGGGCAGAAGGTCGCCGCCGGTGACACGCTGCTGATCGTGGAGGCCATGAAGGTGATGAACCCGATCACCGCGACCCAGGCGGGCACCGTGACCGCCGTCCTGGTCGAGAACGGCCAGCCGGTCGAGTTCGACCAGCCCCTGGTCGTCGTCGAGTAAGCCGCCTTGGCGCAGATCAAGAAACTCCTGATCGCCAATCGTGGTGAGATCGCGCTTCGCATCCACCGCGCCTGTCACGAGATGGGGATCGAGACCGTCGCCGTGCATTCCACGGCCGACGCCGATGCCATGCATGTGCGCCTGGCCGACCAGGCGGTGTGCATCGGTCCGCCTGCGGCGACCGACAGCTATCTCAACATCCCGAACATCATCTCCGCCGCCGAGATTTCGGGCGCGGACGCGATCCACCCCGGCTACGGCTTCCTGTCGGAGAACGCCAAGTTCGCCGAGATCGTCGAGGCGCACGGCCTGATCTTCGTCGGCCCGAAGCCCGAGCATATCCGCATCATGGGCGACAAGGTGGAGGCCAAGCGCACCGCCGGCGCACTCGGCCTGCCGCTCGTCCCCGGTTCGGACGGCGCGATTTCGGATGTCGAGGAGGCCAAGGCGCTCGCGGCCGAGATCGGCTATCCGGTGCTCATCAAGGCGGCATCGGGCGGCGGCGGTCGCGGCATGAAGGTCGTACCGTCGGAAGACCAGCTCGAAACGCTGATGCAGCAGGCGGGGTCCGAGGCCAAGGCCGCGTTCGGTGACGCCACCGTCTACATGGAAAAATATCTGGGCAATCCCCGGCATATCGAATTCCAGGTGTTCGGCGACGGCAACGGCCAGGCGATCCATCTGGGCGAGCGCGACTGCTCGCTCCAGCGCCGTCACCAGAAGGTGCTGGAGGAAGCCCCCTCGCCGATCATCACGGCCGAGGAGCGCGCGCGCATGGGCGGCGTGGTCGCCAAGGCGATGGCCGATATGGGCTATCGCGGCGCGGGCACGATCGAGTTCCTGTGGGAAGACGGCGAGTTCTATTTCATCGAAATGAACACCCGCCTGCAGGTCGAGCATCCCGTCACCGAGATGATCACCGGCCTGGACCTGGTGCGCGAACAGATCCGCGTCGCCGAGGGTCATCCGCTGACCCTGCGCCAGCAGGACGTGCAGTTCCGGGGTCACGCGATCGAGTGCCGCATCAATGCGGAAGATCCGCGCACCTTCGCCCCCTCGCCGGGCACGGTGAAGATGTATCACGCGCCAGGCGGCATGCACGTCCGCGTCGATAGCGGGCTGTACCAGGGCTATAAGGTCCCGCCTTATTACGACAGCATGATCGCCAAGCTGATCGTCTATGGCACGACCCGCGAAGGCGCGCTGCGTCGTCTGCGTCGCGCGCTCAACGAGTTCGTGATCGAGGGCATGAAGACCACCATCCCGCTGCACAAGGCGCTGCTGGACGATCCCGAGTTCCAGAAGGGCGACTATACGATCAAGTGGCTGGAGGAATGGCTGGCCAAGCAGGAGGGGTAAGTCCCCTGCTGGTTCCTCCCCTTGCAGGGGAAGAAAAATTTGAGGCCCTCTTCCGGACGGAAGGGGGCCTTTTTGTGCGGTGCGGGCTGCATTCGCTCTCCACAAAGCCCGGCGAGCGTGGCACAAGCGTCAGCGATGAAGGCGATGATCCTCCACAACCCGCGCTGCTCCAAGTCGCGCGAGACGCTGGCCCTGCTGAACGAAGCCGGTGCGGACGTGACGATCGTCAATTATCTGAAGATCCCACCCGCCGCCGACGAACTGCGTCGCCTGTACGCCAAGGCCGGGCTGTCGCCGCGCGACGGGCTGCGCAAGGCGGAGGCCGAAGCGAAGGCACTGGCCGACGCCGACGATGCCACGATCCTCGCCGCCATGGCCGCCAACCCCATTCTGATCGAGCGGCCCTTGGTGGAGACGGCCAAGGGCGTCGTGATCGGCCGTCCGCCGGAAGCCGTGCGGGGCATCCTGTGAACGCTGCCCATAATTTGAGCAGCGCATGGCATCATGCCCGCTTTTCAGGCGCAATCATGATCGATTTCTTACCCTCTCACGAGGGAAAGGCAGTTGGCACGATCCCTGCTACGCGCAGGGTCGGGCGAGGGTTCGAACAACATCGGGGGCAGTCAGGCTCGTGAAAAAGATTGAGGCGATCATCAAGCCGTTCAAGCTCGATGAGGTGAAGGAGGCGCTGCATGAAATCGGCGTGTCCGGCATCACCGTCACCGAGGCGAAGGGCTTCGGCCGCCAGAAGGGCCATACCGAGCTCTATCGCGGTGCCGAATATGTCGTCGACTTCCTGCCGAAGGTGAAGCTGGAAGTGGTCGTCGAGGACGGCCTGGCCGAACGCGTGGTGGAGGCGATCGCCGCCGCCGCGCAGACCGGCCGCATCGGCGACGGCAAGATCTTCGTGATCCCGGTCGAGACGGCGCTCCGCATCCGCACCGGCGAACGCGACGACGCGGCGATCTGACGCAACCCTGATTTACCCGTACCGGGCTGACATCCGGCCCGACTAAAACCGTATCACCGCCCCTGGCCTGTCGCCGGGGACGGGCAAGCAGAGAGAGAATGACACATGGCGAATACGGCCAGCGACATCCTGAAGCAGATCAAGGACGAAGAGATCGAGTGGGTCGACCTGCGTTTCACCGATCCCAAGGGCAAGTGGCAGCACCTGACCATGGTCGCCTCGATCCTGGGTGAGGATGAGCTGACCGACGGCCTGATGTTCGACGGTTCGTCGATCGAGGGCTGGAAGGCCATCAACGAGTCGGACATGGTCCTGAAGCCCGACCTCGACGCGGTGTACACCGATCCGTTCTCGGCGACCCCGATGCTGATCGTGTTCTGCGACATCGTCGAGCCGTCGACCGGCGAACTCTACGCCCGCGATCCGCGCTCGACCGCCAAGCGCGCCGAGGCGTTCGTGAAGACCACCGGCATCGGCGACACCGTCTATGTCGGTCCGGAAGCCGAGTTCTTCATGTTCGACAATGTGCAGTTCGACACGAACTATGCGTCGTCCTACTTCAAGATCGACGATATCGAGCTGCCGACCAACACCGGCCGCGAATATGAGGGCGGCAATCTCGGCCACCGTCCGCGCGCCAAGGGCGGCTATTTCCCCGTCGCGCCGGTCGACTCGGCCGTCGACATCCGTGGCGAGATGGTCTCGACCATGCTCGAAATGGGCCTGCCCTGCGACAAGCACCACCACGAGGTCGCCGCCGCGCAGCACGAGCTGGGCATGACCTTCGGCACGCTGACCCAGACCGCCGACCGCATGCAGATCTATAAGTATGTCGTGCATCAGGTCGCGCAGGCTTACGGCAAGACCGCGACCTTCATGCCCAAGCCGATCAAGGAAGATAACGGCTCGGGCATGCACACCCACTTCTCGATCTGGGAAGGCAAGACCCCGCTGTTCGCCGGCAACGGCTATGCAGGGCTCTCGGAAACCTGCCTGTACTTCATCGGCGGCGTCATCAAGCATGCCAAGGCGCTGAACGCCTTCACCAACCCGACCACCAACAGCTACAAGCGCCTGGTGCCGGGTTATGAAGCGCCGGTGCTGCTCGCCTATTCGGCGCGCAACCGCTCGGCCTCGTGCCGCATCCCGTACGGCACCGGCCCGAAGTCGAAGCGCGTCGAAGTGCGCTTCCCCGACGCGCTGGCCAACCCGTACCTTGCCTATGCGGCACTGCTGATGGCGGGTCTGGACGGCATCCAGAACAAGATCCATCCGGGCGAAGCGATGGACAAGAACCTGTACGACCTGCCGCCCGCCGAACTGGCCCAGGTCCCGACCGTCGCCGGTAGCTTGCGCGAAGCGCTCGACTCGCTGGCCGCCGACCACGACTTCCTGCTGAAGGGCGACGTGTTCACTAAGGACCAGATCGAGAGCTATATCGAGCTGAAGATGCACGAAGTGATGCGCTGGGAAATGACCCCCAGCCCGGTCGAATACGACATGTACTACAGCGGCTGATCCAGCCCCTGCACGATGTCACTACGGGGAAAGGGGCCGCAAGGCCCCTTTCTTTTTTGCTTGAATGACCAATACCCGCCCGGGAAGATGGTTCGCAAACTGGGACAGCATAGACCGATGTCGAAGATCATAGTGGCGGGACTGGGATGGGTAGCCTTGACCGGCGCGACACTGCCGCCCGAAACCGCCCTCAAGAAGCTGGATTTCTGTGCAAGGCTGGCGGTCAATATCGGCGTCGACAAGCCGGCAGCCCCCGATGGTCGTACCGAATGGACCATCAATGCGATGAACTTTGGACAGCGCTTCTTCTTAGGCGGCACCGCCGCCACGGGCGTCAGCGTCACCCCCATCGAACCCGCAACCGTGGATGACTATCGCCGAGCCGAAGACATGTGTGGGCCAGATGGCAAGGGCGCGATCTGCAAACTGGTCGGCCCGATGAACTTCCGATTCCTGTGGAAGGGCAACAGGGTCATCACGCCGATAGCGGCTGGCGAAAAGGCGACGATCTGGGTCAAAGGTCTCAAGACGACCTGTCGAACCGAAGCCTGAGCGGCGGTGTGGATCGCGCGGTGCGCCGAGTGATCACAGACCGCGCCGATGACAAAAGGGAAGTACCAAGGTCATGTTGATTTGGCTTGCCGCAATCGCTTCTATTTCCAGCTACCCGGCAGCATTGGAGCCTGTTGGCCCATAGGACGCTTCGGCACCCTCCAATGAGTAACTTCACTTACGAAAGGTCGATGGCGATCATAAAATCTATATCGCGCTCCAAGGCAAATCCAAGACGTAACCGCCCAGGCAGGTAATCAAAATATCATAATCATCGGCGCGAATCCGACTGAAGCCAAAATACTTTCTTTTTTTGGCGACAAATGCCGGAAGAGCTGATGCCCTCCCCATCATTCTTCACGAAACACATAAATGCCATTTCATCAGCCGTCACGAACCTGTAATATTATTTGATGGGGGTTACAGAATTACCCCGCTTACCAACCCCCTACCGACCTGCCTGCCGTTCTGAGGCTGGAAACGCAATCTGGAGGGCGGATCGGATTTGTTCGCCGCCAAACGCAACGAAGCCGTTCGCTATCTGAACCAGCTGGGACGCAGCTATGCGGCTCGACAGCTCACGCTGGAGGCCGTCGCACGATGGAATGGGGGGAGCCTGTCATCGTTGGGATGGCAATAGCTCGATCAGAAACCCTGACATGCTTTGCGCCCCCGGTACGGGCAACATAGGCTGGGACATGACGGATGCAGCCAATCAAGGGCGGACGCTTCAACAGTTGCCAGCACGTGATGGCGCGCGGCTGAACCAGCCACCTCGTCGGGGCGTCGACCGTTATCGATATTCAGGAGTCTGCTATGCGAATCGACTCGTTCGCTAACATGCTCAAGCTGTTTCTTGCGCCGTGCCTGGCGATCGTCAGCGCGTGTGGCACATCGGAATCGGAGGCCAATGCGGTTTCGGTTTCCACCGGCCGTCAGAACGGTGCTGCCCCAGCGACTCCATCGGCGGCCGTTACTCCGAGCGCCTCCAAACGCGACGATAGGCTGTCTCTTCCGGGTGGCGCTGCCGTTCCTGGCAAAGTCGATGAAAGCAAGGTGCCCAGGACGACCCGCGTGTCGTCAAGCTGCTCGCCCGGCATGGCAGCTTAATCGTCCTATCCGACACCTATCCCTTCAAACCGCAAGCTTTGGGGCGATGCCAGGCGGGCGGCGAGACATGGTTCCGCGTCCTCGACACCCGTTCACGGACCGAACGCTATGCGCGGATGGTCAACAGCGGCCTGGGAACGGAGCAATGGGGCGATCCCCCCGCGACCGTCTCTCCCGATGGCGCGACGATCACGCTCAATCTGTTGTCGGAACCGCCCGTCAAGTTGCAACTGACCGATGACGGGCATGTCCGCGCCGCCCCATAGGCTCGAATGCTCTGGCGTTCAGTTCGCCCCCGCCACCCGCTTGGCCGACAGGATCTTTACCGGCGCGGCCAGCATCTCGCCCTTGAACGGCCCCTTGGCGGGGTCGGCGGGCTGGTCGAGGATCTTGTGGATCACGTCCATCCCCTCGACCACATGGCCGAAGGCGGCATAGCCCAGATTGTCGCCCGGCTTGGACGGATCGGCGTCGAGCGAGGGCTGGTCGCCGACCATGATGGTGAAGTCGCCGCGCGCCGATCCGGGGGCCAGCCGCGCAATCGAGATGGTGCCGTCGGTATGCTTGATGCCGGTCTTCGTCGTCGGCTC
Organism: Sphingomonas parapaucimobilis NBRC 15100; assembly: GCF_000787715.1. Taxonomy (GTDB): domain Bacteria; phylum Pseudomonadota; class Alphaproteobacteria; order Sphingomonadales; family Sphingomonadaceae; genus Sphingomonas; species Sphingomonas parapaucimobilis. Next base: position 37,017 of record NZ_BBPI01000076.1, read on the forward strand.
ATGCGCGATCGGGGGCAGGATGCGCTTGGGCTCGTTCTGGATACCGAACTGGACGAAACCGAAATCCGGCGCGACGCGGACGGTCCGGTAGAAGGTCACGCCGTCCAGCCGGTGCTGGTCGACATAGCGCAGGAAATTGGCGGTGGTGATCGGCGCATGGGTCCGGTCGAGGTCGATCACGACGGGTCCGAGGCTGGTCTGCATCGCGATGCGGACCATGACGGGTTTGGGCGCCTCGCTCGTCGTCGGTGCGGGCGGGGTCGCAGGGGCGGTCTGGGCAACGAGCAGGGCGAGGGGCAGGAGCGCGATCATCTGAGTCTCCGGGTGCGGATTTTGGCGGCAGGTTTGACGGGGTTTTGGGACGGGGTGAATCCCTTGGGCTTCGACTTCGCTCAGCCTGAACGGGGTTGGGGAATCAGCCGACCACCGCCGTTCCGCCTGAGCGAAGTCGAAGGCCACGCCATGACCTCACGGAATGAGAACGGTACTCCCCACGGTGTCCCCCGCCTCGATCGCGCGGTGCGCCTCCGCAACGTCGGTCAATGCGAAACTCTGGCCGATCTCCGGCGTGATCGCGCCCTTCTCCAGCATCGCGAAGACGCGCGCCATCAGGCTGCGCTTCTCCTGCGGCGTGACGGCATAGTCGAACAGCGTCGGCCGGGTCACGAACAGCGAGCCCTTCGCAGCCAGGATGCCCAGATTGACGCCGTCCACCGCTCCCGAGGCATTGCCGAAGCTGACCACCAGCCCGCGCCTTGCCGTGCTGTCCAGCGAGGCTTCCCAGGTCGCCTTGCCGACGCCGTCCAGCACGACGGGCACGCCCGCACCGCCGGTGATCTCGCGCACGCGGGCAGCGACGTCTTCCTGCCGGTTGAGGATGACGTGATCGGCACCCGCCGCGCGGGCCTTGTCCGCCTTCGCCTCGGACCCGACGGTGGCGATCACGGTCGCGCCGATCGCCTTCAGCCAACCGACTGCGAGATGCCCGACCCCGCCCGCCGCCGCATGAATCAGCACGGTCCAGCCGGGTTGCACCTTCGCGCACTCCTCGATCAGGAAGGCGGTCGTCGCGCCCTTCAGCAGGATCGCCGCCGCCGTCCGGTCGTCGACGCTGTCCGGCAACGGCACCAGCAAATCGACCGCGACGTTGCGCGCCGTGGCATAGGCGCCGCGCGCCGGGCCGAACACGCCGACCCGGTCGCCGACCTCAAAGTCGGTGACGCCCTCACCCACCGCCTCGACAACGCCCGCCGCTTCGGAGCCCAGCTTGCCCGGCAGCTCGATCGGGTACAGGCCGCTGCGGTGATAGGTATCGATATAGTTCAGCCCGACCGCATGGTGGCGCATCCGCACCTCGCCTTTGGCGGGCGGGAGCAGTTGCTCGTCACGCCACTGGATGACCTCCGGCCCGCCGGTCCGGTCGATATACGCGGTCTTTTCCATGGCGCTCACTCCTGTTCTCATTCGCGCGGGGCAACGCCTCAATAGTCCTTGGATATCCGCACATTCACATTCTGCCGACCCAGCGTCGAAATGCTGGAAAGCAGCGACAGCCAGCGCGTCACCTGGAACTCGATCTGGGTCGCGGAATAACCCTGCCCGTCGGTGATGATCTCGGCATAGAAGCGCCGGGTGATATATTTGCCCGCCGCGACCGAGGTGGCGCGGCCGATCTGGACGTCGGCGGGCAGCACGCGAAGCCGGTCCAGCCCCGCCGCGCGCCGCACCGCGTTGATGGGGTTCAGTCCGCCCCGGCCATCCTGGAGCGCGGCGACGGCGGCGGCCAGCTGCAACGCCTCGGGCGCGGACAGGCTGGCGATCGAGGTGCCGAAGAGCAGGCGTGACAGCAGCTCGTCATTGGGCAGCGCGGGCGTGCTGGAAAAGCCGATCTCGGGCTTCAACGCCGTGCCGGTCACGCGGATCGTCGCGCTCAGCCCCTGGACATTGGCATTGGCGGCGATGTCGAGCGCGGGGTTGGCGGGCACCTCTCCGCCGAAGCGGATGATGCCGCGCGCCAGATCGAAATCGCGCCCCGCAAATTCATAATCGCCGCGGATCAGCGTCGCCTGGCCGGTGATGGCGGGATTGTCGGGCGTGCCGCCGATCTTCAGGTCCGCCGACCACTCGCTGTTCAGCCCCAGGCCGGAGACGATCAGCCCGTTCGGCGCGCGGGCCTTTATCGCCAGCGTCCAGGGCTTGCGCGGAACATCGTCCTCCTCGCCGCCGCCGGGGATATTGATCTCGCGAATGTTGAGCTGGGGCACGGCGGTGGCCGCCGTCGCGCGGCCCAGCCGATAGCGGCTGCGGTTGAGCACCACATCACCCGCGATCGTGCCGCCCACCCCATCGGAGTGGAAGGTCAGCGGCCCCGTGACCGTCGCGCCGATATCGTCGCGGGCGATCATGACCGCATTGGCGGCGTTGAGCGACAGGTCCAGGCCGACACCCTTGGTGGCGGCGAAGTCGAACTGGCCGGTGCCGCTGACCCGTCCGTCCTTGCCCGCCTGCGCGGCGAAGCGGTCGATGACGAGGCGCGATCCACCGAACCGGCCACTGGCCTGTACGTCGGTCAGGACAGTGCCGGTCGTCGCACTCTCGATCCGCGCGCCGACCGCCTTCACCGCCCCCCGGATGACGGGCTGACCCAGCGATCCCGTCACGTCCGCGCCGATCGCGACCGGGCCGGACAGGTCGAACATCTCGACCCCGGTCAGCCGCCACAGCGTATCGGCAGGCCCGGCATAGCGAAGCTGCGCGATCAGCCGCCCCCCCTGAATCCGGCTGGCCCAGTCGCCCGCGCCACCGGGCACGATGAGCGCCTGTCCACGGCCGATGATCTTGCCCCCCGACGCCATCACCGCGCGCACGCCCAGCCGGTCGGCGGACAGCACGCCCGCCACGCCCATGTCGATCGGACGCGAGTTCAGGACCAGTCCCGCACGGGTCAGCCCACGGATGGTCAGGTCCGCCTTGCCGGTCGGCGCGCCCATCGCCTGCCGGATGGTCAGCGTGCCGGTCGCGGTGCCGCCCAGCCCTAGACCCGGATAGCCGATGTCGAGCACGGCGAGCGGCATCCGCGTCAGGCTGGCCTGGATCTCGCTCGCGTCGCGGTCGAACCGGCCAGCCAGCTTGGCCTCGCCGCCCGCAAAGCTCAACCGCGTCGGGGCGAGCGCCCAGCCGTCACCGTCGCGGGTGACGATGGCGGGGGACAGCAGCTGCAGCGGCCGCCGGTCGAGCGTGCCCTGAGCGGTGGTCGAGAAGCGGTCGGGCGCAACCTGCGTCACCGTCTGGATCGAAAAGGCACGGCCACGCGATCCCGAGATTCCGACCCGCACTTCGCCATTGCCGCCGCGCATCCGGGCGGTGCCGGTCAGCTGCGCGATGTTGAACGCGCCGTGCCGCAGCCCTTGCGCATTGGCCGTGCCCTCGACCGAGGCTCCGGCGGGATCGAGCAGCGCGATCAGGTCGACCCGGCCCTGACGGACGGTCACGCCCGAAATCTGCGCCTGCCGGGCGGCCAGATGCGCCTCGATCCGCTGGACCTCGCCGACCGGGCGGAACAGCAGCTCGCCCGACAGGCCGCCGCTGCCCACGTCCATCCGTCCGGTGAAGCCGCCCGGCACGACGGTGAGCGCGCCGGTCGCGCGCGCGCCCGCGACCAGCAAGGGCTGGATCTGGATCACCGCATTCTGTCCACGCGGCAAGAGGATCGCACCGCTTGCCTGAAACGGCCCCAGCCGCGAGTCCCCGGCCGCGCGATAGGCAAAGCCCTGATCAGTCGGGTCGAGATGCGCGCGCACGTCGCGCAGGCCCATCGCCGCATTGGGCGAGGCGAGTTGCAGGTCGAGCGTCGGCTTATCGATCCGCCCGTCCAGCACCATCTGAACCGGACCATAGCGACGCTGCCGCCCGCCGCCGACGAAGCGGAAGGTGCCGTCGCGCCGCCGGATCGCCTCGCCGGTCAGCCGGATGTCGGGGCCGCTCAGCACCAGGCGGCGGAAATGGAAGACGCCGTCGGTCCCGCGCTCCAGATCGGTGGTCAGGTGCGGCAGCCCTCCCGCCAGCGAACGGAGAAAGGCGTTGTCGAGCCGCCGGACCTGCGCCTCACCGTGCCCGACGACACGCGTGCCATGGCCGTCCGGGCCGGGCACGGCGGTCAGCCGCGACTTCACGTCGACGATGCCGAGACCGGGGATCAGGTAACGCTGGAGCGCGCCGTCCAGCCCGACATCATAGCGCCCATTGGTCAGGTCGATGCGCAGGTTCAACCGCCCCGCCAGCTTGTCCGAGCGGAGCGCCAGCCCCTGCCCCAGGATCGCGCGCGGGGTGATGCGCAGGTCGCCCGCCGCGGTCAGCCGGTGGAGGATGCCCCCCGCCGCTTCCCCCACGCCGGTCACGCGCGTCGCGGTGAAGCGCACCGGCAGGGTCAGCGGCCAGCGGCCCTGCAACCGGCCCTTGCCCGCCGCGACCGCCTGCTCGAATCCGGTCTGGTCGAAGGCGAAACGTGTCGCCGCCAGTCGATAATCGAACGCCGCCCGGTCGAACGCGCCGTCGAGGCGCAGCGTCATCCCGATCGCCTGCCCGCTCATGTTGCGGAACAGCGCCTCGGGCCGGACCAGCTTGGCGTCGACACGCAAGCCCTCGAAACGGTTCGCACCCAGATCGACGATCCCCCGCGCCTTCAGACGCAATGCGGGCGAGCGCAGGACGAGCGCGCCGTTCAGCCGCCGTTCCGCGAAATCGGCCTGTCCGGCGACGATGACGCGTGGTGCGGTCAGCCGCTGGAGCCGCCCGCGCAGCACCAGCGACGGCGCGATCTGTCCCAACAGGGCATAGCGGCCCGCCTGGGCCGACAGGCGCAGATCGACCGCGCGCTGTCCGCCGATCCGGCCTTTCGCCACACCGTTCCAGCGCGTCCAGCGTCCCGCCCCGGCGATGTTGAGCGAGACAGGCGCACGAACGCCCGCCGCCCGGGCCAACACGCCATCCTTCACGCCCCATGCCTCGACCGCCAGATCGAAACGGTCGTGATCGGGCCGGGCATCGAGATGCAGGCGCAGCCGGTCGCTGCCCGCCACCACGCCGTACAGCGTGACGACCGCGCGGCCGCCCTGAATGTCCGCCCGCCCCTCGACCTTCGCCGCCCGCTCGCGCCCCAGCACCCGACGCGCGAGGACCAGCCGGTCGAGCCGCAGCCGATCGATGCGGATATCGAAATCGGGCAGGATCGGGGTCTGCCGCCCCGTGCTCCGGGTATGGGGCACATGGAACAAGGTCGCCGTCGCGGCCTCGACCCGGCGGATATCGAGCGTCCCGCGCGCCCAGTTCAGGGGCCGCCAGTCGAGCCGTGCCTGCGGCACCTGCACCAGCAGCCCGTCCAGGTCATAGACGCGCAGATCGACCAGTCGCATGTCGGAATAGAGCGACCCGTCGATCCGCCCGACCGAGAAGCGAAGCCCCGTCGGCGTGCGGATGGTCGCGATCCGGTCCGCGACCCAGCGATGCCCGATCGAGGTATCGACGATGCCCAACGCCGCCAGCACGATGCCGACCAGCGCCGCCACCGCGATGGCGATCGCGCGTCCCAAACGAAATGGCGCACGAACAGGCGGCGGAGCGTCCGTTTCCTCGGTCAAAACGCCTGTCCCAGCGAGACATAGACCGCGACCCGACTACTCCCCTTTTGCGGATTGAGCGGGGTGCCGACGTCGAGGCGGATCGGCCCGAAATTGGAATAATATCGCACGCCCAGCCCGGTGCCGAAGCGCAGGCCCGTCAGGCGCGGCAGCGGCGAGGTGGAGATATTCCCCGCATCCAGGAACGGCACGACGCCGAAATTCCCGAAGGTGCGGACCCGCGCCTCGATCGAGAATTCGGCCAGGCTCCGCCCGCCGATCGGGTCATTGTTCGCATCGCGCGGCCCGATCGCCTGGAAACCATAACCGCGCACAGAGGCACCGCCGCCCGCATAGAAACGCCGCGACGGCGCGATCTGGTCGCGCGGCGCGCCCAGGATCGTGCCCAGCCGGGTCCGCGCCGCCAGCACCACCCGCTCGCCGAACGGGTGATAGAGGCTGGCGTCGATCTGGGTCCGGGTATAGCCGAACACGCTGCCCTGCAGCGATACTTCGGGGCTGATCCGCCCGCCCAGGCGAAAGCCGCGCGTCGGGTTGAGCAGATCGTCCGAGCCGTCATAATTGAGGCTGGTCGGCAGCGCGCCGATGAAGAAGGTCCGCCGGCGCGGCTGGCCCGTACTCTCGATCACGTCGCGCTCGTCGGAGGTCAGCAGTTCGCCGCCCAGCGACCAGGTCCAGGCCTTCTGGAAAAAGATGTTCGTCTGGCGCTCCAGCCCGGCCGACAGGGACAGCGTCTTGGCCTCATAGGCGTCGCGCAGGATGTGCGCGGCCGAAAATTGCGCGGTCAGCACCCGGTCGCGACCCTGGAAGTTGTTGCGCCGGAATACCACCGCGCCCAGCTGTTCGCGGGTGCCGAGAACGCTGCGCAGGGTCAGCGCGCCCTCCGGCGGGAAGAAGTTGCGGTCGGTCCAGTTTACCGTCGCACTCGCGCCTTCGCCGGTGCCGTAACCCAGCTCGCCCGCGATGGTGTGCGGCGGCGCAGGCTCCAGGGCGACCGCGACGTTCACCGTCTCGGGCGTGTCGCCGGGCACCGGCTTCACGTCGACCGATGACACCAGCCCGGTCTGCACCAGCGCCCGGCGCAGATCGTCCAGCCCGGCGGAGTCATAGGGCTGGCCAGGCGAGAAGCGGGCAATCTCCTGAACATGTTTGGCGTCGAACAGCCTGTCGTTGGCCATGACGATCCGGCCATAGCGGCGGGACGAGCCGGGATCGACCGACAGGTCCAGCGTCGCGGTGCGCGCGGCGCGGTCCACCACGATCTGTGGGTCGCCGACCTTGGCGAAGGGGAAGCCCTCCTCGCCCACCACGGTCTTCAGCCGCGCCTCGCCAGCGACGATGCTGTCGGCGTTGACCGGATCGCCCGGCTTGATCCCGAACGCCTTTTCCAACGGCGCGGCCTTGTCGCCTGCCGCCTTCACCCCATCAAGCGTCACGCCCGCAAAGCGATAGAGATTGCCCGGCACGGCCTCCAGCAGGACGGTCGGCTCGTTGCCCGGCTCGATCCGGCTTGTCACCTGCGCGTCGTAATAGCCCGCCCCGCGCAGCAAATTGGTCAGCAGCTGGGCATCCTCGCGCGCGCGCCGGTCGAGCTGCGCGGCATTGGCGGGTTCGCCGTCATTGGCGTCCAGGGTGGAGAGCTGCTCGAAACGCTGGCGGACCAGTTCACCCGCGCCCTTGATCCCGTCGACACGCCAGCGATAGCGCCGCTCCGCCGCCGCATCGACGGTGGCGACGATGGTCGCCATCGCGTCGCCGGGCGCGGTCGCCAGGTCGGGCCAGGCGACGCCGATCTCCGGCAAGGGCGCCAGCGGGGCCGAGGGGTCGAGCATGGTCGGATCGTCGGGCAGGTCGCTGCCCGGTATCGTTTGCGCCGTGGACGGCGGCGGGGTGGCGGGGCTCGCGACCTGCACAGCCGCAACGGCGGGCCAGCCCGCGCCGCCAAGACCCATTGCCAAGCATATGATGGCGACCGAGCGGCGCGGCCGCCCGACGCGGACCATCATGCGCCAATCCCTAGCCGCGCGGATGCGACAGCGACACCCCAAAGCACCATCATCTGGACAGATTTGCCGATCCGGTCGTCGCGAAGCGCTTCGCGTCTGCCGGGCACGCCGCAAATACACCTTTCACCTCATCGTCGCCCGCATCTGCGATGGAGCACGGTATCGAGCATCGGCCGGCGAAGGTGAAACATCCGTGGTCGAGCGGCCAGGGCCTGCCCCGGCGAAGGCCGGGGTCGGACAGCGGCGGGAATCTGTGCCTTCGTCGAGGTGATGCGCCTGGCATCATCTTTTCGTCCATCCAGAAACCGTCGCTGCCATGGCATGGCATATGCCGTTATCGGGCGGATTGCGGCGATCTGGGTGCAGCCCTTGGCCTCACTCGCCCCATCGCCTCGCGGTTTTTCACCGCGACGGCATTCGGCATGGCCAAAGGCCGAGCGGCCGAAGGATCGGTCGACCATCCCGGGCCATACCATGGGCGAGCCCCCACCCTCGCTCCATCCGTTCCATCATCCTGCGTGTCGAATTCCCCGCAGCGAGGGGCCGCCCTTGCTGCGGGAAAATACCGGGCCTGATGGCGATCATCGTCTGGGCGTGGCGACATCATGCGCAGGACGCAGCCGATCGTCCGCCTCACGCCCGCCGCCGGAGCGACCTTATCCGATGGCGGCCCGCCGATAACGGTGGTCGTCCAGGCTGGCGATATTCGTCACGCTCCGTCCTCCATGATGGGCGATCGAGAAGCGCGCCATCTGCCGGGAGAGTTCGTCGGCCTCCCCCGCCAGGCTGCGGACCGCCGCCGTCGCCTCCTCGACCATGGCGGCATTTTGCTGCGTCACCATGTCCATCTGCCCGACCGCGATATTGACCTGCTGAAGCCCGCTGCTCTGGGTTTCGGCGGAAACGGCAATGTCGTTGATCAGATGGTTGATCTCCGTGATGCGCGTCACGATGCGCGCCAGCGCCTGGCCCGTTTCGTTGACCAGGCCGACCCCCGCATCGACCTGCTCGGCGGACACCGAAATACGCGCCTTGACGTCCTTGGCCGCATCGGCCGATCGTTGCGCCAGCGCGCGAACCTCCGAGGCGACGACGGCAAAGCCCTTTCCGGCATCACCCGCCCGCGCCGCCTCGACCCCGGCGTTCAGCGCCAGCAAATTGGTCTGGAACGCGATGCCGTCGATGACCGAGATGATATCGGATATCTCGGTCGAGGCACGCTCGATCCCGTTCATCGCGGCCACCGCATCCTCCATGATCCGGCCGGAATGCTGCACCTCGTCCTTCGCCTGGCCGACCATCTGGCGAGCCAGCCCCGCCTGCTCGGCCGTCTTGCGCACGGTGGTCGTGATCTCGGCCATCGCGGCGGCGGTTTCCTCCAGGCTGGCCGCCTGCTGCTCGGTCCGCTGCGACAGGTCGTCGGAGGCCTGCCGGATATCCGATGCCCCCTCGATTATGCCGCCGGTCGAGGCCGAGACCTGGGCCATGGCGGCCTGCAGTGCGTCCGCCGCCCGATTGAAGTCGCGCTTGATCGCAGCGAAAGGGCCGTCGAGATCGCTATCCAGCCGGGACAGCAGGTCGCCCTCCGCCAATTTGGACAGGGCCGCCCCCACGCTGTTGACGATCAGCCTGGCCTGCGCGTTCTTGGCCTCGTCCGCCGCCAGCAATCGCCCGCGCAGATTGTCGAGCGCGGCCGCCAGCTGCCCGACCTCGTCACGCCGGTCGACATCGATCGACGTCACGGCCATGTCTCCGCTCGCCAATGCCGTAAGGCCATGGGTGACGGCGTTCACCGGCCGGGCAATCTGCCGGACCAGCAGGACGAGGATGGCGATGGCCAGCAACAGACTGACCAGCATGCCCCCGAAAATCGCGCGGGAGATCATGACGAAGGCCGCTTCCTGCGACGCCTGCCGTTCGGCCAGCAGCAGGTTCTCGGCGGCGATCACGGCTCCCGCCTGCGCACGCAGCCGGTCCATCAGCGCCTTGCCGAGCCCCTTCGCCGCGCTGGCCCGCGCTTCCGCCTGGGTCGCGGGCGCGGTCATCAATGCGATATTGGGCTTCGCCACCTCGTCGCGCCAGCGCCTGGCCAGCGCATCGACATCGGTCAGGCGAGCCTGCTGCCCCGGATTGTCGCTGGTCAATCGGCGGGCTTCCGTCACGGCGCGGTCGAAGTCCGACGCCCCCTGGTCATAGGGCGCCAGAAAATCCCGGCGGCCGGTCAACAGATAACCGCGAAGGCCCGTCTCCTGATTGATCATCGCCTCGACGAGTTTGTTCGAGGCCATGATGACCTTGTACGTATGCTCGTTGATATTCGTCGTTTCGCGAACCTGATTCTTTTTGGCGTATATGACAAGGTTCGTCGCCAAAGTTAGCGCCAGAATAACCCCCAAACACAGGGCAAGTTTTCTTACCATTGTAAGGTTATCGAAAAAGCGCATAAGATCATGTTCCGGTGATATTCGCCTCCTGCCATACGCAGACATTTGGCGACAAGCTGACTAGGGGCCATGATCCTGGATCTTGAGCACCGATGACGCCAAGGCGAGCATATAGGGCACCGATCCCAGTCACGACGGGCAGGCTGATAGGAAGCACTCCGTTAAGAAGCGGTATACATTCTTCAAATGCGCCAATTCTCAAAATTCCCGTACATCCTGATCGACAGTTATTTTAGGGAACCAAACAGCACTTCACGCATTTCATCCCGTTTTCTTTAAAACAGCCTACTCCATCATCACAATTGTAGGTAAAATGACTACCGTTGCAGAGCGGTTCAGTAGCCTGCAGCGGACACTTGATCCTGATAGACGGCCAGCGTTCTGGCCAGCGCAGCCTGGTCGGGCATCATGCGCTCGACATTCTGCTTCAGCTCGTTTGCGAGCGCCTGCGTGGTCGGGAGGGCATGTGGCCGGGTTTCCCCCAAGGCATGAAGCACCTTGAAGGTACGAATGGCGCCCTCCCGCATGATCGGTGCGAAACCGGCACGGATCAGATCGTCGACGGAAGGATGCGGCCCATAGACCGGCGGCTGCTCTTCGTCTGGAGATGGCGGCTGCGCGGGCATTTCGCTGAGGGTTCCGAGCAGCGCGTTCAACACCTCGATCGCGGCACCCGGATCATGGGTCTCGGGCGCCAGCACGTGTCCGGCAATCTCGCCCAGGGCGATCTGCCCCAGCCGAGGATCATGGTCGAAATCGCGATGCCGCTCGATGACGAAGGCCCCCGACAATTCGTCATCCAGGTCGGCATGACCGCCGACCGCCCGGAGCAGCGGACGCCCCTTATGTGCCAGGGCGCCCGGAATTGCGCTCGACGGCCGGTCGCCCACCCTGATGGGGATCTTTCGCGAATGTCACGATCGCGGATCGTGCCACATTCCCGGCCCGGTCGATCACGTCCGACATGCGCCCGAAAGCGGCGGGATGGGCGATCCAGCGCAACAGGGTCACGGGCACCGGCACCACGAGCAAGACCGTGGAGATCAGGAGCAGCACGCGCCCCTTCGACGCCATAGAGCCGTGTTTGCAGGCCGATGATGCCGACGACGGAAAAGATGAAGGCGCCCAGAAAGGTCGACAGCGCATTTTGCGACATACGAGATCAGCTGGTCAGGCTGATAAGGGCCGCACGAAACCCTATTTTCCGGGCGATCGATGGAGCAGCCATCCGATACGGGCCTTGGAAATCATGGGGGTCCCTCGCCTCCTTTCGCCGCCTGCGCGCCCCGGGTTGAAGATGATCGTCGCGCCCCCGCCCCGGGTTCCCGCAGCGTCGGACGCGATCAAATGCCGACGGCCGGCCATCAGATATCCGGCAGTTCATACGCAAGGGACGGACATTCGGCTCAAGGGCCTTTGCGCGATGGGCGGTTCTCCCATGGCTCGCCGGGCGCGCTCCCGTGGAAACCGCTCACGGCTTTACCGTTGCATCGCGCCGACAAACCGATGCAAGGCTTGTGAATCAAATAGTTACAGGGGGCAGCGATGGTGAAGGCTTGGGGTTGGCTGCTGGCCGCTGCGATGATGACGGTCGGGGTTCCTGCCCTTGCCGAGGACGAACCCCGCTTCTGCCCCACCAGGCCGAACCTGGGCGGGTCGAGCTGCACGACCGAGCCGGGGCGGGTGCATTTCGAGGTATCCACGCTGGACTGGCAGCGGGACGACCAACCTGATCAGCGTGAAGACCATATCGTCACCGCCGACATCCTGACCCGCGTGGGTATCGGCAAGAATACCGAGCTTCAACTCGACTGGGTCGGCTATGGCCGCGACCGGACACGCGACAAGGCCACGGCCATGGTCGACACCGCCACGGGCACCGGCGATGTGACCTTCGCGGTCCGCCAGCATCTGGCCGGGCAAAAGGGCAAGCCTTTCTCGGCGGGCGTCCAGGCCTTTGTGACCGCGCCAACGGGGCGCTATCCGATCGGCGCGGGGAGCTGGTCGACGGGGATCATCATCCCGGTCCAATATGAGCTGACCGAAAAGCTGGCGATCGCCGTGACGGGAGAGGCGGATGCGGCGGCGAACCGGTCCGGCATGGGCCGCCACCTCGCCTATAACGAGATCACCGGCCTGCGGTACAAATTCACCGAAGCGGTGACGGCCACGGCCGAACTGTCGCTGGAACGCGACGACGAACCGGATCAGCATGAGACGCTGGCCCTGGCCGCCCTGTCGGCGGCCTGGCGGCCGACCAAAGTCCTTCAACTCGACATTCTGGCGGCGACGGGCCTCAACCCGGCCGCGCCCCATCTGCGTCTGGTCACGGGCGGCGCCATTCTATTCTGATCCTCTTGCGGAAGCGCGCGATCCGTCGGCACGGGGCGGCGGCGATGGCATGGCTGAGGAATGCGTTTGCCCGATCGGGAAGGTCGTGCGTTCACCCGGCTCCAAAAAGCTGAAGAAGGACAGGATGATGGATTTAGCCGCCCAAACCCGCCGCCGCGAGATCGCGACCGAGCATCTGCTGTTCAAGACGATGGAATATGTCGAGGCCCGGCATCCGGGCCTGCTCGACTTTCTCGAGGCCAGCCTCGATCATCTGGGCGATCCTTCGGACGGTCCGGACAAGGACGACGCGGCGGTTCGGGAGATCGCCCGGCGCATGATCGCCGGCGCGCGGCGCGAAGGCGCCTGAGCCAGCCGGATGGCCCTGCACTTCGTGGGTTTTCGCGGCGACGAATATGCCCGCGCGGTGCGGGTCTTCGGCCCGCCGGACTTTGTCCATATCGGCTGGGACCGCTGGGCGAAACTGGAGATACAGCCCGACGACATGGCGGTGTTTGCCACGGGAACGGCAGAGGACGAACCCTCCCTCTACAGCTTTCCCGATATCCGGGAGGCGTGAGGTCGGCCACCGGACAGACTTCGGAGCGAAACCTGGCGGAGACGTGGCGCACGGTCGTCAGAGTCGAGGCGGTCGCACGCGCTCCGCATCCGGTCGCCAGAGCGGCGCGTCCACGTCGATACGGTCTCGCTTCACGCCTGACGTTAACGATCAGGGAAATGGGAGGGCGCGACACGCCCCCGCCGTTCACCATGCCCTTGCGCCGGAAATCGCCACTGCCCTCGGTACGGGATGGATCGGCTGCCGCCATAGCGGGCGATATTAACCACATCTCTTAACTGTCCATTTTAGGCAGTGGTTTAACTTATGTTCCTAACGCCGCCGGTCTGGAGGACCGATGCGCTTTCTAACCTGCCTCGCCTATGACCATGATCTCGGTCTGGTCGTGCTTGCCGCGATATTCTGCCTGACGGGATCCGCGGTCACGATAAGACTGCTCCAGCGGCTGCGCTCCGCCGATCCGGGCACCTTTCTGGCCTGGGTGTTCATGGGCGGCGTATCGACCGGCGCGACCATCTGGTGCACGCATTTCATCGCGATGATGGCGTACCAGCCGGGCGTGGCGGTCGCCTATGACCCGCCGCTCACCGCCCTGTCCCTTGTTATCGCCATCTTCGGCAGTTCCGTCGCACTGGCCGTCGCGGCCCGTCGTCGGAGGTTTGCCCCGGCGGCGGGGGGCATGCTCTTCGGCCTGGCGGTCACCGCGATGCACTATACCGGCATGATGGCTTTCGCGGCCAGGGGGCTGGTGGAATGGTCGCCAGCCTATGTGGCCGCGTCGATCCTGTTTTCCATTCTCTTCGGGGCGCTGGCGTTCAGCCGCGCCCTGTCGGGCGACGAGCGGGGCAATCCATGGCCTGCCACCGCGCTCATGGTCACGAGCATCGCCCTGCTTCATTTCACGGGCATGGCGGCCCTGACGGTCATTCCCGTCGCCCCGGACCTGGGCCAGGCGGACAGCCAGAGCGCCACGATGATCATGGCGTTTGCGGTGGCGGCGGTCGGGCTGTTGGTGCTCGGCACGGGGTTTGCCACTTCCGTACTCGATACGTCGGCGCATATAGCCTCGCAGCGTCGCCTGGCCCAGGTGATGGAGGGCAGCGTCGATGCGATGATCGTGGAAAGCGGCGGCGTGATCGTCGCCGCGAACGGCGCCTTCACCGATCTTCTGGGCACCGACGACGATGTCCTGGGCCAATCGCTGCATCGCTGGGTTTCGGACATCGGGTCGGTCAGGCCCGGTTCGCTCGCGCAGCGCACTCTGCAAGCCGTCGACGGCACCCCCATCCCCGTCGAGATCGCCCTTCGCGTCGATACGAGCGAGACGAAATCCCACATGATCTACGCGCTTCGCGACGTGCGTCAGCGACTGGCGCAGGAGCGGCGCATCGCGCATCTGGCGCGCAATGACGGCCTGACCGGATTGCCCAATCGCGCATCGTTTCTGGAATGGTCGCATCGCCAGGCGGCACCGGAAGGACCGGGGCGTCCGCTGGCCTTGCTGTCGATCGATCTCGACCGGTTCAAGGAAGTCAACGACACGCATGGCCATGCTGCGGGGGACCATCTGCTGGCGACGATCGGCATGCGGATGAAGGCGCTGACGCGGCCCGGCGAGTTCCTGGCCCGGCTGGGCGGCGACGAATTCGTCGCGCTCATCGGCATCGACAATCACGAGGATGCGATCGACCTGATCGATCGCCTGCGGACCGCGATCACCGTGCCCGTGGAATATGACCGCTCGACGCTGAGCTGCGGCATGAGTGTGGGCGTCGCGCTGTGGCCGCAGGATGCAAACGAGATATCGGCCCTCATCAACAATGCCGACCTCGCCATGTACCGGGCGAAATCCAGCATCGCGACGGATTTCTGCTTTTACGAGGAGGAAATGGACCAGACGGTCCGCACCCGCCGTCGTATCGCCACCGAACTGCGCGACGCGCTGGACCATGACCAGTTCGCCATCCACTGGCAGGTCCAGGCCTCGGTCGAGACGGGCGATATCACCGGATATGAGGCGCTGCTGCGCTGGACGAAACCCGACGGCACCAACGTTTCGCCGTTCGAGTTCATCGCCATCGCCGAACAGACGGGCCTGATCCTGCCGATCGGCGAATGGGTCCTGCGACGCGCCTGTCGGGAAGCGGCGACCTGGCCCACCCCGTGGAAGATCGCGGTGAACCTGTCCCCCGTCCAGCTCGGCCATGTCGACCTGCCCCGGCTGGTCCACCAGATCCTGATCGAAACCGGCCTGGCGCCCACCCGGCTGGAGCTGGAAATCACGGAGTCCGCGATGATCACGGATCCCGAGCGTACGACCCATGTGTTGCGCCAGCTGAAGTCGCTGGGGGTGTCGATTGCCATGGATGACTTCGGCACCGGCTATTCGTCGCTGTCGACGCTGCGTTCCTTCCCCTTCGACAAGATCAAGCTCGACCGCTCGTTCATGACCGAACTGGATATCGCGCCACAGTCGGCCGCGATCATTCGGGCGGTTCTGGCGCTGGGTGAAAGCCTGTCGATTCCCATCCTGGCCGAGGGCGTGGAGACGCCTTCGCAACTCGAATTCCTTCGCGCGGAGGGATGCAACGAAGCACAGGGCTATCTGCTGGGCAGGCCCGGATTGATGACGCCGGACCATGGCGTCGGGGCGCCGCGATCCACCCGACACGCCGCCTAGGTCTTCGGCCTGGGCGGCTGGCGCGCCGTTCAGACCATCGGAGCCGCCGCGCCATAGATCTGGCAGTCCGCGCGCTTGACGCCGGTCAGCTTGCCGTCGTTGCGCAGGGAATAGCTGTTTCTCTCGCGGACATTGAAGGCGATGACGCGCTTGATCCTCAGCTCGCCGAACGCGGCGGTGATCAGGCTGACCGGCGCGACGGGCTGGTAATCATAGACGACCTCGACCACCATCACGGCCGTGCCGCCCGCAGCGGCGATCTGGCGTCCGGACGTGCCGACGCCGTCGATGGTCGACGCGGTTTCCACCGCGCCATGATCGTCATTCGTCTTGTCGTCCAGATTGGTGATCGGGGCACCGGCACCGTTCATCGGACCACCGATCGATGACGGTGCCGCCAGCGCACCGGCGCAACGCTGCCACCGGAACCATTGGCGGTAGCCGTTGGGGTTGCTGGCCGAGACCGGCCCCTTGCCCCCCATTCCGGTGGTCGACGTCCGCTGCTCGAGGTCGGACAGGATGATCCGCCCCCTGGACGCCAGGGAGAGCGGCTCGCCCATCTTCATGGCGCCGATCATGATCTCCGTCACATCGGCCTCGTCGATCGAGGTGCGGACCCGACCGGCGTTATCGGCGACCGCCATCGCGATCTGCGAAATCCGCAGGTTCGCGGTGACGTAGTTGCCGATCTCGACCCCGCCCAGGCCGACGAACAGGATCACCGGCGCGGCAAGTGCAAATTCGATCATCGCCACGCCGCGTCGATTGCCCGCCACACATCTGAGCCGCCTGGCAAGGCACCCTACCGGCATCGGGTCACCGGCTCGGCCTGCGAGGCATAGGGCTGGTTTTTCAACATCGTCGTGGCGGTCAGCCTGGTCATCGCGCTCCATCCGATCAATCGGCTCATCGGCACGATCTCGGGATAGGTCACCGTCGCGGTGTACAGCACCACATCGTCGGAACCACCCGTCCCCGCCCGTGCGCCATCGGCATCCCAGACGCCGTTGCCATTGATGTCGAGGAAACAGTCCCCGGCATTATACTGGCCCAGCGGCGGCGTGTCGGTGGTGATCGGTTCGGGCTTGGCCACCTGCTGGAATTTGCCGTAGCTGGTGGGAACGACGATGACATCGGCGTCCCGCGAAATCGCCTTGACGCTGTCGGAAACCATCGCGGTCAACTGCGCAGACGTCGTATCGGTCCCGATCGTGACCCGCCGGGCCGCACGGTCCAGCGCATCCTGGACCTGCGTCGCGGCATATTGGCGGTAGCCCAGGTCGAACAGGCCGCACATGATCACGATGGCGGGCACCGAGATCAGGGCGAACTCGACGACCGAGGCGCCGCGGCGATCGCGGGCGATCCGGCGCAGCACGCCGCCCCGTCCCGCCCTCATTGGGTCAGCCTCAAGGCGCCGATATTCTTGCCGATTTCAACGAAACGCTCGATCAATGCCGCCTGGTTTGACGAGGTGGACGCCTGGCTGGGCGTGCTCGCACAGTTGGTCAGCGACGCATCGAGCGACGTGGCGAAGCCGATCACCCAAATGGAGTATCCCATGGACTTGGCCTGCGAGCACAGCAGATTGAAGCGCTGCTTGTGGCGGGCAAGCTGATCGGCTTCGTCGGAATAGTCGCCACCGGGTGTGACGCGACCATCGAGCCGCTCGACTCCATAGGACGAATAGAGGCCAGCATAGCCGGTATCGAACAGTCCGTCCGTCATGAAGATGATGTACTTCTTGACAGGCATCATGTTGTATTTTTCCGGATTCTTGCTGCCGAAAATTCCGCCGGACGAAGCCCAGCGCGCGCCCCACATCATCCCATTGTCGTGATAGGTGCCGCCGTCCGGGACCAGGGTGTTGAGATACCTGTTCAAGTCATCCAGCGTCCATCCCTGCATGGACGCGGCCGGAGACGGGCAAGCAACTTGCGGCTTGAAGCGATTGCTATAGGAACGCAACCTGTAACTGGTATATTCCACTTCCGGCCAATAGGGCTTCCATTTGGTTTCCGTACTGTTCGGTATCAGATCGATATTGAGATCGGTGGCCCCGACCGGAATTGCCGTATCGTTCGCCCCCATGCGCACCGTCTGCCGCTCTTCAACACATCCCGCCCAAGTGACGTTTTTGGGCGTGGTTTGGACCGGCGTATCGCCGCTGTCATCGGCCGTGCCGATCAGGTCCGCCACATTGACGCTTGCCCCCGACACATATCGCGAGGTGTCGAACGTCCGGGGAAGATACTGGAAATAGGTGCAGCGACGGGTCCAGGAATCGTAGCTGCCGTAGTAATAGTCGCAATAGTCTGAACTCATCCTCGCGGTCACGACCTGCCGGGATTGATAGGTCCATGGGCCGGACAGCATGTAATTGGGATTGGCCGCCAGGATCGCTTTGCCGATATTCACGGCGCTGGCATAGGGAACGACGCCATAGCGAAGACGCATGCCGGACGCCTCCAGCTGTTTCTGAACCGGCGCCAGCTGATTATATAGCGCCAGCACGGCCGAACGCAGCGCCTCGATCTTGGTCTGGGAGTCGCTGGGCGTCGCCTTGTCCCGCATCGAGCCGGTCGTATCCAGCACGAAGACGATATCCGTGTTCACGAAATCCTGGGCGGCGTTGCAGCTGACGCTCACCGGCAGCTCGGCGAAGCCGAATATCCGCATCAGCGATGTCGGGATCGTGGTCGCGGCATTGATGACGACCGTCGTCTTCGACGTCGTGGCGCTGGAGATGGAGGGCGCGAACGGCTTCGATCCGAACATGCCCTGTTGAAAATTGAAGTTGAAGAATTTGGCCGCCTCGGTCCGCACGCCGTCATCGACGGTTCCGCTGGTCATCGCGCGCCGACCGGCCAGCACCGCGGCATCGCACGCGATCTGCATCTGCTTGCGCGCCACATATTCGGTGCCCAGGTCGATCCCCGATCCCACAAGGGCCACCAGCGGGATGAGGAAAAACGCCCATAACAGCATGACGTTTCCGCGCCGATCGGCGGCAAGTCTGGCGAGAAGGGCGGATGCCGGGAAACGTGACGTGCGATGCCGTCGTCGAGACATTCCATGACAGGAGAATCGGCAGTCCATCCGTTCGCCCTATCGGCAGAACGTAAAGGGCAGGTTTATGGAAAGTCGATCATAACTCCTTCTGTCGGCGTCGCTATTTCACTTTACGCCGCCAAGGGGCGCACCCCCGCTCAATGGCTATTGGGACGGGTTCGCCCGCCCATCGCTACCTGCCGTATCGCTTTTCGTCGGGGCCAGGCCGGTTGCGTTGCCACCATGGCGAGCGTGACGGGGGCGAGCATGATGGGGCCGGGTGTGACGGCCGGGTTCGAAACAGGGCGTCGCCTCTGCCATGGGGGCCGCCACGTCGAAACAGTCGTTGCTCATGTCCCTCTCGTTCTGCGAGGCCATGGCAGGACAAGCGATCAGGCCGAGCGGGATAACGATCATCCATGTTCGGGAGCGGCGCATTCGAATCCCTTCTGAACCGAGTCCATGAGAGGGATGCCTGTCGCTCCAAAGGCCGCGACTGCCGACTTAAATGAATTTCACCTGCGGCGATGCGCCTTGGCCATGTCGCGGCTGTGGGGTTATGCCATGCGCCATGGCAGCCATTCTGGTCATCGAAGACGACGACGCCACCGCTGCGGCCATCATGGCCGAACTGGATCGGCACGGGCATAGCGCCAGCCGGGCGGCCGATGGCGATAGCGGGCTGGACCTGGCCACCCGTGAAGCCTTCGACGCGATCACGCTGGACCGGATGCTGCCCGGACTGGACGGCCTGACGCTGGTCGCCCGGCTTCGCGAACGGCATATCACCATTCCCGTCCTGATGCTTAGCGCCCTGAGCGACGTGGACGAGCGGATCGCGGGGCTGCGCGCAGGGGGCGACGACTATCTGACCAAGCCGTTCGACTTCGCCGAGATGGCGATGCGGGTCGAGGTGCTGCTCCGGCGGCGCGAACAGGCCGAGGCGGTGGTGCTGCGCGGAGGGGGGATCGAATGCGACCTGGTCCGCCGCACGGTCAAGGTCGACGGCGAGCCGGTCCGGCTGCTCCACATGGAGTTCCGCCTGCTCGAATTCCTGATGCGCAACCAGGGCGAGGTCATGACCCGACGGATCATCTTCGAGCGGGTCTGGGGCTATTATTTCGATCCGGGTGCCAATCTCATCAGCGTCCATATCGCCCGGCTGCGCAAGAAGATCGACCGGCCGGGCCGACCGTCCCCGATCCTGACGGTGAAGGGAGAGGGATATCTCTTCGAGGGCTGACTCGCCGCTGCGCTGGCGCGATATCATCCGGATCAGCACGTTCCGGCTTTCGGCCATGCTGGGGGCGGTGTTCGTCGTCGGGCTGATCGCGATGCTGGGCGTCGTCTATGTCGCCACCGCCCGCGACCTGACCGCACGCAGCGATCGGATCCTTCATGCCGCCGCGCAGCGCCTGTTGCAGGTCCCCGCCGACCAGTTGCCCGATCGTATCCGGTACGAGCTGCGGCGCGACCGTGCCGGTTTCAACTATCTGTCGCTGATCGCGGCCGACGGCACCCCGGTCGTCGGCAATATCCGCCTGTCGCGCCCCCTGCCGCCCGGCCTGCCCGTCGATGTCGACGGCGGATCTCGCGGCCCGTTGCGGCTGGTCGCGCTGCGCACCCGCGAGGGGGAGACGCTGCTGGTCGGGCGCGACATCAGCCTGCTGCGTGACCTGCGCCGCACGATCCTGGAAACATTGATCGTCAGCGGCCTGCTGACCCTGTTATGCGTCACGACCGCCGCGATCTGGTTCAGCCGGGCACCGCTCCGCCGGGTCCGGGCGCTGCAACGCGCCAGCCGGGAGATCGCGGCGGGCGACTTCTCTGTCAGGATGCCGATCGCGGGACGGCATGACGAGCTGGACCAGTTCGCGACGACGGTGAATGCGACGGTCGAAGAGGTCGGTCGTGTCGTCGCCCAGGTCAAGGGCGCGACCGATGCCATCGCGCACGACCTGCGCACCCCCCTCACCCGCGTCCGCGCCACGCTGAACGCCTTGCAGCATCGGCCGCAGGACACGGTCGAGGTGACGACGGGCATCCGACAGGCGACTGCCGACCTCGATCTGGTGCTGGAGCGGTTCGCCGCCTTGCTGCGTATTTCCGAGCTGGAGGCGGGGCGGCGCCGTGCCGGGTTCCGCACCGTCGATCTGGGCACCCTCGTCACACAGGTGGCCGATCTCTACGAACCGCTGGCCGAGGATGGCGGCATCACCCTGTCGGTCGCGACGCGATCATGGTCGGTGAATGGCGACGACAAGCTGTTGTTCGAGGCGCTGAGCAACCTGCTCGACAATGCCATCAAGTTCGGCCGCCCCGGCGGTCGCGTCGCGATCGCCCTGGTCGAGGACGCGCAAGGACGCGCGATCGAGGTTCGTGACGACGGCCCCGGCATCGCGGCCGACGAACGTGATGCGGTGCTGCGCCGGTTCCATCGGGGACAGGGCATGCAGGACATTCCGGGCAGCGGCCTGGGCCTCAGCCTGGTCGTGGCGATCCTGCACCTGCATGGCTTCCGCCTCAGCCTGTCGGATGCCGCGCCGGGCCTGTGCGTGCGCATCGCGCTGCCCCGACCGGCGTGAAATTCATTTAAGTCGTCTGCGCCCGCATATGGCGCGATGGAGCCCCCCGTCGACGACGGACTGCGGGTTCCCCAACCCCTCGATCCCCGCGCCGTCGCCGACACCGCCCATCCCTGACGGTCACCGGGACGCCCATGCTTCAGCTCGTCAAGCTCGCCCTCAGCAAACCCTATACCTTCGTCGTCCTCGCGATCCTGATCGTGCTGGGGGGCGGGATCGCGGCGGTCGAGACACCGACCGACATCTTCCCCGACATCCGCATTCCCGTGATCGCGGCGGTATGGACCTATCGCGGCCTGCCGCCGCGCGACATGTCGGGGCGGGTGATCTATTATTACGAGCGGTCGCTGTCCGCGACCGTCGGCGACATCGACCATATCGAAAGCCAGTCGCTGTCGGGCGTGGGCATCGTGAAGATCTTCTTCCGCCCGGGCGTCGATATCCGCACCGCCACCGCGCAGGTGACGTCGGCCTCGCAGACCGTGCTGAAGCAGATGCCGCCGGGCATCACCCCGCCGCTGATCCTGAACTACAACGCCTCGACCGTGCCGATCCTGCAACTTGCGCTTTCGGGCAAGGGCCTGTCCGAACAGAAGATTTACGACCTCGGCCAGAACATGATCCGCCCCGCGCTGGCCTCGGTGCAGGGGGCGGCGATCCCCTCGCCTTATGGCGGCAAGGAGCGCCAGATCCAGATCGACCTCGATCCCGCCGCGCTTCAGGCGCACCGGCTGTCGGCGACCGACGTCGCCAACGCGCTGGCGCAGCAGAACCAGATCGTGCCTGCGGGCACCGCCAAGATCGGCCAGTATGAATATAATCTCCGCCTGAACAACAGTCCCGACGCGATCGACGATCTCAACGACCTGCCGATCAGGACGATCGACGGGACGACCGTGCTGATGCGCGACGTGGCGCATGTCCGCGACGGCTCGCCGCCGCAGCGCAACGAGGTGCGCGTCGATGGCGCACGCTCGGTCCTGATGACGGTACTGAAGAGCGGGTCGGCCTCGACCATCGCGATCGTCGATCAGGTCAAGGCGCTGATGCCCAGGCTGGAGGCGACGCTGCCGCCGGGCCTGAGCGTCAAGCCGCTGTCCGACCAGTCGGTGTTCGTGAAGGCGGCCGTGTCGGGCGTGATGCGCGAAGGCGTGATCGCCGCCGCGCTGACCAGCCTGATGATCCTGCTGTTCCTGGGATCGTGGCGATCGACGGTCATCATCGCCGCCTCGATCCCGCTCGCCATCCTGGCCGCCATCGCCGGGCTGGCGCTCGCCGGGCAGACGCTCAACATCATGACGCTGGGCGGCCTGGCGCTGGCGGTCGGTATCCTGGTCGACGACGCGACCGTCACGATCGAGAATATCAACTGGCACCTGGAGCAGGGCAAGTCGGTGCGCGACGCGATCCTGGACGGCGCGAAGCAGATCGTCGGCCCGGCCTTCGTCTCGCTGCTGTGCATCTGCATCGCCTTCGTACCGATGTTCTTCCTGCCGGGCGTCGCGGGCTTCCTGTTCGCGCCGATGGCGATGGCGGTGGTGTTCGCGATGATCGCCTCGTTCGTCCTGTCGCGCACCTTGGTGCCGACCATGGGCAATTACCTGCTGCGCGATCATGCCAGTTCCCACACCGCCGAGGTGATGGTCAGCCACGACGCGCAGGCCGGACGCCCGGAGAGCCGCAACCCGCTGCGCCGATTCCAGCATGGCTTCGAGCGTCGGTTCGAGGCGGTGCGCCGCTATTACACCGGCCTGCTCGCCTTCGCGCTCGCCCGGCGGCGGCCCTTCGTCATCGGCTTCATGATCGTGGTGCTGATGTCGTTCGCGCTGGTGCCGATGCTCGGCCGCAACTTCTTTCCCGCGGTCGATGCGGGCCAGATCAGCCTGCACGTCCGCGCGCCCGTCGGCACCCGGATCGAGGAGACGGCGGCGCTGTTCGACCATATCGAAAACCGCATCCGCCAGGTCATTCCCGCCGACCAGCTCGACACCATCGTCGACAATATCGGCCTGCCGGTCAGCGGCATCAACCGCGCCTATTCCAACACCGGCGGCGTCGGCCCGCAGGACGGCGACATCCTGGTCACGCTGAAGGAAGACCACCGCCCGACGCCCGATTTCGTCAAGGCGCTGCGCGAACAGCTGCCCCGCGACTTCCCCGGCTCGTCCTTCGCCTTCCTGCCCGCCGATATCGTCAGCCAGATCCTGAACTTCGGTTCGCCCGCCCCCATCGACGTGCAGGTCGCCGGGCCTGACACGAAGGGGAACGAAGCCTATGCCCGGATGCTGGTCGCCCGGCTGTCGAAGGTGCCGGGGCTGGCCGATGTCCGCCTGCAACAGGCGTCCAACTATCCCGAATATGCGGTCGACGTGGACCGCGCCCAGGCGAGCCGCCTGGGGATCACCGAGAATGACGTGACCCGCAGCCTGTCGGTCAATCTCGCGGGCAGCTCTCAGGTCGCGCCGACCTTCTGGCTCAACCCCAAGAACGGCGTGTCCTATCCGATCGTGGTGCAGTCGCCGCAATATCGCGCCAGCACCATCGAGCAGCTCGACAACCTGCCGATCACCGGCAGCGCGCCCGGCAGCTTCCAGACGCTGCAGGCGCTGGGCACGCTGCACCGCGAACCCAGCCCCGCGCTGGTGTCGCATTATGCGGTGCAGCCGGTGTTCGACGTCTATGCGACGCCGCAGGGCCGCGATCTGGGCGCGGTCGCCGCCGACATCAACCGGGTGCTGGCCCAGACCAAGAGCCAGTTGCCCAAGGGCGCGACGGTCGCGATGCGCGGACAGGTGGAGACGATGAACACCGCCTTCACCGGCCTGATCCTCGGCCTCGCGGGTGCGGTCATCCTGATCTACCTGCTGATCGTCGTGAACTTCCAGAGCTGGATCGATCCGCTGGTGATCGTCTCCGCCCTGCCCGCCGCGCTCGCCGGGATCGTGTGGATGCTGTTCGCGACGCATACGCCGCTCAGCGTGCCCGCCCTGACCGGCGCGATCATGTGCATGGGCGTGGCGACCGCGAACAGCGTGCTGGTTGTAAGCTTCGCCCGCGAACGGCTGGCCGCCTGCGGCGATGCGATCCAGGCCGCGATGGAAGCCGGGGCCACCCGCTTCCGCCCGGTCCTGATGACCGCATTGTCGATGATGATCGGCATGGCCCCCATGGCGCTGGGCCTGGGCGAAGGCGGCGAGCAGAATGCGCCGCTCGGCCGTGCCGTGATCGGCGGGCTGCTCTGCGCCACGCTCGCCACGCTCGTCTTCGTTCCCGTCGTCTTCGCCATCGCGCATCGCCGCCAGAAGGCGACCGCGCCCACCCCCCTTATGCCCAACGGAGAAGCCATCCATGCATGACGCCGCCCCGGCCCCCGCTGTGTCGGCCGACACGCCCAGCCCCAAGGGCCTGAAGATCGCAGGTCTTGCCGCCGCCGTGCTGGCGATCGGGACCGTGGGCGTGGGAACCCTGACCCGAGGCCATGACGTCGCGGCGGCGGCCAGCTGGTCCGCCACCAACGCCATCCCGACCGTCCACCTGATCCCCGTCCAGCGTGGCGCGGCGAGCGAAGCGCTGGACCTGCCCGCCACGCTGGAGGCCTGGGAAGCCGCGCGGCTTTTCCCCCGTGTCGGCGGCTATGTGCGCAGCTGGTCGCAGGACATCGGCGCGCATGTCGCGGCCGGACAGGCGCTGGGGGTCATCGACACGCCCGAACTCGACCAGCAGATCGGCCAGGCGCGCGCTGCGCTCGCCAGTGCCGTTGCGCATGAAAAGCTGGCGCGCAGTACGGCGGCGCGCTGGAGCGACCTGCTGACCACCTCCTCGGTGTCCAAGCAGGAGGTCGACGAGAAGAACGGCGATCTCGCGGTCAAGACGGCGGGCGTCGCCGAAGCGCGCGCCGCCCTGTCGCGGCTGGAGGCGATGAAGCGCTATGCCGTGGTCCGGGCACCCTTTGCCGGTGTCGTCACGGCGCGCAATGCCGAGGTCGGCGATCTCGTCGGTCCCGGTGCCGCCGCCCAGGCACCGATGTTCGGCGTCGCCGACACGCATCGGATCAGGGTCTATGTCAACGTCCCGCAGTCGCTGTCGGCCACGATCAAGCCGGGCATGACCGCGACGCTGACCGTCCCCGCCTTTCCGGGCCGCCGCTTCACCGCGACGGTCGCGGGCCTGTCGAGCGCGGTCGATCCCCAGTCCGGCGCGTTCCGGGTCCAGTTGCTCGCCGACAATCCCGACGGCCTGCTGAAACCCGGCGGCTATGCCCAGGCGCGGTTCGATCTGCCCGGACAGCCGGGCGCGGCACAGGTGCCGTCCAGCGCCATCCTGTTCGGCGCGGGCGGGGCTCAGGTCGCCACCGTCGATCCGCGCGGCCATGTCGTGATGCATCAGGTCCATATCGGGCAGGACAATGGCCCGACCGTACAAGTCCTGTCCGGCATCACGCCCGGCGAACAGATCGTCGACAACCCGCCGGACTCGCTGGCGCAGGGCGAACTGGTCCGCGTCGGGCAGAACCATCATGGCTAAGCCCCTGACCCGCTGGCTCGCCGGTGCCGCGCTGGCGCTGCTGGGCGGATGCTCGATGGCCCCCGCCTATCGCCCGCCAGCCCTGCCCGCCCCGGCCGCGTTCAAGGAGATGCCGACCGCCGGGGACGCGGTGTGGAAGCCCGTCGATGCGACCGCCGCCACCGCGCTGCCCGCCGCCTGGTGGACCGGCTTCGGCGATCCGCTGCTCGACCGGCTGGAGGCGCGAATCGACAGCGACAATCCGACGCTGGCGGGGGCGCTGGCCCGCTATGACATGGCCCGCGCCACCCTGGCGGGCGCGCGTTCCGGGCTGTTTCCCCGTGTCGAACTGACACCGGGCGTCCTCCGCAACCGACAGTCGGACGAGCGCCCCTTGCGCGGCGGTTCGCAGCCGGATTTTTACACCGCCGCGACGCTGGGCGGCGACATATCCTATGAGGCCGACCTGTGGGGGCGCGTGCGCAACTCGGTCGCCTCCGGCCGCGCGCTCGCCGAGGCCAGCCGCGACGATATGGCGGCGGTCAAGCTGGCGCTTCAGGGGCAATTGGCGGCCGACTTCGTGCGCCTGCGGGGGCAGGACCAGCAACTGGCGCTGCTCACCCAGACGATCGATGCCCTCGCCAAGGCCGACGCCCTGACCCGCAACCGCTTCCGCGGCGGCATCGCGACGGGCATGGATGTCGGCCGGGCGGGCGCGCTGCTCGGCGAAGCCCGGGCGCAATATGCCGCATTGCAGGCCGATCGCGCCCTGACCGAACATGCGATCGCCAGCCTGGTCGGCCAGCCCGCCTCGGTGTTTTCCATCCCGGAACGCGATACCCCGCTCCACCTGCCGAGCATTCCGGTCGGCGTCCCCTCGACCCTGCTCGCCAAGCGCCCCGATATCGCGGCGGCCGAGCGGCGCATGGCGGCGGCCAATGCGCGGATCGGCGTCGCCAAGGCGGCGTTCTTTCCCCAGATCACGCTGGGCGGCACAGGCGGATTCCAGGGCACGGCGCTGGCCGGGCTGGTCGCGGCCCCGAACATATTCTGGGCGATCGGACCGGGCGCGATCCTCAACCTTTTCGACGGCGGCAAGCGGCGCGCCGATGTCGCCGCCGCGCGGGCGGACTGGGATGCCGCCGCCGCCGACTATCGAGTCCGTGCCCTGGGAGCATTCCAGGACATCGAGGATGCCCTGGCCACGTTGCGTCATCTCGACGAGGCGCAGGCCGCACAGGATCAGGCGGTCCGATCCGCCGCCAGCACCAGTGCCATCGCGCTGGATCGCTATATCAAGGGCGCGGCCACCTATCTGGATGTCGCCACCGCCCAGGAAAGCCTGCTCCGCGACCAGCAAAGCGCCCTGTCGCTGCAGACCCGACGCCTGACCGCCACCGTCGCACTGGCCCGCGCGCTAGGGGGAGGATCATGGTCTGCGCGACCGGCATAGCCTGATCCTCGCCTGCGTCCCGCATCAGAGGGCGGCGTCCGCCAGGCGCCCCCTCAGCTTCAGCATCAGTCCCTCGGGACGGTAATCGGTCGCGGACAATTCCTTGAAATAGGACCGCAGCGACCGTTCGATCAGAACGGAACCGAAGCCTTTGCATCGCGGCGGGGTGACGGGCGGGCCGCCACGCTCCGACCATTGCACGGACAGCCGCGCGTCGTCGTCCACCCCGTCCACCGACCAATGCAGCGTCGCGATACCCGTATCGTTGGAGAGGGCGCCATATTTGGCTGCGTTCGTCGCCAGCTCGTGCAGCGCCAGGGCAAAGGCCATGCTGGCTTCGGGTTGCAGGACGATCGGCGGACCGTCGATGATGATCCGCTCGCCGATGCCGCCATGCGGGGCGAGCGTGCGCTCCGCCAATTCGCGCAGGTCGGCGGATCGCCACGACTTGCCGGTCAGGATGTCCGTCGCGCCGCCCAGCGCGACGAGGCGCGCCGACAGGGCGTTTGCGGCGGTTTGGGTGTCGGGCGAATTGCGCAGCGTCTGCTGCGCGACCGACTGGATGACGGACAGGACGTTCTTCAGGCGATGGGCCAGTTCGCCGTTGAGGTATCGCATATCCTCCTCGGCCTGCTTGCGCTCGCGAATGTCACGGGTGACCGTCCCGTATCCGACCATTTCGCCGCTCGCATCGGTAATGGGGAAAACCGAATAGAGCATCGGGATCAGTTCGCCGGTCCCGAAATGCCGGAAGAGCACGTCACCCGACCAGCTTCCCCGCTCCGCAACGGCCGGAAGAGCGTCCTGCATCACGATTTCCAGGGCGTCGGGCAGGAAGAAATCGGCGATCGAAAGCGATGTATAGTCCACATCCTCCAGTCCGACGATGCTGCGGGCAGCGTCGTTCATGAAGAATATGCGCCCGTCGAGATGGGCCATCGCCACGAAGTCGGTGCTGTTCTCCACCAGCCGGACGAAGCGGTCGCGCTCTTCCTCGCTCTCACGCAGATCGGTGATGTCGCGCGAGACCGACAGGATACGGTCCCAACGCCCATCGGCGTCGAATATGGGGCTGACCGCCACGTGCCACCATTTCCAGTTGCCCTTCATGGTGCTGGCGCGCCCGATGAAGCTGGAGGACTGGCCCGCCCGCGCGGCCTCAAGGGCAGCCCTGGCCTCCCGATGGCCGTCGCCCGTCCAGAAATCCGGCCACGGACAGCCAAGGATGGCGTTGAAGTCGCTGACCTCCATCACCCGCTGTCCGCCATCGCTCATGAAGGCCAGCTTGCCATCGAGATCGAGGACCTTGATGCAATCGGTCGAACTGGCGAGGACGCTGCCGGTGAAGGATTCGCGTTCCCGCAGATTCTCGAACGCCCTGTCCCGATCGCGAAGGGCGCGAACCCGCTCGGTACTGTCCGAACAGATGTTCAACAGTCCCGCGATTCGCCCGCTTTCATCATGAACCGGCGAATAGGCGAAATTCCACCAGCTTTGCTCGTCGATGCCGTGCCGGGTCATGGTGATCGGCTGGTCACGAATGGCGACACGCTCGCCGGCAAAGGCGCGGTCGATCAACGGGTGGAGCACGTCCCATCGCTCGCGCCATGTCCCGGCCGCCGACAGCCCCAGGGCCTCGGGGTGACGGCCGCCCAAAATCCGAGCATATTCATCATTGTAGATCTGGATCCGATCAGCCCCCCAGATCAGGCACATCGCCTGACCGGCGTGGAGCATGATGTCGACAGCGGTGCAAAGACTTTGCGGCCAGTCCGCCAAGGCGCCGACCGATGTCGCGGCCCAGTCATGGGCACGCACCCGCTCCATCATCATGGGGCCATGCCCGGGCGGTCCGCCGTCGTCCTTGCCAAAGTCCATTTGTCTTCCGCCCCCGGCTGTTGATCAGAAAGCCGTCATGCGCTTGCTGCCACCCTGTCGGGCAATGGCCTAACCCAAGCCAGGCCAGAGATAAAGCAACCCGTCTGACCGGATGGACATGCCAATGCCTTCGCGGGATTCGGCGGTGACGTGCCGATCGGTCAACACCGTCGAAGGTGGAGGGCGGGGACAGCGTGATCAGGGCGCCCTGCTGCTGCCAGAAAAATATCAGCTATGCCGGTGTTAGCCAGCCGCCCTTGAACCCGGCGCGTTCCAGCCCGGCGCGGATATAGGGGTTCTTCTGCATCGTCTTCCAGATCAGGCCGCTGCGCCAGTTTTCGATCATGCACGCGATCGGCCCCTGGTCGATGCCGAGGAAGTCGTCCGCGACCCAGCCGATATAGGGCACCACCTTGCCATGCTGCAGCTTGACGTCGGTCAGGGTCAGCGTCGGATTGAAGCTGTCGCGAAAGCCGTAGCGGTCGTAGATCGCGGTGCCATAGGTGGAATACATCGCACGCGCGGCGGGCAGCACGATCTCGGGCGCGAAGGCCACCGAGCCCAGCGCGGCGGTGGCTGCGATCGTGCCGTCGTCGCGGTCGCCGGGGCCGCGCGCCGAATAGGAGAAGAATTCGCGCTTGCGCCCGTTGATCTCGCGCACGAAATCCCCCGGCCCGTCGCACGCGGTCAGCCCCCAGACATTCTCGCCATAGCCGCGCCAGCCCGCCGGATTGTTGATTGCATAGCGGCGCTGCGCATAGGTCGCGCGGCGGCTATTCTCGAAATAATCGAAACCGCGCCGTTTGGAATAGGTGTCCATCAGCCCGCGAAAGTCGATCCACACCTGACTGTACTGATGCCCGAACAACGGCGGGAAGGCGGTGAAGGGATTGTCGTATTTCTCGTCCCAGGACGGGTCGAACTTGGCGGTCCATGCGTCCCATGTCGTCGGCGGCAGCGCATGGGTCGGCGAGCCCAGCGCCAGGACGTAGAGGATCAGGCTTTCGTTATAGATGTTCCAGTCGGAGCCGATGAAGCCGCTTTCGGGATGCCAGCCCATCGAGACGAAAGGCTTGCGCGGCGAGATCCAGTCCCATTCGACCGCGCGGTAGAGCTGGTCGGCGAGCGCACGGATTTCCCGCTCGGCCGGGTCCGCCTCGTCGTCGAACCAGCTCTGCGCGAACAGGACGCCGCCCAGCAGCAGCGCGGTGTCGATCGTCGACAGCTCGGTCCTGGCGAAGCGATGTCCCTTGGTGACGCCGAGGAAGTGGTAGAAAAAGCCCTTATAGCCGGTCATCCCCTCCTTGTCCGGCCCCTGCGGTGCGTTCGCGAAGAAGCGCAGCGTGGCCAGCGTGCGCTGCGCGGCGGCGGCCCGCGTGATCCAGCCGCGCGTCGCCGCGATCGGATAGGTGGTCAGCGCAAAGCCGACCGCCGCGATCGAGGCGAAGCTGGGGGTCGGCCAGCGATCGGGGGCCAGCCCGGTCACCTGATCGGTGGTGTTCCAGAAATAGCTGACGGTCCGACGCTGGATATCGTCCATCAGCGGGTCGCTGGCGCTCGCCGGGGTGCTGCCGAGCCTTGGCAACTCTCCGGGGAAGGCCAGCAGCGGCGCCCGCTTCGGCGCGAGCGGCCCGGCGGTGCAACCGGCCAGCCACCCCGTCCCGCCCAGCGCCGTGGCGCGCAGGATATCGCGTCGATCGAACGTCATGCGGTTATTCTCGATTCTGTACCGTCACCCCGACATCGGCCGGGGTGACGGTGGAGGACGCATCAGAAGTTGAAGCCTGCCGACAGCTTCACCGTGCGCGGCGGATTGCCGCCGATGCTGTAGGTCGACCTTTCCCGGTAGATGCTTGGCGAGCCCAGGGTCCGCGTCGTGTCGCTCGGGTCGTTGTTGTAATCAACATAGTTGCGGTCGTTCATCGCGTTGATGATGTCGACGCGGAAGCGGATGCGCGTCGCGTCGCTGATGAACTTCAGCGGCACATATTTGGTGAACGCCAGGTCGAGCTGGCGACGGCCCCAGCGATCGCCCAGCCCGAACACTTCCGAACCCACCAACGTCCGCTGATACGGCGTCGCCGTGTCGAGCAGCGCACGCTGGAAGGTCGGGCTCTCGATCTGGAACTTCGCCGACATCGTCACACCCAGCGGCGTGTCGACGCTGCCCGCCACCACGAAGCGGTGCCGCGGAACCACGCCCGAGCGCAGCATCGGGTAATCCGAGGCCTTGGGGAAATCGAGCAGGAAGTAGGAGGACTGGTCGTTGTTCGGCCGGTTATCGACGGCCGCGGTGAAGGTATAGGTGGCGTCGATGCTCCAGGGCGAGGCGGCCGAATAGGCCTTGGTCAGCTTGGCATAGGCCGAGTCCGCCCGCGTCTCCAGCCCGTTGTCGCCCAGGATGATCGCGCCGTACCCGCTGGGCGCGAAGCTGGTGTTCGGCGCCTGCGGCGCGCCCGTGGTCGGCGACGGCGCGAAGAACGACCCGTCGGGGCGGCGCGTGCCGAGCAGATAGACGAACCCGTCCTTGCTGACGATCCGCGTATAGCCGACCTCCAGCTCGACCGGGTTGAACCGCCCGCGAACGCCCAGGCTGAACTGGTCCGAATACGGAACCTTCAGGTCGTTGTTGATGAAGCGGAACTCGCGCCCGCCCGGACCGCCATTGCCGATCAGCTGCTGGCGACCCGCATCGGTCAGGTAGATCGGGTTCCAGGGAATGCAGTTGGGTCCCGGCGTACACGGATTGATCGTGTCGGCGCCCTGGAACAGGAACTCGCGACGCTGGAAGCGGCCGTTCGACAGTTCCTGCTGCAGGAAGTCGAACTGGTTGCGGTCGTACGACCGGCCATAGCCGCCGAACACCGCGAACCGGCCCTGTTCGTCCAGGCGATAGGTGAAGCCGACGCGCGGCTGCCATGCGCCCTTGAACGCCTTCCGGTTGCTGCCGGTCGAGATATAGTCGCTGATCCTGTAATCGGCGTTGACCAGGTTCGGATAGTTGGCAGGCGACACCGCGTTGACGTTCTCGGCGGAGGTCACGTAGTTCAGGAACGCCGGGGTCCGCTCATAATCCCAGCGCAGGCCGATATTCAGCGTCAGCCGGTCGGTCACGTCCCAATCGTCCTGTGCATAGAGGCCGAGCTGGAAGTTCTTCGAGCGGATACGCGGATCGCCGAGACTCCCGTTCGCACCGAATTGCAGGCTGTAGGGAATCTGGTCGTTGAACCCGCTCGCCGACGGCAGGGTGGTGTCATAGAGATAGAGCGGGTTGATGAGGTTCTGCTCCAGCGAGTTGAGCGTCACCCATTTCGCCTTCGCGCCAACCTTGAACGTGTGGTTCTCGACGCCGGTCCAGGTGAAATCGTCCTGCACGGTCCAGCCCTTCTGCCCCTTGTCCTGGAAGCCCAGCCCGGCGCCGGTGCGGAACAGGTCGAAGGTCGACACGCTGCTGCCGTTGCGCGTCGTGGTGCGGAACTGCTGCCCGATGCCGTTCTCGGCGGGCTGGGGCGACCATGCGACATCCTCATAGGAGACGCGGACGTCGTTGATCCACGAGTCCTCGCTATGCTGCCAGCGCAGCATCCCGCGCTTCTCGTTCACCTTGCTCAGGGTGCGTGTGGAGAAGGCGGCATTGCCGTTGCCGATCTGCACGCCGGTCTCGTTGCGATACTTGCCGGTCAGCTCGACCAGGTCCTTGTCGGTCGGCTCGAGATCGATCTTGCCGAAATACAGGTCCTGGCGGAAGCTCGAATTGAACGAGCCGAAGATGTCGCGATACTGGGCGGGCAGGCTGGACACCGCCACGCCGTTGGTCGGCAGGATGTCGATCGGCACCTGCCGCCGCTTGCCCTCATAGCTGACGAAGAAATGCGCGACGTCCTTGACGATCGGACCACCCAGCGCGACGCCGAACTGCTTGTCCTCCGACGGGATCTTGGCGATCTTGTTCGGATAGATTTCGGTCGGGCGACGGTCGCGCAGCTTCTGGTTGGTGAAGTCGAAAAAGCCCTCGCCGTGGAATTCGTTGGTGCCCGACTTGGTGCCCGCGATGATCGCGACCGAGCTGACCTGATCCAGCTCCGCCTTGTAGTTGGACGACAGCACCTGATACTCGCCGATCGCGAGCTGCGGGAACGGGTTGCCGGGCGAGCTGTCCTGGCCGGTCAGGCCACCGCGCAGGACGTAATCCTTCTGGCTGACGCCGTCGATGAACACGTTGACCGAGTTCGACCCTTGCGCGCCGCCCTGGATGCGCGAGCTGCCGTCCGAGCTTTCGATGAAGCGCACGCCGGGAGCCAGATCGGCGAAGGCCAGGAAGTTGCGGCTGTTCTGCGGCAACTGCTCGATCAGTCGCGGCGTGATGTTGATGCCCACCTGTCCGCCGGACAGCGAGCGGATGCGGCTGCCGGTGACGATGATGTCGCCCTGCTGCGCCTCGGCGGGGGGCGGTGCGGTCTCACCGGCGGTGTTGTCGCCCGGTGCAGGCTGGGCCGGTGCCGGGGCGGTGGTCAGGTCGAGGTCGAGCCCGGCATTCTGCCCGACACGCAGGGTGAACTGATCGGAATTGCGCGTGCCCTTCTGAAGGCGGATTTCCAGCCGATAGGCACCGGCCCGCAGTGACGGGAAATTATAGCTGCCGTCCGCGCCGGGCACGACCGTGCGGCGGAAGCCGGTATCGACCTCGACCAGCGTCACGCCCTGCAACGGATTGTCGGGCGCGGTGCGGATCACGCCGCGCAGCGCCGCCTGCCCGGCCTGCGCCATAGCGGGCGCGCTCCACATCGTCGCGGTGCCCAGCCCCGCCAGCATCGTCGCCCCGGCGAGCGCCAGCCTGAAAGCGTTCCGTGTCATAACCTATCCCCTGTCCGTTTCTCTTGTTGTCTCACGCACCATCAGATGCGGGACGATGACCTCGTCCGCCCCGGTGGATGCCTCTCCCGAAGATGCTTCGCGCGCGCCCGCGATCTGCGCGGCCAGCTGCGCCACGGCACGCGCACCCATCGCCGCGATGTCGATCGCGACGCTGGTCAACGCCGGGCTTACCAGCCGTGCCAAGGGAATGTCGTCGAACCCGGCGACCGCCACCTGTTCCGGCACGGCGACACCGTGGCGCTTCAGCGCCACCAGCGCGCCGATCGCCATCATGTCGTTGGCCGCGAAGATCGCGTCCGCCGCCAGCGTTCCCGCCGCGACGCGCTCGCCGACCATGGTGCCGCTGGCCTCCAGAAAGTCGCCCTCGATCACGCTCAGGGTCGCACCTGCCTCGGCGGCGGCGGCCTCAGCGCCTGCGCGTCGCTCCTGCGCGTCGAGATTGCCTGCCGGGCCGGAGATATGGACGATCCGCTTCGCCCCGCCCGCCGCCAGATGCGCGACGGCGGCGGCGGCGCCGGCGCGATTGTCGATCCGCATGTTCAGACTGCCGACCTGCGGCGCGCAGGCCAGGAATACGGCCGCCAGCCCGCGCGGCATATACCGGGCAAGGACATCGGGGTCGAGTTCCGGGGCCATCACCACCAGGCCGTCGACCTGCCCGCGCAACGCCGCCAGCGTGTCGAGCCCGCGCCCGTCATGGAGCACGGTCAGCAACAGTCCCAGTCGGCGCGCGCTCGCCTCGCGGTCCATGCCGCGCAGCAATTCGGAGAAGAATTCGCCGTGCAGGTCGGGCAGCACCACGCCGATCGCGCCGGTCCGCGCCATACTCAGGCTGCGTGCTCCGGCATGGGGGACATAACCCAGTTGCGCCGCCGCTTCCTCGACACGGCGACGCATCTCGGCGCGGACATGGTCACGCCCGTTGAACACCCGCGACACCGACGCGACCGAAACGCCCGCCACCCGCGCGACGTCATGGATCGTCGCATGGGCACCGCGCATCGCCGGAGTGGCGGCCGGGGCAGAATCGGGTCGGGCAGGCGGCATGGCCAGCGAAAGCATCCTCTCTGTGTCGCGGGCTTGTAACCGCTTACAGAAACCGCTTACATGAAGCGGACATGACAATCAATCGGTCGATTGGCCGGCGTAACGAAATCCGGACGGCGGCCTGGAATAGGATCCGGGCGACGGCGTAGACGGCACGAAAATGAAATGGAAAGGGAGCAGGATGGACGGGCAGGATCGGGGGATTTCACGACGCGCATGGCTGGCCGGGGCGGGCGCGGCGCTGGCATGGTCGGCCAGCCCGGCACGGGCGCTTCTCTCCCTGGTCGGCGAACGACCGCTTCCCGCGACGGTCGAGGCGCTGATCCCGCGCATGACGCTGGCCGAAAAGGCCGGGCAGCTCAATCTGCTCGCCGCCGCCTGGGCGGGGGGCGCGGCAACCTCGCTCAACCCGGCGGGCGCGGCATCGAGCTTCGACACGCAATTGCACATGGTGCGCCGGGGTGAACTGACCGGCGTGTTCAACGGCAATGGCGCGGAGATGGCGCGCCGGATGCAGACCGAGGCGGTGCGCCGATCGCGGCTGAAGATTCCGCTGCTATTCGCCGCCGACGTCATTCACGGCCTGCGCACCGTCTTTCCGGTGCCGCTGGCCGAGGCGGCCAGCTTCGACCCCGACCTCGCGCGCCGTACCGCCCGCGCGGCGGCGGTAGAGGCAGCGGCGTCGGGGATCGACTGGACCTTCGCGCCGATGGTCGACATCGCCCGAGACGCGCGCTGGGGGCGCGGCGTCGAGGGATCGGGCGAGGACGTGTTGCTCGGCCGGTTGATGGCGGCGGCGCGCGTCGAGGGCTTTCAGGGCAGCGGCCTCGCCGCGCCGGATGCCGTCGCGGCCTGCGCCAAGCATTTCGTGGCTTATGGCGCAGGCGAGGCCGGGCTCGACTATAACAGCGTCGACGTGTCGGAACGGACGCTGCGCGACATCTATTTCCCGCCCTTCCAGGCGGCGTTCGCGGCCGGAGCGCCGACCGTGATGGCCTCGTTCAACGATCTGTCGGGGATACCCGCCACCGGCAATCCATGGCTGCTGGATACCGTCCTGCGCCAGGAATGGGGGTTCGGCGGACTGGTCGTTTCCGACTATACCGGCGACGAGGAACTGATCGCGCACGGTTTCGCCAAGGACGGACGCGATGCGGCGCGACTGGCCTTTCTGGCCGGGGTCGACATGTCGATGCAGAGCGGTCTGTATCTTAAATATCTACCCGATCTGGTCGAGAAGGGCGAGGTTCCGCTGGCCCGACTGGACGAGGCGGTGCGCCGTGTGCTCGCGCTCAAGGTTGCGCTCGGCCTGTTCGACGACCCGTTCCGCCGCATCGACCCGGCACGCGAGAAGACGCGGATCCGCACACCCCAGACACTGGCGCTGGCGCGCGAGGCGGGGGCGCGGAGCATCGTCATGCTCCGCAACGAAGGCGACCTGCTCCCCCTGCCCCGCTCCGGCAAGACCATCGCGCTGATCGGGCCGTTTGCAGGCGGCGGGCATGACCTGATCGGGCCATGGAACGTCTATGGCACCGACCGCGAGGCCGTCGATCTGGTGACGGCGGTGCGCGAGACGCTTCCCGGCGCGACCCTGGACGATGGCAGCGATGTGGCGCGTGCCGTCGCCACGGCGCGCGCGGCCGATATCGTCGTTCTCGCGATCGGCGAGACGCAGACCATGTCCGGCGAGGCGCAGTCCCGCACCGAGATCACCGTGCCCGCCGAGCAACAGGCGCTGGTCGAGGCGATCGCCGCGACCGGCAAGCCCTATGTCGTGCTGCTGCGCACCGGGCGCGCGCTGGCGCTGACCGGCGCGGTGGCGAAGGCGCCCGCCCTGCTGGTGACGTGGTTCCTGGGTTCGCAGGACGGCCCCGCCATCGCCGATATCCTGTTCGGCGCGGTGTCGCCCTCGGCACGGCTGCCCGTGTCCTTCCCGCGCGCCAGCGGACAGGTGCCCTATTATTATGCGCACCGCAGCACGGGCCGCCCCAACCCGCCGGGGGCGCTGCAACCCTATAAGGCGCACTTCCGTGGCCATCCGAACAGCGCCCTGTTCCCGTTCGGCCATGGCCTGACCTATGGCAAGATGGTCTATTCGGACCTGCGCCTGAGCAGCCCGACAATGGGCGACACCCCGCTGACGATCCGCGCGACCGTCACCAACAACGGCCGCATGACCGCGACCGAAGTGGTCCAGCTCTATATCCATGACGTCGTGGCCAGCGTGACGCAGCCGGTACGCGTGATGAAGGCCTTCACCCGCGTCACCTTGGCGCCGGGCGCGCGACAGGAGGTGACCTTCACCCTCACCCGCGCCGACCTGTCCTTCACCGGCCGCGACTTGAAACCGACCACCGAACCCGGCGCCTTCCGCCTCTGGATCGCACCGTCGGCGGAGGCCGAGGGGCTTGCGGGCATGTTCACGCTGGCGTGATCGCGCGCCCCTCCCCGCCCTCACCCCGTGCTTGATCCGAAGCCCGCCTTTCCCGAGCAATGAAAGGCGGGCCGGTGCTGGACGACACTGCCGGGAATCCACGCGAAGCCCGTCCCCTTCGCGGGAGGGGTTGGGAGGGGTGGATCAAACCCATGTCATAACGCCTCTACGCGCACGCCAATTCCAGGCTCCGTGCCGCACCGCTATGCGCGCCCAGAACGTAGCGATGTGATGCGGAGCCCCGCCCCGCTCCGCCTTGTGCCGGAATACCCCTGACATCCTCTATCCACAAAGAATAATGATACTCATTCGCATTTTAGCGTTGCGCAAAAATCCCGCCATCGCTTAATGCGAATGATTGTTAATATCTAAAGGGGTGATTCATGTTTTTGACGCTGGCCGCCATGGCAGCGCTCGGACAGCCTGTGCGCGAGGAAGACGCGACCGAGCAGCGCGATGTCGTCGTCACCGCAACCCGCGCCCCCATTCAGGCCCAGGATGCGCCGGTGACCGTCTCGGTTAAGAAGGCGGAGGAAATTGCGGACGAACTGGCGACCGACATCAAGGACCTTGTCCGTTTCGAGCCGGGGATCAGCGTCCGGCGGGCGCCGACTCGCTTCGGTGCGGCGATGGGCACGACGGGCCGCGCAGGGAACGAGGGCTTCGTCGTTCGCGGCATCGGCGGCAACCGCGTCCTGATCCAGGTCGATGGCGTCCGTGTCCCCTATGGCTTCAGCTTCGGCGCGCAGGATGTCGGGCGCGGCGACTATGTCGATCTGGGCCTGATCAAGTCGGTCGAGTTTCTGCGGGGACCTGCCTCCGCCCTGTACGGCAGCGACGGTCTGGCGGGAGCGGTCAGTTTCACCACCAGCGATCCCGCCGACATCCTGGGCGACAAGGCGTTCGGCGGCTCGCTGCGGACACAATATGGTTCGGCGGACGAGGAATTCACCCAGTCGGGGGTCGTCGCGGGCCGCTCGGGCGCGGTATCGGCGATGCTGGCCTATACGCGGCGCGACTTTTCCGAACTGAAGAACAAGGGCGATGTCGAGGGCACCGGCGTCACCCGGACCGCACCCAACCCGCAGGACGGCCGGGCCAATGCGCTGCTCGGCAAGCTGGTCTGGAACGTCGCGCCCGGGCATCGACTGCGCGCCACCGGCGAGTATCTCGACAACCGCATCGAAACCGACGTGCTGACCGGGATCAACCGCAATGTGGCGGGGTTGCAGGCGCGCGATACGGGCAAGCGCTGGCGCGCCGGGCTGGACTGGACCTATGACGGGGCCGGGCTTGTCCAGTTCGCGCGCGCGGCGGCCTATGTCCAGGACGCGGACAATCGCCAGTTCAGCGCCGAGGACCGGGTGACGCTGGCCGACCGCACCCGGCTCAACACGCTGGAGAACCGGGTCTATGGCGGATCGGGCGAGATACGGCTGGGCTTTTCGACCGGCCCGATCACCCACCGGCTGGTGACGGGTGCGGATATCAGCGTGCTGCGCCAGCGCGGTGTTCGCGACGGCACGGTTCCCCCTGCGGGCGAGACCTTTCCGACGCGCGCCTTTCCGACGACCGACTTCACCCTGGCCGGGGCCTTTGTCGGGGATGAGATCGGCATCGGTCCGCTGACACTGCATCCTGCCCTGCGCTATGACTGGTATCGCCTGTCGCCCGATCGCGATCCGCTGCTACCCCGATTTGTCGGCGCTGCTCAGTCGGCGGACCGGCTGAGCCCGCGTATCGGCGCGGTCCTGACCCTCGCCCCCGCCCTGCGCCTGTTCGCCAGCTATGCACGCGGCTTCCGTGCGCCCGAGCCGGGACAGGTCAACCAGTTCTTCTCGAACCTGGCCTTCGGCTATACCTCGATCCCCAACCCGAAGCTGCGCCCGGAAACCAGCGAGGCGGTCGAGGCGGGGCTGCGCCTGAACAGCGAGGCCATCGACCTGTCGGCCAGCGTCTTCCGCTCCGATTATCGCGACTTCATCAGCCAGGAGGTCATGGGCGGCAATTTCACGCCCGCCAATCCCGCCTTGTACCAGTTCGTCAATCTCGACCGCGCCAAGGTGAAGGGGGCGGAGGCGCGTTTCGAGGGGCGTGCGCGCAACGGCCTGACCGGGCAACTCGCGCTGTCCTATGCGGAGGGCGAACAGATCGCCGCCAACGACACCCGCAGGCCGCTCGCCACCGTCGATCCGCTCAAGCTGGTGATGGGCATCGGCTGGCGCGAGCCGGACCAAGGGCGCTTCGGCGGTCAGGTCATCATGACGCACAGCGCACGCAAGGCGGCGCGGGACACGACCGGCCTGTGCGGTTCGGAATGCTTCCGGCCCGCCGCCTTCACGATCCTGGACGCGACGCTGTTCGCCCGGGTGACGGACGCGCTGACGCTGCGCGCGGGTATCTTCAACCTGACCAATGCCACCTATGCCTGGTGGTCCGACGTTCGCGGCCTCGGCATGCCGCGCCCCCTGCCCGCGGGCGCCGCCGATGCGCCGCCCATCGCCTTCACCCAGCCGGGCCGCAACGCCAGCGCCTCCCTTACCCTCCGTTTCTGAAAAGGGGCTATCCGATGAAGAACCGTTCGATGCTGATCGTCGCGGCGCTCGCGCTGCTGCCCGTCCCCGCCCTGGCCGATGGTCCGCTCCGACAGACCGCCGCCGAGGCACAGGCCGCCAAGGCCGCCGATCGCGCCGACATCCTGGCGATGGCCGGACACTATAAGGTGCGTTTCGACATGCAGGAAACGACGCCCTGGGCGGTGGGCTACACGCCCCTCGACCGCAAGATCTCGGGCGGGAACGAGGTGGTCCGCGTGATCGAGGACACGCCCGACCATATCGCGCTCCAGCATCTGCTGG
The DNA here is from genome assembly GCF_000787715.1 of Sphingomonas parapaucimobilis NBRC 15100. Lineage (GTDB taxonomy): Bacteria > Pseudomonadota > Alphaproteobacteria > Sphingomonadales > Sphingomonadaceae > Sphingomonas > Sphingomonas parapaucimobilis. Next base: position 77,381 of record NZ_BBPI01000076.1, read on the forward strand.
TCGTCGAGCATGACGGCGAGACCCATGTCATCAAGCATTGGCGACAGGACTGGGATTACCAGCCCTCGCGCGTGCTGGTCTATGCGGGCCAGGGCCAATGGGTGTGGGAGGCCGTACCCGAACGGATGCGCGCCGGGCGCTGGTCGCAGACCGTCTATCAGGTCGATGACAGCCCGCGTTATGCTGGATGGGGCCGGTTCGAGACGCAAGGCGGTGTCCGCCGCTGGCGATCCAACTGGACCTGGCGCCCATTGGCCCGCCGCGATGCCGTTCGGCACCCGGTCTATGACCGCTATTACGCGATCAACCGGCACCAGCCGACGCCGACCGGCTGGGTGCATTGGCAGGACAATATGAAGATGGGCCTGAAGGACGGCAGGCTCGTCCCCATCGTCCAGGAATCGGTGCTCAATACCTATGAACGCTTCGACGGCTTCGATGGGAAGGCGGCCGACGATTATTGGGTAAAGACGAAGGATTACTGGGCCGCCGTGCGGGCGGCCTGGAGCCGGGTGGCCGATACGAAGGGCGGCATCGCGGTTCAGGAGCAGGCGGAGACCGGGACGGTCATCAGCGGTCACCTGCTGACCATCGCCGACGACATCCGGTCGGGCAAGATCACCAGCGAAGCCGGAACGGCAGAGGCGACCGCGCTGATCGATCGGAACACCAGAAAGATCGATTGACCAGCAGGGGCGCGACGGTGATCGGGTCCCCGATCAGGACGGATCGCCGCCCTCCGCCGCCGGTGCGGCCCTGGGCAGGTCCACCTTGATCTCGACCCGGCGGTTCTTGTCGCGCCCCTCGGGGTCGTCCGATCCGTCGAGCTTGCGGTTGGGGGCGATCGGCCGTGCCTCGCCCAGCGCGATGACGGTGATCCGCTCCGCCGCGACGCCCTTCTTGACCAGATAGTCCCGCGCCGCCTCGGCCCGCTTGCGCGAGGCGATCAGGTTGGACGCGTCCGAGCCGGAGGAGTCGCTATGCCCCCAGATGGTGATCGGCCCGCCCAGCGCGAACACGGGATCGGCGACCAGCCTGTCGAGCAAGGCCATCCCCGCCGGATCGGGCTGGGCACCCTTGGCCGGGAAGGGAACGGTCAGTTCGACCGGCTCGGCGGGCGGTGTCGGGGTGGGCGACGGTTCGACATCCGGACGGATGATCGACTTCTTGCTCTCTTCCGGTTCCGCCGCCGCCGCAGCGTTGCCCGTCATGGCCATGTTGCTCTCGGCCTCGACATTGGCCGGGGCTTCGGCGGCTTCGTTCGCGGCCGGTTCGTGGCTCGGCTGACAGGCGGTGATGCCCAGCCCGATCAGGACCGTCGCGAAGGCGCGCGCGGCCTTGATGTTCCCTGTCGGTATCGTCATGCGATGACCTCTCCCGTTTCAAAGACCTGATTAGCGTCCGGATCGCCATGGCGCGAGGGGCCATAGGACACGACGATGTCGCCATTTTGCGGCATCGGCCGGGCAGCATGGGTGAAGAAGCGGATGAGGCCGTCCTTGCGCAGCACGAGCAGCATGTCGGCCTCGTCCGGCAGGATCGACCGGGCATGGTCGAACTTGAACTGCTCGCTGATCCGCGTCTTGCGGAAGGTCCAGCCCGCCGCCTCGCGCCGCAGAATGTCCTCGACACCGTGCCCGGCGGTGAACATCGCGCGGCCGCGAAGGGCTTCGGGCAGGCGGCGATGATCCTCATGGTCGCCGCTGCCCCCCAGCTGATAGACCGAGTCCCGGCCGATATCATGCGCAAATTCGCTACAGACCAGCGCATTATACGCCTCGTTTTCGGTCGTCGCGACCAGCACCTGGAACTGGGTGAGGTCGAGCCGCTCCTCGGTCGTCTCGGCCAGGATCTCGCCATGATAGGTGTCGATCCCCGCCTGGCGCGCAGCCGACAGACGCTGCCAGCTGGTGTCGACGATCATCACGGGCAGGCCCAGCGACTGGATCTGGCGGGCAAGCGAGATGCTCCACGACGTGCTGCCGACGATCAGCAGCCCCTTCTGCGTCGCCCCCGTCACCTTCAGCCAGCGCGCGACATGGCGGATGCTGAAGCCATGCGCGACGATCGTCGCGACCACCACCGCAAAGGACAGGGTGACGAGGATATTGCCGTTGCCATAGCCCAACTGGTCGAGGCGCAGCGCGAACAGACCGGATACCGCCACCGCGACGACACCGCGCGGCGCGATCCAGGCGATCAGCAGCCGCTCGTTCCAGGGCAGCTTGCTGAAGGCCAGCGCGATCAGCACCGTCGCCGGGCGCACCAGGAACAGCAGCGCGAGAAGGAAGGCGGCGAAGCGCCACTCGAACAGGCGCAGCACCTCGAAATCCAGTGACGCGGAGAGCAGGACGAACACGCCGGAGATCAGCAGGACCGTCACATTCTCCTTGAACGGATGAATGTCGCGCAGCGAGTCCAGGCGCATATTGGCGATCGCGATGCCCATGACCGTCACCGCCAGCAGCCCGGTTTCCTGCTGGATCAGGTTGGACAGGACGAAGGTGCCGATCACCGCCACCAGCAGCACCGGGGCTTTGAGATATTCGGGCACATGGCCGCGCGGAAAGGCCCAGGCGATGGCGCGCGCCATGCCATAGCCGATCAGCCCCGATACCACCGCGGCACCCAGCAGCGCGATGACGACCGAGGCCAACGTACCGCCCTCGTCGACGCGGCGCAGATATTCATAGGTGATGACGGCGCACAGCGCACCGAACGGATCGTTGACGATCGCTTCCCATTTCAGGATCGCACGCGGGCGGGCCGCGATATTGCTCTGGCGCAGCAGCGGGATGACGACGGTCGGCCCCGTCACGACGAGGATACCGGCGAACAGGATCGCCACCGGCCATACCAGCCCCGCGACATAATAACAGGCCAGCGACCCCAGCACCCAGCCCAGCGGGATGCCGATCGCCATCAACCGCGTGACGGCCCCTTCCGTCTTGCGCAACTCGCGGAAATTGAGGCTTAGCCCTCCCTCGAACAGGATCAGCGCGACCGCCACCGAGATCATCGGCTCCAGCAGATCGCCAAAGGTATGTTCGGGAATGATGAGGCCGGTGATCGGCCCGGCGATGACGCCGGCGGCCAGCATCAGCGCGATGGCGGGCCATCCCGTACGCCACGCAATCCACTGCGCGCCGATCCCCAGAACACCGATCAGCGCGAAAACAAGTGCTTGTTGTTCCATGGTGCCGTGTAACTCATGGGCTGCCCAAAGGTAACCGCGTCCCCACTATATCCACCCGTCCTCAAGCCCGCGAGCTAGAGTCCGACCCGCTCGATCATCGTCGCGATCTCGACCGGCAGGGTGGTCTCGCCTTTGGGGAGCAGCCGGTTGAGCGCCGTCTGTACCCGCTTGCGCGCGACCTGATAGGCCTTGTGCCGGATCGAGCGGGTCGCATTGGTTCGCCACGACGGGCTTTCGCCGAGCAGCGCCTCCCACTTGGCCTCCTCCGCCTCCAGGATCGACAGCGCCAGCCGCAGGCCGTCGCGTCGCCCGCGCGCATAATCGTCGGATGTCTCTGCTTTCTCCATCGCCCCGCAAACTGGCCCCGATCCCGGTTCGAGGCAAGTCGGCGGTCAGGCCCGGCGCGAACGCGGACGCGGCGCCAGCCGGTCCAGCGCATCGGCATTGTCGCGCCCCCAGCCGTACAACAGCTCGACCGGCTCGACGAAGCGTTGGCCCAGATCGCTCAGCCGGTATTCGACCATCGGCGGCATGGTGCTTTGGACATGGCGGGTCAGCAGCCCGCTGCCCTCCATGTCGCGCAGCGTCTGGGTCAGCATCTTTTTCGAGATGCCCGGCAGGCTGCGCTGGAGGACGCCCGTCCGCGCGACGCCGCCGTGACGGGCGTGCAGCGTGTGCAGCACCATGCTGGTCCACTTGGTCGCGAACAGTTCCAGCACGCGGCGCGGGGCACAATCCTCCCGCCATTCTTCATCCGGCGTTCCCGGCTGCATCATCATCTCCAGGCCTGGGCACCAGATGGTGCCGTCTGGAACCGCTGTCCACCCGCCCCCAGCTAAAGTCCCTGACAAAGGAGGCTTTCATGGCGAAGACGGCATTGGTGGTGGGCGCGAGCGGGATCGTCGGCAGCGCGACGGCGGCGCTGCTGGTGGAACAGGGCTGGACGGTTCACGGCCTGGCCCGCCGACCCACCGGACAGGCGGGTGTGCAGCCGGTCGCGGCCGATCTTCAGGACCGCGATGCGACCGCAGCGGCGCTGCGCGACGTGAAGCCCGATGCGGTCTTCATCACGACCTGGCTGCGGCAGGAAAGCGAGGCGGAGAATATCCGGGTCAACGCCGCCATGGTCCGCAACCTGCTCGACGGACCGCCCAAACCCACCGGCCCGCGCCATGTCGCGCTGGTCACCGGCCTCAAACATTATCTCGGGCCGTTCGAGGCTTATGGCAAAGGCACGCTGCCGCAGACGCCGTTCCGCGAGGAACAGGGGCGGCTGGACGTCGAGAATTTCTATTATGCGCAGGAGGACGAGGTGTTCGCCGCAGCGAAGCGCGACGGCTTCACCTGGAGCGTTCACCGCCCGCATACCGTGATCGGGCTGGCGGTCGGCAACGCGATGAACATGGGCACGACGCTGGCGGTCTATGCGACGCTGTGCCGAGAGACGGGGCGGCCCTTCACCTTTCCCGGCTCGGCCGCGCAATGGTCGGGGCTGACCGACATGACCGATGCCGGGCAGCTCGCGCGGCATCTGCTCTGGGCGGCGGAGACCGAGGCGGCGCATGACGAGGCGTTCAACGTCGTCAATGGCGACGTCTTCCGATGGCAGTGGATGTGGGGCCGCATCGCCGACTGGTTCGGCGTCGAGGCCGCACCGTTCGACGGCATCGTGCGGCCGCTGGAGCAGCAGATGGCGAACGACGCCGCATTGTGGCGCGAGATCGCCGCGCGTGAAGGGCTGGCCGAACCCGATCTGAACCGCCTCGCCTCGCCCTGGCATACCGATGCCGATCTGGGCCGTCCGATCGAGGTGGTGACCGACATGTCCAAGAGCCGTCGCCTGGGCTTCACCGGCTATCAGCCGACCGACGATGCCTTCTTCGCCCTGTTCACGCGGCTCCGTGCCGACCGCCTCATTCCATAAGGCAGTGCGCGATCCGAGGCCCTGGGCGCGGCCGCGAAAGGCTGCCCGGCGGCGGGGGCTGTGCGATGTGAGTCGCCGCCCCCGCCCTTTCCGGCGGGCACCACTCGTCCGTTTCGGCCGGACGACAGACGGTAGGCAAAAAAATTCCGGATGACGCTGTCAGACGATAAATGGGTCATATCGCCAGAAAAACCGCTCCCCATTCATGATAACGTTATCATACGATGATGCCGGGTCGTGGCGATTTTATCGATCGCTTGCCGCCACTTATACCAAAAGAAAGCCAATCTAAGTCCACTTTTGCCTATCCGAAATGGGACCGGCAAGCCGCCGCGATTGCCGCCTTGCGTGGGCAAAATGTGACGGATCACGGTCACGCCGCTTTATAAAGTCTTAGAAATTCCCGTGTGATTCGCGGCGATCTTGATCCGGATCAATGTCAAAAACGCGGGAAACATCATGCGGGCCACAATCAAACTGAAGCTGGGCGCGACATTCGCCATCGTGCTTGCCTTGTTGCTGGGCATGGCGGCCCTTGCCGCCTCGAAACTGAACGAAATGAACAGCGTCACCACCGCGATCATCACTGGTCCGGCGGCTCGGCTTGACCGGGCGGAAACGCTAAACGAGCGCATCAGCTACGCGGTCCGCATGGAAAAGAATCTCGCGCTTTCCTCCGAGGATCAACAGATGCGGATGTTCGACAGCGACCTGATGCGGGCTCGCTCGGACATAAAGTCGCTGATCGAAGCGGGCCTGGCGACCGCCACGCCGGCGGGCCGACCGATCTGGGCCAAAATCAGTAATGACTATGCCGCCTGGTCGCCCGTCAATGACACGGTCCGCCGCCTCGGCCTTGCCAATCACAATGAGGAAGCCGGTGCGCTGTCGATGACGAAATCGCGCGAATTGGCGAGCAAGATCAGCGAAGGGACGCTGCAACTCGTCCAGAATGCCAAGGCAGACATGGATACCGCCCGGCAGAATGCCGACGCCATCTACAGCAGCGCGCGCAACACGCTGCTTGTCATCTCGGGCCTGGCCCTGCTGATCGCGCTGGTCGGTGCGGTCTGGATCGCACGGATCGTGTCGCAGGGCCTGAAGAAGATCTCGATCGCGATCCAGGCGGTGGCGATCGGCGATATCGAACAGGAGGTGACGGTCGCCACCAATGACGAGATCAAGGATCTGGTCGATACGGTGAATCACATGACCGCCAATCTGCGCCGGAGCGCGCGGCTGGCCGACACTATTGCCGAGGGCGACCTGAGCATCGATCACCAGGCGCTGTCGGACAAGGACCTTCTGGGCCACGCTCTGATCCGCATGACCACCAACTTGCGCAAGTCGGCGGAACTGGCGGAGACGATCGCGGGCGGCGACCTGACCGTCAGCCACCGGCTGTTGTCTGACCGGGACTCGCTGGGCCAGGCGCTGGTCATGATGATCGAGCGGCTGCGCGGTGTCGTCGGCGACGCCACGCTGGCCGCCAAGAATGTCGCCGCGGGTAGCCAGCAGCTGTCCTCGTCATCGGAGCAGATGTCGCAGGGCGCGACGGAACAGGCGGCCGCCGCCGAGGAAGCCTCCGCATCGATGGAGCAGATGGCGGCGAACATCAAACAGAATGCCGACAATGCCAGCCAGACCGAAAAAATCGCCCGCCAGTCCTCGCAGGATGCCGAGATCAGCGGCGCGGCGGTGCAGAAGGCCGTCGGCGCGATGCGCACCATCGCCGAGAAGATCACCATCGTGCAGGAAATCGCCCGCCAGACCGATCTGCTCGCGCTGAACGCCGCGGTCGAGGCGGCGCGGGCGGGCGAACATGGTCGCGGCTTTGCGGTCGTGGCCGCCGAGGTGCGCAAGCTGGCCGAACGGAGCCAGATTGCGGCGGGCGAGATCAGCGGCATGTCCTCCGACACGGTGGCGGCGGCGCAACAGGCCGGGGAGATGCTCGGTTCGCTCGTCCCCGACATCCGCCGCACCGCCGAGCTGGTCGCCGAGATCAGCGCCGCGTGCCGCGAACAGGATATCGGCGCCACCCAGATCAACGCCGCGATCCAGCAGCTCGATCAGGTCACGCAGCAGAACGCCGCCGCCTCCGAGCAGATTTCCGCGACCTCCGAGGAACTCGCCAGCCAGGCCGAGGAACTGGAGGAGAATATCGCCTTCTTCCGCATCGACAACGGCTCGCGCCGCGCAGGCCGGACGCCCGCCCCGGCGCGGAACCCCGCGCCCGCCAAGAAGGCCAAGCCCGCCGCACGCACCAACGCGGTCGCCGACCAGCAGGCGCGCATCCGCGGCTTCGCGCTGGACATGTCGACCGGCGGCCCGGACGGTGAAGACGCCGATTTCGGCCGCGCCGCCTAAGGGGCAAGCGCCTGTACCGCGCGTGCGCACCATCCCGGCGGAGGCCGGGATCCAGTTGGGTCAGCGCTCGCAGATGATGCAAGTCGTCCCGCGACTGGACCCCGGCCTCCGCCGGGGTGGCGTGCGGGAATGGGGAAGGCGAATGACTGCAATGCCTTCCTCAGAATTGTTCTCGGAAAGCCCCAGTCGCAGGGTAATACCGGGCCGATCGACACGCACATATGCCCTTCTCCGCCTCGCCCCTCGCGGAGGGGAGAGGGACCGTCGATGCGAATTCGCGATCGCCCCCCTCACCCCGCCAGCAACGTCCGCGCACATCCCTGCACATGATCGGCGATCAGCTTGAACGCCGCGCTCATCGGCGACTGGCGGCGCCAGGCGATGGCGATCGACCGATGGGTGCGCCAGCCCTGGACGGGCAGGATCTTCAATCCCGCCGCCCCGCCCACTTCCGATCGCAGATACAGGCTGGGCAAAAGCGTCAGGCCCAGCCCGCTGGCGACCATCTGGTGCAGGCTTTCCAGGCTGGTCCCGTAATAGTCCGGCGCGATGGTCATGCCATAATGGTCCGCGACCTCGGCCGCCTGGCGCGCCAGATGATGACGCGGGTCCAGCGTCAGCAGCGAACTGCCGGTGAGCATGTCGCGATCCGCTTCGATGGCGGCATCGATGGGGTGGTCGAGCGCCGCGACCAGATGCAGCGGCTCGCGGAACAGCGGCTCGACGGTCAGGTCGTCGCCCGTCATGGGCAGCGGGCCGAGCAGCACGTCGATATCGCCGCGCGACAGCTCGCGTATCTGTTCGTCGGGTATCCCCTCGCGCACATGCAGGCGCAGGCGCGGGGCCATACGGTGCAGTTCGGCGATGATCGGCGAAAGGAGATACGGCCCCAGCGTCGGCGTCGTCCCCAGCTTCAGCGTGCCGGTCAGGCTGTCGGACGAACCCGCCGCCAGCGCCACGATATCGCTGGCGTCGCTCAACATGCGCCGCGCCGTCGCCACGATACTGCGCCCTATCGGCGTCAGGATCGCGCCCGTCGCACTGCGCTCCAGCAGTCTGGCGCCCAGCCGCTCCTCCAGCGTGCGGACCTGCTGGCTGAGCGTCGGCTGCGAGACATTGGCGACCCGCGCCGCCAGCGCGAAGGACCCCGTGTCCGCGATCGTGACGAGATATTCGAGCTGACGCAGGGTAAGCATAGGATCCTATAGCGGCTTTCTATACCCTGGGCACGGCAATTCCGATTGGCCACCGCCATGATATGTCGTTACACCAATTTCACTAGGATCAAGCCGAAGCGTACCTTTCATGGAGGGGAACATGAGGGTGCTGCGGAGTGACGGTGGCCGTCGGCTGCCCGCTCCGGCTCGGCCAGGATACGGAAAAAGGGGCGCGTTTTGGCGGGACAGCGATTGGGTTTTCGGGATGCGGTGGGCTGGCTGTCGCAAATCATAGGGCCTGATTCGGCCTATGTCCGTCTTGGCATCGTCTACACCATCGCGATCAGCCTGCTGGCGCTGGCGACGCCCATCTCGGTCCAGTTACTGATCAACAGCGTCGCCAATACCGCCATGCCCGCCCCGCTCTGGGCGCTGTCGGGCGTGCTGCTGATGCTGTTGCTGATGGTCGCCGGGCTCAGCGCGCTCAGGGTGTGGATCATGGCGGCGTTCGAACGTCGCCTCTTCTCGCGCGTCGTCGCCGAAGTGACGGTCCGGGCGGTCCATGCGCAGGACCCGTTTTTCGCCGATGGCAATCGCGGCGACCTGTTCAACCGCTATTTCGACCTGGTGGTCGTCCAGAAATCGGTGCCCAGCCTGGTCATCGGCGCCTTCACCATCATGCTCCAGGCGGCGATCGGCCTGACCATCACCAGCTTCTACCACCCGGTCTTCCTGGCCTTCAACGTGGTGCTGGTCGCGGCCCTCCTGCTGGTGTGGATGCTGTGGCGGCGCGGCGCGATCAGCGGGGCGGTGGCGCTCAGCCATGCCAAGCACAATGCCGCCCGCTGGCTGGAGAGCGTCGGCGGGTCGAACGGCTTCTACAAGTCGCTGCGCCATCTCGACTTCGCGATGAACCGGTCGGAGGCGATGACCGCCAATTATGTCGACACGCATCGCCGCTATTTCCGCTATCAGTTCGCGCAGACCATCGCCTTCCTGCTGATCTACGCCTTTGCCAGCGCCGGATTGCTGCTGCTGGGCGGCATGTTGATCCTGCGCGGGCAACTGTCGCTGGGCCAGCTGGTCGCGGCCGAGCTGATCCTGTCGGGCGTCTTCTACGGCATCTCGCAATTCGGCTGGTATCTCGACACCTTCTACGACCTGGTCGCCAGTTCCGAGGAGCTGTCGCTGCTGTTCGCCATCCCGCAGGAGCCGACCGTGCGCGGCGATAACGGCCCGCGCGACGGATCGGTCAAGCTGACCGACGTCGCGTTCAACGACGCTCGCTACAACCTTACGCTGGCGGCCGGGGAGCAGCTCGTCACCGTGACCGAGCCGGGGGCCGAGCGTCTGCTGGCGATGCTGCTGAAGCGCCACGCGCTGCCCGATCGCGGCCTGGTGCGGATCGGCAACGCCGATCTGGGCTCGTTCGACATGTACCGCCTGCGCTCCGACGTGACGGTGCTCGACCGCTCGACCATCGTCGAGGTCACGATCCGCGAATATCTGCGCCTTGCCTCGGGCGAGCTGGCCGAAAAGGCGATGGAGGCGCTGGCGCTGGTCGGGCTGGAACGTCGTCTGGCCAGCCTGCCACAGGGGCTGGACACGCCGCTGGGTTCGACCGGCTATCCGCTGAGCGTCGGCGAGACGATGGCGCTCAAGCTCGCCAATGCGCTGCTGGTCGGCCCCAAGCTGCTGCTGCTCGGCCAGCTCTACGACCTGTTGCCGCCCGAACGGCTTCGCGCCGCGCTGCGCCTGTTGCGGGAGCATGGCACGACCGTGCTGCTGTGCACCGGCCGCCCCGAGGACATGGAACTGGACGGCTATCTCTATCTCGGTCTGACCGAACAGCGCCGCTTCGACCAGCTCGTCGACCTTCAGAACGCCTATCGCCGGGAGGACGCCGATGTCGCCTGATCAGCTCGCGCATTTCCGTACCCTCTCGTCGCTGCGTCCGCCACGGGTCACGGTCGCCATCGCCTGGATCCTGACGGTCGGGATCGCGGCGGTCATCTTCATCCTGTTCTTCGTGCCGTGGCTGCAGACCGCGCAGGGGCGCGGCCAGGTCGTCTCGCTCGACCCCACCGACCGGGCGCAGGACGTGACCGCTCTGGTGCCGGGCAGGGTCGAGCGCTGGTATGTCCATGACGGCCAGCATGTGAAGCAGGGCGACCCGATCGCGCGGATCATCGACCTCGATCCCAATCTGCTCTCCCGCCTTGCCGCCGAACGCGCGCAGGTGGAGGCCGAGATCGCCTCGGTCCGCCAGTCTCAGGCGGTCGCCCAGATCGACGTCAACCGCACCCGCCAGCTCTATTCGGAGGGGCTGGCCTCGCGCCGCGATTACGAACAGGCGCAGATCAAGGTCGCCGACTCCGGCGCCAAGCTGGCGGAGTCGCGGGCCAAGCTGAACCGGATCGACGTGCAGCTGAACCGCCAGTCGGCGCAGCTGGTCCGCGCCCCGCGCGCCGGTCGTATCCAGAATCTGAACGCGGCGGCGGGCGGTGCCTATGTCTCGGCGGGCACGGCGCTGGCGGTGGTCGCGCCGGAAGAGGTGCAGCGCGCGGTCGAATTGCTGATCGACGGCCGCGACGTGCCGCTGCTGCGCCCCGGTCGCCCGGTGCGTCTGGAATTCGAGGGCTGGCCCGCGATACAGTTCAGCGGCTGGCCCTCGATCGCCTATGGCTTTTTCGACGGTCGCGTCCGCACGATCGATCCCAATGCCAATGCGCAGGGGCTGTTCCGCATCCTGGTCGAGCCTGCGCCGGGCAAGCCCGCCTGGCCCGAGCGCCGCTTCGTCCGGCTGGGCGGCAAGGTGCAGGGCTGGGTCCAGGGCGAGACGGTGACGGTCGGCTATGAGCTGTGGCGTCAGCTCAACGACTTCCCGCTGGAATTCGGCCAGACGGTGAATGACAAGCAGGACGACAAGGGCGCGAAGGACGATGACAAGAAGATCGCGGCCAAGGCGGGCAAGCCGAAATGATGCGCTCGCTGCTGCTGATCTCCGCGCTCGCCGTCCCGGCCCTGTCCGCCCCCGTCACAGCGCAGCGGATCGAGGCCAACCCGCGTCCCGCGCCCATGCCCAAGTCCGGGCCGCTGACCCTGGACGAGGTGCTGCGCTCCTCCGCTCGCGCCGCACCCCAGATCGTCGAGGCGCTGGCCAGGATCCGCTCCGCCGAGGGCAAGGCGATCACCGCCGATGGTGCCTTCGACACGGTGTTCGAGGCCGAGGGCCGCTCGCGCACGCTCGGCTATTATGACGGCACCGTCGCCGCCGCGAGCGCCAACCGCCCGCTGAGCAACAATGGCGGCTATGTCTATGGCGGCTACCGGGTCAGCCGGGGCAGTTTCCCGGTCTATGAGGACCAGAATTACACCAACCGCCTGGGCGAGGTGAAGGTCGGCGCGCTCTATTCGCTGTTGCGCGACCGGCTGGTCGACGAGCGCCGCACGAAGCGCACGCTGGCCTCGGGCGATATCGACATCGCCAGGTTCGAGCGTGAAGCCGTAGCGATCGGCGTGCAGCGACGCGCGGTCGACGCCTATCAGAACTGGGTCGCGGCGGGCCTGCGCCTGCGGGCGTATCGCGACCTGCTCGACCTGTCGCTCAACCGGCGCGGCGGACTGGCGCGGCAGGTGGAGCTGGGCGCGCGGCCCGATATCCTGCTGGCCGAGAATGACCAGAATGTCGTCCGCCGCCGGGCGCTGGTGGTGCGGGCCGAGGGAGATTTCCTGGCGGCGGCCAATGCCCTGTCGCTCTATTACCGCGATGCCGAGGGCGATCCGGTACAGGTCGGGCCGGAACGCCTGCCGGGTGGGGCCGAGGCGCTGTCCGGCGTCGCGGTGGCGGCGCGCCGGAATTTCGAACAGCGCCGCCCCGACCTGCAGGTTCTGCTGGCAAGGATCGACCAGGGATCGGCGCGTCTGGCGCTGGCGCAGAACGACCTGCGTCCCCGGTTCGACCTGCGCGGCGAGATGGGCAAGGATGTCGGCCCGGTCGGCCTCGGCGGCCCCAGTCGCACGCCGCTGGAGGCGGCGGTCGGCTTTCGCTTCTCGATGCCGCTCCAGAACCGCGCGGCGAAGGGCCGCATGGTCGAGGCGCAGGCCGAGATGGATGCGCTGTCGGCGCGCAGCCGCTTCCTGCGCGACCAGATCGCGGTGGAGGTCGAAGGGATCACCATCGGCGTCGATGCCGCCGAAAAGCTGGCCACCATCGCCGAGCAGGAGCGTCAGCTGGCCGAACGGCTCGCCGCGGCCGAGCGGCGGCGGTTCGAGCTGGGGTCGAGCGACTTCTTCCTGGTCAACCAGCGCGAGGAAACCGCGAACGACGCCCGTGTCCGCCTGATCGACGCCCAGGCCCGGATCGCGGCCGCCCGCGCCGAACTGGCCGCCGCCACCGCCGACCGCACGGCGCTGGGGCTGGAGCCGTAGGACATTCATTCCTCCCCCTGCGGGGGCGCAACAGGGGCATGTCGGTCAGCAGCAGCGGCGAATAACCGACTCTGGAAACAACCAGAGCATGATGACATGGGATCGAACCGAGCCTGAGCCCTCCTGTTCAGGGGAGGGGTGGATCAAGCTGATGGCATCATGCCCTAACGCCAGCAGCCGGAACGGCCCGCTCCCCATCGGTGATCGGCGCGAGCGCGACGGGGTGGCCGTAGAGATAGCCCTGCCCCAGCCGACAACCGAGCTGGCGCAGACGCTCGGCCTGCCATTCGGTTTCGATCCCTTCGGCGATCACGACCTTGCCCAGGCCGATCCCCAGGCCGACGATCGCACTGACGATCGGGAAGGTGCCGCCATCGGTTTCGTCGAGCCCGGCGACGAAGGACTGGTCGATCTTGATCCGGTCCACCGGCAGGTCGCGCAGATGGACGAGCGAGGCATAGCCGGTGCCGAAATCGTCCAGGGCGATGCACACCCCCGCATCGTGCAATAGGCGCAGGCTGGACAGGATGCTGTCGGCACCGCGGTCGAGCATCACGCCCTCCGTCACCTCGACACACAGCCGCGACGGATCGACACCGTGATGCGCCAGCCGTTCGAGCACGGTGCGCGCCGAACGCGGCCCGGCCAGCTGCGCCGCGGTGAAGTTGACGCACACCACGCCCAGCGCCTCGCCGCGATCACGCAGTGCGGTCAATGCCAGTTCGAGGACATGGTCCTGGATGCGCAGGCCGATCCGCTCGGCGACCAGCACATCGGCGAAACGGTCCGGGGTCATCAGCCCATGGACCGGATGGTCCCAGCGAAGCAGCGCTTCGTGCCCGCACACGGTTTCGGTCTCCAGCGAGACGATGGGTTGCAGGTAGAGGATGAACTCGCCCTGATCCAGCGCCTGCTCGGCCTCCCCGGCAAAGGCGACCTGCAACTCGCGCAGGCTGCTGTGCAGCGGATCGTAGCGGACATAGCGCGCGCGTCCCAGCCGCTTGGCGGTGTAGAGTGCCAGATCGGCATTGTGATACAGCAGGTCGAGCGCCTGGGCATCGTCCGGATAGCGGGCCGACCCGATGCTGAGCGACATGGTCCGGCTGCGATCGCGGCCATGCCATGGCTCCCCCTGGATGCCGGCGATGCGTTCGGCCAGGGCGGCCTCGTCCTGCAACGAGCCGGGGCACAGGATCGCGAACTCGTCGCCGCCGATCCGCGACACCTGCACATCGACCATTGAGCGGACGACCCCGCCCAGCGCGGTGCCGACATGGCAGAGCAGCATGTCGCCGCTGGCATGGCCCTCCCGGTCGTTGACGTCCTTCAGATAATCGACGTCGATCAGGAACAGGCTGAACGGAATGGACGCCTTTATCAGGGTATTGGCCTGCTGTTGAAAGGCGGCCCGGTTGCCCAGGCCGGTCAGGAAGTCGGTGTGCGCGGCCAGCCGCAGCGTCTTGGTCTCGGCCATGTCGATCTCGCGACGTTGCCGCGCCTCGTCGAGTTCGAGGCGGATGCGGCGGAAACGGTCGGCGATCGCGAGCGAGAGGACCAGCGCCTCGAACGCCAGCGCCAGGAAGGTCGCCATGTCCACCGCGTCATTCTGCCGCATCAGGCCCAGGTTGCGCGCCAGTCGCAGGGTGAACAGGATGATCACCGGGCTCCACCCGATCATGTAGAACCAGATGACGCGGCTGCCCCGCCGCGCGGCCACCGCGCAGGACGTCGCGATCAGCACCGAGGTCGCGGCAATGGTATAATTGAGCAGTCGGTCGGTCAGGACCGGCGGAAGCCATGTATCGGCAGCCGCCAGCACGCCCAGCGATGCTCCCCCGATCGCCACCCAGCGTCCTGCCCGGATCAGGCCGCGCGGCATCACCCCCTCTTCGATGACCGAGAAGAAGAACATGTTGCCCGCCGCCACCATCAGGCCGACCAGCACGAACGAGATGCGCACTGCGATCGGCCCGACCAGCCATGGCACGACCAGCGCCGCCGTGTTGGTCCAGATCACGCCATAGACCAGCGCGACCGCCACCCAGAGCAGATACCAGCGCTGAAAGGCCGGACGCCGCCCGGCATGGATCACCAGATTATAGAGAAAGGCCGACAGCAGCGTGCCCGCAAAAAGGCCGCTCAACACCAGCCAGCCGACATCCGCGCCGTTCATGACACTGCCCGGTCGGGCCACGACCTTGCGCATCAGCGACAGGTCGTCGATCCGCCGGAAACCGATATACAGCCCCCGAACGTCGCGGCCCGGCGTCGGAACCACGAATTTCAGCAGCCCGCCGGGTGTCCAATGGTCCCGCAAATCGGCATAGGACCGCGAACGCCGAACGATATCGTCGCGCGCGACGACCATCAGGGCGATCCGGTCGAACCGCGTCTGGTCGATCAACAGATCCCAGCCGGGGGGCAAGCTGCCCAATCGGGACGTATCCAGCCGCAACCACAGCCAGTCCGCGCCCCGCGTCGGTGCCTGTGCGCCGCAACGATAGGATGCCTCGACGATCCCGGCATCGGTGGCGCTATCCGGCAGCGCGGCGCTGCACACGGTCGGATACAGATCGACCGCCCTGGCGGAGACCGTACCCGGCGTCATCGCGGCCAGGAGCAGCAGCCAAAAAAGGCCCCACGCCCTGACGTCCCAAACCCGCTTCGCGGCCTTCATGCCGACCCGTCCCCAACCGCAATAATGTGACGGAAACAAGACGGCCAATCCCACAGAGCGCCCCCGCTCCCGCCGCTTTCCCCGCCTGCGCCCTGACCGCCTTTTTACGCTTTCGTCAATCTCCGTATTTCAGCCCCTTGAAGTGACATGACTTTTTTCCGGATAGTCGCAGGACCGGCCGGATCGCCGGACCGGGGCATCGCTTTTGTCATATCGGACCGTGCGCGCTCTGGTGGCGGGCACAGGCTTTGGGCATGGAAGGGGCATGACGTTGTTCCACCGGATCGCCCGTATGCTCCCCGCCTCGCTGTCGCTGCTCATCACGGCCTGTTCGCCGCTGGCGACCTTCGACACCCTGGTGCCCAAGGATGGCGGCGGCAGGCGCGTGGCCGAGGCGCTGTCCTATGGTTCCGATCCTCGTCAGCGGCTCGACATCTATGCCCCGCGCACCGCCGGAGCGGGCGAACGGCCGGTGGTCGTCTTTTTCTATGGCGGCAGCTGGAACAGCGGGACACGGAGCGGCTATGCCTTTGTCGGGCGGGCGCTGGCGGCGCAGGGCTTTGTCGTGGTGATCCCGGATTACCGGCTGGTCCCCGCCATCCGTTATCCGGCCTTTGTCGAGGACGGTGCCGCGGCGGTGCGCTGGACGAAGGGGCATATCGCCGAATTCGGTGGCGATCCCGCCAGGCTGGTGCTGATGGGGCATTCGGCGGGGGCCTATATCGCCGCGATGCTGGCGGTCGACGATCGTTGGCTGGGCCGTGACCGACAGGCGGTGCGCGGGCTGGTCGGGCTGGCCGGTCCCTATGATTTCGCGCCCTTCGACATGGATGTCAGCCGGGCGGCCTTCGGCGGCTGGCCGCACCCCGAGGAGACCCAGCCGGTTCGCTGGGCCGGGGCGGGTGATCCCCCCGCGCTGCTGCTGGTCGGCGGCGAGGACACGACGGTCCAGCCGCGCAACAGCGAGGCGCTGGCCGCCGGGCTGCGGGCAGGTGGCGTGCCGGTGACGCTGCGCGCCTATCCCAAACTCGGCCATATCGGCATGATCCTGTCGGTCGCCCGCCCCTTTCGCGGCCGCGCGCCGGTGGTGGCCGATGTCGCCGCCTTCGTCCGGCAGGTGACGCGCTAACGTCCGTCGGGGATCAGCCAGGTCTCCGCCACCTGCTTGCCGCGCCCGCTGCCGCCCATGCCCGGCGGCCGGGTCCAGGCCAGGTCCAGCGTGCCGCCGGCCGTCGCCTCGCGCGGGATGGCGACCGTGACCTGGCTGGGGTTGGCGGTGCGGATGAAATGCTCCTGCAATAGGATGCTGCCGTTCGCGACCAGCCGCATCGGCAAGGTATAGTCCTCGCCCGCATAGGTGATCGTCAGGCTGTAGCCCCGACGCGGGTCGAGCCCTTGATAATGCAGCCGCAGCGGGCTGTCATAGAGCGTCTCGGCATAGTCTAGCTCGCCCGGCCACCAGCCGTCCGCCGGGGTCCGGTCGGCGATGCCGTCGATGGCGGTGGTGAAGAATTGCGGATCGGCTTCGAAACCGGCCCCGCGCACCAGATGCGGCTCGGCATCCGGGCGGCCCAGATCGTCATACAGCGCGCCCTCCGCCCGGCGGCTGCGGTCGGGGATCGGCCAGCCTCTGCCCATCCGCGCCTCGATCCAGGCGCGGCCGGTCAGGTCGACATCGGCGCGGTCGAGATTGGCGCCCCGCTCGATATTCGACGCGCCGTAGCGCTTGACGCTGAGTTGCAGCCGCACCGCCTGCCACAGCCGTTCGGCCAGCGCGTCCAGCCGATCGCGCAACGCGGCGACCTCCGGCCCGTCATCGGTCGCCAGGACGGCGCGCGCGCGTTCGGGATCGGGCGCGGCCAGGGCCGCCGCTCGTCGCGCACGGGCCGCGATGGTGCGACGGCGGACCAGCGCGTCATACACCGCACGATAGCGCAGCGCGTCGATACGCCAGTCGGCGAACGCGGCGGGCCGGACCTGATCGGCGAGGCGCAGCGTGGCGTCGATCGCGGGGTTGGTGGCAGGGTCGCCGACCCAATTCGCCTCCAGCGCCGCCGGAAGCGCCGCCGCCCGGTCATCGCCGATGAAGACCCGCGCATAGTCTTTGGCAAAGGCGCGGGTGTCGGTCTTCGGATCCCAACCCAGACGGAACCAGAGGAACTGGTTGAAGTCGTCGTTCACCCCCTCGGAATAGGTAATGAAACCGGCGGTCAGGGGTGCGAAGCGGGCAAAGATATGGGCATAGGCGTCGGGACGCGGATTGATCGGCTCTCGCCCCTCGGTCAGCGCGAATTCGGGCCACCAGCGCGGCACCGGAAACTGCGCATGCATGGTGTGCGCGATGTCGGGATAGAGGATCAGCGGATAGCGTGCCGGTATCCGTGCCCGCTCGACCGACAGCGGATCGCGGGTCTGCGGACCGACGAAGACGCCGGTCAGCCAGTCGGGTTGTTTGTCCAGTTCATGGTAGAATGCCGTGAATCCCGCCGCGTCGAACCCTTGCGACGAGATATAGACGGGCGCCCTGGGATGGCGAGCCCGCAGCAATGCCGCCTGTTGCGCCACAAGCGGAAACAGCCGCGCGGGCGGCGTATGCCCCGGATCGCCGCCGGGCACATAGAGTGCGTCGACATAAGGCAGATCGGCCAATGTCCGCCGGAATGCCGCGACCTCCGCGGCCACTGCGCCGGGCTTTTCGTAATCGCCCAGCTCAGGATAATAGAGCGCGACGTCCAGTCCCAGCCGGTGGGTGATCGCGGAAATTCCCGCCAGCGTCTCGCGCGGCGGGGCGGGGAAGAGCGGCCCGGTCGCATCATCGTCGGACACCGGCGCGATGATCTGCACACCGCTGGCCCCCCAGAGCGCAAAATCCTCGATCCGCCGCTGAAACATCGGCAGTGTCCAGGCATCATAGCTGTTGTTCTTGGGGCGATAGCCGATCTGGGTCAGCCGCGTGGCATGAGCAGGCCGCTCGTCAATCGGCCCCCTCACCGTCAGCCGCGCGGTCCCACCCGCAATGTCGAGATGGCGCAGCACCCAGCCGGCGCCATAGACCAGCCCCCTCGTGTCTTCGGCGGTCACGACCGTCACCGGCCCTGTCCGCCGGATCGCAAAGGCCTCGCGGCCGAGCTTCGCGGGCGCCCGCCACCGGCTCCGCAGCGCAATGGGAAGCGCGGCCGCCACCGCCCCTCGCGGCGCGATCAGCACCCGGACGTCGCCGCACCATGCGACCCGCTCGGAAATCCGGCGGTTCAACAGGTCCGCCGCGACCTCCCCCCCTGCCCCGGCCGTCGCACAGGATGCCGCCAGTGCGGCCATGACGGCGATCATGCCGCGATCCGGGGCATGGGGATCGGAAAGGACGGTTTGCGGGTCACGCTCGGCTCCGTGGTTTCACTTTGGTCTTATGGCGCGACGGACCGGGACCGCAAAGACAAAAGGCCCCGGCATCGCTGCCCGGGCCGATGGCATGCTGCCATACTGGTCATAGGTCTCGTCCGGCAGGTTCGATGCATGGGCCGTCACGCGGAAATGGTCGTTGCTGTTGTACGAGGCCGAGAAGTCGAGCTGCCGATGGGAATCGGTGAAGTTCGACGACTGGAGACGCCCGAAGTCATCGAAATATTCCGAGTGGTAATGGTGGCTCAGCCGCGCCTGGGACGGACCGGACTCGAATAGGGCACGATATTGCAGGCGTTGCACGACAGATAGCTGGCGTCGGCGAAATACCATTCCGCCGACGGGCCGAAATTGGTCGCGGCAAAGGTCGCCCAGGCGATCAGGCCGTTGCCGATCGTCGCGGCGGTCCGCTGCGATCCACGCACGTCATAGCTATGTTCGGAATCGCTGAAATTCTCGTAATTGCCGCGGATCACTATGGCGTTGGCGGTCAGCGTGAAATTGTCGCTCGGCCTGGACTGCATCGTGCCGGTGAAGCCCAGCCGCTGGCGCGTCTGCTGGAAATATCCATGCGCCAAGAACGTGAGCGGGCGGGCGGTCTTCAGATCGTTGATCGTCGCATTGCGGTTCTGCGGCACGGCCTGCCCGGCGCCATCGGTCGTGGTGAACCGGCTGCCGGTCAGGTAACCGTACACGGCGACACCGGCGCGAGCGAGATTCTCCTTGGTCGCAATTGACCGAGCCTGGCACCGCGAAGGTGTCGCCGTCATTATGTCAGCTATACCGCGCCGAGCCGCCGAAATTGCACCGGTTCGAGCGGTCATTCTAGTCGTAACCAGCGGTCGCGGTCAGCGTGCCGGGCTTCCGGTCCGGCGGCTTGCGCATGACGACATCGACGGTGCCGCCGATTGGCGCGACGATCTTTCGAATGCGCCTGCCGTCTAGGCTTCCGGGCGCAGGCCCCATTGGTCGTAGAGATAGTCCCGCCCGGCAAAGCGGAAGCGGTGGTCGTCCAGCCGCTCGACCGGCGCGCCGGGGGATGCCTTCCCGACCATCCAGCCGGGCAGGGCGATCCGCGTAATCTCGGTTCCGAACGGCCCGGACAAGGGCGCGTCCAGATCGAGCAGCAGGTCACGCGCGCCCAGCCGGGTGGTGACGTCCGTCATGTCATCGGGAAAGACCAACTCGTCAAAACGCCGCGACAGGTCCAGCGCCACGGCGCTGGCACGACTGCCGTCCGCGACGACACCGCCCGCCAGCGTGTTGCCGTGGTTGATCCACGCCGCCCCGCCCTCTTGCTGGATCACCGCCAGCGCGTGCGGGTGCAGCGCGCGTTCGACCAGCAGGCGGTTGTCGCGAGGAATGGCGATATCGGGACGTTCTTCCAGCAGACGCAGCGTCGCCTCCAGATGCAGCAGGTTCGGATAGACATTGCCCAACCCGTGCCGCTCGCGCCGCCTCGCATCCAGCCACGGGGTCAGGTCGCGCTCCTCGGGTCGCAGGACCAGCACGCGCGCCTGCCCGAACGCCCCCCGGTCGTCACGGGCATGGCGATGCAGCCGCCCGATCCGCTGGAGCAGCACGTCCATCGGCGCCAGATCGGTGATGAGGAAATCCGCATCGATATCCAGCGACTGTTCCAGCGTCTGGGTGCCGACCAATATCCGGCCACCGGCGCTGCGCCGCTTGCCGAACGCATCCTCGACCGCCCTGTCGAGCAATCGCCGGTCGGTCGCGGCGAAGCGGCCATGATGCAGCGTCGCCACGCCCTCCACCCGAAAGGCGAGATCGGGGGCGAGCGCGGCCACCGCCTGCGCCACGGCCACCGCCCCGGCCACGCTGTTGCGCACCACCAGCACCGCCGCCCCGCCCTGCGCCGCCGCCACCGCGCACCGGGCGATCGCATCGGGATCGGCGATCAGCCCCGCCGTCTCGATACGGACATGCTTCTGCACCGCGCCCGACGCCATCGCCGGGCGTGGCGATGATCCAATGCCCGACAGCGCGGGATAGGGCAGAGCCTCCGCCTCGGCGAGCGAGGCGACCGGCGTCTTCAGCAATCGCGCCCGCGCCGCCGCGCCCAGCGTCGCCGACAGCAGCAGCGCCCGCCCCCCGACCGCGACATGCTGGTCCAGCAACCGTTCGAGCAGACCGGTCATATAGGCGTCCGAGGCATGAACCTCGTCCACGACCAGCAGGCTGCGCGCCAGGGCCGATGCGCGGAACAGCGCGTGCTTGACCGGCAGCGCGGCGAGCAGTGCCTGATCGATCGTTCCGACCGCCACCCGCGCCGCGAGGAAGCGATTGGCCCGCTCCGCCGCCCAGCGTGCGTCCTCCGCGCCGCCCGGCTCACCGCCGTCCCAGCGGACCTCATAGCCGGGCAGCGCCTGTCCCTGCGCATCGCCTGCCTGCAGATAACCGGGCACCGCCAGCACGGCGGGCGGTGCCCCCTCGCCCCAGAGGGTCTTGATCGCCATGTTGACCCGCGCATGAAGCTGCACCGCCGCCGAGCGGGTCGGCAACGCGAAGAACAGGCCATCGACCTCGCCGCGCCGCCGCATCTCGACCCAGCGCCATAGCGCCGCCTCGGTCTTGCCCGATCCGGTCTCCGCCTCGATCAGCGCGACCGGCCCCAGATCGGCGGCGGCCGCCTCCGTCTGGAAAACATAGGGCGTGTTGCCGAACAGCGCCTCGAACCCGGCGGACGGCGTGTCGAGCGGCGTAAAGCCGCGTGCCGCCGCCGCCTCTGGCGCCTGTACGTCGCGCCATGCATCGCGGTCTGCACCATGCGGCTCCGCGACGGGGAAGCGCTTCGTATCCGAACCCAACCAGTCGGCCAGCGTCACCAGCCCGGCGAACAACGCCACGAAGCACGGAGCATCGGGCAGTTTCGGACCCGCTTCCCAGGCGAGCGGCCACCGGGCGCGCAGGGCGTCGATCAGGCGGACGACCGCGATGGCGGGGTCATCATTCCCCTGCGGTTGCCAGTGGCCGACATGCCGGGTCCAGCAATCGGTATTCTTGCCCGCATCCCGGTGGAATTCGGCGAGCGGCCTGCCGTGATGCGCCATGACGGCGGCGAGATGCTGCTCCGCGCCCCAGCCCTGAATGATCTCCATCAGCGCCCTGGCGGCCGGACCCTGCCGCAATGTCGAATGGCGCAACACGGCGGCGACCGGGCCGGTATGACCGACCACCTGCCTGACCGCGGGATCGATCCGCGCCTGAAAACCGCGATTGGCCTTGCCCATATCGTGCAGCGCCGCCAGCACGATCAGCCGGGCGACGTCCTGCGCCGTCAACGGTCGCCCCGCCGCTTCTTCCAGACTTGGCCGCCAGACGGGCAGAATTGCATCCAAAGCTGCGCCAACGTCGAGGCAGTGATCGAGCAGCGGCAATATGGCGGCCAGCGTGCCGTCGTCATGACGGGCCAGTTTCGCCCAAGTCTCCGCACCGTTCATCGCCTTCTCCCCGACGCGCCGCACGCCCGCGCGGAAGACTAGCGACCGCAAGATCCGACGCAATCCTTGCCCCCGTGAATAGTGCATCCGTTTCGGGGCCTGCTGTCATTGGCGATGTGTGCCCCGCCCCGCATCCTGACGAGCGGGAGGATTTCACAAAGCCTATGTCCGACACGGCCGGTTTTACCACGTCATTGCCCCGCGCAACCGGGCCGGGGGTCGGCCAGTTCGTGTCGCTGCGCGGACGGCTGTGGATGGTCGAGGCGCAGCCGGACGGGCCGCTGTCTGGCCATCGGCTCGCCTGTATCGACGACGATGCCAGCGGCGAGGATGCACAGGTGCTGTGGAGCGCAGAGGTCGATGCGCGGCTGCATGACGAGGAAGCATGGGCCTCGCTGGGCACGCAAGGCGGCGATGCCGCGACCTTCTCGGCCTATCTGCGCACGGTTCGCTGGCGCACCGCGACCGCGGCCGAGCGCGACCTGTTCCAGGCCCCGTTCCGTGCAGGGATACGGCTCGATCCCTATCAGCTCCTGCCGCTGCGCAAGGCCCTGCGCCTGCCGCGCGTCAACCTGCTGATCGCCGACGATGTCGGGCTGGGCAAGACGGTCGAGGCGGGGCTGGTCCTGCGCGAGCTGCTGCTGCGCCGCCGGGTCGACTACACCGTCGTCATCGCGCCGCCTGCGATGACCGGCCAGTGGCGCGACGAGTTGCAGGGCAAGTTCGGCCTGGGCTTCGAGATCGTCGATGCTCGCCATCTGGAGGAACTGCGGCGGCGGCGCGGATACGGTGCGAACCCCTGGGCGGCGGGATCGCGCTTCATCCTGTCGCACCGGCTGCTGGGCGAGGAAGCCTATGTCGCGGGGCTTCGCGACGTGCTGGAGGATTTTCGCGCCCGGTCGCTGCTGATTCTGGACGAGGCGCATCACGCCGCCCCGGCAGGCGGTGGCCGCTATGCGATCGAGAGCCAGTTCACCCGGTCCCTGCGCGACCTGTCGGACCGGTTCGAGCACCGCCTGTTCCTGTCGGCGACGCCGCATAACGGCCACCCGAACAGCTTTGCGACCTTGCTCGAACTGCTCGACCCGCAACGTTTCACGCGGGGTGTCACCGTCCGTCCCGCCGATCTGGAGCCGGTCATGGTGCGCCGCCTGAAAAGCGACCTGCGCGCGCTGGGCGAGGCCTTTCCCGAACGGGTCGTCGAGCCGATCACGCTGGATGGCCTGCCGGATGATGCCCCCGAACTGACACTGGCGGCGATGCTGGCGGACTATCGCCGGTTGCGCGAGCGGCGGATCGGCGGGCTGGCGGGCACGCAGGCGGCACGGGCGCGGCTGGCGATGGTCGGGCTGCAACAGCGGCTGCTGTCCTCCATCCCCGCCTTTGCCCGCACCCTGCGCGTCCATATCGCCGGGTTGGACCGCGCCATCGCCGGGACCGTGCGCGAGGTGGCTCCTGTCGAAGTCGAAGCGCCTGATCGGGCGGAGGATGAAGAGGCCGCGCTGGCCCTGCTCGACCGCGCGGTCGAGGCGGAGGCCGAACGACAGGCCGCGACCGGCGCGGCGGGGGCTTCGCGCGATCAGCTGGCGGAGGAACGCCGCGTCGCCACCGCGATGCTGGCCGTAGCGGACGCCGCCCGCACCCGGCCCGATGCGCGGGTCGAGTGGATTCTCGACTGGGCGCGCACGAACCTGCTCGACGCAGGAGGCAATTGGCGTGAACGGTGGCTGATCCTGTTCACCGAATATGAGGACACGCGCCGCTGGCTCCAGCGCCAGCTCGCGGTGCTGCTCGACCCCGAGGATGCATACGAGGCGCGGCGGATCGACAGCTTCACCGGCATCACCTCGACCGAACGGCGCGAGGCGATCAAGCGCGCGTTCAACGATCCCGCCGATCCCTTGCGCATCCTGATCTGCACCGATGCCGCGCGCGAGGGGATCAATCTTCAAACGCAATGCCATGATCTGATCCATGTCGACCTGCCCTGGAACCCGTCGCGGCTGGAGCAGCGCAACGGGCGGATCGACCGCAAGCTGCAACCCAGCCCGACCGTCACCTGCCGCTATTTCGTCTATGCCCAGCGGCCCGAGGACGTGGTCCTCGACGCGCTGGTCCGCAAGACCGAGCTGATCCGCCGCCAGCTCGGCTCGGCGGGGCAAGTGCTGGGCGCGCGGATCGCCGACCGGCTGGGCGGCGGCATCGACCGCGCCGCCGCGCGCGATCTCGCCGCGCGGATCGACGACGAGGAAGCCGATGAACGCGTCCGCGCGGCGGTGCGCGATCTGGACGACGGGGCCGAGGCACGGCTGGCCCGCCTGAAGCGAGAACAGGCCGACCTGAGCAAGGCGCTGGAGACGGCGCGCGCCCGTGTCGGCGTCGATCCGGGCGAATTGCAGTCGGTGGTCGGCCTCGCGCTCACCCGCGCGGGCGGGGCCTGGGATCACCCGACGGTGGTCGGCGCGACGTCGGTCTTCGCACTCGACCAGGCGACGCTGGCGGGTGATCCCAGCTGGCAGCCTTTGCTCGACGAATTGCGCGCGCGTCCCATTCGTCCCGGCGAGCGCCCCGGCGAATGGCGGGCCAGCCCCGATGCCGATGTCCGCCGGATCAGCTTCGCCCCCGCCATCTTGCCCGACGGGCGCGATGCGGGCGATGTGGTGCAGCTGCATCTGGAGCACCGTCTGGTCCGCCGCCTGCTCGGGCGCTTCCTGTCGGCGGGCTTCCGACAGGGGCTGGAGCGCGCCTGCGTCATCCGCACCGCCGCGACGCCCTCCCCGCGCGTCGTCCTGCTCGGGCGACTGGCACTCTATGGCGAGCAGGCCGCGCGGCTGCATGAGGAGGTGCTGAGCGTCGCCGCCGACTGGCGCGACACCGGCGAGCTTCGTGCGCTGGCCGAGGGGCGCGAGGCCGAAGCGCGGGTGCTGGAGGAACTGATCGAGGCGCTGCGCCATGCGAGCGACGCCGAACCCGCCATCGCCGCCCACGCGACCGCCCATGCGATGCGTGACGTGACCGAGCTGCGCCCCGTACTGGAGGCACGCGCGGCGGCACGGGCCGAGAAAGTCGCGGGCGAACTGACCCGTCGTGCCGAATCCGAGGCACGGGGGCTGGAGACGCTGCTGCGCCAGCGTATCGCACGCATCCTGCGCGAACGCGGCCAGGATGACGGCCAGCTCTCCCTCCTGCTCGACCCCATGGAGGCGCGGCAGCGCGCCGCCGACCGCCGATCCTGGGACCGCGCCGCCACCCGGCTGGACGACGAACTGGTGCGCGAACCCGAACGGCTGCGCGCCGGAGCGCGCATCCATGCCACGCGGCTGGAGCCGATCGGCCTCGTCTATCTCTGGCCCGTGGCATGAGCGGCCCCATTCCCGGCGGTCGGCATGACTGGATCGGCTATCTCCAGCCGGTCGGTCTGGTCGTCGCGCCCGCCGCCCTCGCCCGGATCGGGCTGTGGCCCAGCCCGCAGGGGCCGGCGGACGGCGAAGCCGTCACCCGCGCGGTGGCGGGGTTCGCCGACGATCCCTGGTCCTTCTTCCACACCATCCTGGGCTGGCCCGCCAATCGGGTGCTGCGGGGCGAAACCCTTCCCGATGCCTTGCGCATCTCCTTTCCCGAGCAGGACACGCTGCTGGAACCGCATGGCGCGATCCCCGCGCCCGACGGTACGATCCAGCTGCTTGTGCGGTTCGAGACGCCCGAGCTGATCCTCGACAAACGCGGCACCCTGCCCGGTTGGGAAGCGACCGCGCAGCAGCGGTTCGAGCGGCTGCTCCGCGAAACCGGCGTCGGGGCCGGGGTGATCGTCGGGGCATGCGAGACGGGTCGCAAGGACGGCCCCGCCACCGAACCCGTGCTGCGGCTGGTCGTCGTACCGCGCGGCGAGGCGTCGGGCCATATCAGCTGGCCGCTCGCGCGCCTGGGCGACGTGTCCGGCCGCCCGATGCTGGCCGGATTGAAGCTGCTGCTCGACGCCCATGCCCTGTTCAGCGGACCACCCTCGCACCGGCTCCCTGCGATCCTCGCCGAAAGCCGCGCGGCGCAGGCGGAGGTGTCCAGCCGGTTGGCCGGGCAGGTGCTGGCGGGCCTGCACGAAATGCTGCGCGGACTGGACGCCGCCGATGGTCCGCGCATCCGGGCGCTGGCGAACAGTGACCCGGACCAGCTCTACAAGGGGCTGCTGACCGTGCTACTGCGGCTGGTCTTCATCCTCTATGCCGAGGATCGCGGGCTGATGCCGTCCGCGCCCGGCGGCATGGCGGCGGCCTTGTACGAACAGGGCTATGCGCTGGGCGGGCTTCACCTGCGGCTGCGCGACGATGCTGCGCTCTACCCCGACACGATGGACGAGCGGCGCGGCGCCTGGGGCCGGTTGCTCGCGCTGTTCCGGCTGGTCGATCGCGGTCACCCGTCCGGCTTCATGCAGGCGCGCGGCGGGCAGTTGTTCCGCGAGGCGGCCTTTCCCTTCCTGCTGGGTCGCGACACACCCGATGCGCCCGAACAGGTGCTGCCGGTCGGCGACGGCTATATCCTGCGCGTGCTCGACAGCCTGTTGATGCTGAAGGGCGAGCGGGTTGCATATCGCGCGCTCAGCGTCGAGCAGATCGGATCGGTCTATGAGGCGGTGATGGGCTTCACCGTCCAATGTGCGCCCAGCCTGATGCTGGCGGTGCGCGCGGGCAAGGGCAACAGGGTGCCGGTCTGGGTCGATCTGGAGGCGCTGGCCGCGGCCAGGCCATCGGAGCGCGAACGCACCCTGAAGCTCTGGACCGGCCGTGCCGCCTGGCCCGCCGCCGTGTCGCGGAGCCTGCGGGAGGCGGGCGACGCCACTGCGCTGGCCGCCGCGCTCGCGCCCGTGGCGGACGCCCGCGCCGCCCCGCGTGGACCGGTGGCGGCGGGCACCCCGATCCTGCAACCGACCGACGAGCGGCGGCGTACCGGCAGCCATTATACTCCGGCCAGCCTGACACGCCCGATCGTGGCCCATGCGCTCGCCCCCGCCTTCGCGCGGATCGGCCCGGATGCGGGGCCGGGCCAGGTGCTCGACCTGAAGGTCTGCGACCCCGCCGCCGGATCGGGCGCGTTCCTGGTCGAGGCGTGCCGCCAGCTTGGCGAGCGGCTGGTCACCGCCTGGGCGCGCTGGCCCGACCGACGCCCGACAATCCCCGCCGACGAGGACGACCTGCTCCACGCCAAAAGGCTGGTGGCGCAGCACTGCCTGCGCGGCGTCGACCGCAATCCGCTGGCCATCGACCTTGCCAAGCTGTCGCTCTGGCTGGAGACGCTGGCGAGCGCGCATGAGTTCACCTTTCTCGACGCGGTGCTTCGCTGCGGCGACAGCCTGGTCGGGCTGCCCAATCCCAACATCATCGCCGTCACCTGGGACAAGGTGTCGGGGCAGCAGGGCTTTGTCGAGGCGATCGTGCGCGAAGGCATCGACGCCGCCGCCCAGCTGCGCCGCCTGATGCGCGTCGAGGCGGAGATCGCGCCCTATGCCGTGCAGGAGCAACGCCACCGCGCCGCGACGCTGGCGCTGGAGCGCGCACAGCTGGTCGCGGACGGCATCCTCTGGTCCTATTTCACCGGCGCCAAGGCACGCGAACGCACCGTGCGACTGGCCGAGGTACAGCAATGCGTGCTGTCCCCCAGCCCGGCGAACTGGGCACGGCTGCAAGCCTGTCGCGACGAATTGCGCCGCCCGCCGATCGACGTCACGCCATTTCACTGGGAACTGGAGTTCGAGGATGTCTTCAACCGTCCCGATCCCGGTTTCGACGCCATCGTCGGCAACCCGCCCTTTGCGGGCAAGAACACCATCGCGGCGGGTCATGCGGCGGCCTATCCCGACTGGCTGAAGACGCTCCACCCCGGCGCGCACGGCAATGCCGACCTGGCCGCGCACTTCTTTCGCCGCGCTTACGGGTTGCTGCGGCGGGGCGGCGCGTTCGGGCTGATCGCGACGAACACGATCCGACAGGGCGACACGCGCGAGACCGGGCTGGCGCGGATACTGGCCGAGGGCGGCACCATCTTCCGCGCGGTCAGCCGTTATCGCTGGGAAGGCGAAGCGGCGGTCGTCGTCGCGCAGGTTTTCGTGGCGAAGGGTGTGTCGGTCGAAACGCCGGTGCTGGATGACCGGCCGGTGCGGCGCATCTCGGCCTATCTGATGGAGGGAGACCTCGACGGCTCGCCAGCGGCCTTGCGGGAAAATGCGGGGAAGGCGTTTATTGGATCGTTCCTCCTGGGCATGGGGTTCACATTCGACGACGCCAACCACCGCAAGGGGAAAGCCAGTTCGATCGACGATATGAAAGAACTTATTTCGGCGAATCCCGACAATGCCGATCGCATCAGACCTTATCTGGGTGGCGAAGAGGTCAACAACTCACCCGTCATATCTCACAATAGGTACACGATCGATTTCGGCGACATGCCACTTAGACGGATCGACAACACGAAGAGCTGGACCTCCCTTTCGGATCGAGAGCGGGTCGAGCAACTGCGTTCGGGCTTGGTGGCGTACGACTATCCTCACCGGGTGGCCGCGGATTGGCCACACCTGCTGACAATTGTCGAACGACTGGTCAAACCTGAACGTGACCGCGACAATCGTGAGCTACGCAGACGCAAATGGTGGCAGTTCGCCGAAAAAGCACCCCAGCTCTATCAATCGATTTCATCCCTGCAGAACGTGATCGTTCGCCCTCAGGTTTCGCCACATCACGCTTTCGCCTTTGTGCCCAGCAATCAGGTTTTGGCCCTGACGCTGGTCAATTTTGCAATGGACTCCCATTCTGCCTTCGCGACGCTGCAATCGCGCGTCCACGAGGTCTGGACGCGCTTCTTCGCCTCCACCCTGGAAGACCGTCTCCGCTACACCCCCTCGGACTGTTTCGAGACCTTCCCCCTGCCCCCCGGTTACGCCGAATCCCCCGCCCTCGAAGCGGCGGGGCAGGCCTATCATGACCACCGTGCCGCGCTGATGATCGCGCGCGATCAGGGGATGACGCCGACCTATAACCGCTTCCACCGCGCGACCGACACGCAGGCCGATATCGCGACGCTACGCGACCTGCACCACGCCATGGATCGGGCGGTTCTCGCCGCTTACGGCTGGGACGATCTCGCCGCCGAGGCCGCGCCGGTCTTCCTCGATGCCGAGAGCGAGGACGATCACCGTTATCAGGGCCGCCTCTTCTGGCCCGCGCCGTTCCGCGACGCGGTGCTGGCGCGCCTGCTCAAGCTCAACGAGGAACGGGTCAGGATGGAGCGGATGCTGTGAACGCGGACGGAGTACGCGCGGAGATGGTGCGGCGGCTGCGCCGCAACCTGATCGGTCCCAGTGAAGCGGACGATCATGACCTGCTCGCCGAGCGGCTTCCGGCGGGGGAGAACCCCTCGCGCTGGTATCTGGCAGGCTTCATCGCGCCATCGGGCGAGCTAACCCAGGAACCTGCCGCCGACGCCGAATGGGACGAGGTCGACGGCCTGCTATCAGATGTCGAGGCGTTCGGCGCAGGCGGCGCCGCCGGGGATCATGACGAACCCGAGGCCCCGGCCGCGCGGCGACGCTTCCTGCCCAGTTCAATCGGGCTGTCGACCATGGTCGATCCCCGGGTCCGGGCACTGGAGGTCGCGCTCGACTGGGGCGATTATGTGCCCGAGCCGCCGCTGCCGCCCGACATGCTGGAGAGCGGCGGCGAGCCCGGCCATACGCCCATCGGCTGGCGGCGGGTGGCGCGCGAGCATCGCGTCATCCTGACCACACCGCGCGAGGATGAAGGGGTGGCGCATCACCCCCTGCCCGGCACCGCCGCCACCGCACGGCCGGGCGGCGCGCTGGAACTGGCGATCCGCGCGCGGCCCTTTGCGCTGCATCTGGCCGATGGGTCGCAGCGCATGGTGCAGGTCGTCACCGTCTTCCTGGTCAACAAGCGGCTCGAACCGGCCTCGCGTTACCGCGATCTCGCCTATGCCTTTCAGGTCCGGCTGTCGCTGCGTTGCGAAGCCGGATTCGTCGCGCAACACGATTTGTCGCGCATCGCGCGCGAGGACTGGGACGACCAGCTGGCCGATCTGCATTACCGCGACAGCGCGGCCTATGCCGCCGGTCTGGGATGCGCGGCGGCGCATGTCGCGGACGAGGACGGCTGCGTCCGCTGCGTCCACACCACGCACCTGCCCCGCGCCGCCGTCGAGCGGACCGTGGCGGCGGCGGTGCCGAACGTCGTCTTCGGCATGGACGCGCTGGCGGCATTGGCGCGCGAGGACGGACCGGCGTTGCAGGCCGCGCTCACCCCGCTGGTTACGGGCTATCAGCAATGGGCGGACGGCCAGCGAGCGGCCGCCACCGCGCCCGATCTGGCCAGCGCCAGCCAGCGCGCCCGCACCGCCGCCACGTTGATCGCCGCACAGGACGAAGCGCGCGAGCGCATCGCCGCCGGGATCGCGCTGCTGGCCGAGGATGCGCAGGTCCGCCTCGCCTTCGAGATCGCCAACCGTGCGGTCGCCGACGCCACCCGCGCGCGCCGCCCGACTGACACGACACCGGCGTGGCGACCGTTCCAGCTCGCCTTCATCCTGCTCAACCTGTCGGGCATGGCCGACAAGTGCCACCCCGACCGCGACATGGCCGACCTGCTGTTCTTCCCGACCGGCGGCGGCAAGACCGAGGCCTATCTGGGCCTTGCCGCCTTCACCATCGCGCTGCGGCGGCTGGGGGCGAGCGGGCTGCTGGGCGCGGGTGTGTCGGTCATCATGCGCTATACTTTGCGGCTGCTGACGCTGGACCAGCTGGGCCGCGCCGCCGGGCTGGTCTGTGCGCTGGAGCTGCTGCGCGACGGCCCCGACTATCGCGACGCGGCAGGCCGTCCGCGCCTGGGCGACTGGCCGATCGAGATCGGGCTGTGGGTCGGCTCCGACGCCAGCCCCAACAAGCTGGGCGGCAAGGGCGACCGGACCGAGGGAACCGCCGTCAAGCGGGTGCGTGCCTATACCAGTGGCCGCGATAGCCGCGCGCCCGCCCCCATCAAGGCCTGTCCGTGGTGCGGCACCGCCTTCACACCGAAAAGTTTCGGCTGCGTCCCCAATGCCGATGCGCCGACCAACCTCGAACTGCGCTGCGTCGGCGACACCTGCCCCTTCACCGGCGACCGTGCGCTGCCGGTGGTGACGGTGGACGAGGCCATTTACCGCCGCCTGCCCGCTTTCCTGATCGCGACGATCGACAAGTTCGCCGCTTTGCCCTGGAACGGGCAAGCAGGCGCGTTCTTCGGTCATGTCGACCGCGCCGACGAAACCGGCTTTTACGGCGCGGCCGAGCCGGGTGAGGGCCGTGCGCTGGATGGCGGCCACCGGCTCGATCCGCCCGATCTGGTGGTGCAGGACGAGTTGCACCTGATCTCCGGCCCGCTCGGCACCGTCGCCGGGCTGTACGAGGCTGCGATCGACCGGCTCGCCACGCGCGAGATCGCCGGACAGCGGGTGCGGCCCAAGATCGTCGCCTCCACCGCCACCGTCCGCCGGGCGAGCGACCAGATCCGCGCGCTGTTCGACCGCGAGCGGACATGTATCTTCCCACCACCGGGCCTCGACCGGCGCGACAGCTTCTTCGCGCTGACCAGGCCCGAGAGCGAGGCCGATCCGGCGCGCTGGTATGTCGGGTTGGCGGCGGCCGGGCGCGGGCCGAAGCTGGTCTTCCTCCAGGCGCTGGTGACGCTGCTGGGTGCGGCGCAGGCCATGGCCGAGGATGGCGACGAAGCCGACGCCTATCGCACCGCGCTCTGCTATTTCAACGCGCTGCGCGAACTGGGCGGCGCGCGGCGGATCGTCGAGGACGAGGTGGCCGCACGGCTCGCCAGTTACGGCGCACAGCGGCGACGGCTGGAGCCCCCCGACCGCCCCTTTGCCGACCGCATGCTGGGCGAGCCGGTCGAGCTGACCTCGCGCGTGTCGACCGATCAGGTCGCAGCGGCCAAGCGACGGCTGGAGGCCAGTTTCGACAGCGCGGAAGACCAGCCCGTGGACGTGGCGCTGGCCACCAACATGATCTCGGTCGGGCTGGACATCGACCGGCTGGGCCTGATGCTGGTGCAGGGACAGCCCAAGACGGCCGCCGAATATATCCAGGCGACCAGCCGCGTCGGCCGCAATCCGGCGCGCCCCGGCCTGGTCGTCGTGGTGCTCAACGTCCACCGCCCGCGCGATCGGATGCATTTCGAGCAGTTCGGCCATTTCCACGACACCTTCTACCGCGCGGTCGAGGCGACCAGCGTCACCCCCTGGTCGCCGCGTGCGCTGGACCGCACGCTGGCCGCGATCGTGGTCGCGATCGCCCGGCATCTCGACCCCGCGCTCACCCCCGCCAGCGCGGTCGATGCGCTGGCCACCCTGCCCGGAACCCGCGCGGCGGTGGTCCGGCATCTGGTCGAGCGGGCACCATCGGAGGTGCGCGCGACGCTGGCCGCGCAGATCGAAGCGTTGCTCGACGACTGGACCGATATCGCCGCCGAACAGACCGCCGCCGGGGGCCGCTTCACCTATGGCGACCGGCCGCACCGGCTGCTGCATCCGCCGCTCGACCCGGCGCTGGAGCAGCTGTCCGCCGAGCATCGCCGCTTCCAGGCCGGATGGAGCATG
Source organism: Sphingomonas parapaucimobilis NBRC 15100 (assembly GCF_000787715.1). Classification (GTDB taxonomy): domain Bacteria; phylum Pseudomonadota; class Alphaproteobacteria; order Sphingomonadales; family Sphingomonadaceae; genus Sphingomonas; species Sphingomonas parapaucimobilis. The sequence goes on from NZ_BBPI01000076.1 coordinate 110,634, forward strand.
CGCGACGTCGAACCGGGCGTCAGGATCAAGCCGCGCGGCCCCGATGGCGAACGGGTCGGCGGCGCGGGAGACATGGCATGACGACCAAGCCGATCACGCTGCGCCAGTCGCAGCTCATCACCGCCTTCGGCCCCGGCGCGATGGTCGAACTGCCCACCCGCTCGGTCGTCATCGGCGGGCTCGACCTGTGGCACATGCGCGAGCGCGGCAGCTGGCAACCGATCCACGAACCGCGCGCGACGGCGGTGCTGGAGACATTGATGCGCGCGAGCGGGCGGCTGGCCGACGATGCACGGCTGACCCTGCGCACGCCGCCCGCCGATGCCGACGGCGCGAGTACGGCGAACGAGCCGCCCGGTGTCGAGGCACGCATCTTCCCCGCCTGGTTCGTTTCGAGCGAAGCCGAGGAGGTCGGCGAAGTCCGCCGCCGTCGCCTGGTCCGTTGGCGCGACCTGGACCCGCGCGGACGCAATATGCTGGTCAATGAGGACGGCCGCCGCGTGACCGTGACGCCGATCCGCTTCGTCGCGGGGTGTCGCAAGGGGCATTTGCAGGACATCAACTGGGCACAGGTGGTCCATATCGGCATGGAGGGGCGTTGCGTCCAGCCACTCTGGCTGGAGGAGCGCGGCACCTCGGGCGATCCCGCCTCGACCCGCGTGGTCTGCGGCTGCGGCGCGGCGCTGTCGCTGCGCGATGCGCAGGCGAACGGGCAGCTCGGCGGATGCCGGGGACAGCGCCCCTGGCTGCGCACGCCCGAACCCGGCGCATGCAGCGAGAAGCTGCGCTTCCTCACCCGCACCGCGACCAACGCCTATTTCCCGCAGGTGCTGACCGTCATCTCGCTGCCCGCCGCGGAGGACGAGCTGTCGCGGCTGGTCGAGGACCATATGGACGCGATCGACTGGGTGACATGCGAGACGGAGATGGCGAACGCGCGCCGCTCCAACCCCGCGCTTCGCGCCGCGCTGGCCGGGTGGAGCGACGCCGATATCGTCACCCGCATCGGCCAGTTGCGCCTGTCGGGCAACCAGTCGCTCGCCAAGGCCCCCAAGGTCGCCGAGTTCGATCTGCTCGCCTCCGGCCAGCCGCAGATCGGCATCGACGCGCCCGATGCCCGGCTCCACGCCCGTACCCTGACCCGCGCCGAATGGGACGGCGAACGCCCCCGGCTCGCCCCCATCGACTCCGTCGTGGCGGTACACCGGCTGCGCGAGGTCGCCTGCCTCTATGGCTTCACCCGGTTCGAGGCGGCCCCGACCGCGACCGATGGCGATCTGGAGGAGCTGTATCTGGCGGTCGAGGGCGCCGCGCTCGCCACCGAGCTGGAATGGCTGCCCGCGGTCGAGCATCGCGGCGAAGGCATCTTCCTGCGCTTCGACCCGCAGGTCATTCGCGACTGGCTGTCCCGCCCGGCGGTGCAGCGGCGCGGCGAGATCCTTTATCGCGGATGGGATAGGTGGCGCGCCGGGCAATTCTATGGCGCGCGGCTGCAATGGCCGCGTGTGACCTATTATGCCATTCACGGTTTTTCCCACGCCCTGATGAACGAGATCGCGCTCGACTGCGGCTATCCGGCGACCGCGCTCAAGGAGCGGCTCTATGCCGTCGTCGATGATGAGGGCGAGCGGTTCGGCCTGCTGATCTACACCGCCTCGACCGGCACGCAGGGGACGCTGGGCGGGTTGGTCGCCGTCCTGCCCCGGCTGGGCGCGATCGCCGAGCGGGCACTGGACCGGCTGGCCTTATGCTCCGGCGACCCCATCTGCGCCGAGCATGACCCCGACGCCCATACCGACGAGCGCGCGCTGAGCGGCGCGGCCTGCCACAGCTGCCTGCTAGTCGCCGAGACGAGTTGCGAGGCGCGCAATCTCTATCTAGACCGGGCGCTGACTGCGCAGACGCTGTCGGCGGGTGGGACGGGGTTGTTCGAGGCGTAGCGGACCCGCAATATCCAGATCGGATATGATCTTCGGAAACGGTGCGAAAATATTCGGACCCATTTGCCCATCCCGGATTGACGATGGCGAAGAAACCAAGTCTATTTGCCAAACAGGGGGTGGACGCATGATCGAATGGCGCGACGACGAGAACCGCGATCATCGTGGCAGCCTGTTCGCGGCATTTGCAGCATTGGCGCGTGGGAAAGCATGGAGTTTTCCGGCACTACGCCCGCATCAGCGCGAACCCTGGCACAGCTTTACCGTACAGGTCGCCGCGCTGGCGCTGATCCGCGCCGGGCTGGACACGCTGCCCGATGGCGAAGCGGCATGGCGCGACCTGCTGATCGGCCTGACGCCGGAATGGCCGAATGGCGAGGCGTGGGAGTTGGTCGTCGACGACTGGTCTAAGCCAGCGCTGTTGCAACCGCCCACCGTCGCGGCAACCGACCGGGCGGCCTATAAGAACCGGCTGGCGACGCCAGATGCGCTCGACATGCTCGTCACCGCGAAGAATCACGATGTGAAGCAGGAGCGCATGGTCGGCGCGAGCGAGCAGGACTGGCTGTTCGCGCTGGTGACGCTGCAGACGACCGAGGGGTTTCTGGGCGCGGGGAATTATGGCGTGTCGCGGATGAATGGGGGATTCGCCAGCCGCATGAGCCTGGGCGTGCGGCCCGGCGGCGGCGCGGCGGCGGGGTTCCGGCGCGATGTGCTGCGGCTGGTCGAACATGCCCGCACCCGCCCCGAACGGCGTGGCGGCATTCCGCTGCTCTGGACCGTGCCGTGGGACGGCACCGTGTCGCTCAATTATGGCGACCTCGACGAACTCTATGTCGAGATTTGCCGCCGGGTGCGGCTGGAGCGAGCGGGTGACGGCGCCATCACGGCGCGGGCGGCAGGATCGAAATGCGCGCGGGTCGCCGCAGCCGAACTGAAGGGGATGACCGGCGATCCCTGGGCGCCGATCAAGGCCGACGGTTCGTCCAGCCATACGCCGACGGGCGCGGGGTTCGGCTATCGCCAGATGGCCAACCTGCTCGACCCGAAGAAGATCGTCCGCCCGCTGCTGTCGGAACCGCATGACGCCGACGACCGCACAGGCCTGTCGATCGTCGCGGCGGCGCTGGTGCGCGGACAGGGCAAGACCGAGGGGCTGCACCGCCGCAGCGTTCCGGTCAGCCGCTGGGACAAGATCAGCGCCTATGACGAAGAACCGCTCGACCGGGTCGGGGCGGTGGCCGAAAAACGTGCCGAGGACGCATATGAAGCCAGCAGGCGGCTCGGCCGTGCGCTGATCTCGCTGGTGCAGGGCGGCCCCGAAAAGGCGCGGCTCGACGATGACGCCGCCAAGAAGAAGACCGAGCGCTGGCTCGAACAGTTCAACAGAACAGTGGATGCCGAGTTCTTCGACCCGCCCTTCTGGGCGGAAGCGGCGGGGGATGAGAACAATCACCGGCTGCTCTGGCGGACCCGACTTCGCGGCATCGCCAGCGAGGTGTTTGACACCGCCGCCCAAGCCGCCCCGCGCACCGAGGTCCGACGCATCCGCGCCATCGCCCGCGCGCGCTCTTTTCTCGATGGTCAGATGGGGAAATGGATGAAGGATGTGCAGCATGGCGAGTGAAGATAATGAAGCCGATGGCCCGCCGATCGACACTTCCGAAAATACCAAGGACTGGATGACTGCAATTGGTAAGCAATTCGGTTCGCTGGATCGCGATCGAAGAGGCCTACCTCCGTCCATGTCATCGGGTGACCGCGCGCTTTTGCGCCGCATGAACCTAAAGCGAGAACGGACGGTAGACGGTGCAGTGATAAAGTTGCTCACCGAAGCCAAAATCCCGCCGCATGTTCAACGGCATGATTTTCAACGCTGGCGCATGATTGCGCATATCGCTGCCATACTGTCCGGCACAGGCAAGCTGACGGCCCACGCCTCACGTCGGCGGCTTGGCGCAGTTCTCAACGAAGCGGACTATTCCGAAAATCGTCTGCTGCGGCTGCTATCGACACGTGGAGAGGCTCTTTACGATCAGGTGTACCGGGCGACACGCGTCATCGCACAAAAGGGCAAGCAACCGGTCGATCTTTGGATGCTCTACCACCTTCTCGGTACCGATCAGAAACAGGCCGAAGAAGCCCGTATCCAAATCGCCAAGGATTATTACGCGGCCGAAGCGGCCGACAAAGGGGACGTCAAGTGACGACTGGCACCACGCAGGGCGCAACGCCGAAGTTCATCCAGATCCATTTCCTGGCCGCTTGGCCCGGCGCACTGCTGAACCGCGACGATGCGGGCCTCGCCAAGCGCCTGCCCTTCGGAGACGCCATCCGCACGCGCATTTCGTCGCAATGCCTGAAGCGGCATTGGCGTGTGGCCGACGACCGTCACGCCATCCAAATGCTCGCGAAGCAGAATGGAATTGAGGGAGTCCGCTCAAAGATCGCGATCGAGCGTGAGGTGACGGGGCCGCTGCGCACCCGCTTCGACAAGGACATGGTCGATGCGGTCGAAAATGCCTTCATCACCAAATTCTACGGCAAGAATGCGGGTGACAAACAGCAGCGTCAGGCTCTGCTTTTCGGACGGCCTGAGATCGACTGGATGCGTGAGGAAGCAGAGCGTCTTCTGGCAGAAAGCGCCAGTGCTGCAGGCGTAAAGGCCGCCGCCGAAGTCTGGATCAAGGAACAAAAGAACAACCTAAACCAGCTTCGCGACCAGAACCTGTTGGCCGCCTCGCTGGAGGCCGCTTTGTTCGGTCGCATGGTGACCAGCGACACGCGCGCCAATCGCGATGCCGCGATCCATGTCGCCCATGCCTTCACCGTGCATGAGGAACAGGCCGAACTCGACTACTTCACCGTCGTCGACGATCTGCGCGACCGCGAACAGGGTGACGATGCGGGCGCGGCGGGCGTGTTCGACACCGAACTGACCTCGGGCCTCTATTATGGCTATGTCGTGGTCGACGTGCCGCTGCTGGTGTCGAACCTGACCGGCTGCGACCGCGCCGACTGGACCGGCGACCATGACCGCGCGCTGGCGGCGCAGGTCGTCGAGCATCTGGTCCACCTGATCGCCGAGGTATCGCCGGGCGTCAAGAAGGGCTCGACCGCGCCCTATAGCCGCGCCGAGCTGGTGCTGGTCGAGGCGGGCGACCGCCAGCCGCGCACCCTGGCCAATGCGTTCCGCGACGCCGTGGCGCTGGTCGATCGTGGCTCCAACGAGACACTCGGAACCCGCGCCGCCGCGAAGCTCCGCACCCATCTGGGCGAGATGGACGCGGTCTATGAGACCGGCGAGGCGCGCCGCCATGCCGCCCTGCCCCAGCTCAAGCTGGACGGCGTGGCCGACGGCAGCCTGCGCGAGCTGGCGGACTGGGCGGGCGCGCTGGTCCGCGATGCGCGGATGCCCGCCGCATGAGGCATATGCTGCTGGACCTCGACGCGCCGCTGATGAGTTTCGGCGGCGATCTGGTCGATGCGTACGGCGTCGTACGCGACTTTCCCGCCAAGTCGATGGTGGCGGGGCTGTTCGGCAATGCGCTGGGCTGGGAACGCTATGAAGCCGCCCGTCACGCCGCCTTGCAGGCACGGCTGACGATGGGATCGCTCCGCATCGCCGAGGGGCAGCGCCAGCGCGAGTTCCAGACCGCCAAGCTGGAGGCGAATGACCGCGGCTGGACCACCCATGGCCGGGTCGAAGGGCGCGCGGGCGGCGCGGACACCTATAAATCGCCGCATATCCGCTATCGCGACATGGACGCCGATGCGCGCGTGCTGGTCGCCTGTCGGCTGGCGGAGGGGGACGGCCCCGATATCGACACGCTCGCCGCCGCGCTCGACCGGCCCGAGCGGCCGCTGTTCATCGGGCGCAAGCCGTTCCTGCCCTCCCGTCCGCTGCTGCTCGGTGTGATCGAGGCGGCGACCATCCCCGACGCGCTGGTCGCGGGACTGGCGACGCTGCGTGAGCCGCCCGCTCGTCAGGAAACCCTGCGCGCGCAATGGCCTTTTGGCGAGCCGACCGGCGACGCCGCCGCGACCGGCACGCGCGAGGACGAACTGACCGACGAGCGCCACTGGCCAGCGGGCGTCCATGCGGGACTTCGCCGTGTGATCCATGGCCGTATCGCCTGGCCGAAGGCGGCGGCATGAGCCTGCACCTCGTTCGGATCGGCATCGCCCCGTGCGACCTCGCCATCTTCGCGGCCGAGCGGCGCTTGAGCGACGACGATGCGGGCTACGCGCTTCACGCCGCGCTTGCCGCCCGGTTCGGCGATGCCGCCCCCCGCCCCTTCCGCTACCTGCCCGATCATGCGCGCGGCCCCCATCTGCTCGGCTATGTCGGCGATCCCGCCGCGTTGGAGGAAGCCGCCGCACTGCCGCCGACCGAGGGTCTGCTGGCCGATCTGTTCGGCATGCCGCAGAGCCAGGCCATGCCGGAGACCTGGCGGGAGGGCGCCCGCTATGGCTTTGACGTGCGCGTCCGCCCCGTCGTGCGCTTCGGCAAGTCGGTCCGCGCCGCCCGCGCCGACCGTCCCGATGCCTGGCAAGGCCGCGCGGGCGAGATCGACGCCTATGTCCGCGCCTGTGAGCGCGTGGCGGCCGAGGGCGGCGACACCCGGACGGTCGATCGCGAGACCGTCTATACCGCATGGCTGGCCAGGCGGCTGGAGGGCGCCGCGACGCTCGACGACGCCACGCTGCGCATGTTCCAGCGCTCGCGTACCCGGCGCAGCACCCATGCCGCGAAAGGCGCGCGAACCCATAGTGTCGAGGGGCCGGACGCGGTGATGACCGGCACGCTGACCGTTACCGACCCGCAGGGCTTTGCCAAGCTGCTATCGGGTGGCGTCGGGCGTCATGCCGCCTTCGGCTTCGGGATGCTGCTGCTGTCCCCGCCGGGACGCGCCGGGTAATGCTTTCCGGCCGCCTGGGCCTGGAAAAGGCGCGCATCCCCCATTCCGACCGGCATGGGCTGGTCTGGCTGGAGCGCGGACGGCTGGAGGTGGAGGATGGCTGCCTGCGCTTCGTCACGGCGGGCGGCGGGCCGCTGGAGGCAGGCGATTATCAGATCCCCTATCATTCGATCTCGATCGTGCTGCTGGGGCCGGGGTCCAGCGTCACCCATGACGCGCTGCGGCTGCTGGCGCGGCACGGCTGTGCGCTGGCCGCGATCGGCGATGGGGCGGTGCGTTTCTATACCGCGCCGCCGCTGATGCCCGACAGTTCGGCGCTGGCGCGTGCGCAGGTGCGGCGCTGGTCCGATCCCAAGCAGCGGATGGAGGTCGCGCGCGCCATGTATGCGATGCGTTTCGGCGAGATCGTGCGCACCCGCGATATCGCCGTGCTGCGGGGCCAGGAGGGTGCGCGGATCAAGCGCGCCTATGTGCTCGCCGCCGAGCGCCATGGCATAGGCTGGAACGGCCGTCGCTATGACCGCGAGAATCCCGAGGCGGGCGACCTCGCCAACCAGGCGATCAACCATGCCGGATCGGCGATGACCGCCGCCGCCAGCGTCGCGGTGGCCGCCACCGGCGCGATCCCGCAACTGGGCTTCGTGCACGAGGATTCGGGCCAGAGCTTCGTCCTCGACATCGCCGACCTGTATCGCCACGACGTACTGCTCGACATCGCCTTCGGCGCGGTGCGCGAGGCGCGCGCAAGGGGCGCCGCGCCCATCGAGCGGCTGGTCCGCAAGCGCGCCGCCCTGCTCTTTCGACAGCGCAGCGTGATCCCCGGCATGATCGACCGGATCAAGACGCTCTTGATGCCCGGTGGCGGAGAGGATGCAGGCGTGGCACCGGGTGGCGGCACGCCGTCGCCGGTGGAGGCCTGATGCCGCTGACCATGGTCATCACCCGCGACGTCGAGGATCGCTATCGCGGCTTCCTGGGTTCCGCGATGCTGGAACTGGCCCCCGGCGTCTATGCCCAGCCACGCATGAGCGCGGGCGTGCGCACCCGTATATGGACCGTCGTCGAGGAATGGCACACCCGCCTGCGCCGCAGCAGCATCGTGATGTGCTGGGCCGAATCCGCCGCCGCCGGGGGCCTGGGGCTGCTGACCCTGGGCGAGCCGCCCAAGGACGTGGTGTCGCATGAAGGCGTCCTCCTGGTGCGCCGCGCTCTGTCCTCCCGCATCCCTGTCAAGCCGACGCCATAACCGTTCGCACGACAGGAGGTCTTTGACATTGTGAACGAAATCAGCGATCTGCCAGGCAGAGGTTCCCCCGCACCCGCGGGGATGGTCCCACGTTGCCGAAATGATGAACAGCATTTTTGGCGGTTCCCCCGCACCCGCGGGGATGGTCCCACGCCAGGCAACACGTCAGCCCGCAAGTTGGTGGTTCCCCCGCACCCGCGGGGATGGTCCCAGATTCGCGCGTCCACCGCGATCGCCATGGCGGGTTCCCCCGCACCCGCGGGGATGGTCCCGACCTGGGCTTGATCGTTAACGGCGCTGCCGAGGTTCCCCCGCACCCGCGGGGATGGTCCCCGGTCGTCGGGGGCGATGCAAGAGGATGTCGAGGTTCCCCCGCACCCGCGGGGATGGTCCCAGATCCCACGGCCCGCCCCAGCGGCGTGGCAGGGTTCCCCCGCACCCGCGGGGATGGTCCCGTCCCTTTGGATGGTGGCGCAGCCCGCTCGCAGGTTCCCCCGCACCCGCGGGGATGGTCCCCACTCCACCGATCTGGCAGCGCCACGCGGCGAGGTTCCCCCGCACCCGCGGGGATGGTCCCCTAATAACACGCCGTTGTCAAGGCAATGCGGGGGTTCCCCCGCACCCGCGGGGATGGTCCCCCCCCTGGCAAGGCGGGTTCGGGGCCACAGCCGGTTCCCCCGCACCCGCGGGGATGGTCCCAACGGCGGTCAGAACGGCGGCGGTTGGGGTGGGGTTCCCCCGCACCCGCGGGGATGGTCCCCGCCAGCTTGTCGAACGGATAGCCGCCCGAACGGTTCCCCCGCACCCGCGGGGATGGTCCCTATCTTGTGCGAATGCCGGAACCGCCAGCAATGGTTCCCCCGCACCCGCGGGGATGGTCCGCGCCAAGATGCGTGCGCGGGTCTTCGGCAAATGGTTCCCCCGCACCCGCGGGGATGGTCCCCCGTTGACGCTGAAGCCCCGCTTGAAGCTACCGGTTCCCCCGCACCCGCGGGGATGGTCCCAGTGCCTGGGCGGGTGGGAGATGACCTATTATGGTTCCCCCGCACCCGCGGGGATGGTCCCGCCCAAGGCCGCACCGCTGGAGACTTCATCTCGGTTCCCCCGCACCCGCGGGGATGGTCCCGTCCTTCAGGTCCAGCTTCAGCTCTTCAATCTGGTTCCCCCGCACCCGCGGGGATGGTCCCTTGAAGGAATTCGGGACGGCGCTCGGGTCGCTGGTTCCCCCGCACCCGCGGGGATGGTCCCCGTGGCACGCTGGCGGAGGTCATCCAGGACGTGGTTCCCCCGCACCCGCGGGGATGGTCCGGTCCACCTCCGCCGCCAGGTCGGACGTGATCTGGTTCCCCCGCACCCGCGGGGATGGTCCCTTCAGGCGGCCGGTAGCCTTCATGGCGCCCGCGGTTCCCCCGCACCCGCGGGGATGGTCCCCATTCGCGGCGACGATCCGCGCTCTCCATGTGGGTTCCCCCGCACCCGCGGGGATGGTCCCGTCGGGAAGCCCTCTATCTGGAGCGCTTCGTAGGTTCCCCCGCACCCGCGGGGATGGTCCCTGATCCGGCTCGGTGATGCCCCAGACCATGACGGTTCCCCCGCACCCGCGGGGATGGTCCCTCATGCGCGAGAAATTCGCGCAGGCCGCGTTCGGTTCCCCCGCACCCGCGGGGATGGTCCCCGCTGCTGATCCGGCCACCGATATTCGGTGGAGGTTCCCCCGCACCCGCGGGGATGGTCCCTTCGCCGGAAATGCCCATCGCGGACGTGAGACGGTTCCCCCGCACCCGCGGGGATGGTCCCGCTGACGAACGAACAGCGTTCGCTGGGCAATTGGTTCCCCCGCACCCGCGGGGATGGTCCCAGCGCCGCCGATGATGATGGTGGCATTTAGCTGGTTCCCCCGCACCCGCGGGGATGGTCCCAGCCGCGCGAACCTGCTGAACGAGGCGGGTATGGTTCCCTCGCACCCGCGGGGATGGTCCCGTCGGCGCGCTCAAGGGCGCGGAACTTTTTCGGGTTCCCCCGCACCCGCGGGGATGGTCCCCATGCCGCCGCCTCGCCCGCGACGCCGTGCAGGGTTCCCCCGCACCCGCGGGGATGGTCCCCGCTTCCACGATCCAACGCTCCTTTCGATCCCGGTTCCCCCGCACCCGCGGGGATGGTCCCAGCATCATCCGGCACCGGCTCCCTGATCTCGTGGTTCCCCCGCACCCGCGGGGATGGTCCCCTTTTCGCCGCGTCGATCAAGCCGACGCTGACGGTTCCCCCGCACCCGCGGGGATGGTCCCGAAATCGACCGAGACGCGGCGGCGACCTTGCGGGTTCCCCCGCACCCGCGGGGATGGTCCCACGCCGACTTCGCGCAGCACAAAACCACCAGTGGTTCCCCCGCACCCGCGGGGATGGTCCTTCGATAGGCCCCGGCGGGCGGGTGCCGTCGAAGGTTCCCCCGCACCCGCGGGGATGGTCCCAGCGCCCCCTGCAGGCGGGGGAGGTGACGGTGGGTTCCCCCGCACCCGCGGGGATGGTCCCGATGCGTGCGAAACCAAGCCCAAAGCAACACAGGTTCCCCCGCACCCGCGGGGATGGTCCCCGCCGTCATTCCTTAATTTGGTCCGGGCGGCGGGTTCCCCCGCACCCGCGGGGATGGTCCCCAAACATGCGTGCTATTCTTCTTGCTTCGTGCGGTTCCCCCGCACCCGCGGGGATGGTCCCTTCACCCTGCGCGAGGCGCTGGAGTCGTTCAAGGTTCCCCCGCACCCGCGGGGATGGTCCCCAGCTGACCGTCACGATCCCGACGCCCGGCGCGGTTCCCCCGCACCCGCGGGGATGGTCCCTTGTCATGACCCCCGTGCCGATAGATCAGGTCGGTTCCCCCGCACCCGCGGGGATGGTCCCATATCAGGAGCTGAGCCAGTCGGGCCTCGGCAGGTTCCCCCGCACCCGCGGGGATGGTCCCAAATCGAGCAGGCCCTCCTTGGCGAGCAGGGGGGTTCCCCCGCACCCGCGGGGATGGTCCCCGCCTTGGTGATGGCTTCTTTGTTGAACTTGCGGTTCCCCCGCACCCGCGGGGATGGTCCCGATGCCGGCAGGCCCGGCTTGTTCGGATGCTCGGTTCCCCCGCACCCGCGGGGATGGTCCCCGCTTGATCTTGTGGACGTCGGGCTTATAGACGGTTCCCCCGCACCCGCGGGGATGGTCCCGGGTGGATCGTGTACTTCGACGCCGCCCGCCAGGTTCCCCCGCACCCGCGGGGATGGTCCCTGGCCTACTGGGTCGGCTACTGGGACCGCGCCGGTTCCCCCGCACCCGCGGGGATGGTCCCGCGCTGACGCCGGGCGTCCTGGCGGCGGGCGAGGTTCCCCCGCACCCGCGGGGATGGTCCCTCGGTCGGAAGCTGGAGCGCGGCGCATGACCCGGTTCCCCCGCACCCGCGGGGATGGTCCCGCCCGTGGCTGACATACCATTCGGATATTGGGGGTTCCCCCGCACCCGCGGGGATGGTCCC
>NZ_BBPI01000075.1 GCF_000787715.1 Sphingomonas parapaucimobilis NBRC 15100
ATCTGCCCGAACAGGCGGCGGCGCGGGCACCCAGCTTTGCCCAGGTCGGCAAGGCGGTGCGCGCGGGCGAGGCGGAACTGGCCCGCAATCCGCGCGCGCGCTCGGCGACGCTGCGCTTTGCGACGCGTACGGAATCCCCGGCCTGGTCGGCGGATAGGGGCAGGGCGCCGGGGGGCGAGTTGACTCAGGAGTTTGGCGTATGACGGCGGCGTATCGGTTGAGGGGGATAGGATGGTTCGGGAGCTGCGTCGCAGTCGTCCTGGGATTCTACCTCGTCTCCCTGCAGGTGGCGGCGGAGCGCAAGAAGCTCGACGACGTCAACGGCCGCATCGCCGCTGCGCAGCGGGACATACGTGCGCTGGAGACGGAGTTCGATACCCGCGCCAATCTGGTTCAGCTGGAAAAGTGGAATGGCGACACGCTGGCGCTGACCGCGCCGGTGGCGGGCCAGTTTGTCGGTGACGAGGCGCAGCTGGCCTCGCTCGACGTGACCCGTGGTCCCGCCGAGGGCACGATCCAGACCGCCGCGCTGCTCGTCCCCTCGCAGCCTGCGCCTGTCGTCGTCCAGCCGGAAGCCGTGGCCGCCGCCGCGCCAGCCGCCCTGTCCAAGCCCAACGCGCCCGCCCCCGTCGTCCGCCTCGCCAAGGTGGATCTGCCCAAGCCCCAGATCGTCCAGGCCGTGTCCGAACATGTCGTGACGACCAAAAAGGCCAAGCCCGCCCCGATCGCGACCGTCCGCACCGCCGCCGCCGTCGCGAAGGTCCGGCCGGAAGCCGTGGCGATGCTCGACCGCCAGCTGCTGTCCGACACGACGCTGGGTGATATCCTGAAGGGCGCCAAGACCGAAGCGCGGCGGCGGCGTTGAGCGTTCTGGTCGCGCGTCCCGCCGGAACGCAGCGTACCGCCGGCCAGCGCCATGCGCTGGTCGCGACGACGCATATGCGCCTGATGATGCTGATGATGCTGTTCGGCGCGGCGGTGGTCGTCGTGATCGGGCGGCTGATGCTGCTGGCGGTGTTCGCCGGACCTGCCGATGCGGCCGCGCGGACCGCCACGCTGGCGGCGCGCGGCGATATCGTCGACCGCAACGGTGCGCCGCTGGCGCGCACGATCGACAGCTGGACGATCGCGGTTCATCCGAAGAAGCTGATCGGCGATCCTATGGAGGTCGCCGCGCGCCTCGCCGCACTGATGCCCGATCGCGGCGATCAGGCCTGGTTCTATGGCCAGCTGACCCGCAAGGCGAACTTCGTCTATCTGCAACGCCGCGCCAGCCCGACCTTGGTCGAGCAGGTCAATGCCATCGGCGAGCCTGGCCTTGTCTTCGATCGCGAGACGCAGCGCCTCTATCCGCAATCCTCGCTCGCCGCGCACGCGCTGGGCTTCCTGTCGACCGACGGGCACGGGATGAGCGGCATGGAACGCGTGCTCGACCAACGGCTGCTCGATCCGGCGCAGTCGGGCAAGCCCGTCGCGCTGTCGATCGACACCCGCGCCCAGGCCGCGCTGGAAAGCGAACTCGGCCGGGCGATGAACACCTTCTCGGCGCGCGGCGGCGGCGGCATCATCCTGGACGTGCATACCGGCGAGGTGATCGCGATGGTCTCGCTGCCGACCTTCAACCCCAACCGGGTCGGGATGGCGGGCACCGAGGAACTGCGCAACATCACCACGCAGAGCGTGTTCGAGCTGGGGTCGACCTTCAAGCCGATCACCATGGCGGTGGCGATGGAGAATGGCGTCGTCACTTCGATGCAGCGGCGCTTCGATGCGACGCATCCGCTCAAGGTCGGCAGCTATACCATCCATGACGAAGCGGGCGATCCGAAGCGCTGGCTGAACATGGCCGAGACACTGATCTACTCGTCTAACGTTGCCACCGCGCGCATCGCCGACGAGATCGGGCCGCAGCGGATGCAGACCATGTTCCGCAAGCTGGGCTTCGATACCAAGCCCGATATCGAGCTTCGCGAAAAGGGCCGCCCGCTGCTGCCCACCTATTGGGCGCGCACGACAACGATGACGACCGCTTATGGCCACGGCATTGCGGTGACGCCGCTGCACCTGGCCTCGGCCTATGCGGCGCTGGTCAATGGCGGCATCTGGCGTCCGGCGACGCTGCTGAAGGTCGCGCCGGGCCATGCCGCGGCGGGACGGCGGGTCATCAGCGAGGCGACCAGCTACAAGATGCGCCAGATGCTGCGCCTGATCGTGATGCGCGGCACGGGGCGCAAGGGCGATGCGCCGGGCTACCGCGTCGGCGGCAAGACCGGAACCGCCGAGGCGGCGGTCGCGGGCGGCTATGATCGGTCGCGCAACGTGGCTACCTTCGCCGCGGCGTTCCCGATGGATGCGCCGCGTTATGTGGTGCTGGCGATGCTCGACTCGCCAAAGGGTACGAAGGAGACGTTCGGGTGGAAGACCGCAGCCTGGAACGCCGCCCCCGTGGTCGGACGGACGATCACGCGGGTCGGCGCGATGCTGGGCGTGGTGCCCGATGCCACCAAGGATATCGACGAGTCGGATATCCTGCCTACCCTGTGGCAGGACCCGAAATCGCCGCCGGTGGATGGACGATGAGGCGCGCGGCATGAAGCTGAACCAACTGGACCATGGCATTACGGGCGAGGGCGGCGACGCCCTCGTCTCCGGTTTCGCGATCGACCACCGCAAGGTCGCACCCGGCACGATCTTCGGCGCGTTCCAGGGCGCGCGGGTGAATGGCGAGGATTTCATCGCCGACGCGGTGCGCAGCGGGGCCGTGGCGGTCGTCGCGCGGCCCGGCGTGACGGTCGAGGGGGCGGTGCATATCGCCTCCGACGAACCGCGTGCCGCCTTTGCCCGGCTGGCGGCCGCGTTCTTCGCGCCCTTCCCGGCGACGGCGGTGGCGGTGACGGGGACCAACGGCAAGACCTCGACCGTGGAGATGACGCGCCAGCTCTGGCGTATGGCGGGGTATCACGCCGCCTCGATCGGGACGCTGGGCGTCACCACCGCCGATGAACGGACCTATACCGGGCTGACCACCCCCGATGTCGTGACCTTCCTGTCGAACGTCGCCGGGCTGGCGCGCGAGGGCGTGACCCATCTGGCGTTCGAGGCGTCGAGCCACGGCCTGACCCAGTATCGCACCGAGGGGCTGGACGTGTCTGCGGCGGCGTTCACGAACCTTTCGCGCGATCACCTCGACTATCATGGCGACATGGGCGCGTATCTTGCGGCGAAGATGCGGCTTTTCTCCGAAGTCCTGTCGCCCGAGGGCACGGCGGTCGTCTGGGCCGATGACGTGCAGAGCGGTCGGGTGATCGACCTGGCGCGGGCGCGCGGCAACAAGCTGGTGACGGTCGGTACGCGCGGATCGACGCTGAAATTGGTCGAGCGGCATCCGACCCTGCTGGGTCAGGGGCTGGTGATCGAGGACGAGCATGGCCAGGCGCACAAGGTGCAACTGCCGCTGATCGGCGCCTATCAGGCCGCCAATGCGCTGGTCGCGGCGGGGCTGGTGCTGGCGACCGGCGGCGATCTGACGACGACCATCGCCAACCTCTCCCGGTTGCAGCCGGTACGCGGGCGGCTGGAGCGCGCCGCCATCGCGCGGAGCGGGGCGCCGGTCTATGTCGACTATGCCCATACCCCCGACGCGATCGAGGCGGCGATCGCCGCGCTCAAACCCCATGCGGGCGGGCGGCTGATCGTCGTGATCGGCGCGGGCGGCGACCGCGATCCGGGCAAGCGGGAGGTCATGGGGCAGGTAGCCTCGATGCATGCCGACCGGGTGATCGTGACCGACGACAATCCCCGCACCGAAGACCCCGCCGCGATCCGCGCCCAGGTGATGCGCGGTGCGACCGGTGCGATCGAGATCGGCGACCGCCGCGAGGCCATTGCCGCCGCCATCGCCGAGGCGGGGGAGCAGGATATCGTACTGATTGCAGGCAAGGGGCATGAGCAGGGTCAGATCGTCGGCGATCTCATCCTGCCCTTCGACGATGTCACCGTCGCGCGGGAGTGTGCGGCATGACGGCGCAGGCTCCGACCAAGACGCCCCCGGTGGACAAGGCCGATGCCGCACAGCCGGACGCGCCCGCACGGGTGCGGCCCAAGCTGTCGCTGCATTATGGGGCGAAGACGGCCGAGGAGCGCAAATGAGCTTGTGGACCGCGCAGGAGATCGCCGCGGCGACCGGCGGAACGGCCTCCGCCGACTTCGCCGTTTCGGGCGTGGCCTTCGACAGCCGGGAGGTCGGCCCCGGCGACCTGTTCGTCGCCATGTCGGGCGAGGCGACCGATGGCCACCGCTTCCTCGATCAGGCTTTCGGCCAGGGGGCAGCGGGGGCTCTGGTCAGCAATCCGACCGACCATCCGCATGTCCGGGTCGCCGACAGCTTCCGCGCACTGGAGGATCTGGGCCGGGCGTCCCGTGCCCGCACGCAGGCGACGATCATCGGCGTCACCGGATCGGTCGGCAAGACCAGCGCCAAGGAGGCGCTCTACGCCGCCCTCGAACGCGGTTGGCGCGGCGCGGTGCACCGCTCGGTCAAGAGCTACAACAATCATACCGGTGTGCCGCTAAGCCTTGCGCGGATGCCGCGCGACGTTCGCGCGGGCGTGTTCGAGATGGGGATGAACCATGCGGGCGAACTGTCCACGCTGACGGCGATGGTGCGCCCGCATATCGCCATCGTCACCGCCATCGCGCCCGCGCATACCGAGTTCTTCCCCGACGAATCGGCCATCGCCGACGCGAAGGGCGAAATCTTCCAGGGGCTGCAACCCGGCGGCACCGCGATCATCCCCTATGACAGCCCGCACCGTGATCGCCTGATCGCTGCGGCGCGGCCCTATGCCGACCGCATCGTGACCTTCGGCTTCGACCCCGCCGCCGATGTCCGCGCGGTCGAGGCGATGCGCGGGGCCACCGGCGGCAGCTTCGTCACCGCCAGGCTGGGCGACAAGGAACTGAACTTCACTTTGTCCCAGCCGGGGCGGCATTGGGTGTCCAATGCGCTGGCGGTGCTGGCCGCCGTCGATGCGGCGGGCGGCGATCTGGGGCTGGCGGGGCTGGCGCTGGCCGAACTCGGTGGTCTCGCCGGGCGCGGTGCGCGGTTCCGGGCGGGCAATGGCGCGCTGGTCATCGACGAAAGCTACAACGCCAATCCCGCCTCGATGCGCGCGACACTGGCGGTGCTGGCCGAGGAGCCGGGGCGGCATGTCGCGGTGCTGGGCGAGATGCGCGAACTGGGCGAAGACTCGGCCGATTATCACGCGGGGCTTGTCGAGCCGATCCTTGCCGCGCGCGTCGAACGGGCGCTGCTGGTCGGCGAATCGATGGCGCCGCTCGCAGCCGCGCTTGAGGGGCGTGTCGATTTCGTCCATGTGGCGGATGCGAAGGCCGCGCGCGAGGCGCTGGCCGCTATCATCGCACCCGATGACGTGGTGCTGATCAAGGGGTCGAACGGGGTCGGGCTGTCGCGTGTCGTGGCGGCCCTGCGCGGCGATATCCCAACGGGCGGGGCGTGAGTTAGATGCTGTACTGGATCGCGGAGCATCTCGGTTTTCCGGGGCTTCTCAACCTCATCCGTTACCAGTCGTTCCGCACCGGCGCGACGGTGGCGACCGCGCTGTTCATCGGCCTGATCATCGGGCCGCGCTTCATCGGCTGGCTGCGCGTCCGCCAGGGCAAGGGGCAGCCGATCCGCGCCGACGGGCCGCAGACCCACCTCGCCAAGCGCGGCACGCCGACCATGGGCGGGCTGATGATCCTGACCAGCATGACGCTGTCGATCCTGATCTGGATGAACGTGTTCAATCCGTTCGTCTGGGCGTGCCTGTTCGTGACTTTGGGGTTCGGCGCGATCGGCTTCCTCGACGATTATGACAAGGTGCGAAAGGCCTCGACGGCAGGCGTGTCGGGCAAGACCCGGCTGTTGCTGGAATTCGCCATTGCGGGCGTGGCGGCGTGGATCATCATGGGGCAGAACGGGCCGCATCTCTACCTGCCCTTCACCTCGCGCATGTATCTGGATCTGGGCTATGCCTACCCGCTGTTCGCCGCCTTCACCATCGTGGCGTTCGGCAATGCCGTGAACCTGACCGACGGGCTGGACGGGCTGGCGACGATGCCGGTCATCATCGCCAGCGTCGCCTTCATGGTCATCGTCTATCTGGCGGGCAACGTGAAGTTCGCCGATTATCTCGGCATCCCGCATGTGCCGGGTGCGGGCGAGCTGGCGATCTTCTGCGGCGCGGTGGTGGGTGCTGGCCTTGCCTTCCTGTGGTTCAACGCGCCTCCGGCGGCGGTGTTCATGGGCGACACCGGCAGCCTGGCGCTGGGCGGCGCGCTCGGCACCATCGCGGTCGTCGCGCATCACGAGATCGTGCTGGGCATCATCGGCGGCCTGTTCGTGGTCGAGGCGATGTCGGTCATCATCCAGGTCTTCTTCTACAAGCGGACCGGCAAGCGGGTGTTCCGCATGGCGCCGATCCACCATCATTTCGAACAGCTCGGCTGGTCGGAGCCGACGGTCGTGATCCGCTTCTGGATCATCGCCTTCGTGCTGGCGCTGGCGGGCCTGTCGACGTTGAAGCTGCGATGATCGTCGCCAGCGACTGGGCGGGGAAACGTTACGCGGTGCTGGGGCTCGCACGCTCCGGCGCCGCGACCGTTTCGGCGTTGCTGGCGGGCGGGGCGAGCGTGGTGGCATGGGACAGCGATCCCGCCAAGCGTGAGGCTCTGGCTCCCCTCCCCTTCAGGGGAGGGGCTGGGGGTGGGGCCTCGCCGCAAACTGTACGGCCTGAGGATGCGCCCCACCCCAATCCTTCCCCTGAAGGGGAGGGGCTTGTTGTTGCGCCGCTCGACGACCTGTCAGGCTTCGACGCGCTGGTCGTGTCGCCGGGCGTGCCGCTCAACACCCATCCGCTGGCCGCTGCCGCCCGAGCTGCTGGCGTGCCGGTGATCGGCGACATCGAACTCTTCGCCCAGGCGCGGCGGGACCTGCCGCCGCATAAGGTCGTCGGTATCACCGGCACCAACGGCAAGTCGACCACCACCGCGCTGGTCCATCATATCCTGAAGACGGCGGGCCTGCCGACCCTGATGGGCGGCAATATCGGCCTGCCGATCCTGGGGCAGGAGCCTCTGCCCGAGGGCGGGGTCTATGTGCTGGAGCTGTCCAGCTATCAGATCGACCTGACGCAGCGCCTGGATTGCGACGTGGCAGTGCTGCTCAACATCACGCCCGATCATCTCGACCGCTATGACGGGTTTGCGGGCTATGCCGCGTCCAAGGCGCGGCTGTTCGCGATGCAGTCGGCAGACCATGTCGCGGTCATCGGCACGGGCGACGAAGCCTCGGCGAATATCGCGCAGGGGCTGGCTGGACGGACCGACGATCTCGTCGCCATCGCAGCCAGCACGATCGACCAGAGCCGCTGGCCCGCGTTGCAAGGCCCGCACAATGCCCAGAACGCGCAGGCGGCCATTGCCGTCGCCCGTGCGCTGGGCATCCGCGAGGATGCGATCGAGGCAGGTCTCGCCAGCTATGCCAGTCTGCCGCACCGGATGCAGCAGGTCGCGACGCGCAACGGCGTAGCGTTCGTCAACGACTCCAAGGCAACGAACCCCGAATCCACCGCCCCCGCACTGGCGGCCTTCCCCCGCGTCCACTGGATCGTCGGCGGCAAGCGCAAGGGCGACGATCTCGACGCCTGCACCGCGCATCTGGATCATGTCGTCGCGGCCTATACCATCGGCGAGGCTGCGCCTTTGTTCTTCGGCCTGTTGAAGGACAAGGTGCCTGTGGTCGAACAATCCGGCACGCTGGAGGCGGCGGTCGCCCATGCGGCGGCGGCCGCGCAACCCGGTGACACGGTGCTGCTGTCCCCCGCCTGCGCCAGCTTCGACCAGTTCCGCGACTACGAAGCGCGCGGCGACGCTTTCCGCGCGGCGGTGGAGGCCCTGGCATGAGCGAGCGTGCGCCCAAGACCCCGCGTCCCGGCCTGATCGGGTCGATGAAGGGACGCGGCGGACGCGGCGACCGCTCGCCGCTGGGCACTTGGTTCTGGGACATCGACCGGGTGCTGCTGCTGCTCACCCTGTTCCTGATCGCGATCGGCCTGATCGCGGTTGCCGCCGCCAGCCCCGCCACCGCGATGCGCTATTCGGGCGAGCATCGGAAATTCGCGCCGCTCTATTATTTCTGGCGACAGGTGATGTGGGTCGGCGTCTCGCTACCCGTGCTGTTCATCGTGTCGATGCTGCCGGTCGTCACCGCGCGGCGCATGGCGGTGCTGGGCACGGCGGTGCTGATCGCCGTCCTCGCCGTGACGCCCTTTATCGGCGTGTCGATCAACGGCGCGCGGCGCTGGGTCGGGTTCGGGATCGCGCAGTTCCAGCCGTCCGAGTTCCTGAAGCCGATGTTCATCGTGACGACGGCCTGGATCTTGTCGCTGCGGGCCAAGGAAAAGGATCTGCCCGCCACGCTCATTACCATGGGCATGACCGGGCTGGTTGCCGGGCTGCTGATGCTGCAACCCGATTTCGGCCAGACGATCGTTTTCTGTCTGGTCTGGCTGGCGCTGCTGATGATCTCGGGCACGCCGATGCGGGTGATGCTGGCGATCGGATCGCTGGCGCCGATCGGGCTGGTCACCGCCTATATGTTCTATGGCGTGGCGCGCAGCCGCATCAATGCGTTCCTCTTCCCCGATGTCGATGGCGAGGGTGCGGCCGACCATTTCCAGGTGAACGCCGCGCACAACACGTTGACCGCGGGCGGCTGGACCGGGACGGGGCCGGGCGGGGGCACCGCCAAGTTCGGCCTGCCCGAGGCGCATACCGACTATATCTTCTCGGTGATCGGCGAGGAGTTCGGGCTGATCGCCTGCTCGATCATCGCGCTGGTCTTCCTGGCGATCGTGGTGCGCGTGTTCGTGAAGCTGCTTGACGAACAGGACGAGTTCAAGCTCTACGCCGCCTCCGGGCTGGCGGTGCAGTTCGGCGCGCAGGCGCTGATCTCGATGGCGGTGAACACGGGGCTTGCGCCCTCCAAGGGGATGACCCTGCCGTTCATCAGCTATGGCGGCTCGTCGATGATCGCGCTGTCGATCGGGATGGGGTTGTTGCTGGCATTTACCCGGCGCAACCCGTTCCTGACGCGCAGCCCCTATGTAGTCAGGTGGAGCGGGCAATGAGCCGTCACTTCGTCCTCGCTGCCGGAGGCACCGGCGGCCATATGGTCCCCGCCGCGGCGCTGGCGGCCGAGCTGACCCGGCGCGGCCACCGTGTCGCGCTGGTGTCGGATGCGCGCGGCGTGCGCTTTCCGGGGCTGTTCGAGGATATCCAGACGCATGTCCTGCCCGCCGGGCGCTTTTCGGGCGGGCCGGTCGGCTGGGCCAAGGCGCTGCGCGAGATGTGGCGTGGCCGGGCGATGGCGCGCGAACTCTACAAGACGTTCCGCCCGGCGGCGGTGATCGGTTTCGGCGGCTATCCGGCGATGCCTGCCCTGCTGGCGGCGTTCGCGGAAGGGATTCCCACCGCGATCCATGAGCAGAACGCCGTGCTCGGCCGGGTCAACCGGCTCGTCGCGGGCAAGGTCGATGCGATTGCGCTGTCCTATGAGGATACGCAGCGACTGAGCGCCAAACATGCCGACAAAACCCGGCTGGTCGGCAATCCGGTGCGCGACCAGGTGCTGGCGCTGCGGTCGCGGCCCTATCCGCTGCTGGAGGAGGACGGCATCTTCCGCGTCCTCGTCACCGGCGGCAGCCAGGGGGCGAGCATTCTGAGCCAGGTCGTGCCCGATGGCCTCGCCATGCTGCCCGTGACGTTCCGGCGGCGGTTGCAGGTGACGCATCAGGCGCGGATCGAGGATATCGACGCGGTTCGCGCCAAATACGCCGAACATGAGATTCCGGCCGAACTCGCCACCTATCTGCCCGACCTGCCCGAACAGCTCGCCTGGGCGCATCTGGTGATCGCGCGGGCGGGCGCCTCGACGCTGGCCGAGCTGACCGTGGCGGGCCGCCCGGCGATCCTGGTACCGCTGCCCAGCGCCACCGATGACCACCAGACGGTGAACGCGCGCGAGATGACCAGGGCGGGCGGTGCGCGCACCATCGCGCAGGGCGACTTCACGCCGGTGGAACTGGCGAAGCAGATGCAGAAGCTGGGCCTCGACCCGGCGGCGCTGGAGAATGCGGCGGGCCGCGCGCGCGCCTGTGGACGACCCGAGGCGGCGAGCGACCTCGCCGACCTGGTCGAAAGCCTCGACGCGCCGCGCATGGTCTTGCCGGTGGGCAAATCGCAAAGGACTCAGAATTTGGCGGGAGCAGGCGCATGAAGGGCGTCGCCACGGATATCGGCACGATCCACTTCGTCGGCATCGGCGGCATCGGCATGTCGGGCATTGCCGAGGTGATGAAGAATCTCGGCTATCGGGTGCAGGGATCGGACGTAGCCGAGGGTTATGTGGTGCAGGGCCTGCGCGATAAGGGTATTCCGGTCGCCATCGGGCACGCTGCCGACAATCTGGGCGATGCAGCGGTGGTCGTGACCTCGACCGCGATCACCCGCTCCAACCCGGAAGTCGAAGCCGCGCTGGAACGCCGCATCCCCGTGGTTCGCCGGGCCGAGATGTTGGCCGAGCTGATGCGGTTGAAGTCCACCGTCGCGGTGGCGGGCACGCATGGCAAGACGACGACCACCTCGATGGTCGCGGCGCTGCTGGATGCCGGGGGTGTCGACCCGACCGTCATCAATGGCGGCATCATCAACAGCTATGGCTCGAACGCGCGTCTGGGTGCCAGCGACTGGATGGTCGTCGAGGCGGATGAGAGCGACGGCAGCTTCCTGCGGCTGGATGGCACGATCGCGGTCGTGACCAATATCGACCCCGAGCATCTCGACCATTATGGCTCGTTCGACCGGGTGAAGGACGCGTTCGTCGAGTTCGTCGAGAATGTGCCCTTCTATGGTGCGGCGTTGCTCTGCCTCGACCACCCGGAGGTACAGAATATCCTGCCGCGCGTCCGCGACCGGCGCGTCGTGACCTATGGCTTCTCGGCCCAGGCAGATGTGCGCGGCGTCAACGTCACGCCCATCCCCGGCGGCAACCGGTTCGAGGCGATCATCCGCCATCGCGACGGCACCGCGCGCTCGATCGAGGGAATCGAAATGCCGATGCCCGGCCGCCACAATGTCCAGAACGCGCTGGCCGCGATCGGCGTCGCATTGGAGCTGGGCATTGACGATGCGACCATCCAACAGGGATTCAGCCAGTTCGGCGGCGTAAAGCGGCGCTTCACCAAGGTCGGCGAGATCGCGGTGGATGGCGGCGCGGCGACCGTGATCGACGATTACGGCCATCACCCGGTCGAGATCCGTGCGGTGCTGGCCGCCGCCCGCGAAGGCGCGCGGGGTCGCGTGATCGCGGTGGTGCAGCCGCATCGCTTCAGCCGGCTTGGCAATCTGATGGAAGAGTTCCAGACCGCCTTCAACGATGCCGACCGCGTGCTGGTGACGCCGGTCTATGCGGCGGGTGAGCAGCCGATCGAGGGTGTGGACGCTTCCGCGCTGGTCGAGGGGCTGAAGCGGCGCGGGCATCGCTCGACCGCGACCGTGGCCGATGCGGACGCGCTGGCCGAGGAGCTGGCGGGGTCGATCCGTGCGGACGACATGATCGTCTGCCTGGGTGCGGGCGACATCACGAAGTGGGCGGCGGGCCTGGCCAGCGCCATCGAGGCGCGCCGATGAACCTGCCCGATACCGCTGGCCGATTGACCCCCGCTGCGCCGCTGGCGCCGCTCGTGTGGTTCAAGGCGGGCGGACCGGCCGAATATTTGCTGGAGCCGAAGGACACGGACGACCTTTCGGCGTTTCTGAAGACGCTTGCAGGCGACGTGCCTGTCATGGCGCTGGGCCTCGGTTCCAACCTGATCGTGCGGGATGGCGGCGTGCCGGGTGTCGTGATCCGTCTGGGCAAGCCGTTCAGCTACGCACGGGCGGGAGAGGGGCACGTCATCACCTGTGGCGGCGGCACCTCGGGCATCCTCGTCTCGTCCAATGCGCGCGATGCCGGGATCGGCGGGCTGGAGTTCCTGCGCTCGATACCCGGCACGGTGGGTGGTTTCGTGCGGATGAATGGCGGGGCCTATGGGCGCGAGGTGGCCGATGTGCTGGTCTCCGCCACGGTCGTCCGCCGCGACGGCACGGTCGAGACGCTGGGCGTCGCCGACCTTGAATATACCTATCGCCACTCCAACCTGACCGACGGAACGGTGGTGGTCGAGGCGACCTTCCGGGGCCATGCCGCCGAACCCGCCGACATCCAGGCCGAGATGGACCGCATCGCCGCCGCGCGTGAGGCCTCGCAGCCGCTGCGCTCCAAGACCGGCGGTTCGACCTTCAAGAACCCCGAGGGGCACAAGGCCTGGGCGCTGGTCGACGCGGCGGGCTGTCGCGGGCTGACGCTGGGCGATGCGCAGGTGTCGGAAAAGCATTGCAATTTCCTGCTCAACCTCGGCAACGCCACGGCGGCGGAGATCGAGGCGCTGGGCGAGGAAGTCCGGACGAAGGTGAAGGCGCAGTCGGGTGTGACGCTCGAATGGGAAATCCAGCGTGTCGGGGTGACGAAGTGAGCGTTGCAT
>NZ_BBPI01000074.1 GCF_000787715.1 Sphingomonas parapaucimobilis NBRC 15100
GAACGCCGCGCTTACGGAAGCGCCCCACCCCCTGCCCCCTCCCCTGAAGGGGAGGGGAAGGAAGGCGCATATACTATCGATAAGGCTCAATACGTGAATTGCAGCTGGGTGCGGATCAGGTCGCCGGTCACGCGGCCCGTCCGCCGTGCATCCGCCTCGCGCCGTTCCATCCGGGCATAGGCGATCGTCAATTCCAGCGCCTCGACCAGCTGGATCTCGGCGCCAAGTTCCCACTCGTCGGTTTCCAGCCGGGGGGCATCGACATTGGCCTTCCACCCGCCGCGATAATGCTGCCACCGGACATAGGGGATGGCGCGGCCGACCGGCGTCTGGCCGACATTCGCCATCAGCTGGACATAGCCGCCGCCCAGACGGCTGGAACGGATCGTCCCCGATGCGCTGTCATATTGCGGCCCCCAGCCGGTCGTCCATTCGGTCTGGATCCCGAAGGGCTGCGGATAGAGGATGGCGTGGACGGCGACGCGATCGTCGCGATAGTCGACCGGGCTGACCCCGCCGCTGCGCAGCTCGGGCCGGAAGCGGTTGAACATCGCTGATCCGCCGACCTCCAGCACCTGATCCCGGAACAACGGCCCCAGCCCGTCCAGCGCGAAGGGCCAGGTGGCCATGGCGACCTTCATCAGATTGTCGGTCCGCTCGGTCCTGTTGGTCCCCTGCCCGTTATAGACGGCCAGCCCGAAGGCGCCGTAATTGCCGAACAGCTTCTGCTTGTCCTTGGTCAGCCGATCCCAGATCGCCTGGACGGGCGCGGGCGTATAATAGACGTTAATCCCGACATCGCGCTCGCCCGGCACGCCGCTGTTGATCGCATCCGACCGATCGAGCGGCAGGCGGTTGGACGAGGATTGCAGGTTCTCCCAGCCGAACGGCACCTTGGACTGGCCGAAGCGCAGGCGCAGGCGGCGTTCGGGGTCGAGGAACCAGTCGGCATAGACGTCGCGCAACTGACCGAAATTCTCGCGCCGCTCGGTGCTGGACTGGTTGTTCACCGCCGCGCCGAAGTCGTGCTGGAAATAGAGTTGCAGCCGGTCGGTGATATCGCCCTGCAGCACCAGCCGGACACGGCGCAGCAGGAAGCCGCCATCATCGTTGATCGACGCATCGTGGACCGAGCGCAGGCGCGAACCGTTGGTCCCCGGCGCGTCCTCGCTGTCGAGCAGGGCGTTGTAGCGAAGCTGCGTATAGCCGCGCAGGCGCAACCGCTCATACCAGGGCGTCCGTGACGATACCGGCTTGGGCGCGCTGGCCACCCGCTGCGGTGCAGGGGCCGGGGCGGGCGCGGGCGAGACAGGTGCCAATGCCACGACCGGCGGGGGGACGGGTGTGACAGGCGCACTCGGAACGGCCGCCGTCATGCCCTTCTGCGCATCGGTCAGCAGCTTGATCTGCGCCTTCAGCTCGTCGATCTGCCGCTGCAATTCCTGCACCGTCTGGGCGGCGGCGGGGGACGGACAGCTCGCGAGCATCGTCGCGGCGGCGAACCCCGCACCCGCCCGCTGGGGTATCCACTTGATCGCCATGCTGTTCCGCCCTGTTTTCGGCGGCGACTTAGGACGGCTCCGGCCCCTTCCGCAACAGATTGATGACAAAAGCGTGATATTATCGTGACAAGCCGTTCAGCGTCAGCGGCTCCGCTCGATCTCGCAACCGATCCGGGCGTCGGGATAGATGTCGGTCTTGGTCGATCGCACCGTCACCGAAGTCACGCGGGGATCGGCGAGGCATAGTGCCGCGACCGCCTCGCACAGGCTTTCCTGCAAGGCAAAACCGGGGCCGCGCGCCATCGCCAATATGCCTTCGCGCAGGAAGTCATAGTCCAGCACTTCCTCGATCCGGTCGGCACTGGGCGCGGCGGGATAGGTGACGGTCATCGCGACCGACAGGCGGACCGGCTGGGGCGCGACCTCATGCGGATAGATGCCCAGATGCATCGCCACCGTCATCTCGTCGAGCAGGATTCGATAGGTCGCCGTCATGCCCGTCCCTCGAACATAACATCGCCGTCGCGGCGGCAGAAACGCTGGCCGCAATCGACATACAGGGTCTGTCCGCGAAGCCCCCGCGCGCTCAGCAGGAACGACACCGCCTCGGCCACCGCCTCCGCGCCGATCGGTCGGCCAAGCAGGTTCTTCGTTGCGGCCTCGGCAAACTCGGCGTCGCTCTGGTCCCCGCTTTGCAGGGTCAGGCCGGGGGCGACGGCATTCACCGCGATGCGGGGGGCAAGCGCCTGGGCCAGCATCGTGTTCGCGCCCGCCAGTGCGAATTTGGCGCAGCTATAGGAGAAGAAGTCGGGATTGGGATTGGCGAGCTTCTGGTCCAGGATATCGACCACCGCGCCGTCCGTGACATCGTCCTGCCGCGCCAGGGCCGAGGCGAGCAAGGCGGGCGCGGCGGCGTTGATCGCGTAGAGCTTGGCCATCAGGCCCGCATCCGTCTCCGGCGGCCGGTCGAATTCGAAGGCCGAAGCGCTGTTGACC
Source organism: Sphingomonas parapaucimobilis NBRC 15100 (assembly GCF_000787715.1). Lineage (GTDB taxonomy): Bacteria > Pseudomonadota > Alphaproteobacteria > Sphingomonadales > Sphingomonadaceae > Sphingomonas > Sphingomonas parapaucimobilis. The sequence goes on from NZ_BBPI01000074.1 coordinate 2,499, forward strand.
AGCCCGTCGATCGGGCCACCCGCCGCCGCCCGGCCGCGGGCGAACAATGCGTCAATCGCGTCGATCCGTGACAGGTCGCCCTGCACCATCGGCGCGTCCAGTTCCGTCGCCAGCGCCGCCGCATCCTCGCCCGAGCCGTTGTAGTGGATCACCGGCCGATGCCCGTCCGCCGCCAGCCGCCGGGCGATGCTCGCGCCCAGCCGCCTGGCCGCCCCGGTCACCAGCACGGTGCGCCTGGTCATCCGGCCATGCCCATCAGCGACAGCACTTCCTTGCGGCTGCGATCGTCGTCGCGGAACACGCCCATCATCCGGCTGGTCACCATCGACACGCCCGGCGTGCGCACCCCGCGCGAGGTCATGCAGCCATGCGTCGCCTCGATCACCACCGCGACGCCCAGCGGCTTCAGGTTTTCCCAGATGCAGTCGGCGACCTCGGCGGTCAGCCGTTCCTGCACCTGCAAGCGACGCGCGAAACCATGCAGCACGCGGGCGAGCTTGGAGATACCGACGACATGGTTGCGCGGCAGATAGGCGATGTGCGCGCGGCCCATGATCGGTGCCATGTGATGCTCGCAATGCGACTGGAAGGGGATGTCCTTCAGCAGCACGATCTCGTCATAGCCGCCGACCTCCTCGAACACCCGCGACAGGTGGACGGCCGGGTCGTCGCCATAGCCCGCGCAATATTCGCGCCATGCCCGCGCCACGCGCTTGGGGGTGTCGACCAGCCCCTCGCGCGTAGGGTCGTCCCCGGCCCAGGCGATCAGCGTGCGAATGGCCTCGGCGACATGATCGGGAACGACGATCTTGCCGTCCTGACCGATCAGGTCGCCGTCCTCCGGGTCGCCATGCGCGCAGCTCATATTATGTCCTTCACATCAAAGCCGGTGCGATAGCGGAACGATGGCCGGGGTGCAAAACTCGCATTCCCGTAACCCATGTCACATAAATCCGTTCAGCCTGAGCGAAGTCGAAGGCCAAGGGAATCCGCCTGGATCCAGACGATGTGGCGTGGCCTTCGACTACGCTCAGGCTGAACGGAAGGGGGGATGCTTGGCTCAGCGGGAAGGAATTACCCGCGCAGCCGCTCCGCCGCCCAGGCGACATGGTCGGCCATGAAGGTGGAGATGAAGTTGTAGCTGTGGTCATAGCCCGGCTGCATCCGCAGGGTCAGGGCGATCCCCGCCTTCTTACACGCCTCGGCCAGCAATTCGGGGCGCAACTGCTCGGTCAGAAACTGGTCGGCATCGCCCTGGTCGACCAGCAGGTCGGGCACCCGCGCCCCGTCCTCGATCAGCGCGACGGCATCGGCCTGTCGCCATGCGGCACGGTCGGAGCCCAGATAGCCGCCCAGTGCCTTCTCGCCCCACGGCACCCGCGATGGCGCGACGATGGGGGCGAAGGCCGACACGCTGCGGAAGCGGTCCGGGTTGCGCAGCCCGATGGTCAGCGCGCCGTGGCCCCCCATCGAATGGCCGGTGATCGCTTGCGCGTCCATATCGGCCATGGGCAAATGCGCGGCGATCAGCGCGGGCAGTTCCTGCTCGATATAGGTCCGCATATGGAAATGCTTCGCCCAGGGTTCTTCGGTCGCATCGACATAAAAGCCCGCACCCTGCCCCATGTCATAGGCATCGTCGTTCGCCACCCCGTCGCCGCGCGGCGAGGTGTCCGGCGCGATGAAGATCACCCGATGCTCCGCACAAGGCCCACGAAACTCGCCCTTGTCGGTGACATTGGCATGGGTGCAGGTCAGGCCCGACAGATACCAGAGGACGGGCAGCTTCTCGCCTTCCTCATGCTCCGGCACGAAGACCGAAAAGGTCATGCGCATGCCGGTCGCCGCACTGTCATGCGCGTATACGCCCTGCACGCCGCCATGCGCCTTGGAGGTCGAAATCGTCTCGATCGTCATCGGAACACCACCGTCCGGTTGTCATTGAGGAAGACCCGCCGCTCACCCACCCAGGCGACCGCACGGGCCAGCACCTGCGCCTCGATATCGCGGCCGATGCGGATCAGGTCGTCGATACTGGCGCGGTGATCGACCCGTTCGACCGCCTGTTCGATGATCGGCCCTTCGTCCAGGTCGGCGGTCACGAAATGCGCGGTCGCGCCGATCAGCTTCACGCCGCGGGCGTGCGCGCGATGATAGGGCTGCGCGCCCTTGAAGCCGGGCAGGAAGCTGTGATGGATGTTGATGCACCGGCCCGGAAGGGCGGCGACCAGCCGCTCGCCCAGCACCTGCATATAACGGGCGAGGACGAGGTAATCGGCACGGCTCTCCTCCATCAGCGCCAGCATCGCCGCTTCCTGCTCGGCGCGGTTGGCATTGTCGACCGGCAGGTGATGCCAGGGCAGGCCATGCCACTCGACCAGCGGGCGAAGGCTGTCGTGATTGGACACGACCCCGACGATCTCGACCGGCAGGGTGTTGGTCCGCCAGCGATGCAGCAGGTCGTTCAGGCAATGCGAACCCTTCGACACCGCGAGCAGCATCCGGGGCCGCTCGGTGGCGGGCGCGACATGCCAGTCGAAGCCGAACCGCGCCGCCGGATCGGCCAGCGCCGCCCTCACCCATTCGACCGAGGCGGGGAAACGCGTGCCCTGCCCGGTGAAGACGATGCGCAGGAAGAAGCGCCCCGTCTCCAGATCGGCATATTGCTGGCTGTCGAGGATGAAGCCGTCGATCCCCGCCAGCGCGCCCGACACGGCGGCGACGATGCCGACCCGGTCCTGACACGCCAGCGTCAGGATATAGCCGCTGTCGCTCACGCCGCCGGTGCGGGCAGGCGACAGCCCAGGCACAGCTTGTTGCCATCGGGATCGCGCAGATAACCCAGATAGGCCAGGCCCAGGCCGGTCTGGCGCTCGCCCAGCGGTGCTTCGACCGCCGTGCCGCCATTGGCGACGCCCGCCGCATGGGCGGCCTCGACCTGAGCGGGGTCCGCCGCGCCCAGACCGATCGTGCCGCCATTGGCATGGGTGGCGGGCTGGCCGTCGATCGGGCGGGTCACGATGAAGACCGCGCCATTGTGCAGATACATGACGCGCTCGGCACCGGGGGCCTGCATCCCCGGCTGGCCGCCCAGCGCCGCGAACAGCGCGTCGTAAAATGCCTTGGACCGCGCGATGTCGTTCGATCCGACCATGACATGAGTATACATCAGTTCGCCTCCACCAGATGCCGTGCGCAGAGCTTGTTGCCGGTCGGGTCGCGCAGATAGGCGAGATAGACTTTGCCCACCGGCACGTCGCGGATACCCGGCGGGTTCTCGATCGCGGTGCCGCCATTCGCCAGCCCCGCCGCGTGCCAGGCATCGGCCTGCTCCGGCGAGTCCATCGCAAAGCCCAGCGTTGCGCCATTGGCATAGGTCGCGGGCTTTCCATCGATCGGCTTCGAGATCAGGAAACGTGCGCCCTTGTGGCTGTAGACCAGCCGCCCCAGCGGATCGATCACCCCCTCGGACGCGCCCAGCACGCCCAGAATGGCGTCGTAGAAGCGCTTGGCCGCATCGATGTCGTCGGCCCCCAGCATGACATGGCTGAACATCAGAAGATCACCACGCTGCGGATGCTCTCGCCCGCATGCATCAGGTCGAAGCCCTTGTTGATCTCCTCCAGCGTCAGTCGGTGGGTGATCATCGGGTCGATCTCGATCTTGCCGTTCATATACCAGTCGACGATCTTGGGCGTGTCGGTCCGCCCGCGCGCGCCGCCGAACGCGGTGCCGCGCCAGTTGCGCCCCGTCACCAGCTGGAACGGCCGCGTGCTGATCTCCTTGCCCGCCTCGGCCACGCCGATGATGATCGAAGTGCCCCAGCCGCGATGGCAGGATTCCAGCGCGGTGCGCATCACTTCGGTATTGCCGGTCGCGTCGAAGCTGTAATCCGCGCCGCCATCGGTGAGTTCGAGGATCTTGGCGATCGTCTCCTCACGGCTCAGCCCCTTGGAGTTGAGGAAGTGGGTCATGCCGAAGCGGCGACCCCATTCCTCGCGGTCGGGGTTGATGTCGACGCCGATGATCCGGCCCGCGCCCGCCAGCTTGGCGCCCTGGATCACGTTCAGGCCGATGCCGCCCAGGCCGAAGACGACGACATTCTCGCCCGGCTGCACCTTGGCGGTGTTGACCACCGCGCCGACGCCCGTCGTCACGCCGCAGCCGATATAGCAGCTGGTGTCGAACGGCGCGTCCTCGCGGATCTTGGCGACCGCGATCTCAGGGAGAACGGTGAAGTTCGAGAAGGTCGAGCAGCCCATATAATGGAAGATCGGCTGCCCCTTATAGCTGAAGCGGGTCGTACCGTCGGGCATCAGGCCCTTGCCCTGCGTCGCGCGGATCGCGGTACACAGGTTCGTCTTGCCCGACAGGCACGACTTACACTGGCGGCATTCGGGGGTGTAAAGCGGTATGACATGATCGCCCGGCGCCACGCTGGTGACGCCCGCACCGACCTCGCGCACGATGCCGCAGCCTTCATGGCCCAGCACGCTGGGGAATATCCCCTCGCTGTCGAAGCCGTCGAGCGTATAGGCATCGGTGTGGCAGATGCCGGTCGCCATGATCTCGACAAGGACTTCACCCGCCTTGGGGCCTTCCAGATCGAGTTCGACGATTTCGAGCGGCTTCTTGGCCTCGAAGGCGACGGCGGCGCGGGTTTTCATAGGTTCCTGTCTCCTTGGCTGGCCGCCCTGATGCCCCGATGCGACGGCATGTGCAACCAACGAACGGCCCGGCGGATTGATGGCGCTCAACAGGATGGGAGAGCGACGATGACCGAGTTCAAAAAGGGCGACCATGTCGAATGGAACAGCCATGGCGGCACGGCCGAGGGCAAGGTCGTGAAGAAGCAGACCAACGACACCGAGATCAAGGGGCACACGGTCCGTGCGTCGAAGGATGAGCCGCAATACATAGTAGAGAGTGACAATGGCGGAAAGGCAGCGCACAAGGCGGACGCGCTGAAGAAAGCGTGATTCACGCGCGTCCCGCCAACGGGCTGGGATGCTGAAGGATTATAGGAAGGAATAACATGGCCACCGCAACCACGGGCACCGGCATCCACGCCCCGGTCCAGCCGTCCGAGGAACTGGGCGCGATCGTCGGCAACGAGAAGCTGCCGCGCAGCCAGGTCATCAGCAAGGTGTGGGACTATATCAAGGCCAACAACCTGCAGAACCCCGAGAACAAGCGGGAAATCCTGGCCGACGACAAGCTGAAGAAGGTGTTCGGCAAGGACAAGTGCACCATGTTCGAGATGAACAAGTTCATCTCGGCGCACCTGAAGAAGTAAGCCTTTGGCGATGCCCCGGCCACCGTGCCGGGGCGTAACCCCACGCCGCCCGCGCCGCTATCGCAGGTCCAGAACCAGCGGCTTGCGCACGGGCGGCGGCTGGGACGATTTCTCGGTCGGAGCCGGTGTACGACCCTGGGCACGCGTCGCTGCGGGCGTCGGCGTCGCCGCAGGGGCCGGATCGCCCGCCCCCACTCGCCCCGCCTCGATCTGGTTCAGCCTCTGCTCGACCAGTTGCGCGTCCAGCAGCTTGCGATCCCCCTGCATCGCCGCCACCTGCGCCTCCAGCGCAGCGACACGCTGCTCCAGCATCTTCACCCGCACCTGATCCTGGGTCTGCGCGACCATGTCCTGGGCGACCTTCTCCTGCCGCGCCCGTTCCTGCGCATCGGCATCGGCGAGCCGGTCGTCGGCGCGGCTATTCTGTTGGCACGCGGCCAGCGACAAAGTGAGGATCAACAGGGAAGCGGCACGGCGCATGAACGGTCTCTGTTTAGTAAATCCTCCCCGGCACGGGGAGGTGGCAGGCCAAAGGCCTGACGGAGGGGGGCTTCCCCATGGGATAGCCTATGTCGCGATCCCCCTCCACCACCGCTTCGCGGCGGCCCCCCTCCCCGTGCCGGGGAGGAATTATCAATCCTGCAACTTCACCCAGGTCGGGGCGTGGTCACTCGCCTTTTCCCGCCCGCGATAACTCTTGTCGACGCCTGCATCGACCAGCCGGTCGGCGGCCTGCGGGCTGAGCAGGAGATGGTCGATACGGAAGCCCGCATCGCGCTGCCACGACCCGGCCTGATAGTCCCAGAAGGTCCACACCCCGCCCTTGGGCGCGCGCGTCCGCAGCGAGTCCGTCCAGCCTTGCGCCAGCAACCGACGATAGGCCTGACGGCTCTCCGGCTGCATCAGCGCATCGCTCGCCATGGCCGGGACGGAGAAGGTGTCGTCGTCATTCGGGATGACATTGTAATCCCCGGCCAGCACGGCAGGCACTTCCTCGGCCAGCAATGCGCGGGCGCGCGCCGCCAGCCGCTCCATCCAGCGCTGCTTATAATCGAATTTCGGCCCCGGCTGCGGATTGCCGTTGGGCAGATAGAGCGAGGCGACGACCAGACCATTCACCTCGCATTCGAGATAGCGGCTATGCTCGTCCTCATCCTCGCCAGCCAGCCCGCGCTGCCGCTCGACCGGCTGGGCGCCGCGCGCGAGCACCGCGACGCCGTTCCAGCTCTTCTGGCCGTGCCAGACCGCGCCGTACCCGGCCGCTTCGATATCCTGGATCGGGAAGGTCTCGTCACTGGCCTTCAACTCCTGGAGACAGACGATATCCGCATCGGCCTCCGCCAGATATTCGAGCAGCCGGGGCAGTCGGGCCTTGATCCCGTTGACGTTGTACGTGGTGATCTTCACGTCAGACCGAGAAGCTGGTGCCGCAGCCGCAGCCCGAGGCCGCGTTGGGGTTCTTCACCTGAAACGCCGCGCCGCCCAGCGATTCGACATAATCGACCTGCGCCCCCCGGACGAGGTCCAGGCTGATGCTGTCGACGACCAGCGTGACGCCATCGGTTCGGGTCACCGCATCATCGTCGGCCGGTGCATCGGCCAGGCCGAACTTGTACTGGAAGCCCGAACAGCCGCCGCCTTCGACCGACAGACGCAGGATGGCGGGCTTGTTCTGCCGCTCGGCGATCGTCGCGACACGCGCCGCGGCGGCCGGGGTCAGCGCGATTTCGGAAATGCTGGTGGCCATGGGGGTGAGATAGGCGCGAGGAGCGAGTGGGGCAATCCCGATCACGCTATTCCTCCCCTGCAAGGGGAGGTGGCAGACCGGAGGTCTGACGGAGGGGGGCCTCTCCACGGGATGCCTCTGGCCGCAATCCCCCTCCACCGCTCTTCGAGCGGTCCCCCTCCCCGTGCCGGGGAGGAATATTTGTCAGTCCTGCGCGGCGGGGCCGTCGGAGGAAACCGGGATCTGGTGGATCGCATGATCCTGCGACGCGGTCAGATAATCGCCGGTGGTCAGGAAGGGCACGGGATTGACGGCATGGCCGTCCATGCGGACTTCGTAATGAAGGTGAGAGCCGGTCGAACGCCCGGTCGAGCCCATCAGCGCGATCAGCTGGCCGCGCGTCACGCGGGCGCCATCGGCGACCAGGATCTTCGAAAGGTGGCCGTAACGGGTCGCGATGCCCTTGCCATGGTTGATCTCGACCATGTTGCCATAGCCGCCCTGCCAGCTGGCATGATCGACGATGCCGTCGGCGGTGGCATAGATCGGGGTGCCGACAGGCCCCGGAATATCGACCCCGGCATGCATCGCGGCGGTGCCACGGAACGGGTCGGAGCGGATGCCGAAATTGCTGGTGAACTGGAGCTTTTCGACAGGATGGACCGAGGGGATGGCGATGACGCCGTTCGGGCGGGCGTCCATCTTCTTCCAGGTCTGGAACAGGGTGCGGAACTGCTGGTCGGTGCGCAGGTCGGCCGAGGCTTCGGCGCTGTTGGCGGGGATGAACTCGCCCCCGACCGCCTTGGGCGCGCCATGGGCCGGAGCGGCGGCGGGTGCCGAATGGGCCAATGCCATCTGGCCCGACAGGCCGATCGTCAATGCAGTGAGGAAAACGGATCGGACGCGCGATGCAATCGATTTACCCGAGAGTGCCAGTTGATTCATCGAACCCCGAACCCTTGTCGCCGAACGATCCCGCAGTCGGAAAAGCCCGGCTTCGTTCATCCTATGCTGTGTCGCAGCCCCACCGCGTTACAGACGGTCAGCTTGTGCCTTTATGGGTTCCTCGTCCGCAAGGGGCGCATAGAAATCGCGCGTCAGACCGGCTGTATCGCGCGCCGAAACGTTGAACGGTGGCTTAACGACGCCCCGGAAATGGCGGCGGACCAGCATTCGCCAATGCTCGGCAGGCTCGATGTCGTGCCCGGCGGCCAGATAGCCGAACCATTTCGCGCCGAATCCGACATGCCGGATCTCGTCGGTATAGATGCGGTTGAGGATGCGCGCCGACACCTCGTCGCCCCCGGCTCGAAAGCGTGCGACCGTTTCCGGCGTCACGTCGAGGCCCCTGGCCTCCAGCACCATCGGCACGACCGCCAGCCGCGCCATGGCGTCATGCGCGGTTTCCTCCGCCGCTTCCCACAGGCCCGCATGGGCGGGCAATTCGCCATACCCAGAACCCAGCGTCTTCAACCGGCGATGCAGGACGGCAAAGTGCATCGCCTCATCCGCGCCGACCGAAATCCAGTCGTCGACAAAGGTGCGCGGAAACTGCCCGCCGAAGCGCCCCGCCGCGTCGAAGGCCAGGTCGATCGCCGCGAACTCGATATGGGCCAGCGCATGGAGCAGCGCGATCCGCCCCTTCTCCGATCCGCCGCGCCCGCGCTTGGGCATACGGTTGGGCGGCAGCAGCTCGGGTCGATCGGGCCGCCCTGGCGCATCGGGCATCGCGACGTCGAAGTCATGCGCCAACACGCCCCGCCGCCAACCGCGCGCCACCGCCCGCGCGGCCCGTACCTTGGCCAGCGGATCGCTTTCGCGCAGAACACCTGCGCAGGCTTGCGCGATCGTCGTCAAAGCGCGCGCGCCGCCTCCAGCACGGCCTCGGCATGGCCGGGCACCTTCACCTTGCGCCAGCTCTGCACGAGCGTCCCATCGCGGCCGAACAGGAAGGTCGCCCGCTCGATGCCCATATAGGTCTTGCCGTAGAGCTTCTTCTCACCCCAGACGCCGAACGCCTCGCAGGCCGCGCCGTCCTCGTCGCTGACCAGTTCGACCGCCAGCGTGTATTTTTCGCTGAACTTGCGATGCCTGGCCGGGCTGTCCTTGGAGATGCCGATCACCCGCACGCCAGCGCTCTCAAAATCCCCGGCCAGCGCGGTGAAGTCCTGCGCCTCGCGCGTGCAGCCGCTGGTGTCGTCCTTGGGATAGAAATAGACGACCAGCGGCCCGGCCAGATCGCCCAGCGCCAGCTTTTCGTCGTTCGCGGTCGTGACCGTCACCGCCGGAATTGCATCACCCTGCTGCATTACCATCTCCATGCCAGACTCGGGCGACCTCCTGCCGTGTCGCCTCCAGCGTGGCAACCACCGTCGCCCAGTCGGGCAGGCCCATGGCGCGCGCGATCAGCGGGCGGGTCGGCTCGGGCGGCTCCTGCCCGTCGGGCACCAGCAGGCGGAAGGACACCAGCGCGCGGGTCAGCACGTCATGCGCCCGCGCCATGGACGGCGGCATCAGCTCCTCCGCCACCAGCGCACCGATCGCTTGCCCAAGATCGGGGTCGAAGCCCGCGCGGTGGATCAACTGCGCCCGATGCACCGCGAACTCTAGGTCGACCAGCCCGCCGGGCAGCAGCTTGACGTCGAGCGGTCCCTGCGGCGGTTTGTGCCGCGCCATTTCGGCCCGCATATCGCCCGCCTCGGTCGCGACATCGCGATCGGGTCGGTTGCCATTGAGCACATCCGCAACGATCGCCGCCACCTCCGCCCGCGCGCTTGCCGAGCCGAAGATCGGCCGGGCGCGGGTCAATGCCATATGCTCCCAGGTCCAGGCGTCTTCGCGTTGATATCGCGCGAAACTCTCGACCGAGACGACCAAAGGCCCCTGCGTGCCGGACGGCCGCAGCCGCGTGTCGACCGGATAGAGCGGCCCCGCCTGGGTCGGCACCGACAAGGCCGCCGTCACCCGCTGCGCGAGGCGGTTATAGTAAAGCGTCGCCCCCAAAGGCTTCGCCCCATCGGACTCGCCCGCGAAATCACCAGTGAACAGATAGACGAGGTCGAGGTCCGACGCATGGGTCAGCGCTGCGCCGCCCATCCGGCCCAGTGCCAGGATCACCAGCTCGCTGCCCGGCACCCGGCCATGCGCCGCGACGAATTCGTCGACCGTCGCCTGCGCCAGCACATCCACCGCCGCCTCGGCGACGCGCGCATAGCCGCCCGCCACCTCCAGCGGATCGGCCCGCCCCGCGACGATCTGCGCGCCCAGAGCAAAGCGAAGTTCGCCGACGACGCGGCGGACATGGTCCAGCCGGTCCTGATAATCCTGCCCCGTTTCGCCGCCGCGCATCGCACGTTCCAGCAATGGGACGGCGGGCAACGGATCGAAGGCGGAGGCGTCGATCAGCCCGTCGAGCAAAGCGGGCCGCCGTGCCAGCTCCGCCGCCAGCGGCGCAGCATGGCTGAGGATCGCTACCGTCAGGCTGGCCAGGCCCGGCCGCGCCTCCAGCAGGCGGAAGATGTTGATCGCGCTGGTCATCCGCTCGAACAGCGAATCGAGCTTCAGGATCGCGGCATCGGGATCGGGAGCCTCCCCCAACGCCTCGACCAAAGTGGGCAGCACCGCGTCCAGTGCCTCGCGCGCCGCCGGGCTGCGCAGCGCGGCATAGTCGCCGCCACGCCATGCCGCGATCCGCCGCGCCGCCGCCTCGATATCGTGCAGCCCCGCCGCCGCCAGCCGCTCGTTCAGCAGGACCGGATCATGCGGCAGGCGCGGTCGCTCATCGGCATCGAGCGCGTCATAGAAGCGCCCGACCCTTTCGGTGACGGGGGCCAGCATGCCGATCAGCGCCTCGCCATCCGCCAGTCCGTGGAGTTGCGCCACCCGGCCCAGCCCTTCGCCCAACGGCAGCTGATGGGTCTGGCGGTCGTCGATCATCTGGACCCGGTGCTCGATCGTGCGCAGCAGGACATAGGCATCGGTCAGCGCCGCCGCCTGCCCTGCATCGATCCGCCCGGCCTCGGCCAGCGTCGCCAGCGCGTCGCGGGTGGCGGGTGCCCGCAGCGCGGGGTCACGGCCACCATGGATCAGCTGGTGGATCTGCGCGAAGAACTCGATCTCGCGAATGCCGCCGCGCCCGCGTTTCAGGTCATAGCCCGGCCCCATCGCCTGCCCCTGCGCATGATGATCGCGGATGCGCCGCGTCAGGTCGCGGATCTCGCCGACCGCACCGAAATCGAGCGCGCGCCGCCAGACGAACGGGCGGATCGCGTCGAGGAAACGCTGCCCCAGCGCCAGATCTCCCGCCGCCGCCCGCGCCCGGATGAACGCCGCCCGCTCCCACGTCAGCGCCTGGCTCTCATAATAGGCGATCGCCCCCTCCACGGGAATCGCGATCGGCGTCGCCTCGGGCGAGGGCCGCAGACGCAGGTCGACGCGCAGCACATAGCCATCGCCGTCGCGCGCCTGGAGCAGCTCGACCACCCGCTTGCCGATCCGCACCGCCGCATCCTCCGGCTCCTCGCGCAGGCGGCGGGGCAGCGTCAGGGGGTCGAAGATGAGGATCGGGTCGATGTCGGAGGAATAATTGAGTTCGCGACTGCCCTGCTTGCCCAGCGCGATGGCGGCGAAACCGACCGGCTCGGCACCCGGCGTCCGTTCCTCGATCGCGGCGCGGATCGCGCGGTCGAGGGATCGGTCGGCGAAATCGGTCAGCCGGTGCGTCACCTCGGTCAGGTCGTAAAGCCCGGACAGGTCGCCCAACGCAACGGTCAGCGCCAGCGCGCGCCGCTCGCGGCGCAATCGGGTGCCGACCGGCAGATCCTCGGCCGTAGCGGGCGGCGCGAGCAATTCGCCCGCCAGCGCGCCCGCCTCTATGTCCGGCTCCCGGTCGAGCAGCATCGCCAGAAAGGACGAATGCCGACGTGCGCGGGCGACGGCATCGGGCAAGGCGGACAGGGACAGGCTGCTCATACCCCGCTTCTACCCTGCGGGTCGTGGCGAAAGAAACACTTTCGATCCAGTTAACAAATGCGCATCAGATGATTTGCAACTTGTCAAGCGCTGATCGGTTGTGTTGTCATGATGAGCACCGAATCTGGAACCCGCGATATCCGTATCGTCCGCGCGCCGCAGCGCACGGACGATATCGGCTGCGCGCTGCGCTCGGCCTATTCCCGGCCGGTGCGGCTGCCGGATCACTGGGTGCGGTTGCTGGCGCGGCTGGATCGACGGTCCTGATCGACTACAACCTTTGGCCGGGCGGGCAGCGTCCGTAGCTTTTGTCCATTCCGCCGAGATACTCCGCCACAGGCGCAAGACCTACCTCCGCGCGCAATCGATCCACCCTTTTCTCATCTTCCAGCGGCTGGGACACGCGTTTGCCATTGTCACACATTGCTTGCGTCCCATAACGCTGCTTACCGGTGATCTTCAGCATCACGCGATCATAAAGATAGGCATAGTCCGTCTTGGACACGTCGCCATTCGTTAGAAGCGGTTCCATCGCGCGCAGCACGGTGAGTTGGAACGCCGGGTCGGCATCCGCATGCTGAACCAGCAGCCAAGCCTCGCCCGCTGCGTCGTCGCCGACCTCCGATCGTTTGGGCCAGCCCTGCTTTGCAACTATTTGCTTGAGCCATTCGGTGTTCTCATGGTCTTCGACCATCCCAGCCGCCATGAGACGCGACCGAATGATGGCGCCGACCGGCTCGGCGACGGCTGGGGGCCTTACCAGGCCGTCCGGCCTCCAATCACCGGCATAGCGCAGCATTTGCTCGCCCACCGGACGCGCCATCAGCAGGTCATGAAGCTTGGCCGTCTTCGACGCGCTGATCTGTTTGGCCGCCCCCACCGCCGTCAAATAGGTGTCCGCGATCGGCACGGCCGTTTCGAGGGACTGTTGGAAAGCGGAAAAATTTGCCCAATGCGATACATGGGGAGCAGCGCCCACCTGCGAGCAGAGCACATCGTCAACCGGCGCTTCTTTCAGCAGAGGATCGACGATACCAAGCGCACGCAGTTCGGCCCGCGTTTCTGCCAAACCTTGCGTATAACACGCCATCAACCAGTCCCGGACCTGCTTGTCCTGCGCCTTTTCCTCGGCAGTCGCGTCCGGGAAGCGCCCCTTCATCCATTTATAATCGCCCGGATCGAAGCGATCACCCTTGATATAGGGCTTCAGGATCTCCGGAACCGGCGGCGTGGCCGCCGTCAGCAGAAAGGCGGAGAGGATCAAAGAGAGCACGCGCATAACCGGATCGGACAAGGTCTCGCAATCACTGTCAAGCCGAGCAATCCCGCAATAAAAAAGCCGCCCCGATCAGAACCGGGGCGGCAATCTGTTAACGTTCGGAAGTAAAGGCGCTTATCGCCCGCCGCTCAACTGGTCGACATCTCCCATGATCGTGTCAAGCGCAGTCTTGCTGCTGTCGGTTTCATGCAGACGCCGTGACGGCAACGAGCCTTCGTTCAGGATCGTCTCCAGCGCGACACGGCCGCGCGCCACGCGGCTCTTGATCGTGCCGACCGCGACGTTGCAGATTTCGGCCGCTTCCTCATAGGCAAAGCCGCCCGCACCGACCAGGATCAACGCCTCGCGCTGCGGCTGCGGCAAGTGCATCAGCGCGCGCTGCATATCGCCCAGCTCGACATGGCGATCCTGGCTGGCCGGGGCCGCCAGAATGCGGTCGGCGACCAGATCGTCCCACTCGCCCTTGAAGCGCGCGCGACGCATCTGCGACAGATACAGGTTGCGCAGGATGATGAAAGTCCAGGCACGCATGTTCGTACCCGCCTGGAACCGCTGGCGCGCGGCCCACGCCTTCAACAGCGTTTCCTGCACCAGATCGTCGGCCAGATCGCGGCTGCCCGAAAGCGACCGGCCAAAGGCGCGCAGATGGGGGATCACGCGCGCCAGCTCCGCCTTGAATTCGGAATCTGGCAGCGCGACGTGCTCGACGGGCGCCTCAGGTGCGTCGTCCTCGAATTCGTCCCGCGTCAGTGGCTGCGTCATGAAAATCCGATCATCGGAAACGGCCGCCCTTGCGACCATTTCGAAACATAAGGGGCCGACCCAAAAATAGCCAGCCGTCCCAAAAGGCTAATCGCAAAGCCCCGTGTCAGCGCAGCACCAGAAAGGCGAAGATCGCGATCACGAGCACCAGCGAGATGGGCAGGATGTACCGCGTCACATGCGGCGTCGACCCTGCCCTGGCATCCTCTTTGGCGACATGAATGGGTTCATTGGAATCAGCCATGTCTGCCTCAACGCCTCTCAACCGTTTTGGGTCCGTAACCGTAGGTCTTTCTTATTCGGCCGGAACGGTGCTCTGGTCGAAGAACAGCGCCTGGCTGATCGCGGCCTTCACGGTCGACCGCTGGAACGGCTTGGTGATCAGGAAGGTCGGCTCCGGGCGCTCGCCGGTCAGCAGCCGCTCGGGGAAGGCGGTGATGAAGATCACCGGAACCTCGAACTCGGCCAGGATGTCCTTGACCGCATCGATGCCCGAACTGTCATCGGCCAGCTGGATGTCGGCCAGCACCAGGCCGGGCCGATCCTCCATGGCCAGCGCCACGGCCTCGTCACGGGTCACGGCGACGCCGGTGACTTCATGGCCCAGGTCGCGGACGATCGTCTCGATATCCATCGCGATGATCGGCTCATCCTCGATGATGAGCACGCGGGCGCGGGTCTGCTTCTCGATCTCGGCCAGCGCCTCGGACACGAGATTCTCGACCTCACTGGGCTCGACGTCGATCAGATAGGCGGCGTCCTCGGGCGTGAAGCCCTCCATCGCGGTCAGCAGCAGCGCCTGGCGCGATAGCGGGGTCATCCGGGCTAGGCGCGCGCGCGCCAGACCTTCATTGCCGTCGGCATCGATACCGTCATTGTCCAGCTCGTCATAATTGGCCGACGACCAGATGCCCTGGAACATGCGGTACAGCCCCAGGCGGGGATCGACGTCGCGCGGAAACTGGTCCGGGGCCGCGACGATCGCCTCCAGCGTGGCGCGGACATATTTGTCGCCGTGCATCTGGCTGCCGGTCAGGGCTCGGCCATAGCGCCGCAGGAAGGGAAGATGGGGCGCAAGCTGCTGTCCAAGCGACATGGGTAATAATCACTCCCTGAGGTATTCGCGGGCGCCTGATGTGCTGACCCCCGCGCATGTTTTCAATGCCGTTTCCCGAAATCTCCGTCAGACACGCCCTCTGGACGTCTCCTCTGGTTTTTTCGTATCGCATCGGGAACCAACAAGATCGAATTTGGTTTCATCGCCACATCAACTATGGCCCAGGCATGACGCCAACCGGCAGTGCCCATGGCCGCCATTGCGTCGGTTGCCCCGCTAGTGGGTCGTGCAGGGGGATATTTTGAGTTTGGGCAACAAGACGAAGAACACGCCGTCCGAAACGCCCCCAAAGGGCGGTCAGAAAGATGCGGGCTCGGCCCTTCGCCAGGCGTATCAGAAGACGGTGGACGAGCAAGTTCCTGCCGAGATGCTTGACCTTCTCAGCAAGCTGGACTGAACGTCCGGCTGAATGGCCAGCACCCCTCCCCAAGATATCGAGGCGCCCGAGCGCCTTCGCCCCGCTCCGCCCCGTCTCGCCACGGGTGCGAAGCTCGTTCTCGTGCTGGGCAGCACCCTGCTCATTCTGGCGGCCATCGCGGTATTCGCGACGCTCCAGACGACCAGGCTTGCGGACAGCGAGGCGAGCGGGCGGTTGCGGATCGCGGCGAACGAAGATGCGCGTGCCATCGCCACCGAGCTGATGGGCGACATGACGGCGCTGCGCGTCGCCGTCCGCGCCATGGGCCAGGATCCGCTCGACATGCCAAGCTGCGCGCGCGCCCAGGGCGTGTTCGCGCAGCAATCGATGACCGGCGCGCGCTTCCTCATCACCAGCCGCGCGGGCAAGGTCCTGTGCGGCGATCCGCTGCCTGCGGCATTGCCGACCCAGGTCGACGGATCGCCGATCGGGGCCGACATCCTGCCCGGCAAGGGATTGGTGCTGTCGGTCGCCAGCCAGGACGGCCGCGCCCAAGCCCGTGCCTTCTTCCCCCTGCCGTTCCTTGAGTCGCTGGTCGACCAGAGCAACCCGACCAGTCCGATTGAGTCCGTACTGGAGCTGGACGGCGAGCTGCTTCCTATCAAGCAGCTTTCGCGTCAGGGTGCGCTGGAGCGGAGAAAGTCGATGCGGACCGAGCTGGGCATTGCCGGCCTGGTCCTGCGCACCTCCACGCCGAGCGCGCCGATCACGTCGTCGCTGATCGTGGCGCTCGCGCTGCCGCTACTGATGTGGCTGGCCGCCGTGGTGCTGGGCTGGTTCATCGTCGACCGGCTGCTCATCCGCCCGCTGCGCCGACTGCGCGCGATCGTCGCGACCTATCAACCGGGCGAGGTTCTCGACATTTCCGGGGTCGAGGCCGCGCCCGCGCAGGAAATCCGCGACCTGGCCGACACGTTCGAGGCGATCACCCGTACCGTCGCCACCCACGGGGCCGGTCTGGCCGAAGGGCTGGTGCGCCAGACCAAGCTGACCCGTGAGGTCCATCACCGCGTCAAGAACAACCTGCAGGTCATCTCCAGCCTCATCAACTTCCATGCGCGCGGCGCGACGGGGCCGGAGGCGATGGCCGCCTATTCCTCGATCCAGCGCCGGGTCGATGCGCTGGCGGTCGTCCACCGCCACCATTTTGCCGAGCTGGAGGAAAATCGCGGGCTGAACCTGCGCACGATGATCGGCGAACTGGCCGCCAATATCCGCGCCACCGCGCCGGAAAATGCCGCGGGAATCGGTATCTCGCTCGACGTGGCCCCCCTGTTGGTCAACCAGGACGTGGCGGTCGCCGTCGCTTTCCTCGTCACCGAGACGATCGAGCTGGCGATGAACTGCGATCCGGCCGCGCAGATCCGCGTGGCGATCAAGCCCGCCGAACAGGAAGGCCGCGCAGTCGTCCGCGTCGTCACCCGTGCGCTGGTCGAGACGGACCAGCTCCGCCACCTGATCGGCAAGCGCTATGGCCGGGTCATGGAGGGGCTGGCACGGCAGCTTCGTGCGCCCCTGCATCACGATCCGCTGGTCGGCGCCTATGAGATCGCCATCCCCATTGTCGGGCGCGACTGACTTTATTAAAAAAAGATCGGCGCTCGTCAAAAAGGCGGGAACCCCTGCCCGGGCAGCGTGTTTTGATCTTCGGATAGCGAACTTATGCCCCCCCGCTCTCGCTGTCCAAGCCATAGGCCTGGAAGCGTCCACCCTCCCCCCCCCGGTGACGCTTCCAGGCCTTAATCCTTTTCAGGGCCACCGCCCTATCTCCCGATATCTGGCACAGCGTCCGTAACAGAGGCGGAACGATTGCACGCCTGACGCATTGATCGGCAACGGAATTCATCGAGGAGACTGAGAATGCGTAAGCTCATGGGTCTGGCAATCGTCGCGGGTGCGCTGATGGTCAGCGCGTGCAACACCGTGGAAGGCGTTGGCAAGGACGTCAGCTCGGCAGGCAACACCGTCGCCAAGACGGCCGACAAGTCCAAGTAAGCCTTTCACCCGGCTGACTTTGCAAAAGGGCTCCGGCGGGCTTCCGTCGGGGTCCTTTTTGTTTTGGGGCGGGGTGGGGCAGCTTCATGCATTATGCTTTAGCCGTCGGGCGGACGATATGCCTCCGCCCGATCGCGGGCGTTAAGGCCCCCCATAGGGGTAATTCCGCCCTTGGCCTTCGACTTCACTCAGGCTGAACGGCTGTTGGGGTTCGACCTATTTCCCTCGCTCCGTTCAGCCTGAGCGAAGTCGAAGGCCACATCCCATTCCTCCGCCCAACAAAAAAGGGTCCCGGCTTTCACCGAGACCCCCCACACTCCCAGACCCGACCCGATCACGCCACCGCGTCAGCGTCCTCTTCCACGGCCGCCTGCTTCGACCGAGACCGCTCAGTGAACCAGATGCCGATGATCGCCAGCTCGTAGAGAATGATGAGCGGCACCGCGAGCAGCACCTGCGACATCAGGTCCGGTGGGGTCAGCACCGCCGCCACGGCCGTCGCCGCGACGATGGCATAGCGCCGCGCGCCGATCAGCTGTTTGCGGGTGACGATCCCCGCCCGCTCCAGCAGCATCAGTAGCACCGGCAGCAGGAAGGCCAGGCCGAAGGCGAACAGGAACTGCATCACGAAGGACAGGTAATTGCCGATCGCGGGCAGCGCCTCTCGCTTCACGCCGCCGACCATGCCGTCAAAGCCCAGCAGGAAGTGCAGCGCCATCGGGATGGCGATGTAATAGGCCATCGCCGCGCCCATCAGGAACAGCACGGGCGTCGCCAGCAGGAAGGGCAGCAGCGCCTTCTTTTCCTTGCGGTACAGGCCCGGCGCGACGAACTGCCACAGCTGGTTGGCGATCACCGGGAAGGAGATCATCATCGCGGCGAAGAACGACACCTTCACCTGGACGAAGAACGCCTCGAAAATCTGGGTATAGACCAAGGTCCCCTGCCCGGCGCGCAGCAGCGGCTTGGCCAGGAAGCCGAAGATCGACTCCGAAAAATACATCGACACGCCAAAGGCCAGCCCTACCGCGATGATGCAGTACAGCAGCCGCCGACGCAGCTCGATCAGATGCTCCAGCAGGGGGGCGCGGCTGGCGTCGATATCGTCCTGGTCGCTCACGATGCTGCCCCCTCGGTCCCGCGCGAGGGATGCTCGCCCATGGGCGCAGGCGAAACGACCGGCTTTTCGACCATCACCGGCCGATCGCTGTGATCCGCCTGATCGTGCGCCTGGGGATCGCGGTGCGGCGCATCGGGCGTCGTGTGATCCGGCAGCGCTGCCGGGGTCGTCGCTGGCGGCGTCGCCTCGGCATCGACATGCGGAGGCGCGTCGGCGGCATGCTCGCGCATGATCCGCTCATTCTCCGCGGCCCAGCGCTTTTCCATTTCCTCCAGCTCGGCCTCCCGGACCATATTGTCGAAGCCCTGGCGAAACTGGCGCGTGACGCCGCGCGCCTTGCCCACCCAATAGCCGACGACAAGCATCGCCTTGGGCAAGTCCTTGGGACCGATCACGACGAGCGCGACGATGGCGACCAGCAGGAACTCGCTGGAATCGATGTTGAACATGAAAGTCCGCTGCTGGCTTTAACGGACCGGGATCAGCGATCGTCGCGCACGCGCTCGCCATCGCGATCGAAGGCGGGCTCGGCCGACTTCTGCGCCTCGATCCGCGCCGACGGCTTGGCGGACGTCTCGTCTTCCTCGGCCATGCCCTTCTTGAAGTTCTTCACACCCTTGGCGACATCGCCCATCAGGTTCGAGAAACGCCCGCCGCCGAGCAGAAGGATCGCGACGACCGCGAGGACGAGAAGGTGGATCGGGCTAAAGCTGCCCATGGCACGTCTCCTGGAATTTCTATCTATCTAGGCTTTGGCATCACCAGCGGCAATGGGCCAACGGCAATGGTCGAGCGATGGCATGGCCCCCGATCGGGGATGCAAGGGCCGTGGCGGAGCATTGTGACGCGGCCATGACGCAAAGGAAAGCACTCAATCGCGTTCCTCCTCACCCGAATCCGGGGCGGAGTCGGGCATATCCTCGTCCCCCATCCGCTCCAGCGCCAGATCGACCGGATCGAGCAACCCGGCGGCGCGCAGATCCTCCAGCCCCGGCAGGTCCCGCCTGCTGGTCAGCCCGAAATGCTGGAGAAAGGCGGGCGTCGTCGCATAGATCAGCGGCCGCCCCGGCACCTCGCGCCGTCCGGCGGGGCGCACCCAGCCCGCCTCCATCAGCACGTCGAGCGTGCCCTTGGAGATGGCGACGCCGCGTATCGCCTCGATCTCCGCCCGGCTGACGGGTTCGTGATAGGCGATGATCGCCAGCGTCTCGATGGCGGCGCGCGACAGGCGGCGCGCTTCCTCCCGGTCGCGGCGGAGCAGATGCGCCAGATCGGGCGCGGTCTGGAAATGCCAGCGGTCGCCGCGCCGCACGAGCATGATGCCCCGCCCGCGATACTGCGCCTCCAACCGCTCCAGCGCCGCGCGGATATCGCCGCCCCCCTTCCCCACGCCGACATGCGCGCGGATCGAATCCACGCTCATCGGCTCGGGCGAGGCGAACAGCACCGCCTCGACGGCGCGGACGATCGGGTCGATCTCGGTCATGGCGCGGGCTGGCGGATCAGCAGCGGCGCGAAAGGGGCCGCCTGGCGGAGTTCGACTTTACCCTGTCGCGCCAGTTCCAGCACCGCCAGGAAGCTCGACGCCAGCGCCGACCGTCGCAATCGCTCGCTGCCGTCGGGCAGGAAGGTCTCGATCGCCGACCAGTCGATCCGGCTGCCGACCAGCATCGACACCCGCTCCAGCGCGGCCTCCAGCGTCATGACCTGCCGATCGGCGACGACATGCATGACGGGGCGGGTGCGCGCGTTGATCCGGCCATAGGCGGAGATCAGGTCGTACAGCTCGGCCTGCCACAGCGCCTTGCGCTGCACCGCCAGCCCCTCGGGCGCGCCGCGCGCGAAGACGTCACGGCCCAGCCGGTCGCGCGCCATCAGTCGTGCGCCGCATTCCCGCATCGCCGCCAGCCGTTCCAGCCGGAGTTGCAAGCGCAGCGCCATCTCTTCGGGGTCGGGCTCCTCCTCGGGCTGGCGCGGCAGCAGCAGCGAGGATTTGAGATAGGCCAGCCACGCGGCCATCACCAGGTAATCGGCGGCCAGCTCCAGCTGCATCCGCCCCGCCTTGTCGACGAAGCGCAGATATTGCTCTACCAGCGCCAGGATCGAAATTTGCCGCAGATCGACCTTTTGCGAACGGGCCAGCGACAGCAACAGGTCGAGCGGCCCCTCCCACCCGTCCAGATCAAGCGTCAGCTGTTCCCCCGTCATCGCGGGGAACTTAGCGGCGATGCGAAGCCATGGCGAGACAGGCGACGTATCTTTCCTCGCCCTTTCCAAATCCTCCCCAAGCTCGCTTGGGGAGGGGGACCATCGCGCCAGCGATGGTGGAGGGGCGGGATGGATGGGACCATGCCCCTCCACCACGCCCTGCGGGCGCGGTCCCCCTCCCCATCGGAGATGGGGAGGATTTAGCGGGACAACGCCAGCAGCGCGTCGCGGCGAGCGATAATTTCGGCGAAGTCGCCCTTCCCTGCCCCCACGCTTGCCATGGCGCGGTCGAGGCGCGCGCGCGCCGCTTCGGTGATCGGGGGCACGCGCCCGGCGATCTCGACCATCTCGTCCATCCGCGCCCAGCAATCTAGGACCAGGTCACATCCGGCCGCCAGCGCGCCCGCCGCCTTTTCGCCTGCCGTACCCGACAGCGCCTTCATGTCGATATCGTCGGTCATCAACAGGCCGTCGAAGCCGATCCGCCCCCGAATGATCCGCTCGATCACCACCGGCGACAGGGTGGCGGGGCGCTCGGCGTCCCAGGCCTCGAACACGATATGGCTGGTCATGCCCATCGGTGCGTCGGACAGGGTGATGAAGGGTTCGAGATCGACTTCCAGCGCCGCCTCGTCGGCGGTGACGGTCGGCAACAGATGGTGCGAATCGACCAGTGCGCGGCCATGGCCCGGCATATGCTTGACCACCCCGACCACACCCGCCGCCGCCAACCCGTCCAGCATGGCACGGCCCAGCGCGGCCACCTGCATCGGCTCGGAGCCATAGGCGCGGCAGGCGATCGCCTCGGTCGTGTCGGGTTGCGCCACGTCGAGCAGCGGCGCGCAGTCGACGGTGATCCCGACCTCGCGCAGCATCACGCCCAGCGCCTGGCCGTTGGCGCGCATCGCCTGGATCGCCGACATCGGCGCTTTTTCGTATAGCTGCGCAAAGACCGGCCCGGCGGGAAAAGCGGGCCATTCGGGTGGCCCCATGCGCGCGACACGGCCCCCTTCCTGATCGATCAGGATGGCCAGATCGTCCCGCCCCGCCAGGTCCCGCAACGAGTCCGTCAGCGCACGGACCTGCGCCCGGTCGACGATGTTGCGCTTGAACAGGATATAGCCCGCCGGTTCGACCGAGGCGAAGAACGCCCGCTCATCGGGGGTCAGCACCGGGCCGGACAGGCCGAAAATGACGGGGATCATGGGTGCGCGATCAGCTGGCGACGAAGCAGCTTTCGCCCGCCACGCGCAGGCGACCGCAGATATCGGCGGCCTGGTTGGCCGACCCGGCATTCACGCGCAGGCGATACAGGGTCTTGCCGTTGGAGGCGACGGGCTGGACCACCTTGCCCAGCGCGGCGACGTAGGAGAAGCGCTTCGAGAAGCGATCCCAGGCGGCATTGGCCGAGGATTCGCTGGGATAGGCGCCCAGCTGGACCATCGCACCGCCGGTCGGGGCCGCAACAGGCGCACGCGCCGCCGCGACGGGCGCGGGGGCGACAAGCTTGCCGCCCGATTCCGGCACCTGCGCCACCGCGTTACGGCCGCCATTGGGTTCGGCAGGCTTCGGCACGACACGCGTGCCGTTCATCGGCGCCTCGGGCACGGCGCGCAGGTCGATCGCGCCGGTGCCGCCGGGCTTGCCCGCGCTGGTCGCGATGGCGGTGTTGCCCTCGCCCTTGATCTTCAGGCCGCCCGGATCGGCCGGGCGAACCTTATAGTCGCCCTCGGGCGCGGCGATTACCGCACCGTCGCCGTCTGCGGCCGCACGATGCGCCTGCCACTTGTAGAAGCCGAAGCCGATCGCGGCCAGAATGGCGAGCCCCAGAATGACGAGCGCGATCACCTTCCCGATGCCGACACCCTCGGGCTCATCGGCCTCGACGGTTTCCAGCCAGGGCAGGCGATCCGCTTCGTCCAGATCCAGGGCACGGCCGTCCGTTTCGTTCGCCATCACTTCATCTCCGACACGGCTTCGACGCCCATCAGCGCCAGACCATTGCGTATGATCTGCCCGATCCCCTCGCTGAGGAAAAGACGCGCGCGGGTCAGCTCGGCATCGTCCGCGATCAGGAAGCGACGATCGACCCGGTCGTTGCCGACATTCCAGGCCGCGTGGAAGGCGGCGGCGAGGTCATAGAGATAGAAGGCCACGCGATGCGGCTCGCGCGCGGTCGCCGCCGTCTCGACGATGCGCGGGAACTGTGCGGCCAGCTTGACCAGCGCCAGATCCTCGGCGTCGAGCAGCGACAGGTCGGCGGTGCCGCCCCCATTCTCAAGGCTAATGCCCGCCTCGGCCGCACGCCGCTTCAGCGAGGCGATGCGCGCATGGGCATATTGCACATAGAAGACCGGATTGTCCTTCGACGCCTCGACCACCTTGGCGAAGTCGAAGTCCATCTGCGCGTCGGCCCGCCTGGTCAGCATGGTGAAGCGCACCACGTCCTTGCCGACCTCGCGGACCACATCGGCCAGCGTCACGAAATTGCCCGCGCGCTTCGACATCTTCACCGGCTCGCCGCCGCGCAGCAGGCGGACCATCTGGACCAGCTTCACGTCGAACCTGGTCTTGCCGCCGGTCAGTGCCTCGACCGCCGCGACGATGCGCTTGACGGTGCCCGCATGGTCGGCGCCCCAGATGTCGATCAGCTGATCCGCCGTCTGCGCCTTCTGATAGTGATAGGCCAGGTCGGCGCCGAAATAGGTCCAGGCGCCGTTCGACTTCTTGATCGGGCGATCCTGGTCGTCGCCGAACTGGCTGGAGCGGAACAGCGGCAGCTCGACCGGCTCCCAATCCTCGGGCGTCTCGCCCTTGGGCGCTTCCAGCACGCCGTCATAGACCAGCCCGCGCGAGCGCAGCTCGGCCTCGGCCGCCTCCGGCTTGCCCGCCGCCTGCAGCTCGGCCTCCGACGAGAAGATGTTGTGGTGGATGCCGAGCAGCGCCAGATCCTCGCGGATCATCGCCATCATCGCCGCCACCGCACGGGTGCGGAACAGGACCAGCCACTCGCTCTCGGACGCATCGACGAACGTGTTGCCGAACTCGGCGGCAAGCGCCTCGCCCACGGGCTTCAGATACTCGCCCGGATACAGACCCTCGGGAATTTCGATCGTCGCGCCCAGCGCCTCGCGGTAGCGCAGATGCGCCGAACGGGCGAGCACGTCGACCTGGCCGCCCGCATCGTTGACATAATATTCGCGGATGACCTTGTGCCCCGCAAATTCCAGCAGCGTGGCAAGCGCATCGCCCACCACCGCGCCGCGGCAATGCCCCATATGCATCGGCCCCGTCGGATTGGCCGAGACATATTCGATATTGACGGTCACGCCCTGCCCGCGCGCCGAACGGCCATAATCGCCACCTGCCGCCGGGATCGCGGACAGCTCGTCACGCCACGCCGCATCGGTCAGCCGCATGTTCAAAAAGCCCGGCCCTGCGACAGAGACGCTGTCCACCTCATCGAGCTTGCCCAGCTCGGCGGCGATCGCCTCGGCCAGCGCACGTGGATTGGTGCCCGCGGGCTTGGCCAGCACCATCGCCGCGTTGGTGGCGAGGTCGCCATGGCTGGCGTCGCGTGGCGGTTCGACGGTCACGTTGCGGCGATCCAGCCCGCCGGGCAGCGTGCCAGCGGCGACCAGCGTGTCCAGCGCCGCGTCGATATGCGCGGCAAAGCGGGTGTAGAGGGTCATCACATCGTCCGATCGGGGTAGCAAAGCGTTGCGCTCTAGCGAAATCGGACGCTCGCTTCAAATCATGGCGTATGGAAAGGCGGGACGATTGCACCGAGTGCAATCAGGCGGAATGCCTTTGCAGTTGCCGCTCATGCTGCATCGCAATATTTCGGTATACGAAATTAAAGCGCGGACAACGCGCGAGAGGACCTGATCCGGCTCAACGCACATGCGGGAGTTTCGATCATGCGCAAGACCATTCTGATCCTGGCCGCCACCGTCGCCGCCGCCATCCCCACCATCGGTGCGATCGCCGCCGAGGGCGAGCAGCGCTTCGTTCACGAGGGCAGCACCTATGTCTATACCCGTTCGGACGCGAACGGCCAGTCGGTGATTCAGGGTCATCGCTATCCGGGCGGCGAGCCGTTCCGCTTCGTCGTGAAGGGCCACCGCGTGACCGGCACGACCGGCAACACCCCGGTCGCCTTCACCACCGACGAAGCCCGCGGCGCGCTGGGTGCCGGCGTGGAGACCAGCGCTCGCTGAGCTTGGCCTGACGGCTGAACGAAAGAAAGCCCCGTGTGTCCGATGGGACGCATGGGGCTTTTTCGTGAAACGTTTCTATCCGTTGCAAGAGCCCGAAGCGCCCTCCGGCGCTGCGGCTCGGCGATATCCTTCCCGCTCTTCATCCATCGCGGCCTGCCATTGCGCACGCAAAATTGCTCGACGCTGCGGGACGGGTGCCTCCAATACGGTGGCCGATAACATCCTGTCGGTCCGAAAATACCGGAAGGCACCGCGTAGTTCGCACCAGGCCGCCATGATACGGCCACTGTCGCGATAGCCCAGCAGCACAGGCCAGACGACACGATGGGATATCGCACCGCGATCCGACCTATATTCGATCGTCACCTTTCGATTGGACCGGATCGCCTGGCGGAGGAGGGAAGCATCCACACGCTCCTCCGGCGCTTCGACGGGGGCAATGCTGGTGGCAGGCTCTGCAATATGCCCGCGCAAGGCCTCCGGCACGCTGGCCTCGATCTTGGCGATCAGGTTTTGCGCCGCTTTGGCCAGTTCGGGCTCGCCACGGCTGGCTACCCAGTGCGCGCCCAGCACGACCGCATCCAGTTCATCGCTGGTCAGCATCAGCGGCGGCATGTCAAAACCGCGTTCCAGAATATAGCCGATCCCCGGCTCCCCGCGGATCGGAACGCGCTGCGCCATCAGCGATGCGATGTCGCGATAGACCGTGCGTAGCGACACCTCCAGTTCCGCCGCCACCGACAGGGCGGAGATGGGCCGCTTGGCCCGCCGCAATATCTGGACGATTTCGAACAGGCGATCGGCTCGACGCATAAGAGGTCCCCAGCCCATACTGACACAACGGTGTCAGCATGACTATGCGATCGACGGCCTTCAGCCAATGTCCTGGCAGGAGAAAAGATCATGACGAAATGGATGGCGAGTTGCGCATGTGGTCGCGTGGAGTTCCACCTCTCGGCTCCGCCCACCATGATGGCGACGTGCCACTGCACCCGTTGCCGCAAGGTCGGGGCCAGCACCTTTGTCTTCGTGGAGGCGTCGACCTTCACGTGGATCAAGGGGCAGGATTCCGTCCGGCGATTGGCAGCGGAACCACCCTATCTCTATAATCGCCACTTCTGTGGCGAATGCGGCACGGCGCTGGGCGAGCCTGGCGTCGGGACGTCCTTTCCTATCAACGCTCACTGCTTTGACAGCGAGCTACCCCTCCGTGTCCGGTTTCACGAGTTTGTCGATGAAAAACCCGACTGGTATGCCATCTGCGATCAGGCCACCCAATATGCCCGTCATCCGGTTAAGAACGATCCGCCACCGGCCGAGGCATGACGACGCCTCTAAAACCCCTCCGGCAGATCGATCGCGCCCACAATCTCCCGATAGCATCGGACGGCATAGCGATCGGTCATCCCGGCGATGAAATCGGCGATGTGCCGACTGCGCGCCGGTTCCTCGGTCGGCAACCGCTCGCGCCACTCATCCGGCAGTTGCGCAGGGTCGGCGCGATAGGCCGCGAACAGGCCCTTCACGATGCCGTGGGCCGCGTCCGCCGCCGCCAGCTGGAGGGGGTGGTGGTAGAGATTGGCGTACATGAAGCGCTTCAGGTCGCGCTCCTCGATCCGCATCGCGTCCGAAAAGCCGACCAGCGCCCGGCCCGCCGCGCGGACATCGGCCACGTCCCCCACCCCGCTCTCGGCGATGCGAGTGCGGGTTTCGGCAACGAGATCGTTGACCATCACCCCGATCTGCGAGCGGATCAGTTCGCTCGCCAGCCTTTTGGGCGGGACATCGGGGAATTGCGCCCGGGCCGCATCCCAGCCGCGTGCGACCAGCGGCACGGCCAGCAACTGGTCGAGTGTCAGCAGCCCGGCGCGCAGGCCGTCATCGATATCGTGATTGTCATAGGCGATATCGTCCGCCAGCGCCGCGACCTGCGCCTCCAGCGAGGCATGGCTGTCCAGATCGAGCAGAAAGCCGGCATCCGCCTCCTGCAAGGCCCACCCCGGATGGCGCACCGGCCCATTATGCTTGGCCAGCCCCTCCAGCGTCTCCCAGCTAAGGTTCAGGCCGTCCCAGCGCGGATAGGGCCGCTCGATGGCGGTCAGGGTGCGCAGTGTATGGCCGTTGTGATCGAAGCCGCCCTGCCCGGCGAGCGCGGCCTTCAGCGCATCCTCGCCCGCATGGCCGAAGGGTGGATGGCCGATATCATGCGCCAGGCACAGCGCCTCGGTCAGGTCCTCGTTCAGCCCGAGTGTCCGTGCGATCGTCCGACCGATCTGCGCGACCTCCAGGCTGTGGGTCAGGCGGACGCGGAAATGGTCGCCGTCGGGGGCCATGAAGACCTGGGTCTTGTGCCGCAGCCGCCGGAAGCTGATCGAGTGGATGATCCGGTCGCGGTCGCGCTGGAACGCATCGCGGGGTCCCCGCGCCAGTCCGCTCGCCTCGTCATGACGACGCCCGCGACTGTGTTCGGGATAGGAAGCCCAGGGGGCGAAGCGGCTCACTTGGCGTCGAGCCGCGTCACCGCCTGCCCTGCATCGCTGGTCACGGGGAAGGCCGAGACCCCCTTCTTGGCGAGCTGGTTGACGAAGGCGCGCGCCTCCGCATCGGTCTTGAACGGGCCGGTCAGGACCCGGTAGGTCGCGCGCAGCGGGGTCTTGTACCCCTTGTGCGCGGCGAACAGCTCGGGCGCCTTCGCCCTGGTCGCGGCCCATGCCTTGGGCAGGTCGTTCTCGTTCGCGCCACCCGCGACCTGGACCCAGATACGCTCGGGATTGGCCCGCGCGCGCTTCTTTTCCTCGGCCTCTTCCTTGGCGGCGAGCGCCTTTTTCTCGGCCTCGGCCTTTTTGGCGGCCAGTGCCTTCTTCTCGGCCGCAGCCTTGGCGGCGGCGGCCTTGCGTTCGGCGGCGGTGGGCGCGCGCGGGGCGGCTTCCGCCACCTCGGCGGCCTTTTCCCGCGCTTCGCGATCGCGCTCCGCCTTGCTGCGCGCCTCTGCGACGACGCGCTGCGCGCCACTGCTCACCGGCGTGCTGGCCGCGATGGCGGCGGGACGCTCGGGACCTTCCACGCCGAGTTCGGAGGCAGGGATGGAGAGATTGGCGACGATCCGCGCCAGCACCGAGTCTTCCCGAACCCCACGTGCCGGGGTCGGCGGGGTGCGACGGGCCGCGACCCGTGTCGGGCGCGGGGCGGGTGCCGGCTCTTCGACCTGGCTGGGGACCGGCTGGACCATGGCCATGGCAACCGGCGCGGGCCTGACGGGCACGGGGTCCGGTGCGGGCACCGCCTGCACCATCTGGAGCGGCGGCGTCGACGGGGCGGCGGCGGGCAGCGGCTGGACCATCGCGGTAGCGGTGGTCGGGCTCGAGGTCACCGGGGCGGGCGTCGCGGGCGCCGTCACGGGCGCGGCGGGCAATGGCTGGATCATCGGCTGCGCGGTGTTCGATGCCATGGCCACCGGCGCACGGGTTTCGGATGCCGTCGGCAACGCACTGGTGAAGCCCGGCTGCGGTTGCGGCTGGACTTGCGTTTTGGGAGCCGCCTGCGGGGTTGCCTGCGATTGGGGCAGCGGCTGGACCATCCGCATCGGCGAAGCCGCCGCCACGACGCGGGGCGTCGGCGTCGATGCGATCTGCACCGGCGCGGGCGTGACCGGCGTCGTATTGGCCGCCATCGCCACACCGCGTGCATTGCGCCCGCCGCGCCGTCGCGCGTCGCGCGTCGTCACCGGCGCAGGCGTCGCCACGGGCGCGGAGGCCAGCGCCACCGGGGCTTCCTGGGTCAGCGGCGGCAGGTTCGGGGCCAGCCTTGCATCGGCCAGCCGTTCGGGCGTCGGGCGGGTTTCACCGAAATGCACGGCAAAGGCGCGGTCGACGGCGGGCAGGCTGGGCAGCCGCTGGAAAAAGGGTTGCAGCCCCTGCGCCAGCTGCGGCGGCATCATGGTCGAGGCGATCCGCGTCGCCTCGGGCAGGTCGCCCCCCATCGCCAGGATGAAGGCGCGCGCACGCCAGGCGGCACGGTCGGTCTTGCGCAGAAGCGGATCGAGCTGTTCGAGCGCCTGGTCGCGCTGGCCGGAAATGCTCAGCGACAGCGCATAGCGGCGGATGATCTCGTCACCCGCGCCATTGGCCAGCGCCAGCCGGTAATCGCGCTGCGCCCGCGCCTGATCGCCGATCAGGTCATAGGCCAGCCCCCGATCGCCCGCGAACTTGGCCGGGGCAAGGCCCGCCGCCTCGGCCTGGGTGAAATAGCGCAGCGCCTCGCCGGGCCGTTCCGACCGGACCAGGATCGACGCCATCCCTGCCTTGATCCGGGGATCGCGGGCGTCGACCTTCTCGGCGCGCGCCAGCAGGGAGGCGGCGCCCGACAGGTCATCAAGATGGATGGACAGCTCCGCCGCCTCGACCAGCGCATCGACATTGCGGGGGTTCTGCGCGACGCGGCGCATCACGTCCCCCAGCTTGTCGGCATCGGTGGTGCCGGGAAGCGGCTGTACCACCTCCTGTGCGAGAAGGGGCACGGGCGCGGCGGCGAGGGCCAACGCGAGCGCGAGCGAAGCGCGGGGAAAAAATGCGAACGTCATGGGACTATCGCCCATAAAGCGTGTTTTCCGGCGCGCGGCAATGGTTAACCCATCGCCAGCGCGCCCGAGTGCTCCGGACCGTCGACCAACAGGCAAGCACCACGTCCCCGCACCCCACACCCCGTGCGTTCAGCGGTGCGGATCGGCCACGAACGAGGTCTTCGCGCCTTTCGCCAGCACCACATAGGCACGGTTCCATGGCTGGTCCCCCAGCATGGTCCAGGCATGGCCGGTGCCGGTATGATCCTCCGCGACCAGCACGTCACCGGGACGCAGGGTGAAGCTCTCGCCCGTGCGGGTCACGAACTTCAACGTGCCTGCCAGGGTCAGCACATATTGCGGCTCGGGATCATTGTGCCAGTCGAAACGCGAATGCGGCGCGGTCGTCTTGAAATGAATCCTTTCGACCGCGCTGGGTACGCCGGGCGTCACGCTGCCCTCCTCGACATGCGAGTTGCCGTCGGGGCCGGTGAACAGGCGGAAGGCATGGATACGGCCGTGGCCGGGCGCTGGCTCGGCCGAGGCGATGCCCGTCATCGGCGCAAGGGCCAGCGCCGCGCTGGCGGCCATTACACAGGATTTCAGGGGCTTGAAGCGCATTGTGTTCTCCTTGTCCGGGTGCCGCCGCGCGGGGGCGGCTTTTCCGGGGAACGGATCGCATCGGGGGCCGCCCCAGGCGAGTGAAATTCCTGTAAGATGGGGCGAGGACGGGCCTCCTCGACCGGGCGCCCCTCCCCATCGCCGAGCGCACGAAAAAGGCCCGCGCGATCCTGTCGCACGGGCCTGATATCGGTCCGGAATACCCGGCGACCGGGCCGGAAATTACTGGTTGTTCTGCCGGTGCAGGAAGCGCGGAATGTCCAGCGACGAGTCCGACCCGCCCTGCGCATTCTCGTCACGCTGCGCACCACGCGCCGCGTTCGACATACGCTCGAACAGCGTACCGCCCAGCTTCACGCGCGGCGCGGGCTGTGCGGGCGCTTCACCGGCTTCGCTGCCGGGCGCAAGCCAGCGGCGGCGGGCTTCGTCGCTGCCCGGTGCGGGCTCGACGGCAGCGGGATGCGACGGCGCGGCGGGAGCCGGAGCCGGAACGATGGTGTCGGCACCCAGCACCAGTTCGTCATCCGTCACCGGCGCGGGGGCCGGTGCAGGTGCGGGCTTGGCGACCGGCGCAGCGACGCTCGACGCGACGGGAGCCGCCAGCGGTGCGGGCGCAGGGGCCGCGACCGGCTGCTCGACCGGGGCGGCCGGAGCCACGCTGGCCTGCGGCGCAGGCGCGGCGGCGGGCTCGCTCGGGCGATAGCTGGGCGTATCGTCCGACTTGCGGGCCATGCCGCCCATGCTGAAGCCGCTGCGGTTCGCTTCCGAAGGCGACGGCGCGACCTTGAGGTCGGCATCGATGCCGGTCGCCACGACCGACACGCGGATGCGGCCTTCCAGCTCGGGGTTGAACGCCGAGCCCCAGATGATGTTGGCGTCGGGATCGACCAGCTCGCGGATATGGTTCGCGGCCTCGTCGACCTCCAGCAGGCGCATGTCGTCGCCGCCGGTGATCGAGATGATGACGCCCTTGGCGCCCTGCATCGACACGCCGTCGAGCAGCGGGTTGGCGATCGCCTTCTGCGCCGCCTCGATCGCGCGATTGTCGCCGGTG
The DNA here is from genome assembly GCF_000787715.1 of Sphingomonas parapaucimobilis NBRC 15100. GTDB lineage: Bacteria > Pseudomonadota > Alphaproteobacteria > Sphingomonadales > Sphingomonadaceae > Sphingomonas > Sphingomonas parapaucimobilis. The sequence goes on from NZ_BBPI01000074.1 coordinate 33,844, forward strand.
GCCTCACCGGTGCCCATCATCGCCTTGCCCATCTCCTGCATCACCGAACGCACGTCGGCGAAGTCGAGGTTGATGAGGCCCGGCATGACCATCAGGTCGGTGATGCCGCGCACGCCCTGCTGCAGCACCTCGTCCGCCATCGCGAACGCTTCCTTGAAGGTCGTGTTGGCGTTGGCGATCAGGAACAGGTTCTGGTTGGGGATGACGATGAGCGTGTCGACATACTTCTGAAGCTCTTCGATGCCGCCGTCCGCCGACTTGGCGCGACGATTGCCCTCGAAGGCGAAGGGCTTGGTCACGACGCCGACCGTCAGGATGCCCATGTCGCGCGCCGCCTTGGCGATGACCGGGGCCGCACCGGTGCCGGTGCCCCCGCCCATGCCCGCGGCGATGAAGCACATATGGCTACCCTCGAGCAGACGCGACAGGTCGTCGATCGTCTCTTCGGCGGCCGCGCGGCCGATCTCGGGACGGCTGCCCGCGCCCAGGCCCTGCGTGATCTTGGCACCCAGCTGGATACGCTGCGGCGCGATCGACTGCTTCAATGCCTGCGCGTCGGTGTTGGCGACGAGGAAATCCACGCCCTGTACCTCGGCGCGCATCATGTTCGCGATCGCGTTGCCGCCGGCACCGCCGACGCCGATCACCGCGATACGCGGCGTCAGCTCGTCGACCTCGGGTGCGATGAATTCGATGCTCATCCCAATTCTACTCCGCCGTTCCCGGTCGATACGCTAAGACCAGGCCCCTGAATAACTGTTGATGCACCAGCGACCGGCCCGGTGCCAACCCAAAACTGCCCAGCTTCGGGCAGATTTGCTTAATAATTTGCCTTGGCCGCCTGAATCAGCCGTCGGAACAGCCCCATGCCGCTCGGCCGGTGTACCGTCTGGTTCACCGCGGGGATGCTGCGCAGGTCGATCGGGTCGGTCGCGGCATAGAAAGCCAGACCCGCCAGCGTCGCGAAAGCGGGTCCGCCATGCGCATCGGGCAGGCCGGTCAGCCCGCGCGGCCGGCCGATCCGAACCGAGCGGCCCAGCGCCTGCTGCGCATAATCGGCGATGCCCTTCAGCTCCGCGCCGCCGCCGGTCAGCACAACCTGGCGCCCGACCGGCCCCTCGAACTTCAGATGCTGGAGCGCCTTGCGGATCTCGCCCATCTGATGCTCCAGCCGCTGGCGGATCACGCCGATCAGCTGCGCCTTGGTGATCTGCATCGTGTCGCCGCCATCCTCGGCCGAGATCGGCGTGACCTGGATCATGTCGTGATTGTCGCGCGGGGAGGCATTGGCCGAGCCGTGGAAGCATTTCATCCGCTCGGCCATCTGGCGGCGCGTCCCGAAGGCCGAGGCCACATCATCGGTAATGTCCGCCGCGCCCATGGGCAGCGAGCACAACCCGACCAGCATCCCCCCGGCGAACAGCGAGACATTGGTGATCCCCGCCCCCATCTCGACCAGCGCGACGCCCAGCTCGCGCTCCTCGTCCGACAGGCAGGCCAGCCCCGTCGCGACGGGTGCGGCGATGATCGACTTCACCTCCAGATGTGCCGAGCGGACGCACAGGTCGAGGTTGCGCACCGGCGATCCATCGGCGGCGACGACATGGATATGCACGCCCAGCCGGTCGGCATGCAGCCCCAGCGGCTTCTTCACGCCGGTCAGCCCGTCCAGCGTATAGAGCGCGGGCTGCGCATGCAGCACCATGCGCCCCTGTGGATCGATCGAGTTGCGCCCGGCCGCCAGCAGCGCGTCGATATCGCCCTGTTCGACGCGGTGACCGCCCAGCTCGAACTCGACCTCGGCCACGTCGGACACCAGGCCACCGGCCGAAAAGCCGACCCAGACATTCTCGATATTCAGCCCGGCGATCCGCTCGGCCTGTTCCACCGCCTCGCGCACCGCCGCCTCGGTCGCGCCCATATCGGCGATATAGCCGCGCTTGACGCCCCGGCTCTCACGCTGGCCGGTGCCCAGCACGATCAGCTCGCCGCCATCGCCCTTGCGCGCGATCAGCGCGGATACCTTGGACGACCCGATGTCCAGAGCGGTAATCAACCCTTCGGGCGCAATCTTTGCCATGACCTTGCTACCCCTGTACTGCCCCCGGAGCCGCCGCCCCGTCCGCGTCATTCCCGGACGCCGGATCGCTGCCCATATCCCCGGCCTTGGCCGGATCGGCGAGCGCATGGTTCTGATTCAAACCGGGCTTTCGCGCAACCAGCTTCGTAGGGTCGCGCATGTCGAAGCGCAGCCAGCCGCGTCCGAGCAGTGGCCGCGAGCCGTCCATGGCCGCGAACTTCATCAACGCCGCCCCTGCCCCATCCTCGGGCAAAGCCAGCGTCTCGCCGCTGTCGAAGGTGATGTCCCAGCGACGATTGCCGATCCAGGTCGCCGCCTTCACCCGCGGCTTCAGCGCGGGCGCGGCGGACAGCAGCGCCTGATAGGCGGGCTCCTGCAAATTCGCGCCCGGCCCGATGATCAGCGGCAGGTCGGGCATCGCCTCGGGCCGCACCGGCTCCAGCAGCACGCCGCCCGCGTCGATCAGGGTCAGTTGGCCGTTATCCTGCCACACCGCCGCCGGGGTCCGTTCCTCGATATCGACCAGCAGCGTGTCGGGCAGGCGGCGGGAAACATGCGCATCCTTGATCCAGCCATAGCGGAGCAGCTTGGCGCGTACGTCCTCCAGATTGACGAGCGGCATCGCCCGGCTCTGCTGGTCGAGCGCAACGGCATAGACGGTCATCCGGTCCATGCGCTTCAGGCCGGTCACTTCGATCTGCTGGACGCGGAAACCGGCATGGCCCGCCTGTTCGGCGATCGCGGTGCCGATCATGCCGGGCACCCCGACATAGGTCGCGACCGCCAGCACCGCCGCGCCCGCGCCGCCCAGGATCGTCCAGGTGACGGCCTTCCTGATCGTCTCCTCGCTGACCGGCACCTTGGCCAGCAGGCGCTGGGTCAGCGTGACGCGCTTGACCGGCTGGCGCCGCCGCGGAACCGGCCGGCGCGGCGGGGGGCCGCGCTTGATCGTGCGGCTCATCCCGCCGGATTCCGATCAATCGGATTGTCGCGATACCAGACAATGGCCTCGTCGACGATCGCCTGCACCACGGCGTCATAATCCATGCCGACATGGCGACCCTGTTCGGGCACCAGGCTGAGCGGGGTCATGCCCGGCTGGGTGTTGACCTCCAGCAGGAACAGCCCATCGACCCCGCGCTCGTCGTCCCAGCGGAAGTCGGAACGCGAGGCGCCGCGACAGCCCAGGATACGATGCGCCTCCAGCGCCAAAGACTTGCACGCCTCGGCGATCTCGTCGGGGATCTGCGCGGGGCAGACATGCTCGGTCAGGCCGTCTGTGTATTTGGCGTCGAAGTCGTACCAGCCGTTCTTCGGCTTCAACTCGGTGACGCCCAGCGCGCGGCCGCCCAGCACGGCGGTCGTCAGTTCGCGGCCCCGGATATAGGGTTCGGCCAGCAATTCCTCGAACTCGGCCCAAGGACCCGCGGCATCCCGCGCGATCGGGCTACCATGGTTGCTGGTATCGGTGACGATCGCGACGCCGACGGAAGAGCCTTCGTTGACGGGCTTCAGCACATAGGGCCGCGGCAGCGGATCGGCGGCGAACAGTTCCTCCGACTTCACGATGCGTCCACCGGGCATGGGAATGCCGTGGGGCACGAGGGCCTGCTTGGTCAGCACCTTGTCGATCGCGATGACCGAGGTGGCGAGGCCCGAATGGGTGTACGGAATGCCCATCAGGTCGAGCATCCCCTGCACCGTGCCATCCTCGCCGGGCGAGCCGTGCAGCGCGTTGAACACGAGGTCGGGCTGGGCCTCGACCAGCTTCGCCGCGACATCGCGGCCCATGTCGATGCGGGTGACGCGGTGCCCGTTCCGCTCCAGCGCATCGGCGACGCCCGCGCCCGACATCAGCGACACCGGCCGCTCCGCCGACCAGCCGCCCATCAGTACGACGATATGCATCACGCGATCCTTGTTGTTGGCGTGGAGTCTTCTTCAATCCTCCCCAAGCTGTGCTTGGGGAGGGGGACCAGCCGCAGGCTGGTGGAGGGGCAAGCCCCTC
>NZ_BBPI01000073.1 GCF_000787715.1 Sphingomonas parapaucimobilis NBRC 15100
GTCGTCGCTGGCCACGCCGGCCAGCAGCGCCTCGCGCACGGCCGCTTCCACCGCCTCGAGTCCGTCGTCGAGCACTGCGGCCAGCACCCGCACGAACCGCCGGTCGGCATCGTCACCGACGCCAAGCTTGCGCCGCAGTCGTGCCAGCGCAGGCGGCAGCTCCCAGCCCTGGAACGGCGCGCCGTTCCGCAGGGCGCCCGGCTTGGTCGCCAACACCGGCAGATAATGCCACGGGTCGTAGATGGTCCGGTCCCGGCCTAAAAGCCGGGGATGGTCGGCGACGACTTCCCCGTCGCAGCGCACGACGATGCGGTCGGCATAGGCGCGGACCTGAACGGCACGTCGCACTACCCTGGCAGAAACGGAGTAGCGGTTGCGGTCGAAGCTGATGAGGCATGTGCCGCTTACCGCATGCTCGCTCTCATGAAAGCCGTCGAAGGGTGCGACAACAGGCTGGAGCACGCTGCGCTCGGCAGCCCAGGCCTGAGCAACCGTCAGTTCCTTCTGCTCGGGATGCTGGTGCAACTCTGCCCAGCGCCGACACTCGGCCTCCAGCCAACCGTTCAGCTCCTCGAGGCTGGTAAATCGCAGGCGTGGCTGGAAGAAGCGGCCGCGTGCGGTTTGCACCTGGTTCTCGACCTGACCTTTCTCCCAGCCCGACGCCGGCGAGCAGGCGGTCGGCTCGACCATGTAATGGTTGGCCATGACCAGGAAGCGCCGGTTGAAGACACGCTCCTTGCCCGTGAACACGCTCGTGACCGCCGTCTTCATGTTGTCGTAGATGCCGCGCCTCGGCACACCTCCGAAGAAGGCAAACGCCCGCGCATGCGCGTCGAACAGCATCTCCTGTGTCTCGCGGGGATAGGCTCGCACATACATTGCCCGCGACGCGCATAGCCGGACATGCGCGACCTTCACTTGGCAATCGGCTTGCCCGAAATCTCCACGTCCTCGTGGCTCCAGTCGAACTGGTAAGCCTCGCCCGGCCGGAACAGCAGCGGGATGAACGCCGGCGCATTCATCACGTCGCGACGTCGCGCCCGGCGCCAGCGGGCCGCATAACGCCGCACCGCGTCGTACGAGCCGTCGAACCCCTCGCGCAGCAGCAGGTCGTGGATGCGCGTGAGGCGCAGCTGCTCGCGCCGCGGCCGTGCCTCATCTTCCTCCAGCAACGCATCCAGTCGCGCCTGAAATGGCCCCAGCTTCGGCAGCGGCTGTACCTCCCGCCGATACCCCATGTCCGCTTCCGGCGCCCGGATCGCCTTGCGCACCACCTTGCGCGACAGGTGCAGGTCCCGCGCTATCGCCTTGATGGCCTTCCCCGACGCGGGCTCGCGCCGGATCCTCAACACCCTCTCCAATACCAGCATCCCGATCTCGCCGCCTGACACACCGCCAAGCGAACAGCCTAGACCAACGGGATGAGGGCTCCCTTTTCGACGCCGATCCACAGGATCATCTACACGACAAATGCCATCGAGGCGCTCAATTCGAAGCTGCGCCGGGCGGTTCGTGCCCGTGGGCATTTCCCCAGCGACGAGGCTACCGCCAAGCTGCTCTACCTGATCTTGAACCGTTCGGAAAAAGAGTGGAAGATGCCGCCACGTGAGTGGACCATGGCCAAGGCCCAGTTCGCCGTCATCTTCGGTGAACGCTTCATCAAGGCCATGGCGGCGTAATGTTCATCCGCCCGCCCACACACGAAATTCCTGACAGTCCCCAAGCCGCTGCCGGACAAGGCACCGCACGGCCACTGGATGACGTCGACTTTCGTCGCTGGCCTGCGCCATGACGGGATCGCCGCTCCCATGCTGATCGACACGCCCCCTTCGACAAGCTCAGGACAGGCATGACCGGCCGCATCTTCCAGCAATGGCTGACCGATCACCTCATCCCCGAACTGCCGCCAGGCAGCATCGTGGTGTGCGACAACCTGGCCGCACACGAGGTCGACGGCGTCCGCCAATGCCTTGAGAAGGCCGGCATGGGTCTACTCTATCTTCCGCCCTATAGCCCCGACTTCAATCCGATCGAGCAGGCCTTCGCCAAGATAAAGACACTATTGCGCCGTGCAGCACCACGCTCGTTCGATGCCACCCTCGACGCGCTCAAGCACATCCTTCAACGCTTCCACCCCGTCGAATGCGCAAACTACCTTCGACACTCAGGATATGTGCAATCGTGATCGATTCTGCCTCTAGTTCCAACTGGATGAAGAAACCGGGGGGCACGTCAATGCCTTCATGAGGATCTCGTTGGCCCGGCGAAGCTCCTTCACTTCGCGCTCCAGCAGCTTCAGCCGGGCGCGATCATCAGCCGTCAGCGCCATTGGCCCAGCCAGTCGGCCAGCCTCATCCCGGCACCAGCGACGCAGCGTCTCCGCCGTACAGCCGATCCTGCCGGCGATCGACACCATCGCGTTCCATTTCGAACGGTAATCCGCCCGGTGCTCGCCTACCATCCGGACCGCGCGTTCGCGGACCTCAGGCGAAAACTTATTCGTCGTCTTGCTCATTCCGATGCTTCTACTCACAAGTGGGAGCCTCCGGAAAACCCGGGACGCTTCAAGGCTTCTTGTGATCCATCAGGCCCAACCCGTGAGGACACCATCGCTCAATGTGCCAGCTCTGGGCACCCGTGCGCGAAATGTTGCCGGTGAAGGACTAATCAAAGTCAACGTGCCGCCATGCGCCTGCATGACTTGGCGTGCCAAGCTGAGTCCGATCCCGCTTCCGCTGGGCTTTGAGGTGTAAAAGGGGCGAAAAATGCCATGCACGCGATCCGGCGGGATGCCACGTCCGTTGTCGCGTACCTCGATTGTGAGCACGTCATCGTCCATACTGGCACGAATATTGATCAGACCAGAAGAAGCGCCACCGTGCTCGATCGCCTCGACGGCATTCTGCAACAATGCCCAACATGCCTGATTCATCTGGTCGCGATCGATATCAACACACAAGCCGGGTTCAGTGTCGATCGAAAGATGAACATCTGGCCAGCGACTCGCAAACAGCCGGGCAAGGTCATTGAGCATATCTTCAATTGACACGAGCAACCGCAAAGGCGGCGGCAGACGTGCCAGTTCGCGATAGGCCTCGGTGAAACGCCGCAGCCCCTCGGCGCGTCGCGCAAGCGTCGTCAGAATTTCCGCAAGCAGGGCTGGATTCTCGTCACGAGCCTCGGCCGCAACTATTCCGCACTCAGCCTGCGATACGATTGGGACCAGCCCGTTCAGCATTTCGTGACCCAGTACCTGAATCATCTCGGCGCTCGCGCGCGCCTCTGCGGTGCGCTCCTCGCTTTCGATATCAATCAGTGCCACCACCGATCGGTCCCCGACCTCCACCCTGTCGGTACGCCAGTTCCGGTCGGCGTGGCGCAGATGCGTGGCATCTCGGTCGAACAGCGGCGTCGGGGGCGGCAATATCCGGTCGTCGGTCGCGAAGAGACGGCGCGCCGCCCGGTTCATCGTCCGCACCGTCCCGCCGGCGACCAGCACCAACGGCGTTGGCGAAGCATCGAGCAGCAGGTGATGCGCGATTTGCGCCTCGTCGGGCGCGCCGGGCGCCGCGACCGGGGCGGCTGGGTGCCGCTTCACCAGAAACAGATTGGCCGCGAGCAACCATACCAGCAACAGGAGCGCGCCGGACGATGCCAGCCATAGACCATGCATACTCGCCATCCCGGCCGCCATACCGGACAGCCCCAGTCCCGATCCGACGAGCAAGGCATGACCTTCGCGTCTAGAGACCATACTGCGCCATCCGGCGATAAAGGGTGCCACGGCTTAGGCCTAATGCCACAGCCGCGCGCGATACGTTGTGGCGATGCTCCTTCAATGCGGCCTCGATCATCAGCTTCTCGGCATCCTGCACCCGGAATACCGATGCAGTCTCGGCTGCCGAAGCGGTGACCGGCATGACCGGCCGGATCGCGGCGACGTCGATCAGGCCATCGTCCGACAGCACGACCGCACGTTCGATGGCCATCGCCAACCCGCGTACCTCGTCCGGCCAGTCGGTGATGGCGACGAACGCCTCCGCCGCTGGCGTCAGTCGCGGGGCGGCATGGCCATAGGTTTCACCAGCAACGCTTGCAAAGTGACGGGCGAGCAGCACCGCGTCCTCTCGACGTTCCGAGAGCGGCGGCACCGCGATCTCGACGGTGCAGAGCCGTCGGCGCAGTGCCGGGGACAGTGCAGCGGCATTGTCGACGATGGTGATGCAACGTAGGCCCGGCACCAGCCGATCGAACAGCCGTGCCTGCGCGTGCGCAGCCAGTTGATCGGCGTGGCGCAGTATGATCGTGCCGGTGGTCTGGCCCAGAGCGGGCCATTGGTCGGGATCGCTCAGGTCGACCCGTGTCGGCTTGGTCTCGGCAGTGGAGGACGATGCGTGCAGCGCCTCGGCGACCAGGGAGCGTCCGGTGCCGGATACTCCGGTGACACATATAGAGGCGATCGTCGGTCCGACCCTCCGGACAAGCGCACGGACGCGTTCGATCGCGGCCGATGCCCCAAGTAGAGCGCCGCCTGCCGACGGACCGATAGCCGCAGACTGCTGGACCGCGCTGTTGCCCGCGTTTCGCCTGATCGCGGTGTCGACCTTGCCGAGTAGATCGTCCTTGCGCCACGGTTTGATGATGACGTCGCGAGCGCCCGCCTGCATGGCCGTTACAGCGATGCGGATGCCGCTATGGGCGGTGATGACCACGACGCACGCACGGGGATCGCCCGCGACGATTCGGGCGAGACAGGCTAGCCCCTCCTGGCCGTCCGAGCGGCCCGAGGTGAAGTTCATATCGAGCAGGATCGCGTCATAGCGACGACGCGCGAGCATCGAATAGGCGCTGTCGGGGTCGGTGGCGATCTCAACCCGATACCCAGCCAGTCGAAACAGGATCTCCGTCGTACGACCGACGACCTTATCGTCCTCGATAATCAGGATTTCGCCGGGTATTGACGTGTGGTCGGAGTGTCCGGCTGCGGACATAGTGTTCGCCGACGAGGGATCGCCTGTGCGCGATGCTGAGCAGAATTGTTCATTCATAGCGACTTAGCTTTTCGGATCATGGACAGTGACATCATGTCCATGATGACCGAACCACCCACATACGCAACACCAGCGCCAGCCCGCTATGAACAGGCGGATCGACGGTGCACGGCACCATGCTGGTTGAGCCGGAAAGTGGGCGAAAGATCGGACTTCAGGCGCAACCGCCTTGGCCAGGTGGCCCGGGTAGCTCAGACCGCGCTGCACCACCTGCGCGGGGACATCACCGCACCTCGCCTGCTGCTGATCCTACTACTGCCGGGACATAAGCGATGAACCATTTCGCACTCACCTCGCTTTATCGATCGCTGACCCGTCACAAGCTCTATACCGCGCTGAACATCGGTGGGCTCGGAGTAGGGATCGCCGTGTTCCTGGTTCTGGGCCTTTATGTCCGGTTCGAGACGAGCTTCGAGCGGTGGCTGCCGCATCATGACGAACTCTATGTCGTGCAGACCCAACTCCAAATCCCCGGTAGCCCCTTCAATGGAGCCTATCCGGTAGCAATGCCGGGACTGCTGGAAGAGATGCGCCAGGATTTCCCCAGCCTGATCGGTACGCGCATCCGTGGCGGCAAGCAGGGAGGCAGCGTCATCCGCGAAAACGACGCGATCGGGGCCGACGTGGCGCAGGTCGATCCGTCCTTTTTCGACGTCTTTGATATCCCCATGGCGCGCGGAGACGGGCGACGAGCCCTCGCCGATCCGTCGGGTGTGCTGCTCAGCCGGACAGAGGCGCAACGGCTGTTCGGCGATGCGGACCCCATCGGCCAGAGCCTCACGATCGCGGTCGATGCGCCGCAGGTCTACCGCGTTGCGGGAGTCTTCGAGGACCTGCCCAAAACCACCGACCTTCAGGCAAATATCCTGATCCCGATGCCGCGCACACCGCCGCCGCCGGTGCAATGGTCCTGGTACCGATGGGGCATGGTGGATGGCGCCACCTATTTGCGTTTTCCTGATGCGGCGGCGGCGCGCGCGTTCGAGGCGAAGATGCCCGCGTTCGTCCAACGTCATGCCGGGCAGGATCTGGGACCCGATCCGGCCAAGATCATCGCGCTTTCACTGCTTCCGCTCACGCGGCTGCACCTGCAACCGCCCGGCGGGGCGGAGAGCAGTGGTCGCACGCTGACGATCGTGACGCTGGGGTTGGTGGGCATGCTGACCCTGCTGATCGCGATCATCAATTATGTGAACCTCGCAACTGCCCAGTCGGGCCTGCGCGCCCGCGAAGTAGCGATGCGCAAGGTACTGGGTGCGGACCGGGGAAGGCTGATCCGCCAGTTCCTCGGCGAGGCGGCCGCCATGGCGGCGGTCGCCAGCCTGCTCGGCATGATCCTGGCGGAGGTCAGCCTGCCCGTCGTCAACGCGGCGGGGGGCCTTTCGCTAAACTTTCCCTATGCCTTGGCGCTGCCCGTGCTGGTGGCGCTCGTCCTGGTCATCGCCTTCGCGGCGGGTTTCTATCCGGCGGTCCTCCTGTCCCGCTTTCCGGCCGCTGCCGTGCTGGCCTCGACGCGGGCGCCGGGGGGTGGGCGCAGCGGCGCGCGGTTTCGCGAGATGTTGGTTGTGATCCAGTTCGGTCTGGCGATCGCCTTCATGATCGGCACGGTCGTGCTCGTGGAGCAGACCGCGCATGTCCGGCGATCCGATCTGGGTTTTCGTCGTGAGGGGTTGTTGGTCATACCCTCGCTGGCAGACAAGCGGATCTTTCCCACTCAGGCCCGACCGATCCTCGACGCCCTGCGTCGCTTGCCCGGTGTGATTTCGGTCGGATCGAGCAGTTCGGCCCCCGGCATGGTCAATGCCAGCCTCGATATGATCGAGCAACCAAGCGGGCCGGGCGTGACGGTCAACAACATCCCCGTCGGGCCTGATTTTTTTCGCACCTACGCACCCCGACTGCTTGCCGGGCGGGTCTTTGACGATGCGCATGGTGGCGACGATTCGAGCGACTGGACCAAGTGGAAAAATGGCCGCAACGTCGTCATCAATCGCAAGGCGCTTGAGCAGCTTGGCTTCCGCACACCCGAAGAGGCGATCGGCAAGACCGTTGGGCGTGGTGCTCCGCGCACGATTATTGGCGTGATCGACCAGCTCCGTTTCGCGTCGCCCCGCACGGCCGAAACCGCTACCGTGTATCAATATGCCCGGGATGTGCCGACGTCCGCCGTTGCCGCCATCCGCTACACGGGCGACACCGCCGCGATGCTGGCCCGCATCCGGTCGACTTGGCGTCGCCTGTCACCGCAGGTGCCGTTGGTCGTCGGCACCGCAGATCAGCGGCTGGCGGACTTCTACAAAGCCGATGAGCAGGCCACGCGGCTATTCGGGATCGGCGCGGGGTTGGCGGCGCTGATCTCCTGCGTCGGCCTGTGGGGGCTGGCATCGTTCAACACGGCGCGGCGGGTGAAGGAGATCGGCATCCGCAAAACGCTGGGTGCGTCATCGGCCGATATCGTCAAATTGCTGGTGGGGCAGTTCCTGCGACCTGTGCTCCTCGCCAATATCGTCGCCTGGCCCCTGGCCTATGTCGCGATGCGAATTTGGCTGGCAGGGTTCGATGACCGGATTACCTTGTCGCCGCTCTTCTTTGCCGGTGCCACCCTGCTGGCGCTCGTGATCGCCATGCTTACCGTATTGGGCCAGGCGCTGCACGCCAGCCGCGCGACTCCCGCATGGGCATTGCGCCATGACTAAAGCCGCTTTGTCCAACGGCACCCTCTTGCAAACTGGGGGCGAAATTCAGAGGCGTAGCAGGAGACGGCGGCGCAGGCATCGAGCCCTACCCCACCATCACGGTAGCAGTCATTTGGGCGTGCGCTCGCTCACCAGCGGGCCGCTGAGGCGGTCGAGACCCAATTTGCGGTCATTCAGAGGTCCACAACCACCCCTAGAAAGCGGACGCTCATCAATCGCAGAAAGGCCGCTATTTGCTCAGGCAGCATCGCCCTACTGATCTGCATTCGTCAGACCTTCGATGACGATCGCCGTCCCCTGCGGAGGCCAGGGGGAAACCCTGTGCGTGATCCTATGAAAGAGATTCGACGCGAGATGATGAGCGAGCCGTAGCTTCAGCCGCAGCATTGACGATCCGTCGAACCACGTCAGATCAAGCCCGGCAAACTGGCTTGGGAACGGCATGACGGCGCCGTCCATCATGGCCTGCCCTGGTACCGCAGCGCTGACCACCAACCCGAGCCTGCCCCAACGACCGACCTGATAGAATGCGTGGCAGGCTCGTTGCAAATCGCTTGCAAGTCAGACAGCTAAGCTCATACATTGCGATTTAATGACATCTACCATCCCCGACACGTCACGGGACCGTCGGATAGAAGATCCGACAAATCTCTGGATTATTCATCCAGCGGCACGCTTTCTTGTGCCCTGGTTCATCGCGCGTGGAATCTCGGCCAATGCCGTTTCGCTGGCCGGGCTGGCTTTGGGCACATCAGCGGCGTTGGCCTACAGCCAGTGGGAAATGTGGCCTTTTGCCGTTGTCGGCCTGCTGCTGTCCGTCTGCTGGCTTGTCGCAGACGGCCTGGATGGGATGATCGCGCGGGCCACAGGCACAGCCAGCCCGCTGGGACGCGCGCTGGATGGGCTGTGCGACCATGGCGTTTTCGTCCTGATCTATGTTTCGCTGGCCTTCTCCATCGGCACATTGCAAGATTGGATACTGGCGGTGGCTGCAGGCATCGCACATATGGTCCAATCCAACATGTATGAAAGCGAGCGAGCCCGCTTTCACCGGCGCCGGGATGCGGTGGCGAAGATCGCCGGCCCTGCACCCAGCCGCAATCCGCTTGTTCAACTCTATGATCATTGCTGGGGATTATTGGATCGCGTTGCCGCGCGGTTCGACCATGCGCTGGCGCAGCACCAAGCTCCTGCTGAGCTTGCGGCAAGATATGCCACCCTGGCCCTTAGGCCCATGCGGCTGATGAGCCTGTTGTCCGCCAATGTGCGAGTCTATGCCATTTTCCTTGCCTGTCTTTTCGGCAATCCACGCCTGTTCTGGTGGTTTGAAATCATCCCGCTGAACATCATCCTCATCATTGGACTTTTCCAGCATCGCACCGTCGAAAATCGCCTTACAGTGCCGGAAAATCATTTCCCAAATACAGAAGGAAGCAACAGGTAATGCCGGCCATTAATATTGCCATTGTCGGGGTAGGCAACTGCGCCAGCTCTCTCGTGCAGGGGCTTTCCTATTATCGCGAGGGTGCAAACGAAACGGTCGGGCTCATGCATTGGGACTTGGGCGGCTATAAGCCGACCGATATCCATGTCGTAGCTGCTTGGGATATTGACCAACGAAAAGTCGGCAAGGACGTCGCAGAGGCAATCTTCGCCAAGCCCAATTGCACCACCGTCTTTTGCGAAACCGTGCCTCCCACGGGTACCAAGGTACGGATGGGGCATGTTCTTGACGGCGTCGCCGAACATATGTCGGATTATGACGATCATCGGACATTCCTGCTCGCCCGTGACAAGGAGGCCTCCAAAGCAGAGGTGGTCGCCGCCCTGCGCGAGACCAAGACCGATGTGCTGATGAACTATCTGCCGGTGGGTTCGCAGGCCGCCAGTGAGTTCTACGCCGAATGCGCGCTCGAGGCGGGCGTGGCGTTTGTGAACAACATTCCCGTGTTCATTGCCAGTGACCCCGTGTGGGCGGAACGCTTCACCAAGGCTGGCGTGCCGATCATCGGCGACGACATCAAGGCGCAGCTCGGCGCCACCATCGTTCACCGCGTGCTCACCGATCTGTTCGCCAAGCGGGGCGTCAAGCTGGAGCGGACCTACCAGCTCAACACCGGCGGCAACACCGACTTCCTCAACATGTCCAATCATCGCCGCCTTGCCTCGAAGAAAATCTCGAAGACCGAGGCGGTGCAGTCGGTCGCTGCGGAGCGGCTGCACGACGACAATGTTCATATTGGCCCGTCCGACTATGTGCCTTGGCAAAATGACAACAAGATCTGCTTCCTGCGGATGGAAGGGACGATGTTCGGCGGTGTGCCGATGAACCTCGAGTTGCGCCTGTCCGTCGAGGACAGCCCGAACAGTGCAGGCGTCGCCATCGATATGATCCGGTGCGCCAAGCTGGCGAGGGATCGCGGTTTGGCGGGGCCGATCGACGCGGCCTCGGCGTATTTCTGCAAGCATCCGCGTATTCAGATGACCGATGACCTTGCGGCGCAGGCAGTCGACGAGTTCATTGCCGTAGCGGCGGAATGATCGAAACCGGTATCGTTCTCGCGGCAGGCGAAGGCTCACGCCTTCGCACTGTCGCCCCGCTCAAGCCGCTCTGCCACGTAAGCGGGCGGACACTGCTTGCCCATGCCGTGTCCGGCATGGCGCAGGCGGGGTTGGCCCGGACGGTCGTGGTCGTCGGCTATGAGGCAGAGACGATCGAGGCCTATGTCGCGGCGGAAGACTGGCCGATCAAAGTCGAAACCGTACGGGTAAAGGATCATCGCCATCCCAACGGCTCGTCGTTGCTCGCAGCGGAACCACTGTTGTACGGTGAGGAGGCGGTCCTTGCGATGTGCGACCATCTCGTCGAACCGGAATTCTATCGGCGAATGGCCCATGCCGATACGGGGGGCGGCGCATCGCTCGGAATCGACCGTCGGATCGATCACGACTGGATCGATCTTGACGATGTGACGTGCGCTCAGACGGATGGCGACCGCTTGGTCAGCATTGGCAAGGGACTCGCGGTATATGATTGCTTTGATACGGGTGTCTTTGCTGTTGGCAAGGGTCTGTTCGACGCACTCCGCGGATTGGAAAAGCCCTCTCTGACCGAAGGTATGCGGCGCCTGGCAGCCGACCAAGCTGCTGGCATCAGCGATTGCAGCGATCTTGGATGGATAGATGTGGACGATGAGCGGGCATGGCGCATTGCAGAAACGTGGCTCACCACACGTCGTCGCAGCACAGGCGATGCTTAGAGCACCTAACAGAACGGCACCGTGCGGGAATTTAAGCGTCGGTTTGGCATGACCAGACCGCTTCTCCCCGATGATCTCGGGGAAGAGAATAAGCATGGCGTGGAAACTGCGGATTATGCAGCCTGTGCGTTCGGCTGATCTGCCGACGGCATCCAGTTCCAGGGCATGAGTTCGTCCCAGCGGCTGGTTGGCCAGTCGCTTGCGACCGTGGCGATGACGTCGGCGATATAGGGCTGCGGATCGACACCGTTGGCCTTGCAGAACCTGCCCCGGCGAAGGCCGGGGTCTGCAAGACGGCGTAGATAGCTGCGGCGCGCTCGCCGTCTGCGCGAGAACCGACGAACAACCAGTTGCGACGCCCCGCTTCGATCTTGCAGGAACGCCCGGCGCGCTTGTGCCGGTGTTCTGTTGCCCAGCGTCGAGTGCGGCCTGACATTGTTATAGTCGTAGCGCCAGACAGCCAGCTTGCGCCGAGCGTCTCCGAGGCTGTCGAACAGCTCCTCATTCAGGAGCTCCTCGCGCCGCGACCCATGGAACGATTCAATGAACGCATTCTGCTGCGGCCTGCCAGGATCGATGGTGTGCCACTCGACCGTGTTCTACGCTGGCCCACGTCAGGATCGCCCGGCTGGCGAACCCGTTCCGTTATCGCTGACGATGCAAGCCGGTTTGCCATACAGACGCACCAGCGTGTCCAGCTCGCGCGCCACCCTCACGCCCAAGATGCCGGTGTCGCCCAGCAGGCACAGGTTTTCCCGGCAGGCGTCTTCATTGATCGCCAGGATACGCAGCCGACGGTAAGCGCCGAAAGTCTCGGCCGCGAAGTCCATCGACCAGGGATTGCTCGGCCGCAGTGGCACAGGCATCGGCGTCCGGCTGCCGCGGGTCCGGGCGCCGAGGCACCGACAGACCCTCCTCCCGGTATAGCCGGTAGAGCTTCTTGTGGTTCATCATGTGCCTCTTGCGTTCGAGCATGACGCCGACCCGCCCTCATAAACCATGGACCGGCGTAAGGAGGGCTGCCGCCCTGCCCGACCATGTCTTCACCAATCCGCGACCAACCGATGCCCATGATTTCCCACTACCATAGCACTGCGCACTAGCCCCAGCCTTCCGTGGATCCATCTTGTCGGACTTGAGCCATCGATGTTCGTGAAACCTATTCAGCGAGCCATTTTGATCTCGATTGAAATTTAAGGCCAATGGCCAAGCTCCAACGAAAATTTTCGACATGGCGGGGAGCTATCGGTGGATTGCCAGACCTTCTCGTTCGGCCCCCTCGACGATGCAGGATATGGCTATACCTTTGATACGGAAAGACAATTGAAGGATCTTTGTCGGATAGCCATTGCGTGGGCAAAAGCGTCGACGCACCGAACACCCAGAATACTCCAATGAAATCATTATGTTGCGCAAAGACGTCATTAGACGGCCATTTCTTTCAAATTCATTTGTCAGGCATTTGGCTTTGTGCCATGTAGCGCTCGAACCGCATTTTAGCGGACAGACATTTTGGGGGGAGGATCTATGCGAGATATTGCATCGCGCTGGCTGTTCGGCGCGTCCGTCGTTGCGATCGCAACTGGTGGCATTCATAACATCGCCCATGCGCAAACCGCCGTTGCGCCGCCCAAGCGCGGTGCCGAGCTTCACGTGGAGCAGGGTCGCGATCCGAGCCAGCCGACCGGCGCGCTCAATGCGGCGCAGATCGCCGAACAAGGGGTTTCGGATCAGGACATCGTGGTAACCGGCGTTCGGGAATCGCTGCGATCGGCGCAGGCGCTGAAGCGAAACGCCAATCAAATCATCGACTCGGTGCAGGCGCAGGACATCGGCAAGCTGCCCGACGCCAACACGACCGAAGCGTTGCAACGCATCACCGGTGTGCAGATCCAGCGCCGCTACGGCGAAGGCGCGACCGACTTCGATCACCGTACCTCGCCCGCCATCACGGTGCGCGGCCTTACCCAGGTGCAGAACTTCCTCGACGGCCGCGCGATCTATTCGGCATCGGGTGGCCGCGCCTTCGATCTGGAAGGCATTCCCCCCGAATTGCTGGGCGGCATTGACGTCTACAAGAACGCCCCCGCCAATATCATCGAGGGCGGCGTCGGCGCGGCGGTGAACCTGCGCACCCGCCTGCCCTTCGACCAGCCCGGCCAGACGATCAGCGGAACGCTGCGCGGCAACTATTATGACCGCGTCGACAAGTTCGGCTATTCGGCCTCCGGTCTGTACAGCAACCGCTTCGACACCGGCATCGGCGAGATCGGCGTCCTGTTCAACGCCGTCTATTCGACCGCACATTACCGCCAGGACGGCATCCTCGCGAACCCGCAGCAGCCGATACCGGCCGGCAGCGTTTCCGGCGCGCCCGCCAATGCCAAGGCGCCGATGGGGATGCAGGTCTATGACGATCTGGGCGACCGCCGCCGCCTGGGCATCGCCAGCGCGATTCAGTGGCAGGCCGCCGACAATCTGTTGATCACCGGCCAGTATCAGCTCGCGAAATACTGGTTCAATCGGCGCGGAGCCTATTATTACACGGTCAATGGGGGCAGCGAGTCGAACCCGCTGCCGGGTTCGACCTTCACCTTCAACAAGGAAGGCTATGCGACTTCCGGCTCGCTGCGAGGGCAGAATTTCGAAACCGGGCGTTTCGACCAGGAGCTGTGGAGCCAGAGCCAGAACTTCACCCTGGCCGCCGAATGGCAGGCGACGGACCGCGCCAAGGTTCATTTCGACGCCCAGTATCTGAAGAGCTATTACAACGCCGACCGCAACGGCCATGTCCTGTCGCTGTTCACCGCAACCGGGCAGAACACGCCCACCGGATCGCCGCATCCGTCCACCATCGACTTCGACCTGCGCGGCAGCCGCCCGCAATGGGATGTGCGCGACAAGGCGCTGCTCAGCAATCCGGCCAACTACACCACGCCGTTCATCGCCGATGCGCTCCAGCGCAACGACGCGGACACGCTCGCGCTGGCCTATGACATCGAATATGATCTGGAGGGCGGCTTCCTGCAGAAACTGCGCGGCGGTGCGCGCTATTCGGACAATTCGATCGATCTGCGCGGCACCTGGAATGGCGTTTGCCTCTATGCGACCGGACCGGATCCGTCCTGTTCGGCCAAGGACGGCACCCCGCTGATCCCGCTCAGCCGCAATCCCCAGCTGGCGATGCCGGGGCCGTCCAAGAATTTCTTCGACGGACGCAGCGTGACCGGCGGGTTCCTCTATCCCGCCTTCCCCGCTGGCGACGGAGTCTGGGCACAGACCAAGGCGCTGTACGCGCTGTTCGGGGCGCAGACCAAGGACGCCTTCACGCCCGGCGATCTGAATTCGCAGACCGAGAAGACCTATACTGCCTGGGGCACGGTCGATTACGCGTTCGAAGGCGCGGGCCTGCGCTTCGATGGCGGCGTCGGCGTCCGGCTGGTGAAGACCGACCTCACCTCGTTCGGGACGCAGTTCAACTCCAACGGGACCAGCTCGCCGCTCTCGATCCAGAACAGCTACACCCGCGCGCTGCCCAGTGTGAACCTGCGGGCGCGGATCACCGAAGAGTTCCAGATGCGCTTCGCCTATTCAAAGGGGCTGGCGCGGCCGAACTTCGACCAGCTGTCCACGAACCTGACGCTGAACAACCCCAATCAGATCAATCCGATCACCGGGCGTCCCAGCGCCAATTCGGGTAATCCGCGCCTGCGCCCGATTTCCTCGAACAATTTCGATCTGACGGCGGAATGGTATTTTGCTCCCGCCGGATCGCTGACCGGCGGCCTGTTCTACAAGAAGGTCGACGGCTTTCTGGCCAGCGGCGTGATTGTCCAGAATTTCCAGGGGCGCGCCTATGACGTCAATACCGTGCTCAATTCGGGCAAGGGGACCGTCAAGGGTGCGGAGATCGGCTATCAACAGTTCTTCGACTTTCTGCCGGGCCTGCTCAGCGGCCTCGGCATGCAGGCGAATTACACCTATGTCGACTCCAACGTAACCAACCCGTTCGCCATTGCCGGTTCGGGCAACACCCAACTGCCGCTGGAGAAGCTGTCCAAGCATAATTACAATCTGATCGGCCTGTACGAAAAGGGGCCGCTGACCGCACGCCTCGCCTATAACTGGCGGTCGAGCTATCTTGACCAAACCTTCGGTGCGGGCACCAACCAGCCGCAATATGCCAAGCCCTATGCATCACTGGATGCGTCGGTCAGCGTCAATCTGAACAGCCACATCGCGGTTTCCGCCGATGCGGTGAACCTGACCAACCGCATGAACGTCACATATATCGGCACCATGGGGCAGCCGCTTCAGTACCAGCTGAACGATCGCCGCTTCGGCCTGTCGCTCCGCGCAACCTATTGATCCCCACCTGCCGGCATGGTCTGACCATCGGGCCATGCCGGCATTTTTCGTCAGGGGTTGGGAATAGTCATGGCCACGGCGCCCGCGCTGGAATTTGCGATCGATGCAGTGCCGACCATTCGCCATATCGGCCATGAGCGCGAGCCGGTGGTGATTTTGGACGGAGCAACAGGATGGGTCGAGCATTTGCGCGACTTCGCCGCGACCAAATCCACCTTTGCCCCCGCAGCCACGGTGGGCAGCGCCTATCCCGGGCTGCTCGGTCCTGCACCCGTTGCCTATGTCGATGCGATGGTGCGCCGCGTCCTGCCGCTGATTTCGACCCATTTCACGGGCACGCCGGTTCGCCCCGCCCGCGCGCGCGGCAATTTCTCGCTGGTCACGACCGATCCCGCCGCCCTGACCGAGGATCAGCGCGTGCCGCATGTCGACACGGCCGACCGGCTGCAATTCGCGACCGTCCATTTCCTGGCAACCGACAATGACGACGGCACCGCCTTTTTCCGCCACCGCACCACCGGTTTCGAGACATTGGATGCAGAGCGTCTGCCCCGATATCATGCCGCACGCGCGGACGATCCACCACCGCCCGCTGGCTATTGCACCGATGGCGATGCCGCCTTCGAGATGATCGACGTCATTGCCGCCCGGCCCGACCGGCTGATCCTCTACCGTGCGAACCTGCTGCACTCGGGATGGATCACCCGCCTGCCCGCCCACGCCGCAGACCCCGGAATGGGGCGGCTGACCGGCAATCTGTTCCTCCAATGCAGGCTGGCGGCATGAGCGGCGATGCTCCCATCGGCCGGATCGCCATCATCGGCGGAGGTACCGCGGGCTGGATGGCCGCCGCCGCGCTGGCCCGCGTGCTGGGACCAGAGGGTCCCGCGATTACCCTGGTCGAATCCGAGGAAATCGGCACCGTCGGTGTCGGCGAGGCCACCATCCCGCCGATCCAGGCCTTCAACGCGCTGCTCGGCATCGACGAAGACGATTTCATCCGGGCGACCCAAGGGACCTTCAAGCTGGGGATCGAATTCGTCGACTGGTTGCGCCCCGGCCATCGCTATTTCCACCCCTTCGGGGTCTACGGCATCGACAAGGGCGCCATCCCATTCGAGGCGATGTGGCAGCGGCTGCGGCTGGCAGGCGAAGCCCTGCCGCTCGAGGCCTATTCGATCTGCGCGGCGGCGGCCCGTAGCGGGCGGTTCATGCGGCCCCAGCCCGGCAACACCCCGCTCGCGCATATCGGCTATGCCTTTCATTTCGACGCGGCGCTCTATGCCCGTTTCCTGCGCGGCCATGCCGAAGCCGCCGGTGTTCGCCGCGAGGAAGGTCGCGTCGTATCGGTCGAACGCGGCGGCCCGCGTGATTTTATCGAAGCCGTCATGCTGGCCGATGGGCGCCGGATCGCGGCCGACCTCTTCATCGATTGTTCGGGCTTTCGCGGTCTGCTGATCGACGATGCCATGGGCGCGGGGTTCGAGGATTGGGGGCATTGGCTGCCCAATGACCGCGCGGTTGCAGTGCCCACCGCCAACGCCGGACCGCCAGCGCCCTTCACCCGCTCGACCGCGCATGGGGCGGGCTGGCAATGGCGTATCCCGCTTCAGCACCGCACGGGCAATGGCCTGGTCTATGCCAGCCGCCACCTGTCCGATGACGAGGCCGTAGCGACGTTGCTCGCTCATCTCGACGGTGCGCCGCTGGCCGATCCACGTCCCTTGCATTTCCGCACCGGACGGCGCGACCGGTTCTGGATTGGCAACTGCGTGGCCCTGGGGCTGGCCGGGGGCTTCCTGGAGCCTTTGGAGTCGACGAGCATCCATCTGATCCAGGCGGGGATCGCCCGATTGTTGGAAATGCTGCCCACCCAGGCGTTCGAACCGGCGGATACACGCCGCTACAACCGGTTGATGGCGGCGGAATTCGACAGCGTTCGCGACTTCCTCATCCTGCATTTCCACGCCACCGAACGGCGCGACACGGCCTATTGGCGGGAATTGGCAAGCATGGACATCCCCGAAACGCTGGCCGAGCGGCTGGCCATTTATGCCCGCACGGGCCGGGTCTATCGCGAAGCGGACGAGTTGTTCACCAAGACCAGCTGGCTGGCCGTGATGGACGGACAGGGCCTGATCGCAAGCGGCCATGATCCGCTGGCTCAGGGTATGCCGATGGACGAACTCCGCGCCCGGCTGGACCGGATTGCGGCGGTGACGCAGGCGGCGGCCGGACACATGGCCGCCCATGCGGACTTCCTCGCGCGACATTGTTCCGCCCGGAACTGATCCGGGCGGCCACCATCATCTGCAGGTCGTGATCAACGAGCCCCGATCCCAATCATTCTGACGACCGCATGGAAAATCTCCGAAGCTTCGGTGCAAATTCCGACAAAATATATTTAATTTTATATAATCCTATTTGGCTGCGATCACCTCTATCTCCACAAGGTACATCGGTGCGGCCAGAGCGGCCACCTGAACCGTGGACCTGGCAACGGTGTTGGGGTTGTCAGCCGTACCGAAGAATTGCTTGAACCCTTCATTCATGCCCGCAAAGTCCATCTTGCCGCCATATTTGGGATCACCCGCAACGAAGACAGTCATCTTGATGACGTCAGCCATCGCAAAGCCTCGTGCGGCCAGGATCGCCTTGATCTTGTTCAAAATACTCACTGTTTGCGTCTTCGTGTCGCCGAAGTCCTCAACAGTCAATTGCGCGGGGGGCTTCTTGCTGGCGACGTCGAGTGGCGCTGCCAGCTGCCCGGACAGATAGAGCGTCGTCGCGCCAGGCTTTACGGTCACACCCTGCAAGATCAGGCCTGGCGGTGTGTTGGGATGGCGGACGACCGGTCCGTTCTGCCCCGGTGCGGCAGTCGCGGTGGCAAGGGCAAAGATGGCGGCAGCGATCAGGCGATACGACATGGCATATCCTTCCGGTTTATGACTGGACGGCGGGCATCGTGAAGACACCCGCCGGTAACGATCAGAAATTGACGTTCAGGCGCGCATAGTAATAACCACCGTTGATACCATAGGGGCTGAAGGTCAGCGGTGCGTCGAGCACGTTGCCCCCGTTGACCAGGGTCTGGTTTGTCGTACCAGGCACCAGCGGGACAGTCGGCGGCCGCTTGTTGAAGACATTGTTGGCACCCAAGGCGATGCCGAGGTTGGGCGTGATATCGTAATTCAGCTCGATATCGCCGATAAAGGTCGTGCCGATTTCCTGGTTGTAAAATGTGCCGCCATCCGGGCTGAGCTGCGCCGAGCTTTTGCCGTAGACGGTGCCGCGCAGCGTCATCGAGAATTTGTCGATGCTGTAGAGAACCGAACTGATGACCTTCACGCGCGGTGACGCCGTCTCGATGTTCGACTGAGCGCCGAGGTTGAAAAGTGGAATGATTTGACCCGTGGCCGGGTTCGTCAGGGTGGAGGGTGCCGCAATCAGGCGCGTGAGCTTGGTTTCGTTATAGTTGCCTGAAATGGTCCAATTCGCACGGCCATAATCGCCAAAGTCCGACATGTAAGTCAGTACCAGATCGACGCCGCGTGTCCGTGTATCCGCGCCATTTGTGAAAATGTTGATGCCCGTCTGGCTGACCGTCGGATCAAGCATATTGCCGTTGGCGATGATGGCGCGCGTCACGACCGGGAAATTGATCGCACCGCCACTGCCGAAGATCGACCCCGTGCCCAGAATGCGGTCGCGGATCCGCACCTGATAGGCATCGAGCGTGACGGTGAAATTGGACGCGGGCCGGATCACCGTGCCAAGCGAATAGTTTGTCGACTTCTCGGGCTTCAGATTCTGAAAGCCGATCAGCTTTGCAGCGGCCGAATTGGCTGGCAACTGTACGAACGCGGCGGTTGGCGAGACGTTGGTGGCGGAATAATAGGACTCCGCCAGCGTCGGAGCGCGGAACCCGGTCGAGAAGGTGCCGCGAAGCGCGAAGGCGTCCGAGAAGTCGTAACGCCCGGTACCCTTGTAGATGAAACGGCTGCCGAAATCCGAATAATGCTCGTACCGTCCGGCGACGTCCAATTTCAATTTCTCGACCGGATTGGTGGCGACATCGACATAGAGCGATTTGCCCGTCCTTGCGTTAATGCCTGCATCGGATGGACGGAAGCCCGGATAGGACTGGCCGCCTTCCTTGTAGATCGAACCCGCGTCGCCCGATCCGATCTCATAAACGTTGCGACGATATTCCGCGCCGAAGGCCAGCGTGATCGGAGCCGCCAGCCCCGCCTCGATCTCGCGCCGAAGGTCGGCATTGACCGTGAACTCCGTCGACTTGAACAGGCCGTTGTAAAAGCTCGTCGGCGTGAAGCCGGTATCGACATATAGTGAGGCGTTGGCCGAGTCGATGGTATAGATCAGCGCCTTATCCTGCCCGAACGTCGTCGACAGATCGTAATGAAAACCACCGGCATCACCGCGCACACCGCCGGTAAAGGCCATGTCATCCTCACGAATTTTCTGGCGCGGGCTGAATCCGTTGGGTGGATTGTCTCCATCCGGATCGAAATAGGTCGTGACCCCGGCAACCGTACGCGCAACCCGCGTCGGGACGCGAACATTTTGGTACGCACTGGCGATCCGTTTGGAATAGGTACCGAAACTATAAACCTCGACGTCACCGAAATTATAGGCGGTATTGTACTGCAGGTTGGTCAGCGACGACTGCGCATCGCCGTTGATCCAGTTCACATAGGGGAAGCCGGCCATCAGCGGATAGAGCTGTCGCTGCGTCGCGTTCAGGGATGGACTGGACGTCGCGGTCAGCAGGGTGCCGTTGATGTCGGTGACTCGGCGATCCAGTCCACCCACCCGGGTGAAGTCGTGGAAACGGTGAAAGCCTGTCACGTTCAGGAAGCCGCTCTCTCCCAGCTTAGTCGCCAGATGCAGGGTGCCTGCGAGCGTGTCGCCGCCAACGCTGTAGTTGCGCCCGGCGGTGATGTATCCATCCCCACCCTGCGCATCGTCCTTCAGGATGATATTGATGACGCCCGCGATCGCGTCCGAGCCATATTGCGCGGCTGCGCCATCCTCGAGAACTTCGATACGCTTGATCGATGACGGGCTGATCAGATCCAGATCGGCGGTTGCCGCGCCTTGGAATGGTCCGCCGAGAACGGCCAGGTTGGAGGTGCCGTGACGACGCTTTCCATTGATCAGCACCAGCGCGTGGTTCGGGCTGAGACCGCGTAGGCGCGCAGAGAGGGTGAGATTGGCGGTATCGCCCCCAAAGGCCTGTGCCGTGAAGGATGGCACAAGTTGCGTCAGCACCTGGTTCAGATTCGGTTGCCCGACATGGCTGAGCATGTCCTCGCCCAGCACCTTGATCGGGGCGGCACTTTCCGCTGCGGTCATTCCCGTAGCGCGCGTCCCGGTTACGATAATCTCGCCACCATCCTGTGGGGGTGACATGGGCTCGGCCAGGGTAGGGTCTGGCTCTACCGTTGCAGATACCGGTCTTAATGACGGTGCGGCCTGTTGCGCAAAGGCGGGATGATTCGATCCCATTACACAACAGGCAGTCAACGCTATAAAAGACACGTGATCATATCGAGTCATAGCAATCCCCCTTGCCCTTAACGACCAGACAGGATCCTCGCCCGACTACTATTTATAGTATCATTGTTTTTTATGTATTTTCAGAACTTTCACGACTTCTTAAAGTTCAACTATAATTCTGCAAACTTCAATATCTATTTATTAAATAATGAATACCATTTAAAAAAGGATTTTTCATTGCATTCCTGAGCACATTGAATCACCGACATCCCGACGTATCCGCCTCAAATAAATCTAATATTTTCTAGATATTACTTATACTTTACCTCTACCGACGCAGCCGCATTTTCCCCAATTCGCAGGCGTTCATGATGGAGTTTCCAGAATAGCGCTCAGCTAAGACGAGGGACGGATCCGCCCGTCACGCGGCCAAGCTATACTGTCGAAGCCCGTGCCAGGGATTGCGATCACGTCCTGCGCAGGGGTCGCGAAGCCCCCTCGCTGGCGACACGGCGCGCAAGTATAGTGACCTGGCGACGGGCCGACTGGATTCCGCCTTCCTGCCATCCCGGTGTCTGGCTGAGAGCGGCTCCTGCGAAATAGATCCGCCCTTCCGGTTCCTGCAAAAAGCGGAAGGCGGGCGTATCGATATGCCCCTCCTGGCGCCCATTTGCGCTGCCTGCATTCCAGTCCGGCCATGGCCCCAGGCTGAAGGGAATTTTATGCCAGTTGACCGCAAGACCGTTGACACAGTCCGCACCGTGTCCGGGATGCAGCCGGTCGATCACCCCTCGCGAAAAGGAGATCTGCTCCGCGATCGGTCGCTTTTCGAATTCCGCGGCGACTGGCCCGGAACTGTAGCAGCCAAGGATCATACCCCGCTCGCTATGCAGGCCTGCAGACGGATACCAGACCAGGGTGGTCGGCCCTCCGACAAAGGATAGACCGCCATAGATTTGCTCACGCTCCCAAAAGCGCGGACTCTCGAACGCCACCTTGCTTGAATAGTCATATTTTACGCTTTCCACCGTTTGTTTCAATCGCGGCGAAAAGTTGGTGTCGATCTTGGCGAGCACCGGGAACGGGATCGTACAGATCAGATAATCGGCACTGACCTGGCTGACCACACCGCTGCTACGGTCGCGATAGACGACCTCGACACTTGCTGGCCGCTGACGGATTTGCGTGACCTCGGCACCCAGCATGGCCGGTCGGCGAAGGTGGCGGGCAAAACCGGCATGGATCCGATCCATGCCGCCTACCGGCTCGAACATCGTTGCCTGCATGTAGAGATTGTCTTCGAAGAGCGTCATCGGCAAGCGCTGATTGGCCAGCAACTGCTCCAACGGCAGCGCGGCCGAGGGCGATGCGAAGGTGACCCCCGCCCCCGGCGCATTTCCGAAGCCGGAGCGCTCCGTACCCTTGAAGCGGCCCGTCGCGTCCAGATCTCCATAGGCGCGGAGGAAAGGCGTCAGCCGCTCGCGATCGATCGCCGTCAGCTCGCGATCGAGCGAACCCTGGTTGATCGCCTTTGCCAACAGTTCCGCAATCCGGCCGCGCATGTCGTTGATCGCAGTGCGCATCCGGATTTTCGAGCCGTCATCGCCCATGATATAGGCCGAACGGCTGGAATTGACCTCCACCTCCATCGGCACGCCAAACCGCTTGGCATAGCCGAGCAAGCCTTGATGAAAGCTTGGAATCCGCGCCGGTCCGGCATTGAAGTAGATATCGTCTGAGAATCGAGCGGTCTGCGTAGCCTCGCCGATCATTTCGATCCGGTCGCCATCGCGCACCGTCCAGGCGCGTCCCCCGACGCGATCGCGTGCTTCCAGCAAGGTAACAAAGAAGCCAGCCTGTTCCAGTTCATAGGCGGCCACCAGTCCTGCAATACCGGCACCCAACACCACCACGTGGCGGCCGTGACCAACTCCTATGGGCAAGGGCATCCAATCCTGGGCATGGGCGATACCCGCCATGCCCAATGCCTGCATTGCCCCCATCATGGGACCAAGCCCCGCCAACATCCCCAGCTTACCGAGTACCGTGCGCCGTGTCGCCATAGCTACCCCATTCCCCTTCGCTCGAACGCTGAACAGGGCGGCGGTATGAAACCGTCACCACGCCATCAGCATCCTCTTCAGCGTCAGGACCACAGGCCGCGGGCAACCACCCGAAGGGTAGACACGCAACTTTCGGTCACTCACTCGGTTGGTGAGCGATTCGAAATGAAAACTAAAATTCATCAAACTGCAATGTTTTTGTTGACCCGGTCTGGCGGAAGGTTCGAGGGAGGGCGGGATGACGTGAGACTGGATCGACAGGAATGCACAAAGGGTGCCGATGCTATCCAAGAGGCAGGCTGGCCAAGGAGGCCGGTCTGAATAGCGAAGCCGCATTCGACGGACCTGCGCGACAGGGTGGTCCGGGCGGTGATTTCGGGGGGATGTCGTGCCATGCGGCTGCGCCCCGCAGCCGGTCACCAAATACCCGCGTCGTTTCGCCGGCTTCGATAAAAAGATCGTGTCGATGGACGCGCGGGGTCAGGCTCTGATCAGCACGATGCCCTCGCTCCAACACAGTCTGAGCAGTTCGAGCCGTTGCGGCGCCGGCACCATCTTGCGTGACAGGTCGGGCCGGCCGAGCGGCACGCCGAACAGGACGCGCCGCGCCGACACCGTGGCACGAACGCAAACGGCGCCCTGCATTCATGGTTGACCCGGCCGCGGGCCTTCGCAACATCGGAGCATGGTTTCAACGAAGACGCTAAACGCCACCAACCTTTCCTCACTGGGGGCTGTCAGGCTTGCGGAGTTGCTCCTGGAATTGGCGCAGGGTGATGCCGTCATGAAAAGGCGCTTGCGGCTGGAACTGGCAAGCCAGGCTGGGGGCAGCGATGTCGCCGCGCAGATCCGCAAGCGCCTCGCGACGATAGCCCGGTCGAAATCCTTCCTGGACTGGAACAAGGTCGGGCCGATGGCGCAGGATCTCGAAATGCAGCGATCGGCTATCATGACCCATGTCGCACCGACTCATCCGGGAGAAGCGTTGGAGCTGCTGTGGCGGCTGCTCGACATGGCCCCCTCCATCTACGGACGATGCGACGACAGCAATGGGGCGATCGGTAGCGTCTTCGAGCAGGCACTGGAGGATATCGGGGACGTCGCCAAGCGGGCCAGGCTCGACCCGGCGCGCCTGGCCGACCGCATCCATGACGCGCTGTGCGCCAATGATCATGATCAGTTCGATGACCTGATTCCCTTGATGGCGACGGCGCTCGGGACGGATGGCCTGACCATGCTGAAGGCGAAGTTTGAACAGCTTGCGGCAAGCCCCCCGATTCCTTCCGAGAAAGACAGTCGCAAGATCATCGCCATCAGCAGCCATGGACCGATCTTCGGGGATGAATATGCCGCGCGACGCCGGGCGCGGCTCGTCCAGAGCGCGCTGTCTGACATTGCCGACGCCCTGAACGATGTCGACGGCTATGCGGCTCTCCATTCGGAGGCGGAGCGGGCCAATCCAGCGATCGCGGCCAGCATTGCCAAACGCCTTCTGACGTCCGGCCGGCCTCAGGACGCGCTGGCCGCGCTGGGGCTCGCCGAGAGTAGAATGCGTCAGGGCGACTATTGGCCAGACTGGCACAGGGTCAGGATCGATGCCCTGGAAGCGTCGGGCATGGTCGACGATGCGCAGCGTGAACGGTGGCAGCTGTTCGAAACGAACCTCGACAGGGGCTATCTGAAAGCCTTCATCAAGCGGTTGCCGGATTTTGATGACGTGGAGGCGGAGATGAAAGCCCTGGCCTATGCCCGCCGGTTTCCCGATTTCCATCAGGCACTGTCATTCTTCCTCGAATGGCCGGCGATCGATGAGGCTGGCCGCATGGTCCTCGATCGCCATGCCGAACTGAACGGCGACCATTATTGGCTTTTGGCCCCGGCGGCGGAGGCGATGGAGCAGCGCCATCCCCTGGCCGCGACGCTGCTTCTACGCGCGATGATCGACTTCTCGCTCAAGAAGGCCCGTTCCAAGCGATACCCCCATGCCGCCCGCCACCTGCAGACCTGTGCCCACCTTGCCCGCAGGATCGAGGAATATGGCGGGCACGCCGACCATCAGGCGTATGTGACCGGACTGAAGGATCGCCATGGACGCAAGAGCGGCTTCTGGAGTGCGTAGACGCGCCCCGCCAAAATGGGTCTCGATCACGGTCAGAAGATCAGAGATCGGATTTGGGCCGCAGGTTGTGCCCCGCGGGGTGGTGTAGCTGAGGGGTGGCCATGGGCGATCTTGGGATAGGTTTGAGTTAGGACACTCGACCGACAGAGACCCCGATGACCGATGATACGATGAACCCGAATGCGCACCTCGAACGGGCGCTGCGGCACCGACAGGCGATGGCGACCCGTTGGGCGAATCTTGCGATAGGCGTCGAGCGCGGCACAGCCCGATTGAGTGATCGGCGATACATGGTCAAAGTCAATCGCGCTGGCAGCCATGCCCTGCGCCTGCAACGTCTGGCTGTAGAGATGGTCGCACCGCCCGCCCGAGGCCCCCTGCAACTTGGCCAGCGCCTCGGTCAATCAACGACCAAGTGGCTTGCCTTCCTCATCGGCGGCATCGAGTCCCGCCAGTTCGGCGGCGATCGCATCGGCGACCCTGCAGGCGGCACGGCGGCACGGCGGCACGGCGGCGCGGCGGCGCGGCGGCGCGGCGGCGCGGCGGCGGAGATACCGCCACAGCCCCCAGGCAAGCGCGACCAGCGCCACTGCGGCGATCCGCACCGAGAGGGGCCAAAAAAAGGGCACGAACAGCGGCAGTCCGAAGGCCAGCAAGGCAGCCCGCAAGACCGCGGCGGTGATCGTCACCCCATACCGGTTTGCAAAGAACCGCCGCATCAGCAGCGCCTCGGCACGATGATTTCGACACGCCTCTTCTGCGACTTGCCCGCGGCATCGGCGTTGGAGGCGATCGACACGGTATCTCCCAGGCCGTTGGTCGTGCCCGACGACGGATCGGACAGGTCGTCCCTGATCAACGCCGCGATGGTTCCGGCCCTCGCTGCGCTCAGGGCCATGCTGTCGGGGAAGCGGACGGTGGCGATGGGGTGTTGTCGGTATGGCGCCCCCGCCCACCACACTGCCCTGCTCGTTCTCGATCGCGCAGCCGATCCGGTGGAGCAGCGCCTCGCGGCTCGGCGCAGCTTCGAGCCCGCCTTGATGCTGGCCGCCGCTGCAACTGGGCCGGTTGCGCCGATTGTCGGTGCCGACCTTTCCCCGATGATCGCCAGGCATCGCCGACAGCATCCGCTCCGAAATCAACCTCAGGCGACTGTCCGGGGCCGGAACCGGTGGCGAAGTCAGATCAGTGGGCTGCGTCACCCGGATCGATTCTGAGATCCGGCCGAGCCTGCGTCGCGCAATATCCGTTCATAAAGGCGAGGTGGTCCGGGATCTGCTGCACCTGCCGGGAAAGCTGTTGGTCGAGCCCGTCGAAGGAATCGCGCAGGGCATGCGGACTGAGCATCCCCGATATGCGGTGATGGGCTTTTGGAACCATTCCCTGCCCAAGCATGACCGAAATCCAGGAATCGATCTTGAACAGATCGTCCTGCCCCTGCCATGCCCCTGCGCTTTCGACGAACAATGCCATGCGCTGCGCCAGTGTATCGGGCACGGACATCGTGGAGCAGCGTTGCCAGAACACCGAGTCCGTTCGTCCGGTCTGCGCATAATGCAGGATGATGAAGTCGCGGATATGCTCCCATTCGTGACGCGACTGGGCATTGAACCGCGTCCGCAGCGCCGCGCAATCCTGACCCTGGAACGGAAAGCCCTGGATCAGGCGCATCACCGCGATCATGACCAGATGGATGCTGGTCGATTCCAACGGCTCGATAAACCCGGCCGCCAGTCCCAGCGCTACGCAATTGGCGCTCCAGGCCCGCCGCCGCATCCCGGCGCGGAACTGCAAAGTACGCGGCTCGAACAATGGCTTACCCTCGATTCCGCCGAGCAACGTCGCGGTCGCTTCGTCATCGCTCATGTCGGCCGAGGAATAGACCAGTCCGTTGCCCACCCGCGTCTGAAGCGGGATGCGCCAGCGCCAGCCCGCCCGGTGCGCGATGGCGCGGGTATAGGGAACCGGGGGTGAGACGGCTTCGGTCTGGACCGCCAGTGCGCGGTCGCAGGCCAGCCATTCGCTCCAGTCCTCGAAGCCCGTCTCCAGCGCACCCTCGATCAGCAGTGCGCGAAAGCCGGTGCAGTCGAGGAACAGGTCCCCCTCGATCCGGTTGCCCGATGCCAGATGCAATGCGGCGATGTCGCCGCCCGCACCATCGCGCTCGACCCTGGCGATGCGTCCCTCGACCCGGCGCACCCCGGCCGGTTCGGCGATACCGCGCAGGAAGCGGGCATAGGCCGTGGCATCGAGATGATAGGCATAGGCCAGTGTGCCCGCCTCGTCCCGTCCGAACCGACCCGCCTCGGCCGCCCGCGTCTCGAGCGAATAGTCGGTATATGCGCCGCCAAAGCCGTGACGCCTGGCCTCCAGCCAGAAATGCTGGAAATCGGCGATCGCCACCGACCGGCCGACCGTCCCGAACGGGTGGAAATAGCGCGCGCCGTCCGGTCCCCAATTCTCGAACGCGATGCCCAGCTTGAAGGTCGCCTGGGTCGCCCTCATGAACTCGGCCTCGTCGAGCCCTAGAAAGGCATGGAAGCTGCGCGCCGTGGGGATGGTGGACTCGCCGACGCCGACCGTGCCGATCTCGTCGGACTCGACCAGCGTGACATCGACCAGCGGCCCCAGCTGCCGCGCCAGCGCCGTTGCCGCGAGCCACCCCGCCGTACCGCCCCCGGCAATGACGACATGGGTCGGCCGATAGGGATCGCTCATCGGTTCAGCCTTTGCAGAAGGTACGCACGTAGCCGCCGCGCCATCGCCTCGTCGAGCGGCGCGAGCGGGCCTTGCGATGCGGGCGGCAGATGGGCCACGACCGTTTCGCCGTCGCCGAAGATGTAGTGGTCGAACACCGCCCGCCAGGCCCGCTTCTCCGCCGCCGGTCGATCGCGCAGCGACAGCATCGCATGCATCACGCTATCCATCGGCGTATCGAGATAGTCGGGTGCCGTGGTCCACCAATAATTGACGAGGATGTTGAACGCCTCCAGCGCCTCGACTTGGTGCCACCATAAAGCCGGATAGATCAGCAGGTCACCGGGTTCGAGTTCGGCCACCACGGCGTGGGCCATGGCATCGGCGAAACGGGGATAGCGATCGAGGTCCGGCCGGGCGAAGTCGACCATGCTGACCACCTGCCCGCCCGGCGTCGGGGCAAGCGGACCGGGATAGAGATTGCCGATCTGATCGGGGGGAAACAGCGTGAAGCGGCGCCGACCGGTGGCACAGATCGCCGCATTGTTCGCCATGTCGTAATGCGCCGAGGCGATGGTCCGGTTACCGATCCAGATACTGGCCAGTGGCGGGTGACGCTGGAACAGCTCGCCGGAGGGAACCAGATCATTCTCCCGGCGAAAACCCGGCAGATAGGCGTCGAGATCGGTCGACCCCATATAGAGGGCGGGCGGTTCCCCCGGCCCTTCGGCTTCGTCCAGCAGCCGCGTCAGGAACGCGCGCAGGGGCAGGGTCTGCGTCTGGAAATTCAGTCCGGTGACCGTCTCGTCATAATGGAACCGCCCCCGTATCGCCGGGTCACCCATATAGCCGGTCACCGGCCGCCCATGATCGAAGCCCAGGAGATAGTCAGCCGCCGCACGGGCGGACACCTGCCCCGCCCGGACCAGCGGCCAGTGCGCGGCATAGCCTCGCAGAATGACCGGCTCGTTGCCTTGGACAAGCGCCGCGAGATCGGGCACCTTCGTTTCCACCAGCTCGCGGGCATGACGCGCGGTGGGCAGGCGCTCAGCCATGCGCATCCCGGCTCAGCTTGCGGTCGATCAGATGGCGGAGATTGCCCAGTGAAGACGCCATCCAGAAGGCCGGGCGCAGATAGTCCTGCGCATGGAGATCACCCAAGGCCCCGGCCTCCAGCGCCGCCAGCCGTGCCGTGTCGATCGTCAGGCAATCCGGCACATTGTACCGCCGCCCCTCATCCAGATCGAGTTGCAGGACGGCGGGCGTCAGCAGGTCGAGCGCGGCCCAGGCGTCGTACATCGCGCGCTCGGTCTGCACGCCCTCATAAATGCGTTGCAGCATGGCCGAGACATGGTCGAGCAGCGGCGCGTTGCCGCCATGTTCGCGAAACACGGGAAAACCCTCGGCGGTCAGTCGCGGATGCTCGGGGTCGACAAAGACCATGGGCTCGCCCGTGGCGTCGTGACCGATCGAGAACGGTCCGCGCGCCCGGGTCGCCGGGATGTAGCGGGCCTCCCATCGGTCGCCCGTCAGGAACAGGTTTTCGTCCGGGTCCAGGCCCAGGAGGATGGTCGCATAAAGTACCCCGCCTTCGTCCCGCCGCAGCAATATGGCGTATTCGCGCTGAAGCTCCTCGAACTCGGACGGAAACACGCGCGTCTGGTTGATCGCATCGCCGAAGCGGGCGTGATGACCGATCGCGACACGAAGGTCGCGATGGTCGATATTGTTGAGCAGAACAGGTGCGGCCATGATCGCCCCTTGTACCCGGAAGACCGCAGAGGGGACAGCAGCCTTCCGGGTTTCCACGATCAGAAGCGATACCGCGCGCCGATCAGATAGCGGGCGGAGCCTTCGGCCAGATACCAGGTGTTCATCCGGTCGCGGCCATAGGTCTGAACCCCCTCCTCGGTCAGGTTGATCGCCTCGAAGCCGAGCGCGAAGCGCGGCGTCAGGTCGAAGCTCATCGACAGGTCGAGCTGGCCATAGGGCGCGGTGAAGACCGGATTGCGATCGCCGCCACGGTTGATGTCGCTCAGGAACTTGTCGCGCCAGTTGTACGACAGGCGCATCGAAATGCCGTTCTTGTCGTAAATCAGCGTGGCATTGGCGGTGTCCGACAGGCCGACCAGCGCAAAGGTGTTCACGCTGGGATCGGCGGCGATGTCGATGCCGATATTGCCGCGAACGAGCGTATAGCTGGCCGCGACGCCGAAGCCCGTCTCGCCCAGAAAATACTGGCCCGCCAGCTCGACGCCATAAATATGCGCGTCGCGGTTGTTGATCGGCGTGTTGACCGCAAAGTTGAACAGCGGGTCGCTGGCATTCGGGCTGATGTCGACCTGGCTGAGGATCGAGTCGACGAAGCCCTGGTTCAGCGCGCGGCTCTGCGTGTTGTAATTGGCCGCGAACTGCGCGTTCGCCGCCGCGACATTACCGTTATTCTGCTGGAGTAGCGCGGTATAGGTGAACAGGTTGACGTCGGTGATGTCCGCCCCGAACGTGTTCGCCAGCTGCTGGCGGGCGGTGCCCGACCGGGTGCCCGCCTGGCCCGACGTCGCGTCGCGCAGGCCGAACAGGTTGCGGTTCACCACCGTGTTGCCGATGAAGTTGTGGACCCGCTTGTCGAAGAAGCCCGCGGACAGGAAGACGTCCTTGCGCGGATACCATTCGACCGACAGGTCGATATTGTCCGACGACAGCGGCAGCAGGCCGGTGTTGTTGGACGAACCCGTCGCGATGCCGCCGATCGCGGTCGGCCGCCCGGGCGCACCGACGCCGGTCGAGGCGAAGAGGTTGCCATAGGGCGCACGCGAGATCGTCTTGCTGTACGAGGCGCGGGCGAACAGATTGTCCAGAACCTCGATCTTGGCATCCACGGCGGGCAGCCAGTTGCTGTAGGACCCGCGCGCCGAGATGGCCTGCTGATCCGCGCTGTTCTGGATCACGAAGTCGTTGTCCGCCGTCCACACGATCGCCAGCGGCACCGGTTGCAGTGACACCGCACGCACCTTGGTATTCTCATAGCGCAGGCCCGCGACGATCTGTGCATTGCGGCCGAACACCTGCCCGTTCCAGCTGCCCTGGAGATAGCCGGACCAGATATTCTCGCGCACCGAATTGTCGCTGTTCGCGTCGATATTGTTGCGGTGGTCGACCCCGTCGTTCGTCACGCCGGAATAATAGTTGAACAGCGTGTTGTAGAGCTTGGTCGCGTCCTCGGTACGGAAGGCGATCTGGGTGTTCGGATCGGCATTCGGGTTGTTATGCTCGAACTTGCAGGTGTTGCAGAACTGGAAGACCTGCCCCGGTGCCAGCCGCGCGACGTCGGGCGGCAGCGAATTGCCCCAGTCGCCCAGGACCTGGCGCGTGTTGAACTGGGTCTGGCGGGTCGTCGTGGTGCGATAATCGGCACCCGCATCGAACCGGATCTGGTCGGTGAATTCCCAGGCCGCATCGGCGCGCAGCTCGCGGATCCGCTGCGTCTGGTTCGAGGCGAATTGGCGCTGCACCGCGCTCGCCAGATCGCCGACGTCCAGCACGCCGTTATTGTTGCCCTTGATAAAGGACTGGCCGGTCGGGGTCGTGCTCTGCGTCCCGTCGTTGATCGACAGCGTCTGCTGCGGGAACCCCTTATCGGTCCAGCGCAGCGTATGGCCCGTCACGACCGGCGCGTTGATCGCGACGGTGGTCGATGTCTGGCCGTTGGGATTTTCGGGCAGGCTCTGCGCCTCGCCGGCATGGCCGTCGATCGACAGGGTGAAGCGGTCGCTCGGCTTCCACTCGATATTGCCACCGACGTCGTAGAGCCTGTTCTTCTGCGCGCGATAGGCCTGTTCGAACGCCGCGTCCTTCACACCGTTGATCGTCTCGGCCAGGAACTGGGTGGTGGCGATACCGTTGCTGGCATCGTCGAACGTCACCTCGCTGAACGGGCGGTTGAACCAGTTGGACTGGCTCGACCGGCGCTCCGACTGGCGCAGCTGGGCATAGAGGCCGTCGGCGGTGAAGGTCAGCGTGTCGGTCGGACGGAATTGCAGGATCGCCTGACCGTTGATCCGCTCGCGGCTGGCCTCGGAGAAGTGATAGCGGAAGTCGTTGGGCACCGACACCAGCGGGTTGCCGGTCGGGCGGTTGTTGATCTTGGTTGCGCCGTTGATGAAGCCGTTGGACGGGTTGAGGAAGTCGTTGAGCGAACGGATATTCCAATTGTCCGGGGCGACGCTGGCGAAGCTGAAATTGCGCTTCTGATAGCTGCCGAACAGCGACACGCCGACACGCTTCTCGCTGTCCGTCCAGCTGGCGGTGCCCGACGCCTCGGGCGTGACGCGCGCGCCGCAGTCGATGCAGTCGGCCGAGCTGTTGTCATAGCTGCCCTTGACGCCCAGCGACCCGACCAGCCCGGTATCGGCATTGTCGAGCGGGCGGCGGCTGACCACGTTGACCGTCGCGCCGATGCCGCCCGACGGGATCGCGGCGCGCCCGGTCTTGTAGACCTCCAGCGTCTTCACCCCTTCCGAGGCGAGGTTCGAGAAGTCGAACGAGCGCCCGAAGCCGCCCGCGCCGTCACCGCCCTGGTCGCCGCCGACCGCGACGATGTTGGACGTCGCCAACTGGCGGCCGTTCAGCGTGACCAGATTGTACTGCGCGCCGAAACCGCGGACCGTGACGGTCGAACCCTCACCATTGCGCCGGTCGATCGAAACGCCGGTAATACGCTGCAGCGACTCGGCCAGGTTGGTGTTGGCGAACTTGCCGATATCCTCGGCGCTGATCGCGTCGACGACGCCGTTCGAGTCGCGCTTGATGGCGATCGAGCGTTCCAGCGAGGCACGGACGCCGGTGACGACGATGTCGTCCGGCGTGGTTTCCGGCTGGGGGTTGGTCGGGCTTGCCTCGCCCGGCGGGGGTGTCTGGCTGCTGGTGTCCGCCTGGGGCGTGCCCTGTTGCGGGTCGATCGGTGCCGTCTGCGCCTGGGCCTGCGAAGCCAGCAACAGCCCCGCCGTCAGGCTTAGCACCGATGTCGAGCGCACGAGCACGCGCGCAAGCGTCTTCCCCTTCATCCCACCTCTCCCATTACGGCTATTTTTTGCTCTGATTGTTCGCCGATGAATTCGGCTAATTATTTTCTTTATAGTTCATAGCTATACCGACCGGCATCGGTGTCAATCAAAATGCCGTGGCGGCATGGTGCCCGGTCAATCAACCGGGCGACTGTGCTTCCGCCGCCACACTCCCCTCGCCTTTCGCGACGAGACTTTGGGCATCGGTGGCAAGTGTCAGGCGATCGCGGTCCGGCGCAGCCCCCCAACCACGGCCTGCCGTCCGCCACGCTGGGATGGCGGATCGATCTAGATGGATGACGCCGTGATATAGGCGCCGATCGCGATCACTATGGCGGCAAATCCGCGTTCGAGCAGCCCCTTGCGAGTGCCGAGAATCTTGCCCAGCGCGATGCCGCCGATCGTCCCGACGACGCCGCCCATGATCAGGAGCGCGGTCACCTGCCAATCGACCAACCCCGACAAGGCGTAGGAGGTGGCGGTGGTCAGCCCCAGCGCGCTGACGACGACCAGCGAGGTGCCGATTGCGAAGGGTAGCGGCATGGCGGTCGCCAGGATCAGCCCCGGCACGATCAGGAAACCGCCCCCGATCCCGAAAAAGCCTGCCGCCAATCCGACGCCCAGTCCGATCGGCACGAGGCGCGGCAGCAGCGCCCTGGCGCTGTCGCGGCTCAGCCGCACGTCGGGCGCTTCCGCCGTACGGCGCTTGCGCAGCATCGACATGCCGACACCGATCATCAGCAGCCCGAACAGGACGAGCAGCCGCTTGCCATCGAACGCCTTGCCCAGTTCCGCCCCCAGCGCAGCACCGATCATGCCCGACACGGCGAAGACGCTCGCACACCGCCATTTCACGCGGCTGGCACGGGCATGACCGATCAGACTGGCCAGCGCGTTGACCGTGACGGCGACAGCGGCTGTCCCGATCGCGGCATGCGGCGATCCGACCCCGACGACATAGATCAGGAGCGGCACGGCCAGGATCGACCCGCCCCCGCCGACAAGGCCCAGGATCAGGCCGATCACGCCACCCGATAGGAGCGCGGCGAGGATGGCGGCGGTGCCCATGATCGCCTCAGGCCGCCGCGCGCCGGTTCCACGGCATGATGCGCAGCAGATTGGCCATGCCGCACCACCCCGTCACGCCAGCGAATATCAGTCCCGCCCCCACGAACGCCGACAGCGCGAAGAAGCCGGGGGTCACGAACAGGCCGAGCAGGACGCCAGCCAGCACGAGCGCCCCGGCGGTGATCTGCACCTGCCGCATGATCTCCAGCGGCTGCGACCGGTCGGCGACCACGGGGTGCCCTGCCTGTCGCCACGCCTCTATGCCGCCCCCGAGGATATAGGCTGGAGCGTTGCCCGCCGCCGCGCAGAGCTGCGCCGCATTGGCGGCAGTCCGCATCCCCGATCTGCAATGAAAGACGACCGGGCGACCGTCACACGGCAGGTCGCCGATCCGGTCGAGCGGCACGTTCACCGCACCGGGGATACGCTCGCGCGCATGTTCGTCAGCCCCGCGGATATCGATCAGGCGCGCACCGGATCGGATCACGGCATGGGTCTCGGCGGGGGATAGGGTCGCAAGCGTCATCGCATCAATCCTTGCAATAGAGCTGGTAAAGGGTGGCGAGCAGCGTTTCGACGCGGGGATCGGCAACGGCGTACCAGAGCGTCTGGCTCTCCCGCCGATAGGTGACGAGGCCCTCGTCGCGCATCCTGGCCAAGTGCTGCGAGCAGGCCGATTGCGACAGCCCCACATCGCGCGCCAGGTCGCCGACCGTCACCTCGCCATGTTCGACCAGCTTGCACAGCAGCATCAGCCGGCGCGCATTGCCGATCGCCTTCAGCGTGTCGGCGACCTGTCCGGCCTTCGCCTCGAAGGTCGCCAGGTCCATCGGGGGTTTGTGCATCATCGCTACTCCATTAGGTATTGCTTATGTAGCACTATCTAATATATTAGCAAGCGCTAACGGAGGAAATCATGACCCAGCCCTTTATCGAGGCCTTTTTCGACGAGCCGACGAACACGATCAGCTATCTCGTGGGCGATCCCGCGACGCGGACAGCGGCGGTGATCGATCCGGTGCTCGACTTCGACATGGCGAGCGGCGTCGCCGACACCGGCTCGGCCGAACGCATCATCACCTTTGCCCGCGCACAGGGCTGGCGGATCGTGATGGTGCTGGAGACGCACGCCCATGCCGATCACCTGTCGGCCGCCCCCTTCATCAAGGCGCATACCGGCGCATGGATCGGGATCGGCGCGCATATCCGCGACGTGCAGAAGATCTTCCGCCCCGTGTTCGCGATGGACGACCTGAAGACCGACGGCTCGGACTTCGACCGGCTGTTCGAGGACGGCGACCGCTTCGCGATCGGCGGGCTGGAGGTCGAGGTGCTGCACGTCCCCGGCCATACCCCGGCCGATATCGCCTATCGGATCGGCGATGCGGCGTTCGTCGGCGACACGCTGTTCATGCCCGACTATGGCACCGCCCGCGCCGACTTCCCCGGCGGGGACGCCCGTACGCTCTATCGCTCGATCCGGCGGTTGCTGGCCTTGCCCAAGGCGACGCGACTGTTCCTGTGCCACGATTATAAGGCGCCGGGCCGCGACGACTATCGCTGGGAGACGACGGTGGGCGAGCAGCGCCGGTCGAGCGTCCATGTCCATGACGGCGTGAGCGAGGATGATTTCGTCGCGATGCGCGAGCAGCGCGACGCCGGGCTGTCCGTCCCCAGGCTGCTGCTGCCCTCAATCCAGGTCAACATCCGCGCTGGGCGTTTCGCCGAGGCCGAGGCGAACGGCGTCAGCTACCTTCGCATTCCGGTGACGTGGAAAGCGCGATGAGGATCATGGTGCGGTCGCGATCGTCCGCCCGGAATAGCGCCCGACCCTGTTGCGCGGCACGTGACCGATTGGCCGGTAACCGGGTCGTGGCGTTCGGGGCTGCGCCACAAGGTCGTGGAGAGGCCTCAAGCCATCCCCATCCCCATCCGCAGCGCGAGCGCCGCCAGCGTGATGAGCAGGACCGGCGCGGTGAGCGTGACCCCGACCCGGAAATAATAACCCCAACCGATCCTGACGCCCTTCTGCCCCAGGACATGCAGCCACAGCAGTGTCGCGAGCGAGCCGATCGGGGTCAGCTTGGGGCCGAGATCGCAGCCGATCACGTTGGCGTAGATCATCGCGTCCCTGACGGTCCCGGTCGCGTGACTGGCGTCGATCGACAGCGCGCCCACCAGCACGGTCGGCATGTTGTTCATCACCGACGACAGGACAGCCGCGATCACGCCCGTACCCAGCGCCGCCCCCCACACACCATTTTGCGCGGTGCGATCGAGCAGCGCCGCCAGATGGTCCGTCAGCCCCGCGTTTCGCAGGCCGTAGATGACCAGATACATGCCCATCGAGAAGATGACGACCTGCCACGGAGCGCCGCGCACGACCTTGCGTGTCTGGATCACATCGCCCCGTCCGGCGATCACGAGCAACAGGATCGCGCCCGCAGCGGCGACCGCGCTGACCGGCACGCCGGTCGGTTCGAGCAGGACGAAGCCCGCGAGCAGCAGCGCGAGGACGATCCATCCGGCGCGGAAGGTCGCGGCATCGCGGATCGCGTCACGCGGCGCCCGCAGCGCCCCCACGTCATAGTCCACGGGTATGTCGCGTCGGAAAAAGAGCCGCAGCACGCCCAGCGTGGCGGCGATCGACACCAGGTCGACCGGCACCATCACGGCCGCATAGTCGCCGAACCCGATATGGAAGAAGTCGGCCGACACGATGTTGACGAGGTTCGATACGACCAGCGGCAGGCTGGCGGTGTCGGCGATGAACCCCGCCGCCATGACGAACGCCAGCGTCGCCCTGTCCTTGAACCCCAGCGCGCGCAGCATGGCGACGACGATCGGCGTCAGGATCAGCGCCGCGCCGTCATTGGCGAACAGCGCCGACACGCCTGCGCCCAGCAGCACGATCAGGACGAACAGGCGGCGACCGTTCCCGCCGCCCCAGCGGGCGACGTGCAGCGCCGCCCATTCGAAAAAGCCCGCTTCATCCAGCAGCAGGCTGATGACGATGATCGCGACGAACGCGGCGGTCGCGTTCCAGACGATACCCCACACCACCGGCACGTCGGAAAGCGTGACGACGCCCGCAAGCAATGCCACCATGGCTCCGCCCATGGCGCTCCACCCGATGCCGAGGCCCTTGGGTTGCCAGATGACGAGTGCGATCGTCGCGACGAAGATCAGGATGGCGAGGATCATCAGGCGAAACGCTGGCCCGCGGCATCCACCACCTGTTCCCCGACTTCCTTGGCGAACGCGCTGAGCTGGCCACTCGGCAACAGATCGAGGACGGATTCGGAGGGGCGGCACAGCCTCACCCCGAGCGGCGAGACGACCAGCGGTCGGTTGATGAGGACCGGATGCGCCATCATCGCGTCGACCAGCGCGTCGTCGGACAGCGCCGTATCGCCCAGGCCAAGCTCCGCATAGGGCGTGCCCTTCTCGCGCAGCAACTCGCGAGGCGTCATGCCCGCGCGGTCGATCAGCTCGACCAGCAGCGCGCGAGAGGGCGGCGTTTTCAGATACTCCACCACATGCGGCTCGATACCGGCGTTGCGGATCATGGCCAGCGCATTGCGCGACGTGCCGCAGCCGGGGTTGTGATAGATGACGATATCGACGGCCACGGCTTGTCCTTTCAGCAGCAGGGGGCGAGTTCGGCGATGAGCGGCGCGCATAGTGCAGGCGCGCCAGCGCAGCAGTCCTTCACCAGGAACAGCGTCAGCGCGCGCAGGCCGCCGAGATCGGCTCGATAGATGATAGATCGGCTTTGGCGCGCCGATCGGATCAGGCCTGCGCGAGCAAGGATACCGAGATGCGCCGACATGGTGTTTTGCGGTACGCCGAGCTGACGGGCGATTTCACCGGCCGCCATCCCGGCGGGTTCGTGGCGGACCAGCAGTCGGAACACCTCCAGCCGGGTTTCCTGTGCCAAAGCACCGAGCGCAGCGATAGCCGAATCGTTTTCCATCCATCCAGCATAATGGATATATTGTTCGACGCCATTGCCGCGTCCTCATATGCGGATCGAACATTCCACCACCCGTCCGATGGCGGATTTTGGGCAGGCTGCCGCCTTGAGAAAGCGCGACGGCGCCGCCGGATGCCCTGCGACCTGCCCCATGATCCCCCTTTGCCAACGGTCGATCGCAATCCATGATCTGCATGATCCTGTGATCCGGATTTCATGCTCAACGCTCTACGTCAGCCTGGCACCCGCCCAATCCCCACCCGGTCTCCCGCAGCGTCATGGCAGGAGCCGGTGAGGCAAGGCAGCGGACCGGCATCTCTCCCACCTGAAGGGATCAGGCGCGAGATATAGGATCCCGGCATTCTCCGGTGACGCCACGCAGGGCCGTGGCATCCCGACGATGCCGCTCCTTTCAAAAGCGAGTGCGCACCGAAAAACTGAAATTGCGAGAAAAGTACCGCACATCCTGTGGTGCGGCATAGGATCCCCAATAGCTTCGATTGCCGTCCGCCGTGAGGTTGGAGCCTTCCAGCGCGAGCGTCAGGTTCTTGTTCACGTCATAGTTGATCGACGCATCCAGGCGACGAACAGGATCGAGGAACAGATTGTTGAAGGGATCAGCGCCGTCACGCCACCATTGACGCCGCGATTGCCAGTTATAGGCGACGCGGACATTCAGCCCGTCCTTCTCGAAGAAGCCGACGATGTTGTACATGTACTTGGACACGTTCAGGAACGGGCCGTACACGAATTCCGCGTCGCGAATCTCGTTGCTGTCCGGACGAAACACGGGGAATGCCTGCCGCGTTATGTTCATCGTGCCGTTCACCTGCATCCCGAAGCTTTTCAGGATACCGGGCAGGAAGCTGAAGAAGGTGGTCACATTGCCTTCGATCCCGCGATGGCGCCCGCGACCCAGATTATAGGGGCGCGTGACCAGTGTCAGGACATTGGGCGCCTGAGGCAAAACCTCGGGCAGCGTTCGATTGCCAATAAAGCCTTCCTGGCTCCATTGCCAAACGGCCAGGCTGGCCAATCCGGTAGGCCCAAAATACCATTCCAACGAGGCGTCATATTTGGTGGTGGTGATCGGACCCAGCCTTGGGTTGCCGCCGCCCGCGACGGGCCGCGCGGCGTTGCGGACATCGATCTGGAGCCGCGGGTTGATCTGATAGACGCTGGGGCGGCCCACTTCATACGTCCACGCCGTCCGCAGCTGCAGCTTGGGGGTGAAGTGGATGATGGCATTCACACTGGGCATGAAGTCGAGGAAGTTGCCCTTCGGAGAGATCGTCTCGTCCGTGGTCTGTTCAACCAGTCGGTCGTCGATATTCACGAACCGCGCGACGCGCTGGACCGCGGTCAGGTTGGTCAGATTGTTGACCAGGCGGCCCCCGATCACCCCGTCGATCGGAAACAACAGCTTCACGTTATAATGCGCCATGGCATAGGCCGCATAGCTGCCGTCCGAACCTTCGAAATAATCGAGCGGGTTGTAGGTGGGATAAGGATCGGCAAGCTCGGGATAGATGCCGACCAGTTGCCCCCGTATCGCATCCCAGCTCTGCCGGATCGAATTGGTATCACCGATCAACCATTCGGCGGTCGATGCCGATGGCGAGCCTTGAAAGCCCTTGCCGCTGCTCACCAACTTATAGTCAGGCAGGCTGCTGATCGGCAGGCGCAGATTGCGATAGTCGCCACGGCGCCCATATTGCCTGTCGTAGCTACGATTGGCGTAGCGGAAACCGGTCTTCAGATAGTCGATCAGATTCCAGCCGGTGTAGAGCTTGAGATCATATTTCACCTCGAGTTCGGCACTGGTCGTGAACTGGCGAGATTGGTTGAATCCATCAATATACAAATAATTTTTAGAATCGAGCAGATCGAAATTCTTGAACGTTACGTGCGACCCGCCAAGTGGGTCGCGCTTGTCGTTGAAGATGATGTCAAATTCAGGCTGCTGGTTGAAGCGGATCCAGTGGAATATGTTGTTCGAATAATTTTCGGCCCGGGCGTAGTTGAGCCAGCCGTTGAATTCCAGCCGGTCATTGGTGAAGTCGACCTGGAAGCGGCCATTGTAATTGCGGCTTTCATGTTGAAACGATTCGCGGCCCGGCCCGAACGGGTCGAGCGAGGTGACGGTCAGGGACTCGACCAGCCGGCCATCGGGGCCGAGTTTGATGTTCGACAACACCGGCGGCGGTGCGGCCGATGCCGAATAGGTCAGCGGCAGGACGAAGCCGTTGTCGGCCCAGAGCATTTTCTGATTGCGATAGCCGCCTTCCAGGGTGATCGACCAATGATCGTCGGGCCGCCATTGCGTCGAAACCTGCACGTCGGCGCGGCGCGACCAGCCATTGGGTCCGGCGAAGCCGACTTCGAAGGGCATGTAGATGTTGCTTGGGGTCGTACTGGGCAGCACGATCTGGCGCGGGTTGTTCGGGACGATCGGTCGCTGGTTCCAGCGGCTCGATTCATTGTAGCGCACGTCGTTATAGGTGCCGTTCACCGAAAACCCGATCCGCCCGATATCGGTGTCCGCATTATATGCGACGAGGGCGCTGACATAGGGGTTCACCTTCCTGATCTGGTCCGCGTAATCGCCGCGCACATTGAAGGCGTAGGTGGCTCCCTCCTTGAAGTCGGTCGGCCGACGCAGGGTCAGGTTGATGACGCCGGTCTGGCTTCCTTCGACCTGGTCCGGTGTTCGTGTCTTGAACACCTCGA
Source organism: Sphingomonas parapaucimobilis NBRC 15100 (assembly GCF_000787715.1). Taxonomy (GTDB): domain Bacteria; phylum Pseudomonadota; class Alphaproteobacteria; order Sphingomonadales; family Sphingomonadaceae; genus Sphingomonas; species Sphingomonas parapaucimobilis. The sequence continues at coordinate 40,612 of NZ_BBPI01000073.1, forward strand.
TCGCAGCGACAAGATCGGACGAGATGTCGTTCAGATAGGTCGTTCGATCACCGGCCGAGAAGGTCGGCGATCCGTTGACCGTTGTCATGGCCCCGCCCAGGCCGCGAATTTTGACTTCCCCACCTTCGCCACGATTGCGCTCGATCTGGATGCCGGGAATGCGCGCCAGCGCCTCGGGAATGTTTTTGTCTGGTAATTTGCCGATGTCCTGCGCGACCACGACGTCGACGATCTGCGATGCCCGGCGCTTGGCGTTTCGGGCCGACTTCACATTCTCGCGAAGCCCCATGACAATAATATCGCCTTCGAGTCGCCCATTAGTGTTCGAGAGTTGAGGCTGCGATTCGCCGCTCTTCGCAGCATCTTTCGCTATTTTCTCATCGCGCTTTGTGCGGTTGCGCTTCGCCTTCTTTGCAGAAGCCCCGCCAGTTAACACATTCTGTGCTTTTTTAGTAACATCTTGCTTCTGCTGCGCAGCAACATCGTCAACCGGAAAAGCAGCAATTAAAGCAGCAACAGCAACCCCGCCTGCGAGTCCATGCATGGACAGCATCCTCACCTCCCCCAAAAACGTTTACGGAAGCCCTTTTAACTTGCTTGTGCAACGTAGCTGGACTCTTAAACTCGGACAAATTAAACTTGAAAAAAATTTCATATGGGCGCAGCCATAGGATGCCTGGACGCTCAGGAAGGATTCGCCGAGGCCGGATGTCGCAGTTCCAAAGATAGGCAGAGCACCGGGTGACGCAGCCGCCCCCAGGCGTGGCGGTCAACAACAGGGGAGGGAAATGGAAGACTTTCGAATCATGCCCGAACATCGAGGCGAATCGACAAGTTCCGGTCGTCGCGAATTCTTCGGCCAAGTTCTGACCGGAGCCGTGCTGGCCGGGGCCGTGGTCGTCGGAACTGCCGGGATAGCTCAGGCCCAGGTGGCGTCATCGGTCGACACCGCACCGCTGCAATTTGCGCTGAACTTGCACTATCTTTCGACCAACATGCTGCAACTGGCGATTTACGGCGCAGGCCGACAGTTGCCGGCCCAATATATCCGCGGCGGCGAGACGCTGGATCGGCCGGGCGTTTCGGCGACCTCGGCCAAGCAGGTCAGTTTTCCGGCCGGGACGCGTGATATCCAGGCGCGTATTCAGGAAATTGCGGACTCGCTTTGGTTTCGCACTCTTTTCCTCCGCGACCTGCTCCGCGCCGACTCTCCGGCGCAGAATCAGATCGACATGACGGCAGAACGGTTCACCGCCATGTTCCGGCTGGCGGGCGCGATCGGACCGGGAGACAGCTTCGATCCTTATGCCTCGCCGGTCGATCTGGCGCTGGCCGCGGAAACGATCCTGGCCGTGCAGGCAACGGCGCTCAACGGCTTGTCGACGCTTTATACCAATCCGGTCATCCGCGCATCGATGCTGTCGATGGCGGCGACGGCGGCGACGGACGTCACGACGATACGGACCATCCTGATGGCCGCATCCGCAGCCCGGCCGGAAATCGTGACGATGGTCGACCGCATGGCGTCGTGGCGCAATGGCATTGGCGGGGGCGACACGACCGATCGTGGCCTGTCTCCCGTTCCGGTCAATGGCCGCCTGGCGGCCCGGCTGGCGCTGACCGACGATGACGGGCTGCACCTGTCGCGAACGCCCGGCCATGCGCTCAACGTGCTGTTCATGACGCCGGGCGCCGCTACCCAAGGCGGCTTTTTCCCGACCGGGATCAACGGCACGTTCAAGACGGGTGCCGCCAACTAAGTCCGCAATTTCGATCCCAAGGGGGATGACATGACCTATTCCGACAAGGATATCGCCACTGCCGACACCACGCGCCGCCAGATGATCCGCTGGTTCGGCACCGCCTCGATCATGGCGGGCGGGCTGGCCTTTCTCGAGGGCTGTAATGACGATGTCGTCGGGTCCGAATCGGTGGTCACGCCGACGCCTACCGCATCGGCGACCGCCACTCCCACGCCACCCGCAGCCTATACGGCGACCGACGCCGACCGGATGAACCTCATCCTGCAGCTTCATTATCTTTATGGCACGTTCCTGGTCCGCGCTTTGGACGGCACCACCCTGCCCGCCGCGCTGATTACGGGAGTCGGCACCCCAGGTGGCGTGACGGGCGGCAGCAAGGTCATGTTCGCCGACCCGATGACGCTGGCCGGGGTGAATGAGGTCGCCAATGCCGTGCTCGCCCGGATCGCTTTCCTGCGCAAGACGCTGGGCAGCGCGGCGACCGCCCAGCCCGCCCTGAACATCGCCGGTGGCCAGAACGGACCGTTCGATGCGATCGCGCGCGTGGCGTCGACAACGACGCAACCGACCAGCTTCTTCGATCCCTATGCCAGCCAGGACGAGTTCCTGCTCGGCGCAGTGGCCCTTTCGGCGGTCGTGATGACGACATCGGTCGGCCAGGGCTTTCAGGTGGGCGCGACGACAAGCGGCCCGGTCGCGGCGCTCGTCGCGGGCATAGCCGCCAGCGACGGAGCCATTCGCAACGCCCTCTACCAGCGCGCGATCCTTCAGAAGCGATCGATCCCGGAAAGCGAAATCCTGTTCGAACGGTCATGGCGCATGGCCGAGGTTCGGGATCGGCTCGATGGTCCCGTCGGCCTGGACCGCGGCATAGGGTCGTTCGGCGGCGGAGAGGACTTTGGCTCCCAAATCCAGCTCCGCGACAATAATTGGATAGCGTTGCGCCGCACGCCCGAACAGGCTCTGGGCATTTTGTACGCATCCGGCACCGCAGCATCCTCGGGAGGATTTTTCCCGGGCGGTGTGAACGGGCTGATCAAGACCAGTGGGAACAACGTCATGTGATCCCTCGGGTCGTGCGCCTTCGGCACCCCACTCTGACGGCGCACGAAACGTTGGCGAAGAGGGCTTCCCCCTCTTCGCTTTTTGCATCGCGGTAAAAGACGTTCGAATGGAGCGTTGCTGTTTGCGCGTTCAAACTCGTCTCAAACGGCTCGAATTTCCGCCGAGCCAGCCTTCCGTTGATCTTCCGCTGGTTTGCCGGACACCGACGACGGGCTCTGCGCAGCCAGGACGTGTTCTGATTGCGAATATGACGAAGCGTCGGCTCAAGCACGAGCGTACGCGCGAGGCGGTGGCGCTGTTAAAGACGAGTGGCCGGATGCAGAGCGAGGTTTCGGCCGGGTTGGGGATCATGCCGACGATGCTGCATCGCTGGCAGCGCAAAGGTGCAGGAGAGCGGAGTCTCGCCGCGAAGATCACAGCGGCGTCATGCGCAGCCCGCGAACCTCGTCGATCCGCTTCGTGGCCATCGCACCCTATCATGGGATCGCGCCGTTGGGTCGGCAGGCCGCGACGTTCCGGGGCGCACGAAACCTCCGCGCCCGCCCGCCGTTGGACCATCGCTTCGCGGTCCTGCCGCATCGTGAGGCTGGAGGAGACGAAGATGACCGACCTGCCGACCCGGGTGACGCTCGATAATGACGGCACCGATGCCGAGCGGCCGCCGGTGCTGCCCTTCCTTCATATGTGGACCGGGGCGGATGGCGGCAGCCGGATCGACCTGTCGCGCATGACCGGCTTTGGCCAGAAGAGTGTCGGCGGCGGCGCGGACCCGCAATGGATGCGACCGTTTCCCGGCGAGGTGGAAGCGGTCAACTTCGCGATCCTGCCGGTGGGCTGGGTCGGCGACTGGCATGAAAGCCCCAAGCCGCAATGGGTGATCCCGCTGCGCGGCCGCTGGTTCATCGAGACGATGGACGGCAACCGGGTGGAGATGGGACCGGGCGACATTCATTTCGGCCAGGATCAGGACACGACCGACAGCAAGGGGCATCGATCGGGCCAGATCGGCGACGAGCCCTGTCTCCAGATCATGATCCAGTTCGCCACATCGCCCGCCGCGCAGACCCGCGACCCGTTCGGGGCATGACGGACGCTCAGGCGACGCCGCTCGCCCCGCTGTTGACTCCCGCCCGGCTGCGTCAGCCCGGACCGCCCGAGCGGACCGAGGTGGCGCCACCAACCATCCACCACGCCGCGGCGGGCGCGGTGCTCGGTGAGGCGCGGCTCGTCACGTTGTACGATGGGGCGAGTTGGAGTGAGGGGCCGACATGGTGGGCACGCGAGCGAACGCTGGTATGGAGCGACATCGTCGGTCGCCGCGTGCTGGGGTGGCGTGAGGACGGCGCGGTCGACGTGCTCCTCGACGCCACGCCGTTCATCAACGGCAATGCGGTGCTGCCGGACGGCACGCTGGTACATTGCGAGCATGGCCGTCGCGCGATCAGCCGGTCCGACGGCACGGGTGTCGCGACCCCCATCGCATGGGCGGCGGAGGGTAGCCGCCTCAATGCGCCCAACGACCTGATCGTCACCCCCGACGGGGCGATCTGGTTCAGCGACCCGACATTCGGCCTCGAAAACCCCAAGCAAGGCGTGCCCGGCCGTTCGGAAAGCGGGCGTACCGCGATCTGTCGGATCGACGAGGATGGCACGGTGCGGCGGATGGTCGACATGGCGCAGCCCAACGGCCTCGCCTTCTCGCCCGATCGACGCACTTTCTACGCCTCGCAGACTCCCGAGCATGGCGAGGGCGAAGTGGCGATCTGCGCCTTCGACTGGGACGGGACCGCATTGTCGAACCGGCGACGGTTCGCTACCATGGCCGAGGGGATACCCGATGGCTTCACCATCGACCGGCGCGGCTGGCTGTGGAGCAGTTCGGCAAAGGGGGTCGAGCTGTTCGATGATGACGGTACGCATCTCGCCACCGTGCCGACGCCGGAGACGTGCAGCAACTGTACCTTCGACGCCGACGAAATGCGCCTGTTCGTGACCGGCGGCGCGCACCTCTGGATGTTGCCGCTGGCATAGCCCATGCTGGTCGCACCCGGTCGTCAGGCCAAGGCGACAAGGCCGGTGTCGCGCGGTCCGAGGTCCTATGGCTCGATCTGGATGACGTCGCGACGGGAGGGGCACGGGTTTCTCGCCCTGCAAACAGACGCCAGCCTGGAATGCGATGGCACGCCATGACGCGACGTTCGTTGGTCCGGACCGATGGGAGACGTACATGATCAACCTGAATAGCGCGACCGCAGCGGAACTGGACGCGGTGCCCCAGCTGAAGGGACATGGTTTCGAGATCGTGAGATATCGGGACGAGCGTGGCAGCTTCAGCGAGGTCCGCCAGCTCGAGGAAGTGCCGGGCCTCGCAGGCAAGTGGAACGGGGCCGAGGCCGTTGTCTCCACCGAATGACGGTCGTTATCGCCCCCCGGCCCCGGCAGCCGCCATTCGACAGGCACCCAACGCTTTCCAGTTTCTACCGTTGGGTCATATTGGCCTTTTGCCGAACCTCTGAACAGAAATCCTCTCTCCATTTTCACGTCACCAGGGCTGCCGACATTCTGGCGACAGCGGCCTCACCGTGCATTTCCCGTTGGGCGTTCTGCTGAACCGCGATGGCCGATGCCGGTTTGACGCCGCGAGCATCGGGGCGAGCATCGGGGCGAGCATCAGGGAGCGTGCCGACCGCATTCTGTCGGATATCTCCGATGAAATGATCCGGCACCGCTCGCGCGACGATCCCGGCAAAGACGTGCGACACCATCCCGGCGGCGCGGGTGGAGCGCGGTACGAAACCGGATTTTCGAGCGACACGCCGGACGAGCCAGCCGATGCGACGCCCCGATATCATCGGGTCCGTCAGTCCTTTTTGCAATCGATCGGACCTAAATGGAGGCCGATCGTTATGGGTCCGTCACCCGGACACAGGCGTCGGGATCGATTGGGGGGGCGGGGACATGGAATGGGGGTCGAGCGGAGCGACCGGCAGGCATCTGCGGGTGGGATCGTCGAACGTACGGCGCTGGACCATCCTTTCGTGGCGGACGGTGCGTAGCGGTATGCGCGACGATTTCGGTATCGCGGCCAGCTCGATCGCCTTTGCCGCTTTCCTCGCCATGATCCCTCTGGTCGGCCTTGTCGCGGGCGCCTATGGCTCCATCGTGCCGGCCGCGACGGTGGCGCAGAATCTGTTGACACTGACCGCGATCATGCCGGTGGATGCGCGAAGGATCGTCGCCAGGGGATTGCACAACGCACTGGCGACGGACCGCGCCTCCATCACCGCATTCCTCCTCTCGATCGCTATCGCCCTGTTCAGTGCCCGCCGCGCCGGGCGGTCGCTGCTTCACGGCATCAACCTCGCCTATCGGATCGAGCGGGAGCGCCAGGGTCTGCGCCGACAGTTCGCGTCGACGGCGCTGGTGCTGGGCTGCGCCGCGCTGGTGCTGACCGCCCTGGTGTCCCTGTCCGTCCTGGCGTTCCTGCAAAGCTATGTACCCGATGGCCTGCCCGGCGCGCGCCTCGTGTCCACGATCACGCTGTTCGGCTCGCTGACCCTCGGGGCAGGCGCAGGGCTGATCTTGATCTATCGCTACGCGCCCGCGGCGGAGCAGGCGATCCCGTGGCGCCGCGCCCTGCCGGGCACGATCGCAGGCGTCGCGATGTGGCTCACCGCCACGCTGTTGTTCCGCATCTATGTCGCGCGCATCGCGCGGTTCGACGACACTTATGGATCCCTCGCGGCCGTGGTGGTGCTGATGCTGTGGCTGATGGTCTCGGCATGGGCGCTGCTGCTCGGCGCACGGCTCAACGCCGAGGCCATGGCCGATTCCGGGACCCGCATCGAGGAACGACGCAAATGACCCAAAATCCGGTGCAGGACCGCTACCGCAATCGCATGCTGACGATCATTGCCGCGATCCTGCTGATCGCGGCGCTGCGGGCAGGATTTGCGGTGATCATGCCGGTCGCCTTCGCCGCGATCATCGTCGCCGCCTTGTGGCCGCTCAAGCGCTGGCTTGCCCGCTTCATGCCGTCGTGGATCGCCTATACGCTGACCCTGTTGTCGCTGATCGCGATCCTCGCGGCCTTTGCCGCATCCGTCTATCTGTCGATCGGGCAGGTCATCGGGGCCATGTCGGCGGAGTGGGCCGGGCTTGAAAAGGCCTATATGCGGCTTGCCGCCTGGGCGGCGGAGCATGGCGTACCGATCGCGGGGACCATCAACCGCCAGCGCATCATGGGGCTGTTGCAGATGCTGGCCAGCGGTGCCTATGCCTTCGTCACCTATGTCGGGTTCATCGGTATCGTCGTGATGCTCGGCCTGCCCGAGGTGCCGCGGCTGCGGCGGCGTCTGTACGAGATGTGCGAAGGCGGCGCGCGTCGCGACATGCTGGAAGTGAGCGAGGAGATATCGGGTCAGGTCCGTCGGTATCTCGGCACCACATTGGCCACCAGCATCCTGACGGGGGCTGCATCCGCCCTGTGGTCGTGGATGACCGGGCTGGAGCTTGCGCTGGTCTGGGGTATCCTGAATTTCCTGCTCAACTTCGTGCCCGTGATCGGCAACATCGTCGGCATCGTGCCACCCGTGCTGTTCGCCTTCGTGCAGTTCGGCGGGTGGCAGATGCCGACCCTGGTCTTCGTCGGCTTCGTGATCTTGCAGATGACGATCAGCAACGTGGTCTATCCGCTACTCCAGGGAAAGCAGCTGTCGCTGTCACCGTTGGCGATCATCATCGCCATGACGTTCTGGAGCTGGGTGTGGGGTATCGCCGGCGCCCTGATCGCCGTGCCGCTCACCGCCGCGATCGTCATCATCTGCGGCCAGTTCGATCGCAGCCGATGGATCACCAAATTGCTGTCCGCGTAAGTCCGATGGCCAGGGTTCCATGGCCACCTCCGGACCGATAGGAGGTCATTCGATGCCGCTATCTGGGCTTTCCGGATCGGCCCGTTCGTCCCATGGGCCATGGGCGGCGGTTGCCCGATACCTATGGCCTGGGCGATGGCGGATGATGACCGTGAGACGGCTGGCTGCGGCGCCGTGGCTCGCCTATCGCTCGTGCGACGATGACATGCCATTTTCGTTGACGGCGCACCGTGGCTGTCCGCCAGGACAGGCCGGTCAGGTCGAGGAAGCGTTGCTGTATCCCGGCGGCGTGCTGAGCGAAATCATAATAGTCGATCCGATGATGTGCGAGCACCAGCCGCCCGCCGGGGCGTAGCGCCTGTGTGACGTGCCTGGCGACGTGCCTCATCGCTGGCGGGGAAAGATAGTAGAGCAGTTCCGCGATCACGATAGCGTCATAGTCTTTCTGCGGAAATCGCGCGGGCAATGCCAGGCTGATGGCGCGCGCGCGGGGGCGGTCCGCGATGGCGCGGGCCGTCAGAGCCGTACCTTCGGCGGTCCCCTCCGTCGCATCGAGGCGCAGGGCGCGCGCGGCCATGGCCCGGCTGTTCGATCCATTCCCGCTGCCGAGTTCCAGAACGCGGCCGAGGGGGCCAGGACCCAGGGCATGCAGGATCGCCGCACGCTTTGTCGCTTCGTCCCGGTCGGAATAGGTCCCCCAGGGGTCGCCACTTGCCGCGAATTTCTCGGCAAAACCGGCAAGATCGATAGGCCTCATCGCCGCTCCTCGGCAAACTGTTCGACGGGGAACGCGAAGACTGCGAGTTCATGGCGTGCGATCGTAAAGCCATGAAGATCGTCGGCGATCACGCCCAATTGCGTACGATGCATCCGAATGAGCGATCGCTTCGCCGCCACGCCGCCCGCCAGCGAAACGGTCCGGCATCGGGCACCCCTCGCGCGGTGTGGTGGCCAGACCTGATAGGTCATGCGTCGTCCGGCAAAATGGAGGTCCCGAAGCGCCGCCGCGACGGCCCGGTGATCGGGATGCGCGTCGGTCATGGCGGGGCCGATGAGCATGTCCAAACCCCGGCACCGACGGATCGCCCGGCTCAGCCGCTGGCGACACAGCAGCGATTGAGCGGAAAGGCCACCGTCCGGCAACCCCAGAAAGGTCACGCGATGACGCACCACACCCAGACGACCGAGCGCCGACAGGCTTTCCTGCCGACGCGCCGCAATCAGCCGTTCGGGGGGCCATGCCCCACTGTTGGGATGCGAGGCGGCGCCATTGCTGACCACGACGACCCGGACCACACTGCCCTGCCGCCGCAAGGCCTGTATCAGGCCAGCGGCCCCGATGATCTCGTCATCGGGATGGGGTGCGACGACGACGGCATGGCGAACGGCGTTGAGATCCAGTTTCACAGGGCGGGCACCAACAGACCCTGCAGAACCCCGCGACCGACGCGAAGCCTTTGGGCGTCAGGGGCGGGCTGGCGGAGATAGACCGCCAGATCGCTGAGCATGGCCGAGAGAGGATGGCTGTGGAACTGGCTGGCAAGCCCCACGGCCTCGCGTGCGACGACCATCGCCCGCTCGGCCGCATCGGCCACCGCCAGTCGGGCCGCCGCCACGCGCGCCAGGCGCGGTTCGTCGCCTTCTTCGGCATTCTCGAACCACAGCCGTGCCGTCCGCCGGACGATGGCGGCCGCGCCCTCGGCCAGTGCGAACAACTCGGCCAGTCGGGCGGCCTGAAAGGGATCGTCGCCCCGCCCCGCCGCAACCAGATGATCGCGGCTGAGGTCGCAAATGCCCGCCACGCCGCCCGCATGAACCGCCACGAAACGCAGCGCGCCGCCGCTGAAAAAGGGCTCATGCGCATAGCAGCCGGGCCGGCCGATCCGATCCGCGTCGGTGACGGGGGCATGATCCCAGCGCACCCGATGCGTTTCGGATCGCTGCATGCCGATCACCCGCCACCAATCGGAGTCGACCGCCGGTGGTATGCGGGACAGGTCGAGGAGGAGCAGTTGCACCCCGTCGGACGTGTCCGCCGTCACCAGCGCATGGCTCAGCACCCCCGCCCCCGAGGCATAGCTTTTGCCGCCGCTCAGCCGCCCGTCGTCCAGCCGCAGCGCCTCCCCCGGCCATCCGGCATTCCACACCCCCAGCGTCGCGCCGCGCGCCAAGGCACGGCCCAGCACGTCGACCTGAGCGGCCGAGCCATAGCGCCGGACGATCTGCACGGCATCGACATGCCCCTCGACCAGTCGGGCGAGCGGAAGGTCGCGGCGGCCGATCCCGTACAGCCTGGCCAGCAATGCGATCAGTTCGTCCGCCGTCTGCGGATCGCATGGCGGATGATCGGCCCAGCCCTGTGCAGCGATCGCGCCCCGCAGTTGATCGGCCATCATCGTCATGCCGCGACCTCGCACCACCGGCTTTCCAGTTCGCCCAGACGATCTTCCGCCGTCGCCAGCGACACCATGGCATCATGGGCCATGGGTGCCGGAACGATGCGCATGGCAAATGCCTCGCCATTGGGACAGTCCCGCGCGACGCCCAGGATATGGTCCGCCGACAGGCCCAGGCTTTCCCCCAGCGCCGTGCGGACATGAATCTGGTCGATCGTCGCAAAACTGCGTCTCGCCGCCGCCTGTGCGCGCCATTGCCATGACGATCCACGCGGGTCGGCCATGGATGGCCATTCGCCGTGATCCAGCGCCCGCAACACGTCCGCAAGGCCCCCGGCGACGCGTCCGTCTCGCCGTGACGATGTGTCGACCGCCATCGCCCCGTCGCGGCGGACGCGAAAGCCGGCCCGCGCCGCATCGTCCAGAAACCGGGCATCTTCGCCGGACGGCAACGGCCGGAACCCGCCGATCGCGCGATAGGCGGACGCACGAACCGCGATATTGGCGCCTCCGCCGAAATGATGGGTATCCCGCGCCTCCCATGGCACCGGGTCGACGAGGCGGCGATATCGGTGGAGCCGATCATAATAGCGTTCGATGCGGCACTGCAGGGGGTCTCGCGCGGCATCGAGGCGGAGGATACGTCCCGCCACCACATCCGCCTCTTGCAAAGCCCGACACCCCGCCGCGATCCAGTCGCGATGCGGCATGCTGTCGGCGTCGGTCGTGAATATCAGGCCCTCTGCGCCAGCCAGCCGTTCGAGGCCCATGGCCAGCGCCGCGCGGCGGGCCGCGCCCGCATTGGGCTCCGTATCCCGGGTGCCCTGCGCCACCGTCAACCCGAAGGGCAAGACCGGCTGCATGCGATCGAGCATATCCCGGCTGCCGTCCCGGCAATCATCGAGATACAGGCAAAGATGCATGCCATTCGCACCTATCGACTGCCCGGCGATCGCGGACAGCAATTGGGGCAGCAAGCCCGCCTCGTTGCGCGCCGGGACACAGATGATCACGGGGATGTCCTCGCTCAGAATCCTTCTCCCATGCTTCGTGCGTCTCGACCTATGCGGATCGGCCCTGCCTGTGTACGACAGGCCGACAGGATAAGACTTGATCAATATCAACCATTTAACGGCAGGGCGATTGTGCTTTCCATGCGTTGAGACGCTGACATTCCTCACGGACGCAAAGGCATCATCATGGCCAACAAGATCAAGTCGCGCGCGGGCGCGACAAAGGGCGAGACACCCGACAAGGCCCCCGCCCTTCCTGCCGCATCGGACACGCCCACCCATTATGCCGAGTCCCGGGGTCATGGGGGAGAGACGCACCAGAGCACCGACGACACGGCCCAGACGCTGACCACCCAACAGGGTGTTCCCGTCGCGGACAACCAGAACAGCCTGCGCGTCGGCGAGCGCGGCCCGACCCTGCTCGAAGACTTCATCCTGCGCGAGAAGATATTCCACTTCGACCATGAGCGCATCCCCGAGCGGGTGGTCCATGCCCGCGGCTATGGCGCGCACGGCGTGTTCGAGCTGACCGACAGCCTGGCGGACTACACCCAGGCCGATGTGCTGAGCACGGTCGGCCAACAGACCGAGGTGTTCGTCCGCTTCTCGACGGTCGCGGGCAACAAGGGGTCGATGGACCTGGCGCGCGACGTGCGTGGCTTCGCGGTCAAATTCTATACCACACAGGGCAATTGGGACATTGTCGGCAACAACATCCCGGTGTTCTTCATCCAGGACGCGATCAAATTCCCCGACCTGGTCCATGCCGTGAAGCAGGAACCCGACCGCGCTTTCCCCCAGGCCCAGTCCGCGCATGACAATTACTGGGATTTCGCCAGTTTAAGCCCGGAGGCATGGCATATGGTCATGTGGCAGATGTCGGACCGGACCATTCCGCGCTCCTTCCGCACCATGGAGGGATTCGGCGTTCACAGCTTCCGCCTGGTCAATGCCGAGGGCAAGTCGACCTTCGTCAAATTCCACTGGAAACCGCGCCAGGGCCTGCAATCGGTGTTGTGGAACGAGGCGGTCAAGATCAACGGCGCCGATCCCGATTTCCACCGCCGCGAGCTGTGGACCGCGATCGAGGGCGGCGATTTTCCGCAATGGGACCTGGGCGTCCAGCTGTTCGACCAGGAAACCGCCGACAGCCTGCCCTTCGACCATCTCGATGCGACCAAGCTGATCCCCGAGGAACAGGTGCCCGTCCGTATCGTCGGCACGCTGACCCTGAACCGCAATGTCGACAATTTCTTCGCCAACACCGAACAGGTCGCCTTCTGCACCCAGAATGTCGTCCCCGGCATCGACTTTTCCGACGACCCGCTGCTGCACGGCCGCAACTTTTCCTATCTGGATACGCAGTTGAAACGGCTGGGCGGACCCAATTTCACCCATATCCCGGTCAACGCGCCGCGCTGTCCGGTGATGAATTTCCAGCAGGACGGCCATATGGCGATGCGCAACCCCAAGGGGCGCGCCAATTACGAACCGAACAGCTGGGGTCCCGATGGCGGTCCGCGCGAGAACCCGACCATCGGCTATCGCAGCTTCCCCGCGGAGGTGCAGGGCATCAAGCAGCGTATCCGCGCCGAAACCTTCGCCGACCATTACAGCCAGGCACGGCAGTTCTTCATCAGCCAGCAGCCCATCGAGCAGAAGCATATCGGCGATGCGCTGGTGTTCGAGCTGTCGAAGGTCGAGCGGGTCGACATCCGCGCGCGCGCCGTCTCGCATCTGCGCCTGATCGACGAAGGGCTGGCCGCGACGGTCGCCGACGGGCTCGGCCTCGACCTGCCCGAGCCCGCCCAGGCAGCCAAGCCCACGCTCGACCTGCCGCCCTCGGCCAAGCTGAGCATCCTGTCCAACGGCCCCAAGGACTTCAAGGGGCGCAAGATGGGCATCCTGCTGACGGACGGCAGCAGCGCCGATCTGTTCGCCGCACTGACGAAGGCGCTCGAGGCGGAGGGCGCGCTTTGGGAAGTCGTCGCTCCCAAGATCCGTGGGGTGACGCTCGACGACGGCACGCAAGTCGCCGCCAAGCAGAAGATCGATGGCGGCCCCTCGGTGCTCTACGATGCCGTCGCGGTCCTGCCATCCGAGACGGGCGTGGCCATGCTTACCAGGGATGCCACAGCCAAGGACTTCGTCACCGATGCCTTCGCCCATTGCAAGTTCATCGGCCACAACGACGCCGCCAATGCCCTGTTCAACGCCGCCGGAATGATGGAACGGGACGAGGGTTTCGTCGCCTTGGCCAAAGCCAAAGATGCCAAGACTTTCGTCAGTCAGTGCCGTGCGCTCCGGATCTGGTCGCGAGAGCTGGATGTGGACCTTGATGCAGCGTCGCTTCAGACCTCGCAGTAACGATCAGGGGAACGGGAAGGCACGACATGGCCTTCCCGTTCATCATGGCATCCCCCTTCCTACAATGACGATAAGCGATGGATCCCTCGGCAATTGGCCGCCGTCCTTCATGAACTTCGCCCCTGGAACGATGGTCGGTTGGTTGTCGGAGCCAGGCGGGCACTTGAGCGGCAACAGATTGGGGCTATTCGCTTTGGCTTCGGTCGCCACCGGCATTGCCGGGCCAGACCGCTTAGGAGGCATCGAACTTATGGATTCAGCCATAGCGTTCGGGGAAGCGGTGCATGGCGCGATGGCGGTCACGTCAACGTCTTCGCGGTGGCGGCCTTCGCCGATTGGCACCCGGCGGTGCGCCAGATGGTCGCGGCGGGGCGGCATCGCCTTCATGTGCATCGGCATTGCATTGATGGTGGAGCGGGTCTGACGCCACCAACGGGCGGGGGGCGAGATACTCGCCGCCCGCTTTCGCTGTCGGCAACCGCATGGTCCATGGCGGCGACATCATGGAGGCGTGTCGCGACGAACCCTTCCCGCCGGGAAAGGGCTCGCCCCGACACGGAACAGGCGCTTAGGGAGCAGCCCTTGGCCCATCAGCGCGGTGCGGGCGCGGTGCGGGCCATCGGCTGCACCGGGCGGCCGCCGTTCAGGTCCGCAGCGTTATTGGCGTCGGTCGGTGTCGGCTGGACCATGGCGCGCATCTGCCACTGATATTTGTCGATGGCGTGCTGGACCTCCTGCAACAGGTTGGAGGTCGTGGGATCGCCGTCCTCGCTGGCCTTGATGCCCTGGCCGATCTCGTCGCTGACCACGCGGTAGTTGGCCGCGAACCAGCCGATCACCTGCGCATCGTCGATGAAGCCGCCCGGCATCTCGGGGACGCGGCTGGTGCGGACGATGGTGTTGGCGCGGCCGTCGGCCGACGCCCCGATGGCAAGCAGCCGCTCGGCCACCTCGTCGGCATATTTGGCGACACCGTCATGATGGTCCTGCAACAGCTCGTGCAGAGGGTAGAACAGCGTGCCCGACACGTTCCAATGCGCCTGCTTCGTCTGGAGCTGAAGCTGCTGGAGTTCGATCAGCGTCTGCTGGAGCGCCATGATCGAGGCACGCTGCGCCTCGCCCTGCGGGCCGCCATGCGGCTGGCTGGACAGGCTGTTCTGCGGAAATCCGTTGCCCGTCTGGATGTCGTTGGTCTGGGCGAAAGCGGGCGCGGCAAAGAGGCACGCGACCAGCGCGAGCGAAGCGTAACGCATCGTTCCTGTTCCTTCGATAAAGGGACTCAGCCGGGGGAAATAGAGTTCGGCTCAGGCCGTCAGTCGGCGGACGGTGAACGCGACCCTCGGAAGAGGGTTCTATAAATTTATGTTTATTTTCCCGCGCCGGGGCAGATGATCGACACCGCACTGCCCGGCGCCGCAAAGGCAAGGCCGAAGCCGTGGAGATCGGCGATCGCCTTGACCAGCGGCAGGCCCAGCCCCACCCCCGGCTGATCGGCGCGGCCGCGATAAAAGCGTTGCAGCACCAGCGCGCGCTCGGCCGGGGGCACGCCGATACCGTCATCGGCGACCCTCAGCACGATGTCGCGCCCCTGCATCCCCAGGGTGACGCGCACCGCGCCGCCGACCGGCCCGAACTTCATCGCATTGTCGATCAGGTTGGACACCGCCTCGATCAAAAGGCTGGCATCGCCATCGACCGGCGGCACCGGTTCGATGGCATAGGACAGGGTGATGCCGCGATCCTCCGCGGTCGGGTGGTGCAGGTCGCAGGCATCCTCGACCAGCCGGGCCAGATCGACGGGCGCGAAGCGGCTGCGGCGGGCATGATCCTCCAGTTCGCGGATACGCAGCAGCGCGGCGATGATGCCCAGCAGCTTGTCGACATCGGCCAGCGTCGCCTCGGCGGTCGCGGCAAAGGCGGCGCGGTCGATATCGTCGCGCATCCCCCGCTCTACCCGTGCGCGCAGCCGCGTCAGGGGCGTGCGAAGCTGGTGCGCGATATCGTCGCCGATCCCTCGCATGTCGGCGACCAGCAGTTGCAGCCGGTCGAGCATCAGGTTGATGTCGGCGCACAACAGCCCGAAGCTGTCGGGATCGCGCGGCACGGGAAGACGCTGCGACAGATCGCCTGACAGGATGCGCTCGGTCAGGCGGCGGACCGCGTCGACCTGCCGCGCCGCGCGCCGCCCGGCGATCAGCCCGAAGACCAGCGCCATCAGGATGCCCGGCACCAGCCCGACCAGCAGCGACTGGCCGACCAGCCGCATCGAAGCCTCCGTATCGTCCAGATCGACGCCGACCAGCAGGAGGGTGCCGTCGCCCATCGGGCATAGCTGGACCCGCGCCTCGTCACTATGCTTGCCGGGCAGTTCGGTCGGCGCGATCGAGGCGACGAACGGGGCGGCGGGCGGCGGGCCGGGCGGCAGGCGCGCGACATTGCCCGCGATCCGCCGTCCGTTCGCATCAAACAGCGCCAGGAACAGGTCGCGGTGCAGGTCGCGGTCCAGCTTCTCGCGCAGTTCCTCGGGCCGCTCCTCCGTTGGGGTCAGGCGGAAGAAGGTGCAGTCGTCGCTCAGCTGATGCTCGATCTCGCGCCGGTGATTGTCGTCGACCAGCACCCAGAACACCGCCGCCAGCGCCAGCGATTGCAGGACGAGCATCGCCGCCAGCGCGCTGCCCCAGCGCCAGGTCGCCCGCGCGCGCGGATCAGTGGGGAAGATCGAAGACATAGCCCTGCCCCCGCACATTGCGGATCAGCTGCGCCTCACCCTCGCCGTCCACCTTGCGGCGCAGGCGGCCCATATGGACGTCGACGACATTGGTATTGGGCTCGAAACTATAACCCCAGACATCCTGGAGCAGCATCGAGCGGGTGATGATCCGCCCCGGTCGACGCACCATATAATCGAGCAGCTTCAACTCGCGCGGCAACAGTTCCAGGTCGCGTCCGGCGCGGGTGGCGCTGCCCGCCAGCAGGTCGAGGTCGACCGGCCCCGCGATCAGCCGCGTCTCGCGCGTGTCGTTGGGGCGGCGCAGCAGCGCCTCGACCCGCGCGATCAGTTCGACCAGCGCGAACGGCTTGGGCAGATAATCGTCGCCCCCCGCGCGCAGGCCGCGCACCCGGTCGTCCAGGCTGCCGAGCGCGCTCAGCACCAAGGCGGGTGTGCGCCGCCCCCGCCCCCGCAGATCGGACAGCAGATCCAGCCCCTCGCCATCGGGCAATTGCCGGTCGAGGATCAACAGGTCGAAATCCAATTCCTCGACGAGGCTGGCGGCCGAGGCGAGACTGCCGACATGGCAAACCTCATGCCCGGCGGCGACCAGCTCCAGCCGGATCTCCGCCGCAGTTCCTGCATCATCCTCGATCACCAATATTCGCGTCATGGCGGCGTGATCGCAACAGAGGCGCGGCGGCGTCAATGAAATTACGATTTAGTATTGATAGTCATTACAAGCAAAGAGCCATCGATGATCGGGAGCACCGGTATCGCTCATGTCTAAATCGCTATTTAGTCGACGGCTTGCGGGAAACGCGTCTAGCGCTGCATCATCGAATACCGCGCAGAGGATGACATGCGGATCACGGCTTTGGCAGGACTGGCGGCGATGGTTGTGGCCGCGCCCGCAACGGCGCAGCAGCAGGCGATGACGCTGGACGCGCTGGTCCAGAACGTCATCGCGGGCAATCCCGAGCGCCAATTCTACCAGCGCCAGATCGAGACGGCGGGCGTCGAGCGCGAGGCGGCGGGCCGCTGGGCCGACCCCGAAGCGGTGGTCGAGTTCGGCCAGCGGCGCGCGCAGGACCGGACCAGCGGCGCGGTCACCGGCGAGGGGCTGACCTATGCCGTGTCGGTCGTGCAGCCGATCGAGTTCGGCGGGCGCATCGCGCTGCGCCGCGCGATCGCCGACGGGCAGGTCGGGCTGGCGCGGATCGGGTTGCAGCAATTCGACGCAACGCTGGCCGCGCGCGCCCGTTCGCTCGGCTACGGCCTGTTCGCGGCGGACGAGAAGGCGGCCGCCGCGCGCGAGGTCGCCGGGCGGATGCGGACGCTGGCCCGTGTGATCGTGGCACGCGATCCGGCCGGACCCTCGCCGCAGCTGGAAGCCGCCTCGCTCCAGGCCAGCGCGATCAGCGCCGAGCGGACGGCGGCGACGGCCGATGCCGAGGCCAATTCGATCCTCTACGAACTCAACCAGCTGCGCGGCGCGCCCTTTGCCGCGCGCATCCGCATCGTGCGGCCCGACATGGCGCTGCCCGCCCTCCCCTCGGGCCAGCTGCTGGCCGACCGGGCGGGCGAAAATAATTTCGAGCTGAAGGCGCTTCGCGCGCAATTCGCCCAGCAGGGGCTTCGCGTCGACCTCGCCCGCAAGGCGCGTATCCCGACGGTCAGCGTCGGCCCCTATTATGACCGCGCCCGCTCGGACATTCGCGAGACGAATTACGGCGTCCGCATGTCCACCTCCATCCCGCTGTGGAACCGCCAGGCGGGCGATGTCGCGGTCGAGCAGGGCAAGCAGGCCCAGGCCAATGCGACCCTGATCAACGCCGAGCGCCGGATCGCGCGCGACGTGTTCGACCAGGCCGCGCAATATGAGGCCAAGCGCGAGGTGCTGGCCAAATGGGATGCCAACTCGCCGCAGCGTTTCGCGCAGGCCGCCGCCGATGCCGACCGCAACTATCGCCTCGGCGCGATCCCGCTGACCACCTATACCCAGATCCAGCAATCCTATGTCGAGGCGGTGAACGCCGTGCTCGACACGCGGCGCGAGGCGCTGGAGGCGCTGCTCCAGCTGCGCGCGCTCAACGGCGGGGCGGCGCTCGCCCGATGAAGCGCTGGCTCGATCTCGTCACCCGCCACCGGCTGGGCGTCGCGCTGGTCGCCGCACTGATCGCGGCGATCGGGCTGTGGTCCTTCGCCAGTCTCCAGATCGACGCCATCCCCGACATCACCGGGGTTCAGGTGCAGATCAACACCACGGTCCCGGCGCTGGCGCCCGAGGAGATCGAGCGGCTGGTGACCCTGCCCATCGAACGCGCCATGGGCGGCCAGCCGGGGCTGGACCAGACGCGCTCACTGACCAAGACCGGGCTGAGCCAGGTGACGCTTCTCTACAAGGACGGCACCGACCAGCTGAAGGCGCGCCAGCTCGTCACCGAGCGGCTGGCGGCGGTGCGTGACCAGTTGCCCGCGGGCAGCACGCCGCAGCTGGCGCCGATCACCACCGGGCTGGGCGAGATCTTCTACTATACGCTAGAATGGCAAAAGCCGCCGCCGGGGCTGAACCCGCAAGCCCAGCTGATGGCGCTGTACGAGGCGCAGGAATATACCGTGCGGCCGATGCTACGCGCCGTGGCGGGGGTCGCCGACGTCAATTCCAATGGCGGGCTGGAGGAGCAATATGTCGTCGAGCCCGATCCGGTCCGGCTGACGTTGCACGGCGTCACCGCGGGCGAGCTGGCCGCGGCGGTCGCCCGGAATGTCGAGAATGCGGGCGGCGGCATCATCCGGCGCGGGGCGGAACGCTTCACCGTGCGCACCGATGCCCGCGTGATGACCGCTGAGCAGATCGCCGCCATCCCGGTCAAGTTCGCCGGCGGCGTCCTGCCGCTGCAGGTGCGCGATCTCGCCAAGGTCGTCACGGGTGCCGCCCCGCGTCAGGGTGCCGCGACCCAGAATGGCCGCGAGACGGTGCTGGGCACGGTCATGATGCTGGTGGGGCAGAACAGCCGCGAGACCGCACTGCGCGTACAGGGTGCGCTGCCCGACATCTCGGCCGCGCTGCCCAAGGGCATGGTGATCGACCGGCAATATAGGCGCGCCGATCTGGTCGATCAGACGATCCACACGGTCGAGCGCAATCTGGGCGAAGGCGCGCTGCTGGTCGCGATCGTCCTGCTGTTCGTGATGGGCAACTGGCGCGCCGCGCTGATCGTGGCGCTGGTCATCCCACTCGCATTCCTCGTGACGGTCAGCGGGATGCACGCCATCGGGCTGTCGGGCAATCTGATGAGCCTGGGCGCACTCGACTTCGGGTTGATCGTCGATGGCGCGATCGTGGTGGTCGAGAACAGCCTGCGCCTGCTGGCCCTGCGCCGCGCCGAAAAGGGCGAGGAGCTGACCCCGGACGAGCGACGCGACACGGTGGCCCATGCCGCCCGCATGGTCGCGCGGCCGACCTTTTTCGGGATCGCGATCATCGCCCTGGTCTATGTCCCCGTGCTCAGCCTGGGCGGGGTCGAGGGCAAGCTGTTCCAGCCCATGGCGCAGGCGGTGATTCTGGCGATCGTCGCGGGGCTGCTCTGGACCTTCACCATCGTACCGATGCTCTCGGCCTGGGCGTTGCGCACACCCGGCCGCCCGCATGGCGAGGATGCACCCAAGGGCTTCGTCGCGGTGGCCGCGCGGGTCTATACCCCGGTGCTGGAACGCTCGCTGCGTCACCCGGCGCTCCTCGTCATCGGGGCGCTGATGCTGCTGGTGGCGGCATTCCTCGCCTTCAAGACGCTGGGCTCGCAATTCACGCCGCAGCTGGACGAGGGGGCGATCACCGCCATGGTCTATCGCCCGGTCGGCATGTCGCTGGAACAAAGCCTCGCGATCGAGCAGGCGACCGAGCGCGCCATCCGCCGCGCCTATCCCCAGGTCAGCCATACCTTCTCGCGCATCGGCACCAGCGAGGTTGCGACCGACCCGATGCCGCCCAACGAGAATGACCTCTATATCTTCTACAAGCCGATCAAGGACTGGCCGACCGGCGAAGGGCGCCCACGCACCAAACAGGAACTGATCGCCGGGATCGAGAAGGTCGCGCATCAGGTCTATAAGGGCCAGAATTTCGCGTTCGCCCAGCCCATCGAAATGCGCTTCAACGAGATGCTGGAGGGCGTGCGCGCCGACGTCTCGGTCAAGATCTACGGCGACGATTACGACGTGCTGGAACGTGCCGCCGGACAGGCCAAGGCGATCCTCGAAAAGCTGCCCGGCACCGAGGGTGTCGAGTTCGAGACGGCGGGGCGGCCCAAGAGCATCGTGGTCGAGCTGGACCGCGCCGCGCTGATCCGCCTCAACCTCGGCGCACAGGCTGTCAACGACGCGATCCGGGATGCGCTGGCCGGGGCAGAGGTCGGCTTCATCCCGCACGGCCCCGCACGCCACGCCATCGTGATCCGTATGCCCGATTCGCTGCGCGCCGATCCGGCGGCGATCCTGGCCCTGCCCTTGCGCGTCGGCGAATACGGCATGGTGCCGCTGTCCCGCGTCGCCCGGCTGAAGGAAACGCGCATCGTCGAGCCGATCCTGCACGACGACACCAATCGCCGCGCCGCGCTGATGGTCAATCTGTCGACCAGCGACCTGGCGGGCTATGTCCAGCGCGCCCAGGCCGCGATCGATGGACAGGTCAAGCTGCCGCCGGGCTATCGCATCGCATTCGGCGGGCAATATCACCAGCTGGAGGCCGCGCAGAAACGCCTGTCGATCGTCGTGCCCGCCGCGCTGATCCTGATCTTCGCACTCGTCTATGCCGCGCTGGGCAGCGTGCGGGAGGCCGCGATCGTCTATACCGGCATCCCGTTCGCGATGACCGGCGGCGTGCTGGCGCTATGGTTGCGCGGCATGCCCTTTTCGATCACCGCGGCGATCGGCTTCATCGCGCTGTCGGGCATCGCGATGCTCAACGGGCTGGTACTGATCGACCATATCAACGCGCTTCGCGACGGGCGCGAGGGCGACCCCCTGCCAGCCGAGGACGCCGTGCGGCGCGGCGCGCACGACCGGCTGCGCCCCGTCCTTTCGACTGCGCTGGTGGCGTCGGTCGGCTTTATCCCCATGGCGATCGCCACCGGCCAGGGTGCGGAGGTGCAACGGCCGCTGGCCACCGTGGTGATCGGCGGAATCATCACCTCGACGATCCTGACGCTGGTGCTGCTGCCCAGCCTCTATGCGTGGGTCGAACGTCGCCGCCGCCCTGTATGGCGTGAAGCGGTTCCCGCCTGAGCCGGCGCACTGGCCTCGACCGCCTGGCGGGCGGCGGCGCTCCTGTAGGCGGGCAGGTTGTCGAGGATCACGACTTCGCCGGGTTTGAGCGTCGGAGCGATACGGGCTGCGAACCACGCCCCGGTCATGGGGCCGTCGCTGCCCATGCAGGCCGTGTCGGGGGCAAAGGCACCATGCCGCGCTCCGTTTCGAGCGTCCGTCCAGGCGGCGTCGCAAGCCTGGTGGACGGCGCACCAAAAGAGATGACCGATCCGATCTCGCTGCGCGCAAGCCCTGCCATTCTGCGCGACATGGACGTCGGTTCGCGCGAGATGTTTGCGGCGATGGAGCGCGTCGGCGTTGCGCTTCCTGTTCGGCATGACGCTCCACCTGCCGGACCTGTCGCACAAACGGGTGAGGGCACCACGGCCCTGGGCAGCAATTACCAGGCATCAACCACTGGGCCGCGCCCGTTATGGCCTATCGCGTCGGCCAGCAACTTCCCTTGGCCGCAAGCATAGGGCAAGGCTGCCAAGGAAAGGTCGGATTGTCAGGCATTCGGCATCATATTGCCCAATGGCCGCCAGAAGGAGGAACAGGGCTGGCCGATCAGGCTGATCACCATTCCTTCCGGACGTTCGGGTCCCAGGAAAGAATGGTGGGCGCGACAGGGATTGAACCTGTGACCCCACCCGTGTGAAGGGTGTGCTCTACCGCTGAGCTACGCGCCCGTAACCGGGAGACGGGCCTTTAGGCGGCGATCCGCCGCCTGTCCAGCCCAAAATTTCGGATTAGTTGACCGAGTCCTTCAACAGCTTGCCCGGCTTGAACTTGGGCTGCGACGAGGCCTTGATGGTCATCGGCTCGCCGGTGCGCGGGTTGCGGCCGGTCGAGGCCTTGCGCTTGGAAACCGAGAAAGTCCCGAAGCCGACGAGGCGGACTTCATCGCCCTTCTTCAGGGCCGCGGTGATCGACTCAAACACGGCATCGACCGCCTTGACCGCATCGCCGCGGGCCAGGCCCGAGGAGTCGGCGACGGTAGCGATCAGCTCCTGCTTGTTCATTCCATAACCCCCTATGATTTCATCGAGAAAACGACACGGGACTCGGTGCCGCCCAAATATTAAAGCAACGATAATGACGCGGCAGGCGGTGCTGTCAAACCCCGCCCTTATCCCCCATCCTTACCCAAAGCGAAGCATGGCGCAAACAGAAGCACATGTCATCATCATGACATCGTTTGAAAAAGGCCGCCGATCCTTCGACCGGCGGCCCTGCCCTTGCGACGATCAGTGGTGGCGTTCGCCGCCCACCGCCGGGATCGCAGCGGGCGGCAGCGCCGCCAGCTCGTCCGCATCGGTCCAGTCGATCGCCTCCAGCGGCTCGACCAGCGCCAGGCGAAGCACCTCATCGACATGCGCGACCGGCACGATCTTCAGCCCGTTCAGGATGTTGGCGGGGATGTCCGCCAGATCCTTCTCATTCTCCTGCGGGATGAGCACGGTGGTGATGCCGCCACGCAGCGCCGCCAGCAGCTTTTCCTTCAGGCCGCCGATCGGCAGCACGCGGCCGCGCAGCGTGACCTCGCCGGTCATCGCCACATCCTTGCGCACCGCGATGCCGGTCAGCGTCGACACGATCGAGGTGACGAGGCCGATGCCCGCCGACGGACCATCCTTGGGCACCGCGCCCTCGGGCAGGTGGATATGGATATCCTTGCGGTGGAACAGCGACGGCTTGATTCCGAAGCTCGGGCTGCGCGCCTGAACGAAGCTGAAGGCAGCCTGCACCGATTCCTTCATCACATCGCCCAGCTTGCCGGTGGTCTTCACCTGCCCCTTGCCCGGCACCGTCACGGATTCGATGGTCAGCAGTTCGCCGCCCACTTCGGTCCATGCCAGACCCGTGACCGCGCCGATCTGATCCTCCTGCTCGGACAGGCCGTGGCGATATTTCTGGACGCCCGCAAACTCGTGCAGGTTTTCCGGCGTGATCGTCACCGACGTCGCCTTGCCCTCCAGGATCTGGCGCAGCGCCTTGCGCGCCAGACGGGCGATCTCACGCTCCAGCGTGCGGACGCCCGCCTCGCGGGTGTAGCGCTGGATCAGGGCGCGCAGGCCTTCCTGGGTCAGCGTGAACTCGCCGTCCTTCAGGCCATGCGTCTCGACCTGCTTGGCGACCAGATGACGCTCGGCGATCTCGACTTTCTCGTCCTCGGTATAACCCTCCAGACGGATGATCTCCATGCGGTCGAGCAGCGGCTGCGGCAGGTTCAGCGTGTTTGCGGTACACACGAACATCACGTCCGAGAGGTCGATATCGATCTCCAGATAGTGATCGTTGAACTTGGCGTTCTGCTCGGGGTCGAGCACCTCCAGCAGCGCCGAGGCAGGGTCACCCCGGAAATCCTGACCCAGCTTGTCGATCTCATCGAGCAGGAACAGCGGATTGGACGTGCCGGCCTTTTTCAGGTTGGTCACGATCTTGCCCGGCAGCGAGCCGATATAGGTACGACGATGGCCACGAATCTCGGCCTCGTCGCGCACGCCGCCCAGCGACTGGCGAATGAACTCGCGCCCGCACGCCTTGGCGATCGACTGGCCCAGCGAGGTCTTGCCGACGCCCGGCGGGCCGACGAGGCACAGGATCGGCCCCTTCAGCTTGTTGGTGCGCGCCTGAACGCCCAGATACTCGACGATCCGGTCCTTCACCTTTTCCAGCGCATAATGATCCTGATCCAGGATCGCCTGAGCGGCGGCGATGTCCTTCTTGACCTTGGACTTCTTGCCCCAGGGCAGGCCCAGCAGCACGTCGAGATAGTTGCGCACGACCGTCGCCTCGGCGCTCATCGGCGCCATGGTCTTCAGCTTCTTCAGCTCGGCGGTCGCCTTGGTGCGCGCTTCCTTGGACAGCTTGAGCGTCGCGATCTTCTGGGTCAGCTCGGCGATCTCGTCGCCGTCGCCGTCCTCGCTCTCATTGCCCAGCTCGCGCTGGATCGCCTTGAGCTGCTCGTTGAGATAATATTCGCGCTGCGTCTTCTCCATCTGGCGCTTGACGCGGCTCTTGATCTTCTTCTCGACCTGCAGGACGCCGAGTTCGCCTTCCATCAGGGCATAGGCCATCTCCAGCCGCTTGGCCGGATCGGTTTCCACCAAAAGCGCCTGCTTGTCTGCCACCTTGACCGAGATGTTGGCGGCAACCGCATCGGCCAGCTGCGAGGCGTCCTCGATCTCGGCCAGCTGCACCGCGGTCTCGGCGGGCAGCTTGCGGTTGAGCTTCGCGTAATTCTCGAACTGGTCGACCACCGAGCGCATCAGCGCCGCGACCTGCGCCTTGACGTCATGCTCCTGCTCTTCGAGCGCGGTTTCGTCCGCCTCGACCACGGTCGTGTCGATGGTGGATGTCAGGTGGGGACCTGACTCGTCCAGTTCGACCAGGCGGCCGCGCGTCTTGCCCTCGACCAGCACGCGGACGGTGCCGTCGGGCAGCTTGAGCAGTTGCAGGACGCTGGCGGTCACGCCGATCTCGTACAGGTCCTCGCGCGAGGGATCGTCCTCGGCGGGATCGAGCTGGGCGACCAGGAAGATTTCCTTGTCCGCCGCCATCGCCGCTTCCAGTGCCGCGACCGATTTGTCGCGGCCGACGAACAGGGGCACGATCATGTGCGGGAAGACGACGATGTCACGCAGCGGGAGGACGGGATAGGTCTGGTTCATGCAAACTCCGGTCGGCCCCGACCGGGGCCTCTTCGCCTCTATATATGGGGAGGGTTGCCGATCCATCAATTCCCGCTGCGACAAGACGCTGCGGCACGGCTTGCCAAGCCGCAGCGCTTGGGCGAAACCATGGGCCATGGATCGTATACGGAACGCCGCACTCGCGCTGCTCGCCTCTTCGTTTCTCTGCGCCGCCCCGGCCATTGCCCAAACGGCCAAGGCGCTTCCGGGCAAGGGTGAGCCGCCGCTGACGGCGCAGACCATGATCTCCGGCGGTGTGCGTCCGCCCGAACAGCGCGCCGTCCGCTTCGACCGCGCCGACCTGTCGTTCGAGGTGCTGCCCGATACACGGGAGTTGAACGGCATCGCGGTGCTGGACTTTACCGCAACGGCGCCGCTGGCACGGCTGGTGATCGATCTCGACAAGAACCTGCCGGTCAAGGCGATCGCGATCGACGGCAAGCCGCTGTCGCCCGCACGGTGGAGCAATCCGCAAGGGCAGCTGGTCGTCACCCTGCCCCGCCCGCTCAAGGCCGGGCAAAAGGTGAGCGCGAAGATCACCTATGGCGGCACGCCGCATGTCGCGGTGCGTGCGCCCTGGGATACCGGCGTCGTCTGGGCCAGGACGCCGGACGGCCGTCCCTGGTTCGCGACCACGACGCAAGGCTATGGCTGCGACCTGTTCTGGCCGTGCCTCGACTATCCGATGGGCGAGCCGGGGGTGGTGACGCTGCACATCACGGTCCCCAAGGGGTTGAAGGCGCCGTCCAACGGCGTGCTGCTGGGTGTCGATACACTGCCTGACGGGCGCACCCGCTGGAACTGGCGGACCAAGCATCCCAACACCTATGCCATCGCGCTGAACGTCGGCCCCTATGAGGTGGTCGAGGGCAAGTATAAGAGCCGCTTCGGCAACACGATCCCGATGTTCTACTGGTATCTGCCCGGCGAAAAGGAAAAGGCGGAAGGCCTGTTCGCCGAGTTCGCGCCGACGCTGGACTTCTTCGAATCGACGGTCGGTCCCTTCCCCTTCGGCGACGAGAAGCTGGGCGTGGTCGAAACCCCGCACAAGGGCATGGAGCACCAGACGATCAACGCGTACGGCAATGAGTACGCCAAGGCACCGGAAGGGTTCGACTGGCTGTTCCAGCATGAGTTCAGCCATGAATGGTTCGGCAACCAGCTGACCAATGTCGACTGGGACGATTTCTGGCTGCACGAAGGCTATGGCAGCTACATGCAGCCCTCTTACGGCCGCTGGCGCGAGGGCGAGGCCCGCTACGCGGTGATGATGGACGCGCAACGCGGGCAGATCGCCAACAAGGCCCCCATCGTCCACGACCGCAGCATGACCGAGCAGGATGTCTATGAAGAGGCCAAGGGCGGCCCCGGTCTGGACATCTATATGAAGGGCTCGTGGATGCTCCACACCCTGCGCAATCTGATCGGAGACAAGGCGTTCTGGGACGTGACGCGGCTGGCGGTCTATGGCCGTACCGATCCGAAGCCGGGCAATTTCGCGCCCCGTTATGGCTCGACGAAAGAATATGAGGGGTTCGTCCGACAGGTCACGGGCAAGGATTATGGCTGGTTCTTCAACGTCTATCTGCGCCAGGCGGCGCTGCCCGAGATCGTCGAGACGCGGGTCGGCGACCAGCTGACCCTGACATGGAAGGTGCCGGGCGGCGGCCCCTTCCCGCTGCCGGTCGAGGTGCAGGTCGGCGACAAGGTGGAGACGCTGCCGATGACGGACGGCACCGGCACGCTGACCGTTCCGGCCGATGCGCATGTGGTCATCGACCCCTGGGCGAAGGTGCTGAAGCGCTCGGTGGCGATCGAGCAGTTCCGGGCGTGGAAGGCGGATCAGATGGCGAAGAAGAAGCCCAATTAACGGTCATCCCATTCCCTACCTCCGTTCGCACTGAGCGAAGTCGAAGTGCATGCCCAGACCACTGGTCTTGGCGGCGTTCATCTCGTGGCCTTCGACTTCCCTCAGGCTGAACGGAGGGTGGGGTTCGGGTAACCGGTATCTGCCGAACGGAGCGAGGTCTTACGGCACCACCGTCACGAACAGGTACGCGGCGAAGATCACCAGATGGACCGCGCCGCCCAGCACCGTCGTCCGGCCATTGCCCAGCGTCAGCGTGATGGTGAACAGCGACAGGACCAGCAGGATCATCTGCTTGGCCCCGATCCCCAGCGCCAGCGGCAGGCCGAGCATCAGCGACACGATCGCCACCGCCGGAATGGTCAGCCCGATGGTCGCCAGCGCCGAGCCGAGTGCGAGGTTGAGGCTGGTCTGGAGCCGGTTACGCTTGGCCGCGCGGTACGCCGCCAGGCTCTCCGGCGCGAGGACCAGCGCGGCGATCACCACGCCAACGATCGCGAGCGGCAACCCCGCCCCCAGGATCGCCGCCTCGACGATCCCCGAAAGCCCCTTGGCCAGCAGCACGACGCCGACCAGCGCGACCAGCAGCATCCCCAGCGCCGCCCAGGCCGCCGCATTGCTCGGCGGCTCGGCATGGGCGTCGGCGGGCATATCCTCGTCGGCGGGCAGGAAATAGTCGCGGTGGCGCACCGTCTGCACCATGACGAACGTGCCGTAGAGGATGACGCTGACGATCGCGACGAAGATCAGCTGCGACGTCGCATAGGTCGGCCCCGGTGCGGACGAGACGTAATTGGGCAGTACCAGCGACAGCACCACCATCGCGGTCAGCACATTGAGCGACGAACTCGCACCCCGCAGTGAAAAGCGCTGTTCGCCATGCTGGAATCCCCCGGCCAGCAGGCACAGCCCGACGATACCGTTCAGGATGATCATGATCGCCGCGAACACCGTGTCGCGCGCGAGACTCGAGGCGTCGCCCGCGTCGGACAGCATCAGGCTGACGATCAGCGACACCTCGATCACCGTGACCGCAACCGCCAGGACCAATGTGCCGAAGGGTTCGCCGACCCGGTGGGCGACGACCTCCGCCTGATGCACCGCCGACAATACGCAGCCGAACAGGATGATCGCCGCCGCCACGACTCCGGCCGTGCCCATCCCGTAGAGCGATACCGCGATGGCGAGCAGCCCCAGGATCGGGAACACCAGGGTCCACCACGGCATCAACAGGCGCTGAAGCAGTGCGCGCTTCTGTCCGGCGGTCACGATGGCGTCGGTGTCGCTCATGGCTGGTCTGGCTTCCTTGTCATGACATGGAATGATGACATCCCTGTCATGCCAATGCGCCAAACGCCCTGTTGGCTCCCGAAGCGCCCAAATTCGTTGCGATCGGGGAATAACCATCCGTCCCCCTCCCCCGCTGGCGATGGCGGGAGGGGTGAGGACAAAGGTGGCTTAGCCCGCCTCGTTCTCCACCCGATACCGGAGCCAAAGCTCGCCACCCGCCAGCACCTCGTGATGCGTCAGGGTCAGCCCGGTCAGGGGCGCAGCCCTATCCGCATTCTCCTCGCCCGAATGAAACAGGCTGGGCGCGCCCGCTGCACCGTCGATAGCGGGGCAGAGCGCCATGCTGATCTCATCGATCAATCCGGCGCGCAGCAATTCGCCATTGGCCGTGCCGCCGCCTTCGACCAGTAGCGTCTCGACGCCCAGCTCGCGATTCAGGATTTCGGGTACGACGCGCAGGTCGATCGCGTCCGGTCCGGCAAAGATATAGGACACGCCATCGCTCCGAAGACCGGCAAGATGCGAGTCCGACACCGCCTCGGCCAGGACGACGACGATCGGATCGCCGCCGATATCGCCCCGGCCCCAGACGATCTTGCCCTGCTCGTCCAGCACCACGCCGAATGCGTCGGCCTCACGACGCGCGAACCAGTTTTCGCGCGGGAAGGTTTCTTCCGTTTCGGGATAGCGATCGCCCTTGGCGAATCCCTGCCCGGTCACACGCCCGACGATCCAGGCGTCCCCGCCGATCCGGTCGTGCAGATCCTCGAACAGATCGCCGGGCTTATAGCTCTCGGGCCGCCAACGGCTTTGCAGGATACGCCCGTCCAGGCTGCAAATCATGTGGCAGATCATATGGGGTTTCATCGCTGCGTCTCCTGTTCGGAGCGGCAACGCGTGGGATGAAGCCAATATCCTCCCCGGCACGGGGAGGTGGCAGCGCTTCAGCGCTGAAGGAGGGGGGCTTGCCTCATAGGACATTCCTAGCCGCACGCCCCCTCCACCATCGCTATGCGATGCTCCCCCTCCCCGTGCCGGGGAGGATCAGCCGCCGACCGGCCGGATCATCGACCAGAAGCGCGGGCCGCCGCCGGGCACCGACCATTCGCCGGTCAGTTCGAACCCCAGCCGCGCATAAAGCCCGACATTGCCCTCGGTCGCCGTCTCCAGATAGGCGGGCATAGCGTCCGCATCGCACCGGGCCAGCCCCGCCCGGATCGACGCGCCGCCCAGCCCGCGCCCCTGCCGCGCTGGATCGACACCGGCGATGTGCAGATACCAGAAGGGTTTGTTCGGAAACTGCGCCTCGATCGCATCGCCCAGTCGCATGGCGCGCGGCAGCGACGCCCCCAAGGCATGCAATACCGGGATCAGCCGCCGGATATAAGCGGCCATAGGCACATGCGCCTGTCCCGGCGGCCGCCAGAAGGTCCCGGCATCGGCATCCTGGCTGACCAGCCGCATTCCTACCGCATCGCTGTCGAACAGCAGCGCGAACAGGCGCGGCAGCCGTTTCGCCCGGTCGGCGGCATCGGGGAAGATGTAGGACATGGCCGGATCGTCGGCAAAGGCGCGGCCCAGCATCGTCGCCACCGCCGCACGGTCACCCGCCCCCGCCTCACGGATCGTCACCATCGCATTCCTCATGTAGAAACGGGCGCCTCCCAAGGGGAAGCGCCCGCCATCCATTCACAACGTCGCGAAGCCGATCAGGCCGCCGCGCCGTCCGTCTTCTTGGCCTTTTCGGCATAGACGCGGATCGGTTCCTTGCGGCCCTCGACCACGTCCTTGTCGACCATCACCTCGTCGACGCCGTCCATGCCAGGCAGGTCGAACATGGTGTCGAGCAATATGCCCTCCAGGATCGAGCGAAGCCCGCGCGCTCCGGTCTTGCGCTCGATCGCCTTCTTGGCGACCGTGGTCAGCGCATCGTCGGTAAAGTCGAGTTCGACATTCTCCATCTCGAACAGCTTCTGATACTGTTTGACCAGCGCATTCTTCGGCTCGGACAGGATCTTGACCAGCGCCGCGATGTCGAGGTCTTCCAGCGTCGCGATGACCGGCAGACGGCCGACGAATTCGGGGATCAGGCCGAACTTGAGCAGATCCTCCGGCTCGGTCTGGCGCAGATATTCACCTGTGCGCTTTTCCTCCGGTGCCGCGACATAGGCACCGAAGCCGATCGACTTGCCCTGCAGACGGTCGCCGATGATCTTTTCCAGACCCGCAAACGCGCCGCCGCAGATGAACAGGATGTTCGTCGTGTCGACCTGCAGGAATTCCTGCTGCGGATGCTTGCGGCCGCCCTGGGGCGGAACGCTGGCGGTCGTGCCCTCCATCAGCTTCAGGAGCGCCTGCTGAACGCCCTCGCCCGACACGTCGCGGGTGATCGAGGGATTCTCGGCCTTGCGGCTGATCTTGTCGATCTCGTCGATATAGACGATGCCGCGCTGCGCGCGCTCGACATTGTAATCCGACGCCTGAAGCAGCTTCAGGATGATGTTCTCGACGTCCTCACCGACATAACCGGCCTCGGTCAGCGTCGTCGCGTCCGCCATGGTGAAGGGCACGTCGAGGATGCGCGCCAGCGTCTGCGCCAGCAGCGTCTTGCCGCACCCCGTAGGGCCGACGAGCAGGATGTTCGACTTGGCGAGTTCGACGTCGGCACCCTTCGCGCCGTGGTTCAGACGCTTGTAATGGTTATGCACCGCGACCGACAGGACACGCTTGGCCTGCTTCTGCCCGATGACATAGTCGTCGAGCACGTTGCAGATTTCCTGCGGCGTCGGCACGCCACCATCCTTCTTGGACACCAAAGCGGACTTGGTCTCCTCACGGATGATGTCGTTGCACAGCTCCACGCACTCGTCGCAAATGAAGACGGTCGGCCCCGCGATCAGCTTGCGCACCTCGTGCTGCGACTTGCCGCAGAACGAGCAATAGAGGGTGCTTTTCGAGTTGCCACCGCTCACCTTGTCCATCAATCACCTCTCGCACCATTGAAGCGGTGCGCTACCGTTGCCGGGGTGCGCATCGTACCGCACCCCTATAAAGTCACAATCGAAATAAACCGTTCACGGTGAACGATCCGCCTTATGCGGCGGTCGTTGCGTCGTCGGCCGGGGTCGGACGCTTGTCGAACACCTGGTCGATCAGGCCGAATTCCTTGGCTTCCTCGGCGCTCATGAACTTGTCGCGGTCCATCGCGCGCTCGATCTCTTCCAGCGGCTTGCCGGTGTACTTGGCGTACAGCGTGTTCAGGAAGTGCCGCATGCGCAGGATTTCGCGCGCCTGGATCTCGATATCGGCCGCCATGCCCTGCGCCCCGCCCGAGGGCTGGTGGATCATGATGCGGCTGTTCGTGGTTGCGACGCGCATGCCCGGCTCACCCGCCGACAGCAGGAAGCTGCCCATCGAGGCGGCCTGGCCGATGCACAGCGTGCCGACGCGCGGCCGGATATACTGCATCGTGTCATGGATCGCCATGCCCGCCGTGACGACACCGCCCGGCGAGTTGATGTACATGTAGATGTCTTTCTTCGGATTTTCCGACTCAAGGAACAGCAGCTGTGCGCAGATCAGCGAGGCCATGCCGTCCTCGACACCACCGGTGACGAAGATGATGCGCTCGCGCAGCAGGCGGCTGAAGATATCGAACGACCGTTCGCCGCGGTTCGACTGTTCGATGACGATCGGAACCAGCCCGGCCTGCGTCTGCCGCAGCCCGACGCCAGCCATAGCCAGCGGGCTCGCGAAATCGCCGGTCTCGAACGGATTGTGCATGGAAATCTCTCTTATGCCCAGAAGAGCCCCTATGTCGCGTGATGCCCGCGCATATTCAAGCCCCGGCAGCCTCCCAAGGATGCTGCCGTGCAGCGTTTATGGCTTTCAGGCGTGAAAATCGGATTAGCGCAGGTTGCCGGGCGCGGGCAGCGCCAGATAGGCCAGCCGCCGCACCTCCTGCCGCCCACGCACCACGGTATCGAGGATCAGGCCGGTGAAGATGTTCAGCGCAGCGAGCAGCATCAGCCCGGTAGACAGGATCGCGGTCGGGAAGCGCGGGACCTGATGCGTGTGGAGATAGGTCAGCACGATCGGCACGGCCAGCAGGATGGCAAGCGCCGCGAACAGGCCAGCAACCGCGCCGAAGAACCACATCGGCCGCTCGATCCGGTACAGCTTCAGGATGGTGCGCAGGATGCGCCAGCCGTCCGAATAGGTGCTCAGCTTCGACGCCGAGCCTTCAGGCCGCGCATAATAGGGCGTGGCGATCTCTGCGCAGGGCATTTTCAGTTCCAGCGCATGGACGCTGATCTCGGTCTCGATCTCGAAGCCCACCGACAGGACCGGGAAGCTCTTGACGAAGCGGCGCGAGAAGACGCGATAACCCGATAGGATATCGGTGAAACTCCGCCCGAACAGCTTGGCGAGCATCCCCGTCAGCATGGCATTGCCGAAGCGATGCCCGCGACGATAGGCAAGTTCGGCCTCGCTCACCCGCTGGCCGACCACCATGTCGAGTTGCTCCTCGACCATGCGCGCGACCAGATCGGGCGCCGAGGCGGCGTCATAGGTCGCATCGCCATCCGCCATCACATAGATGTCGGCATCGATATCGGCGAACATGCGACGCACGACCGCGCCCTTGCCCTGGATACGCTCCGACCGGACCACGGCACCCGCCGCGCGGGCGACCTCGACCGTGCGGTCCTTGCTGTTATTGTCATAGACATAGATGGTCGCAGTCGGCAGCGCCTCGCGGAAGCCCGCGATCGTCTGGGCGATCGCCGCTTCCTCGTTATAGCATGGCAACAGCACCGCAATGCTTGGCGCGGCCCCCTGATAGTCCATCATTCTTCCCTCGTGCGGCCGTATGGTCAGCCGAAGCGATGCCCCTTATGGCGGATCGCGACCTAAAGCGAGACGGCGGCCGTCAGGCTTGCCCCCGGATCGGCCATATCCCTAAGCTGCGCCATGAACGAGTCAAAGCCGGATCGACCGCGCCCCGGAATATCATGGCGGATGACGCCTGCGGTCGTGCTGGGGGCGGCGATCCTGTCCTGGGTCGCGGTCGCCAACGGCTTCCCGTTGGTCTTCGCCGATTCGGGCACCTATTTGCGGATACCGCTCGACCTCTTCTACCCGACCGATCGGCCGCCCGTTTACGGCCTCGCGATCGGATTGCCTTTGTGGCTCACGGGGGTCTGGGGGATCGTCGCGGTTCAGGCGATCGGCAGCGTGCTGATCATCGCGATGACGCTGGCCATCGGTGGCGGCCGCCTGAACGCGCAGAATCTGGTCGTGACCTGCGCCCTTCTGGCCCTGGGGAGCAGCCTGCCCTGGTTCGTCGGCCAGATCATGCCCGACATCGCCACCGGCTTCGTGCCGCTGGTCCTGTTCGCGCTGCTCGCCCGCCCTTCCGATACGCCGCTATGGCAGCGCGTCGGACTGGCCGCCGTGCTGGCGCTGCTGATCGCGGTGCATCTCAGCCATATGCTGTTGGCGGCGGGGCTTCTGGGGCTGGCGGCGGTCGCCATCCCGATAAGCGGCACGGGGTGGCGCGAGACGATCCGGCGATCCCTGCCCGCCGCGCTGGCCATCGCGCTGACGCTGATGGGTCTGAGCGGCCTGAACCGGGTGGCGGGGTATGAGTTCAGGCCCGCTTTGTCGTCCGACACCTTCCTGCTCGCACGCCTCTTTGACGGACATGTGGCGCAACCGACGCTGGCGCGGCTCTGTCGCGAACGGGCGCTCGCCCATTGCGCGGTGCGGCCGCTGGTCGACGATCCGTCGATCGCCAAGCCGGGTCAGGGCTATCTCTGGGACCAGCGCTCACCGATTGGCGCGATGCTCCATCGCGACCGGGCAGGCGCGGTCGCCGAGCAACGGACGATCATCCGAACGGTCCTGCACGACGATCCCGGCGGCGTCGCGGCATTGACGTGGCGGGGCTTTGCCGAGCAACTGACGACCGTTCGCAAGGGCGTGCTGCCGCCCTATGCCGCCGACATGCAGATTGCCCACATCCTGAAAGCCCGACTGCCGGATGCCTACCGGGCGTTTGCGGTGTCGCGGCAACAGCGCGGGGCGCTCGATCCGCTGAAATTCGCGCCCGACGTCGCGGTGGCGATGGCCGTCGTCCTGCTGCTGCCCCTGATGCTCGTCTGGGCGATACGCCATCGGCGGTGGCGGCTGCTGGGTCTGGCGGGGCTGGTCGTTGCGACGCTCCTGCTCAACGCGGCCATCACCGGCGATCTGTCCGGCCCCGATGATCGTTACCAGAGCCGGGTGCTGTGGCTGCTGCCGCTGCTCGCCGCCTGTTTCGTCATCGCCGCTGCTCGACGCCCGGTTCTTGACCGTGATGATATTGCCTTGAACTAACGCGAGCCCCTCCCCTGAAGGGGAGGGGTTGGGGTGGGGCCTCGCCACAAGCGCGGAATTCGTGGAGGCGCCCCACCCCCGCCCCCCCCTGAAGGGGAGGGGTAAGCCCATATCATATCATCTTATTTTAAAAGCACGGCGGACCTGAACGACAAAAGGGCGACCGCTTGCGCGGCCGCCCTCTTTATCCATCGGTGGGCCGAAGCCCGCGCAGGCCGTCCTTATTCGGTCGGCGCAGCCTTCTTGGCACGCGGCTTCTTTGCGGGCGCCTCGGCGGCGTCCGCTTCGCCTTCCGCCGGAGCAGCGGCCTTCTTGGCGCGCGGCTTCTTCGCGGGGGCTTCCTCGGCCGCTTCCACTTCGTCCTCGGCCGGAGCCGCTTTCTTGGCGCGGGCCGGCTTCTTCTCGGCCTCGGCGTCGTCGGCGGCCGCGTCCTCGGTCACGTCGGCATCGGCCTTCTTGGCCTTCGTCTTGGCGGGCTTCTTCTTGCCATGGTCGTGGTCATGATCATGGTTGTGGACGTGCGTGCCGGTCGCGAAACCGTCCTCGCTCTCGATCGCGGCTTCCAGCTCCTCGCGGGTGGTCTCGCGATCGGTGATCTCGGCCTTGCCGAACAGGAAGTCGACGACCTTGTCCTCATAGAGCGGGGCGCGCAGCTGGGCGGCGGCCATCGGCTCCTGCTGGACATACTGGATGAAGCGCTGGCGATCTTCCGGGCCGTACTGCTGTGCGGCCTGCGCGATCAGACGGTTCATTTCCTGCGCGGTCACTTCGACGCCGTTGGCCTGGCCGATCTCTGAGAGGAGCAGGCCCAGACGGACGCGGCGCTCGGCGATCTTCTTATAATCGTCGCGCTCCTTTTCCATCTCGGCCTTGGCGGCCTCGGGGTCTTCCTCGTGCGTGGCTTCATGCTCGAGCTGCGCCCAGATCTGCGAGAATTCGGCCTCGACCATCGACGGCGGAACCTCGAAGTCATGACCATCGGCCAGCTGGTCGAGCAGCTTGCGCTTCATATAGGTGCGGGTCAGGCCGTTATGCTCCTGCTCGATCTGCCCCTTCAGCAGGCCGCGCAGCTGCTCCAGGCTTTCCAGGCCCAGATTCTTCGCCATCTCGTCGTCGACCTTGGCTTCGCCAGCGGTCTTCACCGACTTGATCGTCAGGTCGAAGGTCGCGGGCTGACCGGCCAGGTCCTTGGCGGGATAGTCCTCGGGGAAGGTGACCGAAATCTGCTTCTCTTCACCGGCCTTCACGCCGACCAGCTGGTCCTCGAAACCGGGGATCAGGCGACCGCCGCCGATCTCGACGGCCATGTCCTCGCCCGAGCCGCCCTCGAAGGCGACGCCATCGGCGGTCTTGCCGACGAAGTCGACGGTGACCTGATCGCCTTCCGCCGCGGCCTTGTCGCCCGCATCGTCCCAACGCTTCTGCTGATCGGCGAACTTCTGGAGCTGCTCGTCCACCGCCTCATCGGCGACCGGCACGGTCAGGCGCTCGAGCTTCAGCGCGTCGATCGCCGGGGTCGGGACGGTCGGCAGAACCTCGAGCGTGACATTCAGCGTGGCGTCCTTGCCCTCTTCATACTCACCGACCAGCTCGACCTGCGGCTGCATCGCCGGGCGCAGATTCTGCTCGGCGATCAGCGACTGCACGCCTTCCTGCAGCGCGGTGTTCAGCGCGTCCTGAAGGAGCGCCGGGCCGTGCATCTTGCGGACCAGGTTCGCGGGCACCTTGCCGGGGCGGAAGCCGGGCATCTTCATCTGCGGAGCGATCCGCTTCAGCTCGGCATCGACCTTACCCTCGATGTCCTTGGCAGTGATGGTGAGCGTGTAGGCGCGCTTCAGCCCCTCGTTCAGCGTCTCGACAGTCTGCATCTAAAGGCCTTCAATCTGGAGAAATTCCGTGTGGCTGTCGCCCCGTTGTGACCGGGGACTGGTGCGGGCGAAGGGACTCGAACCCCCACATCTTACGATACTGGAACCTAAATCCAGCGCGTCTACCAGTTCCGCCACGCCCGCACGAGGACACCGCCGATGGGCGCGCGTCTATATCACCATGGGCGGCTTCGGCAAGGGACAACAGGCAACATCGGTGCGCGCAGTGCGTTTATGCCCTCCCCAGCCCCAGAAACGGAGAGCGATCATGGCCACTCAGCCCCCGCCCGAAAGCCCGCAGCCGACCCAACCGGCGCAACCCGACACGCCGCCACCCGAAATCGTGCCGCCCGGCCCGGATATCGATCAGCCCGCCCCCGGCGTGGGTCCGGGCGATCCCGGCACCGCCCAGCCGCCCCAGATCTGAAAGGAGCCGATCATGGCGACCAACCCCGAAAACCATCCCGACAGCCCGCCCGGCGAAGCGCCGGAGAACAACCCGGACAGCCCGCCGCGCGAAGACCCGCGCAGCGATATCGAACAGGCTGTCGAGGCGCGTTCCGATGCGGTGAAGCGCGGTGAGGGTGGTGAGGAGCCGGTAACGTTTACCGATACCGGCGAGCATGACGGCGTCGGTGGGACCGGCGGCGTGGTGCGGAACCAGGATCTGGATGCGCAGTAATTGAGGGGGTGGTCTCGGTGAGACACCGTTGCCCTCCCCCGACCCCTCCCGCTTGCGGGAGGGGAGATGCGCAGGGTCCCGACCCCTCCCGCTTGCGGGAGGGGAGATGCGCGGGGTGAGGTGTGAGGATTGCCGCAGACCGTTTGCTGAATCCAAAGCTCACGATAGCGTAAACGGCCCGCCCAGAAGCACGCCCCTCCCGCAGGCGGGAGGGGATGGGGGAGGGAAAGCTACAGGACATGCCCTCTCTGCGAGGCTCCCTGCCCTCCCCCCCAGCCCCCTCCCGCGTGCGGGAGGGGGAGCGGCGCTAAATCACCCGGCCAGCGCCTTTTTCAACAGGTCGTTCACCACCGCCGGATTGGCCTTGCCGCCCATCGCCTTCATCGTCTGCCCGACGAAGAACCCGAACAGCGCGTCCTTGCCCGCGCGGTACTGGCCCAACTGGTTGGGGTT
This sequence comes from Sphingomonas parapaucimobilis NBRC 15100, assembly GCF_000787715.1. Lineage (GTDB taxonomy): Bacteria > Pseudomonadota > Alphaproteobacteria > Sphingomonadales > Sphingomonadaceae > Sphingomonas > Sphingomonas parapaucimobilis. The sequence goes on from NZ_BBPI01000073.1 coordinate 78,343, forward strand.
CTTCTCCAGAACCTCGGCGATCACCGCCTCGATCGCGCCCGTGTCGCTGGTCTGCTTGAGGCCGCGCTCCTCGACGATCTTCGACGGACCATCGCCCGTCTCCAGCATGATCTCGAACACCTGCTTGGAGAGACTCCCCGACAGCGTGCCGTCGGCGACCAGCGCCAGCAATTCGGCGGCCTGGGCAGGCGACACCGGACTCTCGGTGATGTCCTTCCCCAGCCGGTTCAGCGCGCCGAACAGCTCGGCCGCGACCCAGTTCGCCGCCTGTGCGGGCTTGGCCTGCGAGCCTTCCAGCGCACCCAGCAGCGTATCGAACCAGCGCGCGGTTTCGACCTCGGCGGTCAGCACGCCCGCGTTATAGGCGGTCAGGCCCAGCGCCTCGTACCGGCGACGCTTGGCATCGGGCAGCTCGGGCAGGCTGGCGCGGCATTCCTCAAGGAACGCGTCAGTCAGCTCCAGCGGCAGCAGATCGGGATCGGGGAAGTAGCGGTAATCATGCGCATCCTCCTTCGACCGCATCGAGCGGGTGGTGCCGCTCTCGACGTTGAACAGGCGGGTTTCCTGGACGATCTTGCCGCCGTCCTCCAGCACCGCGACCTGGCGCTTGGCCTCATATTCGATGGCTGCCATGACGAAGCGGACCGAGTTGACGTTCTTCGTCTCGGTCCGGGTGCCGAATTCGTCGCCGGGCTTGCGGACCGACACGTTCACGTCGGCGCGCATCGAGCCCTCTTCCATATTGCCGTCGCACGACCCCACGTACCGCAGGATCGCGCGCAGCTTGCGGAGATAAGCCCCTGCTTCTGCCGGAGAACGCATGTCGGGGCGGCTGACGATCTCCATCAGCGCGACGCCCGAGCGGTTGAGGTCGACGTACGAGCGTGTCGGATGCTGGTCGTGCATCAGCTTGCCCGCATCCTGCTCGACATGGATACGCTCGACGCCGATCGACTTGGTCGGGCCGTCGGGATTCTTCTCGTCCAGGCTGATCTCGATCGCGCCCTCACCCACCAGCGGGTGGTAGAGCTGGCTGATCTGATAACCCTGTGGAAGGTCGGCGTAGAAGTAGTTCTTCCGGTCGAAGCGCGACCATTTGTTGATCTGCGCATCGATGGCCATGCCGGTGCGCACCGCCTGGCGGATACACTCCATGTTGGGCACGGGCAGCATGCCGGGCATCGCCGCGTCGACCAGCGAGACCTGGGTGTTCGGCTCCGCACCGAACGCGGTCGCCGCGCCGGAGAACAGCTTGGCGTTGGAAGTGACCTGGGCATGGACTTCCAGGCCGATCACGACCTCCCATTCCCCCGTCGCGCCCTGGATGCGATATTCGCTCATGTTCGATCTCGATGATGAAGATAGTTGATCGCCGTCAGGACGGCGTTGCTGCCCAGCAGGGCGACGATCCAGCAGGTCGACAGGATGCGCAGGACGGACGTCTCGAAGCCGAGATGCCGCGCCTCGCGCAACCCGATATAGGCCGCGCCTGCGCCCAGCAGCAGGAACAGGACGCCCAGCCGCACCTCACCGCGCAGGATCACGCTGTTGCCGACGCACAGGCACAGGATGAAGCCCGCCACGCCCAGAAAGAAGCGCGCCAGCGTGTGATGGTCGAAGGGCTGGCTTTCCATATGGTTCAGCGACACGCCGACATAGGCGCTCAGGATCGCCCCGAACGCGACGTTCAGGGCGCCCTGTGCCTCCCGCAACACGGCGATGTTGCGGGCCGAAAAGGCGCGGTCGCTTACCACCAGGCCTGCGGACGGGCAGTGAAGCCCGCGCGCTGCTCGATGGCGAGCCCGGCGTTCAGCACGCCCTGCTCGTCCAGCGGCTTGCCGATGATCTGAAGGCCGAGCGGCAGCCCGTCCTTGTCCAGCCCGCCCGGCACCGACATGGCGGGCAGCCCGGCCAGCGAGGCGGGCACCGTGAACACGTCGTTGAGGTACATGGCCAGCGGATCGGCCTGCTTCTCGCCCAGCGCGAACGCCGCCGAGGGCGCGGTCGGGGTGAGGAGCACATCGCACTGCTCGAACGCGCGCTCGAAATCGCGGGCGATCAGCGTGCGGACCTTCTGCGCCTGGGTGTAATAGGCGTCGTAGAAGCCCGCCGACAGGACATAGGTGCCGATCAGGATGCGGCGCTTCACCTCGTCGCCGAACCCGGCGGCGCGGGTCGCGGCGTACATGTCCTGCAACCCCGCCCCTTCGGGCAGGTCGCGCAGGCCGTACCGCACGCCGTCATAACGGGCGAGGTTGGACGACGCCTCGGCAGGCGCGATGATGTAATAAGCGGGCAGCGCGTATTTGGTGTGCGGCAGCGAGACCTCGACGATCTCCGCGCCCGCATCGCGCATCCAGGCGATGCCCTGCTGCCACAGCGCCTCGATCTCGGCGGGCATACCGTCGACGCGGTATTCCTTGGGCACGCCGACACGCTTGCCCTTCAGGTCCGCCGACAGCGCGGCTTCCCAGTTGGGCACGTCGAGCTTCAGCGAGGTCGCGTCCTTGGCGTCGAAACCCGCCATCGCCTCCAGCATGATCGCGCAGTCGCGCACATCGCGCGCCATCGGCCCCGCCTGGTCGAGCGAGGAGGCGAAGGCGATCGTGCCCCAGCGCGAACAGCGGCCATAGGTCGGCTTGATGCCCGAAATGCCGGTGAAGGCGGCGGGCTGGCGGATCGAACCACCGGTGTCGGTGCCGGTCGCGCCGGGAGCCAACCCCGCCGACACCGCCGTCGACGACCCGCCCGACGACCCGCCGGGGGCGAGCGGAGCGGTGTCGTTCGGGCGCCGCCAGGGCGAAATCACGTTACCGAACGCGCTGGTCTCGTTGGACGAACCCATGGCGAACTGGTCGAGGTTCAGCTTGCCGAGCATCCCCGCGCCCGCATTCCACAGATTCTGCGAAACCGTCGATTCGTAGGGCGGCACGAAGCCTTCCAGGATCTTGCTGGCGGCGGTGGTTGCGACGCCCTTGGTCGCGAACAAATCCTTCATGCCGATCGGCACACCGGCCAGCGGCTTCAGGGTTTCGCCAGCGGCGCGCGCCGCATCGGCCGCATCGGCGGCGGCGAGGGCGTGTTCCGGTGTCTCGACCAGGAAAGCGTTGAGCGCCTTCGCGCTCGCGACCTTGGCGTTGAAGGCCTCGGCGACTTCGCGGGCCTTGAACTGGCCATCGCGCACGCCGTCGCGGATGGCGGCGATGCCGAGTGTGGTGAGATCAGTCATTATTCGATCACCTTGGGCACCGTGAAGAAGCCATGTTCGGCCTGCGGCGCATTCTGCATGAGGAGGTCGCGGATGCCGCCGTCATTGACGACGTCGTCGCGCAGGCGAAGCTGGTTCGGGATCACCGCGGTCATCGGCTCGACCCCTTGGGTGTCGACCTCGCCCAGTTGCTCGATCCAGCCCAGGATATTCCCAAGCTCGGGGGCGAGGCGCGTCGCGTCCTCCTCGGTGATCGCGATGCGGGCGAGGCTCGCGATCTTCTTCACGGTTGCGGTATCTACGGACATGGATTTGCGGCTAGCATCGCCGCGCGGCTTCGCGCAACGCTTTTGCCGCCTTGGCGATTGCAATGGGGGCAAGTGGGGCATCATGGATAGCAATTGCGGGCCGTCCTGTTTTGCTGCACCGCACAACGGAGTGATGATTTGGCGCGCAAATTCCTCTATGTCGTGGCGGCGCTCATCGTGCTGACGATCGCGGCGGCCTTCGCCTATCGCCTGTTCGGCAACCAGCTGCTTCGCTGGTCGACCGTCCCCTCCGAGTCGTTCCAGACCCAGGCGACGACACGGGCCGAGGCATATCGCGATCGCAAGATGTGGCTGGCGCGCCCCGACCTGCCGGGCAACCCGGCGCTCTGGACGCCGACCGGCTATACGCCCGGCCAGCCCGGCCGAGGGGCGGCGGTCTTCTTCATCCATCCGACGTCCTATGTCAGCAAGGCGCACTGGAACGCACCGCTAGACGATCCCGAGACCAATGGCCGGGCCGAGCTGTTCCTGCGCGGACAGGCAAGCGCCTTCAACGGGTCGGGCGACATCTGGGCACCGCGCTATCGCCAGGCGACCTTCGGCGCGTTCCTGACCAGCGTGGCGGATGCCGAGCGCGCGCTCGACCTCGCCTATCGCGACGTGGACGCGGCATTTACCGCCTTTCTGGAACAGGTCGATCCCAACCGCCCGCTGATCCTGGCGGGGCACAGCCAGGGCGCGCTGCACCTGTCGCGGCTGCTGACCGACCGGGTAGCCAAGGACCCGGCGCTCAAGCGGCGGATCGTCGCGGCCTATGTCGTCGGCTGGCCGATCTCGATGACCGCCGACCTGCCCGCCATGGGTTTGCCCGCCTGTGCGGCACCCGACCAGACCGGCTGCATCCTCAGCTGGCAGAGCTTCGGCGAACCCGCCGACCCGTCATTGATCCTCGACGTGTTCGACCAGACCAACGGTTACACCGGCGCGCCTCGCAAGGACACCGCGATGCTCTGCACCAACCCCTTGACGGGTACGCCCGGCGTCGCTGCGCCCGCGACCGCCAATCTGGGCACGCTCTATCCGTCCGCCGACCTGAAGACCGCCGCCATCGCGGCGGGCAAGGTCCCCGCCAGATGCGAGGGGCGCGGCATCCTGACCATCGGCGAGGGGCCGAGCGTCGGCCCCTATGTGCTGCCGGGCAACAATTATCACGTCTATGACTATAGCCTGTTCTGGGCGAATGTCCGCGCCGATGCGGATCGCCGTTTGAAAGCCTTTCGATGAGCCTGATCACCACCGACCGTACCGAATTTCGTAACGCCCTGCCCTCCGGCGGGCGGCTGATCGGGCTGGACGTCGGCACCAAGACGGTCGGCACCGCGCTGTGCGATGCCGGGTGGAGCTTCGCCAGCCCCGCCACCCTCATCCGCCGGACCAAGTTCACCAAGGACAAGGAACAGCTGATCGCGATGATCGCGCAGCAGGGCGTGCAGGGCTTGGTCATCGGCCTGCCGCTGAACCTGGACGGCAGCGAAAGCCCACGCTCGCAATCGACGCGCAGCTTCGCGCGCAACTGCGCCGATCTCGGCCCCATATTGCTGTGGGACGAGCGCTGGTCGACGGTCGCGGTCGAACGCACGATGATCGAACAGGATATGAGCCGCGCCAAGCGCGCCGAGCGGATCGACAACCTCGCCGCCGCGCATATCCTGCAAGCCGCGATCGACGCGCTGGTGATGGCGTAGAAGCATTCCTCCAAGCCTCGCTTGGGGAGGAATTGGGTTGCCCATCGCGCCGCCGCTCGCTACCCGGCGGCTTTAATGCAGACCTCGGATCATCGCCCCGGCACGCTCATTCAGGGTGGCGCCGTTTTCCCGCACCGGCATCTGACCGGAATCGACGGCCTTCAACCGCATGAGATCATGTTCCTGCTCGACGAGGCGGAACACTGGCTCGATCGCGGCGCGACCGATACGCCCGACACAAGACTGGCGGGCCTGACCCAGATCAACGCCTTTTTCGAGAACTCGACCCGGACCCTTCTGTCCTTCGAGATCGCCGGAAAACGCCTGGGCGCGGACGTCGTCAACATGCACGCCGCGCAGTCGAGCGTGAAGAAGGGCGAGACGCTGATCGACACGGCGATGACGCTGAACGCGATGCGCGCCGACGTCATCGTGATCCGCCACATGGCCAGCGGCGCGGTGCGCCTGATCGCCGACAAGGTGGACTGCCCGGTCCTGAACGCGGGCGACGGGCGGCACGAGCATCCGACGCAAGCGCTGCTCGACATGCTGACCATCCGCCGCCGCCGGGGCGGCGTGGCGGGCCAGAAGGTCGTCATCTGCGGCGATATCCTGCACAGCAGGGTCGCGCGCTCGGACATTCTCGCCCTGACCGCTCTGGCGGCCGAGGTGCGGGTCTGCGCGCCCTCGACCCTGATGCCCAAGGGGATTGAGCGGATGTTCGTCACCCCCTTCACCGATTTCGACGAAGCGATCGAGGACGCCGATGTCGTCATGATGCTGCGCGTCCAGAACGAGCGGATGGCGGGCGGCTATATCCCCTCCACCCGCGAGTACCGGATGCGCTACGGCCTGACCGCCGAGCGGCTGAAGCGCGCCAAGCCCGATGCGCTGGTCATGCATCCCGGCCCGATGAACCGGGGGGTCGAAATCGACTCGGACGTGGCCGACGGCCCGCAATCCGCAATCACCGAGCAGGTCGCGATGGGCGTCGCGGTGCGCATGGCCTGTCTGGACGTGCTGACCCGCCGAGCCCGCAAGCTGGAGGGCTGGGCATGAGCATCACCGCCTTTGCAAACGCCACGCTGATCTGCCCGGTCGGCGGCGAGATTCGTGGGTCGACCCTGCTGGTCGAGGACGGCGTTATCACCGGCATCGGAGACGCACCCGAGGGCGCGACAGTCATCGACTGCGGCGGCAGGATGCTGGCCCCCGGCATCATCGATCTGGGCGTCTTCAAGGTCGACAATGCGGCGGCACGCGCGGGCGGGATCGTTCGCATCGGCCTGATGCCCGACCAGTCGCCGGTGCTGGACGATCCGGGCGTGGTGCAGCGGGCCGCGCTGATCGGACGGCCCGACCTGTGGATTTACCCCATCGCGGCGGCGACGCGCGCGCTGGCGGGGACGGACCTGGCCGAGATGGCGGTCTGTGTCTCGGCTGGCGCGCGCGCGGTCGGCACCGGGCGCGGCTGGGTCGCCGATTCGGGCGTGATGCACCGGGTGCTGGCCTATGCCGCCGATCTGGGCCTCACCGTCATCACCCATGCCGAGGATGGCGGCCTGACCGCCGAGGCGGTGGCGACCGAGGGCGAGACGGCGAGCCGCCTGGGCCTGCCGTCGGCCCCCGCCATCGCCGAGTCGCTCGCCATCGCGCGCGACCTGATGCTGGCCGAGGAGACGGGTGCGAAGCTCCACATCCGCCAGGTGACGACGGCGGCGGGCTTCGACCTGATCCGCGCGGCCAAGCGGCGCGGGGTGAAGGTGACGTGCGGGATCACGCCCGCGCACCTTCACCTGTCCGATATCGCCGTCACCGATTTCCGCACCTATGCCCGGCTCTCGCCGCCCCTGCGCGACGAGAGCGACCGGCAGGCGGCGCTCGCGGCGGTCGCGGACGGTACGGTCGACGTCATCGGATCGGGCCATGATCCGCACGGCCCCGAATCCAAGCGCTTGCCCTTCGTCGATGCCGAGCCTGGCATGGCGGGGGCGGAGACGCTGCTCCCGCTGGCGCTGATGCTGGTGCGTGACGAGCGGATCACCCTGCCCCGGCTGTTCGCGCTGCTGGCAAGCCATCCCGCCAGGGTGCTGGGGCTCGACACCGGCACGCTGGAGCCGGGCAAGCCCGCCGACCTGATGCTGTTCGACCCCGACACGCCATGGATGGTGTCGGGCGACGCCTTCGCCTCGGCGGGGAATACGCCGTTCGACGGCTTCCCGGTCCAGGGCCGCGCGTTGCGGTTGTGGAAGGCGGGACGGGAGATCGCGTAAAAATCCTCCCCATCCCCGATGGGGAGGGGGACCGCTCGCGTCAGCGAGTGGTGGTGGGGCCAGCAACGCCAGTGAGGGACCACGCCCCTCCACCACCGGGCTGCGCCCGGCGGTCCTCCTCCCCAAGCACAGCTTGGGGAGGAATAAAAAAAGCCCTCCGCTAGATGTCTCGGGGAGGGCTTTTTGCTGAACCGCTAAGGGTTAGCCGCGACGCGGACCGCGCGGGCCGCCCTGGGTGGGGCGCGGCGAGTAGCGGCGCGGGCCGCCGGGGCCACCGGCCGGACGACCGCCCATCGGACGATTGCCACCGCCCGGACCACGACGCGGACCGCCATGGCCCGAACCACCGGCGGGCGGGCCATCGGCCTGCTCGATCGCGATATCGTCCTCGGCATGGTCCGCCTCGGTCCGCTTCAGCGCGGCGATGAAGCGCGACGCCAGCGCGGACGGGATTTCGAACAGCGTCTCGTTCGGCTGGATGCGGATCGCGCCGATCTCGTTGCGGGTGATGTGCCCGCGACGGCAGATCAGCGGCAGCAGCCAGCGCGGATCGGCATTCTGGCTGCGGCCCACGCTCATGCGGAACCAGGCGGTGTCGTCAAACCCTTCGCGACGCTCGCGCGGGGCCGGAGCATCGCCCTCGACCAGTTCCTCGGCCTGGGGCAGCGCGGCGCGGTGCGCGCGGACCAAGGCGGCGGCGATATCCTCGGGCGACTTCTCGGCGAGCAGGCGGGTGGCCAGTTCACGATCGCCCTCGTCCACCTCGACCGGCGCCAGCAGCGCGGTCAGCAGGCGCTCGCGGTCCTGCGCGCGGATTTCCTCCAGCGTCGGCGCGCGACGCCATTCGGCATCGATACGCGCACCGCGCAGCATACCCTCGACCCGGCGGCGGCGCGGATAGGGCACGATCAGGATCGCGGTGCCCTTGCGGCCCGCGCGGCCGGTACGGCCCGAACGGTGCTGCAACGCTTCGGCATCGCGGGGGATTTCGACGTGGATGACCAGCGTCAGGCCCGGAAGATCGATACCGCGCGCCGCCACGTCGGTCGCCACGCAGACGCGGGCGCGGCCGTCACGCAGCGCCTGAAGCGCATGGTTGCGCTCGTTCTGCGAATGCTCACCCGACAGCGCGACGGCGGAGAAACCACGCTCGACCAGGCTGGAATGCAGATGGCGGACATTGTCGCGGGTGGCGCAGAACAGGATCGCGACCTCGGCCTCGTGCAGGCGCAGCAGGTTGACCACCGCCGCCTCGATATCGGCGGGGGCAACCGTCACCGCCTGATAGGCGATGTCGGCATGACCCTTGTCCTCGCTGATCGTCTCGATCCGCTTGGCGTTGGTCTGGTAACGCTTGGCGAGCTGCACGATCGGGCGCGGCATGGTCGCCGAGAACAGGAGCGTGCGACGCTCGGACGGCGTGCCGTCGAGGATCTGCTCCAGGTCCTCGCGGAAACCCATGTCGAGCATCTCGTCCGCCTCGTCGAGGACGACGAACTTCAGCGACGACAGGTCGAGCGCACCGCGCTCCAGATGGTCGCGCAGACGGCCCGGCGTACCGACGACGATGTGGGTGCCGTGGCTGAGCGCGCGACGCTCGCGCGAGGCGTCCATGCCGCCGACGCAGGTGGCGATACGGGCACGCGCCCCGGCATAGAGCCATTCCAGCTCGCGGCTGACCTGTAGCGCCAGTTCGCGCGTCGGTGCGATGACCAGCGCCATCGGCGCGCCCGGCTGGGGCAGGTGATCGCCACCGTTCAGCAGCTCGCTCGCCATGGCGAGGCCGAAGGCGACGGTCTTGCCCGAACCGGTCTGGGCGGACACGATCAGGTCGCGGCCCTGGGCGTCATCCTCGATAACGGCAGCCTGGACGGGGGTCGGCGCGGTATAGCCACGCGCGGAAAGGGCAGCCGACAATACCGGCGGCAAAGCAGAAAAAGGCATGGGGACTCCAACAGAAAAAGGAGCGCGTACCGCCGAACCAAGGGACCCATCCCTCTCGGTTGGCGGATACACCCATGCGGCACGGGTGATTGTTTGCGTTCCGTGAAAGCGTGGCCCTTTACACCAATTGGCGAGAAACTCAAGCCGTGCTTGCGGTGAAGCGAACGGCCCGCCATGGAGCCGTGCCATGACCTTGCGCGTTGATCCCCGATGAGTGTCGCCTTTCGCCGCGAATCCGATGAGGAACATCTCGAACCCAAGTTCGAGCTGCCGATCCCGCCCGGCCCCAATATGGTCACGCCGCGTGGGTTGGAGCTGACCCGTGCGAAGGTAGCGGAGGTCGAAGCCGCCGTCGCCGCCGCGACCGATGACGAGGAACGGACCCGGCTCCAGCGCGAACTGCGTTACTGGAACACCCGAGCCGCCACGGCGGAGCTGGCCCCTGCCCCCGCCGAGGATGAGGTCGGGATCGGCAGCACGGTGACCATCCGCCTCAACGGGCAAACGAAGACGCTGACCATCGTCGGCCATGACGAAGCCGATCCCACGCACGACCGTATCGCCTATGCCGCCCCGCTGGCCCGCGCCCTGATGGGCGCGATGGCGGGGGAGACGGTGGCGTTCGGGGGGAAAGCCGATGCGGTGGAGGTGATGGAGGTCGAGTAAAGCCTTCCTTCTTCCTCCTTCTCTCGAGGCAGGAGAGCACCCTTCTTCCTCCCCTCCCGCTGGCGGGAGGGGCCGGGGGAGGGAAAGGCGCCTCGCAGAGACCGTCGCTCGCGGCGAAGCCCTCCCCCATCCCCTCCCGCCTGCGGGAGGGGCGTGCCAAGTATCTACGGCAAGCCCAATTGCCCACCCTATCCCCGTCCACCAAATCCCCCTAAACCCCCACCATGCAACACTATGACGCGATCATCCTCGGCGCGGGCGCGGCGGGGCTTATGGCTGCTGCCACCGCCGGACAGCGGGGGCGGCGGGTGCTGGTCGTCGACCATGCCGATGCGCCGGGCAAGAAGATCCTGATCTCGGGCGGCGGACGGTGCAATTTCACCAATATTGGCACCGTGCCCGACCGCTTCCTGTCGGCGAACCCGCACTTCGCCAAATCGGCGCTGGGCCGCTATACGCCAGCCGACTTTCTGGAACTGGTCGAGGCGCATGGCATCGCCTGGCACGAAAAGACGCTGGGTCAGCTGTTCTGCGACGGCTCGGCGCGGCAGATCGTGGCGATGCTGCTCGATGAAGGCGACCGGGCCGCGCGGTCCGGCGGCGTGGTCGATATCGCGCTCGGCCAGCCGGTCGAGGCGGTCGCGCATGACGGCACGCAATTCCGGGTGACGCGCGGCGGCCGGGCCTTCACCGCCCCCCGCCTGATCGTCGCGACCGGCGGGCCGAGCATCCCCAAAATGGGTGCGACCGGCTATGCCTATGACCTCGCCCGCCAGTTCGGGCTGAAGGTGGTCGAGCCGCGCCCTGCCCTCGTCCCCCTGACGCTGGGCGGTGAGGAGACGCTGTTCCGCTCGCTGTCGGGCGTGGCATCCGAAGTCGTTGCGCGCGCGGGCAAGACGCGCTTTCGCGAGGCGGCGCTGTTCACCCATCGCGGCCTGTCCGGCCCGGCGATCCTGCAGGTGTCGTCCTATTGGCGGCATGGCGAGGCGATCGGTATCGACTTCCTGCCCGATTGCGCGCCCGACTGGCTGGTCGCCCTGAAGCGCAGCGCCCCGCGCACCAGTCCACGCCGGGCGCTTGGCCAACACCTGCCCGACCGGCTGGCGGAGACGCTGGCGGAACGGCTGGCGCTCCCCGCCGAACTGGGCGCGGCGACCGACAAGCTGCTGGCGGCGGCGCAGGGACGGTTGGCCGACTGGACCTTCCACCCCAATGGCAGCGAAGGCTATGCCAAGGCCGAGGTGACGGTCGGCGGTGTCTCCACCGCCGGGCTGTCCTCGCGCACCATGGAGGCCAAGGCGGTGCCGGGGCTGCACTTCGTTGGCGAGGCGGTGGACGTCACCGGCTGGCTGGGCGGCTATAACTTCCAATGGGCCTGGGCGAGCGGCCGCGCGGCAGGCGAAGCCGTCTGATGTCAGAGCGAGGCGATGCCGATCCCCGGCCGCGCCCATTGCGCCATATGGTCATCGCCCTGACGCCGGACGAAACAAGCACCCCCCGCCGCACGATAACGATGACAGAGTGAGTCGGCCTCGACACGGCTGAGCCCGCCGACCGACAGGCGGTAGAGCCGCTCGCCCGACAGGCGCACGGTGCCGCTCTGCGGGACATAGCCCGACAGGCCGTCGAAACGGCGGGTCAGTTGGTCCCACGCCTTTTGCGCGCCGTCCGCCTTGCCGAAGGCGCCGATCTGGACATTCCAGTCGCCGCGACGCCGCGTGACAACGCGCCGTTCCTCGGCTTGGCGGAGCAGGGCGGGTGCCGTGACGGGGCCTGCCGCGATGCGCCGAACGCTGGGCTGCGGTTCGTCATCACGCCGGGCCAGCAACAGGCTCGACGGCGCAGTTCGCGCAGTCCGCTGGGCGGTCATGGGCAGCGGCTGGACGATTTCCTGCTGCGCGGCGAAGACGATGCGCGCCGCCGCCGGTTCAGCGGGTGCGGATGCCGCGACGACCGGCTGGGGCAGCGCCTGGACCATGTCCTGCACCACCGCCGCCGAGGGGGCCGCGTTCAGCGCCAGCATGATCGGCTGGCCGGTGTCGACCGACGGCTGCACACCCAGCAGGGACGACACCATGTCGGCCGGGCTGGCATGGGCGAAGTCCGCCCATTCGCGCATCCGCCCCTCGACATCCGCCGGGGCCATGTCGGCGGACGCCGCCATCCGGGCCATGTCCCACTGCCCCGACAGCGCCAGCGCCAGCGCCAGATTCTGGCGCGCCTTGACGCTCGCCCCCGGCTCCCGCGTGGCGGCGGTCAGCAGGCGGACGCCCTCGCCCGGCGCCCCGGCCAGCGCCAGCGCCAGCCCCAGGTCGGCGGTCGGAATGGCGGCGGCGTGCCGGTCGAGCAGCGTCTGCGCACCCGCCCCATTGCCGCCCGCGATCATCGCCAGCGCCAGGTTCAGCGCGGCCCGCCCATCGGCGGGATCGAGCTGCAAGGCATCGGTAAAGGCCTGCCGCGCCGAGGCGAAGCGCCCCGCCTGGAGATAGCTTTGCCCCAGGAGCGAACGATAGCCCGCATCCCTGGGTTCGGCCGCGACCAGCCGTTCGGCCAGCGCCACCGCGGCGTCGCCGTCACGCTGCGCCAGCACCCGGCGGGTCTGGTCGGCGAGCGCGGCATTCGCCCGCGCCGGGCCGGCCTCCGCGTTCAGTCGCGCCGTGCGCGGGCTGGCGGCAGTGCAGCCCCCCAGGATCAACACGCCGACGCTGCAGGACAGGAGAGTGCGGAACGTGGTCATCTTGGTCATCCGGTTCGGCCCAGGGGGAAGGCGGTCGATACGCCCCGCGCATGACCCGCTTCCCCGATCGGCCCCCACGCTAGGCCCCCAGCCTATAAGGAACGGTTAACCCCTTCATTGAGCGCTTTACCCGTGCCCGGCAGCGGGGCATGGATGGCCTGCAACAAGGGCGGAAGGACGAAGGATGATGCGCAGATTCGCGATCGGCGGCATGGTCGCGCCCGCCGCTCTTCTGGCCGTTTTCCTGAGCACGACGCCTGCGCTGGCCGTGCCAGACGTGAAGGCCGGGGTCGATGCCTGGGCGCAGGGCGATTATCGCAAGGCGGTCGAGGAATGGCGCGGCCCCGCCGTGGCGGGCGATGCCGATGCGCAGTTCAATCTCGCCCAGGCATATAAGCTGGGTCGCGGCGTACCGCTCGACCCTGCGCTTGCCGAAAGCTGGTTCCGCAAGGCCGCCGTCCAGGGGCATGTCCAGGCCGCCGACAATTACGGCCTCGCGCTGTTCCAGGCGGGCAGGAAGACCGAGGCCGCGCCCTGGCTGGAAAAGTCGGTCGCCCATGGCGAACCGCGGGCGCAACTGGTGCTCGGCACGATGTTGTTCAACGGTGACGGCGTGCCCCGCGACTATCCGCGCGCCTATGCGCTGATGACGCTGGCGTCGCAGGCAGGGTTGCAGGCCGCCTCTCAGACGCTGGCGCAGATGGACCAGTATATCACCCCGCCCGACCGCCAGCACGGCGTCGAACTGGCCCAGCAATATCGCGCCCGCCTGACCGCCCTGCCCGCCCCTGTGGCCAGCGGGGCGAAGCGGGTGACGGTGGGTAGCGAACCGACCCCGGTCAAAGTAGCCGACACCCCGGCCCGTACCGCCGTGCAGACGCGCCCGGCGGTGCAGCCGGTGCCGATCACACCGTCACGCCCGGCGACGCCCGGCTATGGCGCCAGCTATCCGGCACCCGGCGCGTCTGCCAGCCAGACGCCGCCGGTCCGCGAGGAAGCGTCCGACCTGATCGACCGGCGCAAGCCCGTTGCACCGACGCCCGCGCGGACCACTGCGCCGCGCCCCGCCAGGCCGACACCGGCTCGCACGACCAGCGGGCCATGGCGCATCCAGCTGGGAGCCTTCCGCGATCGCGGCAATGCGGATGCCCTGTGGCGGGAGGTGCGCGGACGCCTTGGCGGTGCGCAGCCCTATTTCGTGACGGCGGGCGGCGTCACCCGGCTTCAGGCGGGCGGCTATGCCAATCGCGGCGCGGCGCAAGCCGCGTGCCGCCGATCCGGCCAGCCCTGCGTGGTCGTCGCGCCGTAAATTTCCGTTCCTCCCTTTGCAGGGGAGGTGGCAGGCCGAAGGCCTGACGGAGGGGTGTCGCGCTATCGAGAGGGGGACACCCCTCCGACGCGCTGCGCGCGCCACCTCCCCTGCAAGGGGAGGAATAGTTGGACGGCCTTTTAACCGACCACCCACTCCGCACTCGGGATGCCCTGCGCATAGAGCAGCGCGGTCAGGTCGCCATGGTCGATACGCGCCGCCGCCGCGCCCGCGACGATCGGCTTGGCGCGATAGGCGACGCCCAGACCGGCCCGGCGGATCATCGCCAGGTCATTGGCCCCGTCGCCCACCGCCATGCTTTCACCTGCACCGATGCCCAGTTCGTCGAGCGCGGCGAGCAGCGTCTTTTCCTTGGTGTCCGACCCGACGATGGGCTTGCGCACCGTGCCGGTCAGCTTGCCATGCGCGATCTCGAGGTAATTGGCGATGGCGTGGTCGAAGCCGATCTCGGCCGCGACCGGCTCGGCGAAGCGGGTGAAGCCGCCGGACACCAGGATCGCATGACCACCGCGCGCCTTCATCGTGCGGACCAGCGCGCGGGCGCCCGCCATCAGCGTGACACGTTCCGCCAGGCATTGTTCGATGACGCTCTCGTCCAACCCTTCCAACAGCGCGACCCGCGCGTCGAGCGCGGCGGCGAAGTCGAGTTCGCCCCGCATCGCACGTTCGGTGACGTCGGCGACCTGCTCCTTGATCCCGGCATAATCGGCCAGTTCGTCGATGCACTCTACGGTGATCATGGTCGAATCCATGTCGGCGACCAGCAAGCGCTTGTGACGGTTGGCGGCAGGTTGCACGACCACATCGGTCGTGTCGAACCGGCCTTCCAACGCCTCGCGCGCGGCCAGCGGATCGCCGGTAAAGTCGATGTCCGCCGCCACGCCCGCGTCGATCCAGCGTGTTGCCGAGGAGGTACAGCCCGCCGCCGCCAGTTTCTCCTGCGCGGCCGACAAATCGGCATCGGCCAGCCGGCCCTTGGCTGCTATCAGCGTGGCGATGAACATGGCGAACTCCTCTGACCGATCCAGGGTCGCGCTCATCGCAGGGCCGACCGCCAGCGGCAAGTCCGCATTGGCGCTCGATCTGGCGAAGGCGACCGGCGGCACGATCATCAATGCCGATTCGGCGCAGGTGTACCGGGACCTGTCGATCCTGACCGCCCGGCCCTCTCCTGCCGAAGAAGCCCAGGCCCCGCACCGGCTGTTCGGCCATGTCGACGGGGCAGACACCGGCTATTCGGCGGCGCGCTGGGCGGCGGAGGCGCGCAAGGCGATCGACGACAGCGTTACGGCGGGATCGCTGCCGATCCTGGTCGGCGGCACCGGCCTTTATATGCGAACCCTGCTCGACGGCATCGCGCCGGTGCCCGAGATCGACCCCGATATTCGCGCGGAAGTCCGCGCGCTCCCCGTGGCCGAAGCCCATGCCGCCCTGTCGCGCGAGGATCCCGCCGCCGCCACGCGGCTCAATCCCGCCGACACCACCCGCGTCGCCCGCGCGCTGGAGGTGGTGCGCTCCACCGGCCGCCCGCTGCATGACTGGCAGGCGCATAAAGAGGGCGGCATCGGCGACCGGATCGCTCTGTCCGCCGTCATCCTGCTGCCCGATCGCGACTGGCTGAACGCGCGGATCGACCGGCGTTTCGGCGAGATGCTGGACGAAGGACTGGACGAAGCCGCCGCGCTCCTCGCCCGCCCAGACCTGCCTGCAGACGCCCCCATCCGTCGCGCGATCGGCGTGCCCGAGGCCGCCGCGCTGCTCGACGGCCGCATGACCCGCGCCGCGGCGGAGGCGGCGGGCGCGCTCGCGACAAGGCGTTACGCCAAAAGGCAATTTACCTGGTTCCGTCACCAGCCCGGCCCCGACTGGACCATGATTTCCGACACAGCTCCCGATGTGCGTCGCAGCATAATAGAAACTTTATTGCGCAATTGACGGTTGACGCGCACTTTTTAAACTTGTAGCCGCGCCTTTCCCGACACGCCCCGTCAGCGGGCACGGACGCAGAAGGACGAAGACGATGACCGAGAAAAGCGGAGCCGATATCCTGGTCGAGGCGCTGTGCGATCTCGGCGTGGAGGTCGTCTTCGGCTATCCGGGTGGTGCGGTGCTGCCGATCTACGACGCCATGTTCCGATCGAAGCGCATCCGCCACATTCTCGTCCGCCACGAACAGGCGGCGACCCATGCGGCGGAGGGCTATGCCCGCTCGACCGGCAAGCCCGGCGTGGTGCTCGTTACCTCCGGCCCCGGCGCGACCAATGCGGTCACCGGCATCACCGACGCGCTGCTCGATTCGATCCCGATGGTGGTCATCACCGGCCAGGTGCCGACCGCGCTGATCGGCACCGACGCGTTCCAGGAAGCCGACACCGTCGGCATCACGCGCCACTGTTCCAAGCACAATTATCTGGTGAAGGACCCCGCGCGTCTGGGCGAGGTGGTGCATGAGGCGTTCCACATCGCGACCCAGGGCCGCCCCGGTCCGGTCGTGATCGACATCCCCAAGGACGTGCAGGTCGCCACCGCCCGCTATCAGAAGCCGGGTCCGATCCGTCACAAGACCTATCGCCCGCAGGTGAAGGCCGACCAGAGCCAGATCGAGCAGCTGGTCGACATGCTGGCGGCCGCCGAGCGTCCGATTCTCTATACCGGCGGCGGCATCATCAATTCGGGTCCGGCCGCGTCGCAGCTGCTGCGCGAACTGGCCCGCATCACCGGCGCGCCCGTCACCTCGACCCTGATGGGCCTGGGCGCCTTCCCGGCCAGCGATCCGCAATGGCTGGGGATGCTGGGGATGCACGGCACCTATGAAGCCAATATGGCGATGAACCAGGCCGACCTCGTGGTCGCGCTGGGTAGCCGCTTCGACGACCGCGTGACCGGCCGCCTGGATGCGTTCAGCCCGAACAGCCGCAAGGTCCATGTCGATATCGACCGGTCGAGCGTGAACAAGAATGTCCGCGTCGACCTGGCCATCATCGCCGATGTCGGCCACGCGCTGGAGGATGCGGTGCGCATCTGGAAGTCGCGCCAGCATCCCAAGCCCGACACGACCGAGTGGCAGCGCCGCATCGCGGGCTGGCGTGCGGTGGGCTGCCTGTCCTTCCCCGAGGCGGGCGACGCGATCATGCCGCAACGCGCGATCCGCGCGCTGTACGACGCGACCAAGGCGCGCCAGCCGATCATCACCACCGAGGTCGGCCAGCACCAGATGTGGGCCGCGCAGCATTTCGGTTTCGAGAAGCCCAACAAGTGGCTGACGAGCGGTGGCCTCGGCACCATGGGTTACGGCTTGCCCGCCGCGATTGGGGCGCAGCTGGGCAATCCGGGCGCGCTGGTGATCGACATTGCCGGTGAAGCCTCGATCCAGATGAACATCCAGGAGCTGGCGACGGCGACGCAATATCGCCTGCCGGTCAAGATCTTCATCCTGAACAACGAATATATGGGCATGGTCCGCCAGTGGCAGGAACTGACCTATGAAAGCCGCTATGCCGAAAGCTATTCGGACTCGCTGCCCGACTTCGTGAAGCTGGGTGAGGCCTATGGCTGGAAGGGCATATTGATCGAGCATCGCGATCAGCTGGAGGACGGCATCGCCGCGATGCTCGACCATGACGGACCGGTGATCGTCGACTGCCGCGTGGCCAAGCTCGCCAACTGCTTCCCGATGATCCCGTCGGGCGCGGCGCACACCGACATGATCCTGCAGGCCAATGAGGTATCGGGCACCATGGACGACGAGGCCAAGGCGCTGGTTTGACGACCATTCCCCTCCCGCAGGCGGGAGGGGTTAGGGGAGGGCTTTTCCCTCCCTCGCCTTCCCTCCCCCGGCCCCTCCCGCTTGCGGGAGGGGAGAGGATATATGGCCCGTCATCACGGGTGCGCAGAAAGAAGACCGATGCACATCAAGACCGAACAGGTGGAACGCCACACGCTGGCGGTGATCGTCGACAACGAACCGGGCATTCTCGCGCGGATCGCGGGGCTGTTCACCGCGCGCGGCTATAATATCGAAAGCCTGACCGTGTCGGAGATCACCGCCGACAAGGCCGTCAGCCGCATCACCATCGTCACTAGCGCCTCGCCGCCGGTGATGGAGCAGATCATCGCCCAGCTCGATCGGCTGGTCCCCGTGCACAAGGTCACCGACCTGACCGTGCTGGGCGACCATGTCGAGCGCGAACTGGCGCTGGTGAAGGTATCGGGCACCGGCGACCGCCGGATCGAGGCGCTGCGTCTGGCCGAGGTCTACCGTGCCCGCGTGGTCGATGCGACGATCGGCAGCTTCGTGTTCGAGGTCACGGGCGGCATCGCCAAGATCGACAAGTTCGTCGAACTGATGGGCGAAGTCGGCCTGGTCGAGGTCGCCCGCACCGGCATCGCCGCCATCTCGCGCGGCGCAGAAGCGGCCTGAGCCACCCCATTTTCAACGATCCGAGGCCCTGAGCGGCCCAACCATTTTGAAAGGGAAGTCCAATGCGTGTGTATTACGATCGCGACGCCGATCTGAACCTGATCTCCGAAAAGAACATCGCCATCCTGGGTTACGGCTCGCAGGGTCATGCCCATGCGCAGAACCTGCGCGATTCGGGCGTCAAGAATGTCGCGATTGCGCTGCGTCCCGGCTCGGCCTCGGCCGCCAAGGCGGAAGCGGCGGGCTTCAAGGTCCTGTCGAACAAGGAAGCGGCCGCCTGGGCCGACATCCTGATGATCCTGGCCCCCGACGAGCATCAGGCCGCGATCTATGACGCCGACCTGAAGGGCAATATGAAGCCCGGCGCCGCGCTCGCCTTCGCCCACGGCCTGAACGTGCATTTCGGCCTGATCGAGCCGCCCGCGGACATCGACGTCATCATGATCGCCCCCAAGGGCCCCGGTCACACCGTGCGCAGCGAATATGTGCGCGGCGGCGGCGTGCCCTGCCTGATCGCGATCCATCAGGACGCCAGCGGCAACGCACATGACGTGGCGCTGGCCTATGCCAGCGGCGTCGGCGGCGGTCGCTCGGGCATCATCGAGACCAACTTCCGCGAAGAGTGCGAGACCGATCTGTTCGGCGAGCAGGCCGTGCTGTGCGGCGGCGCGACCGCGCTGGTCCAGGCGGGCTTCGAAACGCTGGTCGAGGCGGGCTATGCCCCCGAAATGGCCTATTTCGAGTGCCTTCACGAGCTGAAGCTGATCGTCGACCTGATGTATGAGGGCGGCATCGCCAACATGCGCTACTCGATCTCGAACACCGCCGAGTACGGCGACATCAAGACCGGCCCGCGCATCATCACCGAAGAGACGAAGAAGGAAATGAAGCGCGTCCTCGCCGACATCCAGTCGGGCCGCTTTGTGAAGGACTTCGTGCTCGACAACCGCGCCGGCCAGCCCGAGCTGAAGGCCAGCCGTATCGCCGCCAAGCGCCACCCGATCGAACAGGTCGGCAGCGAACTGCGCGCGATGATGCCGTGGATCGGCGCGAACAAGCTGGTGGACAAGGCGAAGAACTGATCTTCGTCTGGGGGGTGGGCTCGGTGAGACACCGTGACCCTCCCCCATCCCCTCCCGCTTGCGGGAGGGGCGTGCCTAGAAGCTACGGCATGTTCCCAGACCGACCTTTCCATCCGCTGATAGGTTTCGGTGGCGCGTAACGGCAGCCCCGTACCGCTCCCCTCCCGCAAGCGGGAGGGGATGAGGGAGGGCAACGGAGCCTCGCAGAGCCCACCACCCCACTCCAACCCGGAAACGCATCGTTGCGACCTTGGCCTTTGACGTGCGTTCACCGCACGGCCCACAAAGGCCAACGTCCAACAGGGAGTTTACCCATGCGTTTCGCCATCCCCGCCGCTCTGGCGCTCGTCCTCGCCGCCCCCGCCATCGCCCAGACCCAGCCGGGTGCTCCGGTCGCCTCGCGCGTCGTCGCGGGCACCTACGCCGTCGACCCCGCCCATACCCAGGTCACCTGGTCGCTGAACCATATGGGCTTCTCGATGCTGGAGGGACAGTTCGGCGCGTCGGAAGGCACGCTGACCATCGACCCGGCCCGCCCACAGGCCGCCAAGGTCGACGTCACCTTCAAGATCAACGACCTGTCGGTCACCGCCGCGCCGTTCGCGAACCACCTGAAGTCGAAGGACTTCTTCGATGCCGCGACCTATCCGACCGCGCGCTTCGTCTCGACGGGCGTGAAGGTGATGGGGACCAAGGCGGTCATCACCGGCAACCTGACCATCAAGGACCAGACCAAGCCGGTCACGCTGAACGCGACCTTCTTCGGCGCGGGCACCAATCCGATGTCGAAGAAGCTGAACATCGGCTTCCGTGCCACGTCCAAGATCAAGCGTTCGGACTTCGGCGTTGGTGCCTATGTCCCGGTCGTCGGTGACGAAGTCGACCTGACGATCAACGCCGCCTTCACCGCGCAGTAAGCGGTCATTGCCCGACCCCGGCCGCCCGATTCCAGGGGCGGCCGGGGTCGGATCAGAACAGTCGCTTCAACCCGGCGAAACTCTCGAACGTCGCACGAACCTCCGGCGCGGCCAACGCCGCCAGCCTGGCGATCCGCTCGATCAATGCGGCCTTGTCCTCGCCCTTGATCGCATAGCCCATCGCCCAGTCACCGAACTCGCGCGCCTCGACATGGCGATCCGACAGGACGACCAGCGCGTGATGCCGCGGGTCCGCCGCGATATGGCGATACAGGCGCTCGACCGCCTCGGCCTCACCCTCCAGCGCCTGGAGGAAGCGCCGCCCGTCGAAATAGAGCAGCCCCGTAATGCCCGCCTGCGCATTGTTGCGGCGCGATGCGATCAGGATCGTCTCGGGGTCGATGGCCACCGCCAGCCCCTTCACGCTGCTGATATAGACGAGTTGACGCAACATCGGTGTATCCCGCTGCCCGGCACACCTGCCGGTCTTCGCCGCCGTCGATGGCGGGTGGCGCTTTAACAAAGCGTTCACACGGTGCGGCGGGATATGGACAAGCCCGCCCCGACGCGGCATGAACCGCTCCATCATGATCGCCGCGCTGCTGCTCCGTTCGCTTCGACTTATCCGCCCTTAGGGGAGGATCGGCGTGGCCATGCGCGACTTCCCTAAGGGCTGAATGAACCGATAGTTCCGTACCCGCCGCGCCCCTGGCCTGACGCGGCCGAGAATGTTGGAAGACCCGATCATGTTGCGCGACCCTTCGACCAAATACCGCCCCTTCCCCACCATCGCCCTGCCCGACCGGCAATGGCCGAACCGCACGATCACGAAGGCGCCGCGCTGGCTGTCGACCGATCTGCGCGACGGCAACCAGGCGCTGATCGACCCGATGGACGCGGAAAAGAAGACGCGGATGTTCGACCTGCTCGTGAAGGTCGGGCTGAAGGAGATCGAGGTCGGCTTTCCTAGCGCGGGCGCGACCGAGTTCGACTTCATCTCCGGCCTGATCCAGAACGACCGCATCCCCGACGACGTGACGATCCAGGTCCTCACCCAGTCGCGCCGCGACCTGATCGAACGCAGCTTCGAGAGCCTGGAGGGCGCGCGCACCGCAATCGTCCATCTCTACAATGCGGTCAGCCCGGCCTGGCGCAAGATCGTCTTCGGCATGACCCGTGACGAGGTCCGCAATATCGCCGTCGAGGGTGCCAAGATCCTGCGCGACGAAGCCGCCAAGCGCCCGAACACCGACTGGTTCTTCGAATATAGCCCGGAAACCTTCTCGACCGCCGAACTGGATTTCTCGGTCGAGGTCTGCGCCGCCGTGATGGACGTGCTGAAGCCGACGCCCGACCATCCGCTGATCCTGAACCTGCCCGCGACCGTCGAGTGCGCGACGCCCAACGTCTATGCCGACCAGATCGAATGGTTCGGACGCAACATCCCCAATCGCGATTCGGTGGTCATCTCGCTCCACACGCATAATGATCGCGGCACCGGCGTCGCGGCGGCGGAGCTGGGCGTGATGGCGGGCGCCGACCGGGTCGAGGGCTGTCTGCTCGGCAATGGCGAGCGGACCGGCAATTGCGATCTCGTGACCGTCGCGCTCAACATGTACACCCAAGGCGTCGACCCCAAGCTCGACCTGTCGGACATCGACGAGGTGGTGAACACGGTCAATTACTGCACCAACCTGCCCGTCCATCCTCGCACCCCCTATGCGGGCGATCTGGTCTTCACCGCCTTTTCGGGCAGCCATCAGGACGCGATCAAGAAGGGCTTCGCCGCCCAGGGCCAGCGCAACGACGATCTGTGGGAAGTCCCCTACCTCCCCATCGATCCCGCCGACCTGGGCCGCAGCTACGAAGCGGTCATCCGCGTCAACTCGCAGTCGGGCAAGGGTGGCGTCGCCTGGGTGATCGAGCAGGACAAGGGGCTGAAGCTGCCTAAGCGGCTCCAGGCCGATTTCAGCCGCCATGTCCAGGCGATGGCCGACGCGACCAGCCGCGAGCTGAACGCCGCCGATATCTGGGGCGGGTTCGAGGCGACCTATCTGCCGCGCGAGGGCGACCGTTTCGTGCTGCGCGACTATGAGGAAAGCGGGTCGACCGGCCAGCGGACCTTTATCGGCCGCGTGCAGGTGGATGGCGAGGAACGGTCGATCTCGGGTCGCGGCAACGGCCTGATCTCCAGCGTGATCGCGGCACTCGCCGACACCACGGGTCCGAACCTGGAAGTCATCGACTATAACGAACACGCCATCGGTCACGGCGCGGACGCGCAGGCCGCCGCCTATGTCGAGGCGCGGACCCCGGATGGGCGGGTCGTGTTCGGCGTGGGGCTGGACACCGACATCGCCACCGCCAGCGTCCGGGCGGTGCTCTCCGCCGCCAACCGGGCCTGATGCGCCCCGTCCTTCTCGGCTAAGACGACGCGCCATGAGAGCGTCGTTCCTTCCTCCCCTGCAAGGGGAGGTGGCAGACCGAAGGTCTGACGGAGGGGTGTCCCGGCCGATGATATGTCCATCATGAGCGCGGTCGTCCCTCCGTCCTCGCGCTGGTCGTTCATCCCCGAGCGCTACCGTGAGAAACTCCGCGAACGGGGGGCCTCGATCACGCTCACCGTGCTGGCGCACCTGTTGCTGGCATGGCTGCTGTTCCATCTGGCGCCCAAGCCGATCGACCCGGAGAAATCCTCGGTCCTCAACACCTTCTCCGTGTCACCGGATGACAAGGAGTCGGGCGCGCCGGTGCCCAAGACCCGCACGGCGACGCGCAAGCCCGCTGCGGCAGGCGGTTCCAAGGCCCCGGTCTCGGAGAAGCGTGCCGACACCCCTGTCCCGCAGCCCGAGAAGAAGGCCGACACCTCCGCGCCGACGCCGTGGCAATGGGGGGACAAGTCTTTGTTCGACGCAGGCGATATCGCCGCCCTGCCCAAGGGCGAAGGCAAGGGTGTCGGGTCGAGCAAGGGCGACGACCGGGGCGAGGACAGCGCATCGGCCTATGGCCCCGGTGAGGGGCCGGGCGGTCGGCGGCTTTACAATGCGGAATGGTTCCCGCGCCGCCCGAGCAATGCCGAGTTGAACGGCTATCTGCGCGGCCCCGCCCCCGATGGCGGCTGGGCGTTGATCGCGTGCCGCACCATCCCCGGCTACCGCGTCGAGAATTGCCAGATCCTGGGCGAGTCGCCCGTCGGCTCCGGGCTGGCCCGCTCGATGCGCGAGGCCGCCTGGCAGTTCCGCGTCCGGGCACCACGCGTCAACGGCAAGGAGATGATCGGCGAATGGGTCCGTATACGGATCGACTTCACCACCAGGGGCGGTGGTTGACGCGTCGGGTGGATCGACATCCCTGCGGCCCCCTCCCCCAGAGCGGGATGACGTCACATGGAATCAGCGTAAGCCCCTCCCCTTCAGGGGAGGGGTTGGGGTGGGGCCTCT
>NZ_BBPI01000072.1 GCF_000787715.1 Sphingomonas parapaucimobilis NBRC 15100
CGAGGAAAATCCACCCTATCAGCGATTACACCCCTCCGTCAGGGCTGCGCCCTGCCACCTCCCCTTGCAGGGGAGGAAGGGGTCGGCCATTCGTCACCGTCGCTACGACAAAGTTGGAACATGACAGCTTTGTCATGTATTGATCCCGTATCGGCCCTGCCTGGTGCCGATAGACCACCGGTCAGCATGGGCCGGGGTCCCGCAGAAGGAGATGACGATGAACATGCTTTTGATTGCCGGGCTTGCGCTCGGTGGAGCGGTGGCATCGGACGGGGCGCTCGAACACCGCGTCCAGCTCGACCATCATTCGGGACCGGTCGCGGTCCGCTACAGCGCCGATATCGGCGTGACCCATAAGCAGATCGGCGCGGTGACGACCGGCGGTCGTCCCTCGACGCTGCGCTGCCTGTGGAGCGCCAATGTCACCGTCCACCGCGAAGCGCGCAGTGCCGGCGGCACGGCGCTGATGCGCAGCGCGGCACAGGACCGCGTGATCGAGGGCAGCCGCCCCGGCTGGTGCAGCACCAACCGCAGCGCCATCGCGCAGGACGTCGCCCGGCGTCACGACGCGGTGCGCGACCATCTTCAGGCCGTGGCGCAGGAAGACCATGGCCTGTTGCGTGCCGAGATGGATCGCCTCCATGCCGAGACGCGCGCCGGATGACCTTGCGTAACATTGTTCTGGCCGCCCTGCTGGGTGGCTCCATGGCCTCGCCGCTCCTCGCGCAGGAGCGGCCCGCGATCGGCGTCGAGGTGAACAGCGACGAGAATCGCCGGGGGCTGAGCTGGAGCGGGGGGCGGGTTTCGCCCTCCGCCGATATCTTTGCGACGAGCGGGCCGTTCGAGGCGAGCGGCCGCATCGTCGCACTGCGCGAATCGGACCGGCATGGCGGCGCGGGCGTGGTCGGCGACCTGACCCTTGGCGCCTCCACGATGCTAGGCCCGGTGACGATGCGCGGACACGTGACCGGGCATCTGTTCGGCGGGGCGGGCTTCAACGCCGATTATGTCGAACTGGGCGGGTCGGCGGCCTATACGCTGGGTCCGGTGCAAGTGAATGCTGGCGCGGACTATGCGCCGTCGCAAAGCGCGATCGGCGGCGACAATCTCTATCTTCATGCCGGGGCGCAGGCAGGGATTCCGGGCACGCCCTGGACGGTGCTGGCGGGTGTCGGCCATTCGACCGGCAAGACCGAAGACGCTTTTCGCGCCGCACGGCTTCGCCCCGGTGGGGACTATAGCGACTGGCGGGTCGGGGTGGAGCATGTCACCGGCCCGGTGACGCTGGGTCTGGACTATGTCGGGACCGATGTGTCGGAGCGGGCGGCGTCGGCCTTTGCGCTTGCCGATGCGCGGCATTCGGGGGACAGGATCGTCGGCCGGGTGCGGTTCGGGTTCTAAAAACGTCCCAACGCTGGCCACAAGCTCTCCCCTCCCGCAGGCGGGAGGGGATGGGGGAGGGCTTCTCCCCGGGCGGTGTCGCCCGTGGCATAGCCCCCACCCCAAACCCCTCCCCCCTGCCGGGAGGAGGGGCTTTCAGCGGAGGAGGGCTTTCAGAGCATTCCCTGTTCCCGCAGGCTGAGGACCTCGCCGCCTCCCAGGATCAGGTGATCGAGCAGCATCACGTCCAGCGCCGCCAACCCCTGCGCCAGCCGCCGGGTCAGCGCCAGGTCTGCCGCGCTGGGGCGGGTGTCGCCATCGGGGTGGTTGTGCGCGATCAGCACCGCACCGGCCCCCAGCAGGATCGCATCGCGGGCGATCCGGGCGACCGGAACCGTCACCGAATCGCTGTGCCCCGCGACATGGCGCAAGCCCAACAGCATCCGTTCCGAACCCAGATAGGCGATCCCCATCGCCTCGCCGCCGTCGCGATCCAATCCGGCGAACAGCGCCAGCGCATCCTGTCGCGTGCGGATCATCGGGGCAGGGCGGGGTAAGCGGTACACCGACGGAAGTGCCCGAATCGCGGCCCGGACGCAGCTTCATCCCGCGCCGATCCGGTTCGGCTTGGCTCCGGCCGCGCGCGGCGCTAGGCCCGGATCATGCGGCAATATCTCGATCTCATGGACCGGGTCCTGACCCAGGGCGTGCAGCAGATGGACCGGACCGGCACCGGCACGCTGTCGGTCTTCGGCCACCAGATGCGGTTCGACCTGGCCAAGGGCTTTCCGGCCCTGACCACCAAGAAGCTCCACCTGCGCTCGATCATCGTCGAACTTTTGTGGTTCCTGCGCGGCGACACCAATGTCAGCTGGTTGCACGAGCACAAGGTGAGCATCTGGGACGAATGGGCCGACGAGCAGGGCGATCTCGGCCCGGTCTATGGCAAGCAGTGGCGCGACTGGGCGACGGCGGATGGCCGCCATATCGACCAGATCGCCGAGCTGGTGGAACAGATCCGCACCCAGCCCGCCTCGCGTCGCCAGATCGTGTCCGCGTGGAACCCCGGCGACCTCCACGCCATGGCGCTGGCCCCGTGCCACTGCCTGTTCCAGACCCATGTCGCGAACGGCCGCCTGTCGCTGCAACTCTATCAGCGCTCGGCCGATATCTTTCTGGGCGTGCCGTTCAACATCGCCTCCTATGCGCTGCTGACCCATATGCTGGCGCAGCAATGCGATCTGGAGGTGGGCGAGTTCATCTGGACCGGCGGCGACTGCCACCTGTATCTGAACCATCTGGAGCAGGCCAAGACCCAGCTGGGCCGCGAGCCGGGCGCGCTGCCCCGCCTCGAAATCCTGCGCCGCCCCGACGCCATCGACGGCTATGAGCCAGAGGATTTCGTCCTCCACGACTATGTCGCGCAACCCCATATCAAGGCGCCGGTCGCGATATGATCACGCTGGTCCTTGCCCGCGCGCGAAACGGGGTGATCGGGCGCGATGGGGGGCTGCCCTGGCACCTGCCCGCCGACCTCAAGCGCTTCAAGGCGCTGACCATGGGCAAGCCGATGATCATGGGCCGCAAGACCTTCGACAGCTTTCCCGCGCCGCTGCCCGGGCGACGGCATATCGTCCTGACCCGCGACCATGACTGGAGCGCACCGGGCGCCGAGGTCGCGCACGACGTCGCGGGTGCGCTTGCGCTGGCGGGCGAGGGGCCGGTGGCGGTGATCGGCGGCGCGGAAATCTTCGACCTGTTCCGCGACATCGCCGATCGGGTGGAATTGACCGAAATCAATATCGACGCCGAGGGTGATACTGTTGTCGACGCGTTTTCAAGTTGGCGCGAAGTCGAGCGACAGGATCATCCCGCTGTCGATGGGCGCCCATCCTATTCCTTTGTGACGCTGGAGCGATAGCAGAAGGGCGCGGCCTTGGCCGCATCTGAACGGTTTGACGAAAAACCCCTCAACCTATCTTCATTTGTTGATACGATATCCGTAAACCCATGGTCGGATAAAGAATCGCGGCATCAACCGCATTCGTCTTGGCAGCGGGCAGTGTCGGATGATCATCGACGGGGGGAGTGCGCAGGGGTGTCGGACGGGCAGCGATCCGGTCGGCCTTCTCGACGCCAGTCACGAAGCGGTCGCGTTCCTCGATCGGCATCGACTGGCCCGGACCACCACCAGCTACGCGCTGGCGTTGCAGGCGATCCTCCACCCCTATGGCCCGCTCGGCGGAGAGGTCGCGCGGCGGACGGATGGCGGTGTTCGCCTGACCGAAGACGATGTCCGCGAGCTGATGCCGCTGGTCCGCGAGCATGAAGTGGCCGACCTGGGGCTCGGCCGGATCCAGATGGAGCAGGATCTGGGTGAACAGGCCGAGACGCTGGAGGCGCTGACTTCTGACGCCAGGGCGATCACCAGCGATTTCTCGGAACAGGTCATGGCGCTGTCCCATGCGCATCGCAGCAACGATGTCGGCCCCGACACCCGCGCCATCGCCACCCTGCTCGAACAGCTGATCGCCCGCATTTCCAAGACCGAACGCGACCTGGAGGAACTGGCCAGCAATATCGCGGGTCTGCGCTCCCGGATGGAGCCCGGCGAAACCGACGACCGCATCGACCCGCTGACCGGCGTGACCAGCCGGACGGGCGCGCGGGCGATGGTCGAGAGGCTGGCCAGCGAGCCGCATGGCTATGTGCTGGCGGCGTGCAGCCTGGACGATCTGGAGGGGATCAACGAACGTTACGGGCGCTCGGTCGCCGACAATGTGCTGCGCGCCTTCGTCGCCACGCTGCGCCAGGCGTGCGAGGGGACGGAGATCGTCCGCTGGCAGGGCAATCTGTTCCTCGTCGTGCTGCGCGGACGGCCATTGTCCACGCTGGCGGGCATGATGGAGGATGCGCGCGTCGCGATGCGCGAGCGGACGCTGCGGTTGCGCGGATCGGGGGAGCCGATCGGTGCGGTCACCATGTCGGGCGGTGTCGCGGTCGGCGTCGGCGTGCCGCTGGAGGAAACGCTGGCCCGCGCCGAGATGCTGCGCGATCTGGCCAGTGGCGGGCTGGGCAATCGCATCCTGTCGCGTGCCTAGCCAATTCGGCGCGGCCTGTTATAGCGCGGCCCATGCAGCGTGTTGACGGCGCGGGGCCTATCCCGGCGCATCTGGCGGGCGGAATCGTCGCGCTGGGCAATTTCGATGGTTTTCATCTGGGGCATCAGGCGGTGGTCGGTGCCGCCGTCGCACGCGCGCGGGCGGAAGGGCGGCCCGCGCTGGTCGCCACCTTCGATCCGCATCCGATCCGCTATTTCAGGCCCGACGCCGCGCCGTTCCGCCTGACCACGCTCGACCAGCGCGAACGGCTGTTCGCGGCGGCAGGGGTGGACGCGATGGTGGTGTTCCGCTTCGACGAGGAACTGGCGGCGCTGTCGGCCGAGGATTTCGTGCAGGCGCGGCTGCTCGCTGCGTTGCGGGTCGGCGGCGTGGTGACCGGCGAGGACTTCACCTTCGGTCGCGCGCGCAGCGGCGATGTGACGTCGCTGCGCGCCTGGGGCCGGGCGCATGGCTTTTCGACCGATGCGGTGGCGCCGGTGATGCTGGATGGCGAGACGATCTCGTCCAGCCGGATTCGCGCCGCGCTGATCGCGGGCGACCCGGAGACGGCGGCGCGGCTGCTGACCCGGCCCTACACCCTGCAAGGCGTGGTGCAGCATGGCGACAAGCTGGGCCGCACCATCGGCTATCCGACCGCCAATCTCGACATGGGCGAATATCTGCGCCCCGCCTACGGCATCTATGCGGTGCGCGGGCGGCTGGACGACGGGCGGGTTCTGGACGGCGCGGCCAATCTGGGCATCCGGCCCCAGTTCGATCCGCCCAAGGAATTGCTGGAGCCGCATTTCTTCGACTTCGACGGCGACCTTTACGGTCAACGCCTGACCGTCGAGCTGATCGACTATCTGCGGCCCGAGGCGAAGTTCGACTCGCTGGATGCCCTGGTCACGCAGATGGACGCCGATTGTCTCCGTGCGCGCCAGATACTTTCGTCGCATAATCCGGCATGACGTGTTAACCTAAAGTCGTTAAGGGCGTGTCCCCTATGAGCGACGCGCCCGATTACCGCGACACCGTCTTCCTGCCGAAGACCGATTTCCCCATGAAGGCGGGACTTGCCGCCAAGGAACCGGCGATCCTGGATCGCTGGGCCAGGATGGGGCTGTACGACCGCCTCCGCCGCGAGCGTAGCGGGCGCGAGCGGTTCATCCTGCATGACGGCCCGCCTTATGCGAATGGCGACATCCATATGGGCCATGCGCTGAACAAGGTGCTGAAGGACATCATCGTCCGCTCGCAGACCCTTATGGGCAAGGACGCGCCCTATGTCCCCGGCTGGGACTGCCACGGCCTGCCGATCGAGTGGAAGGTCGAGGAAGCCTATCGCGCCAAGAAGCTGAACAAGGACGAGGTGCCCGTCGCGCAGTTCCGCGCCGAGTGCCGCGCCTATGCCGACACCTGGGTCGGCACGCAGAAGGCGCAGTTCGAGCGGCTGGGCATCATGGGCGACTGGGCCAACCCGTACCTCACCATGACCTATGACGCCGAGGCGGTGATCGCG
Organism: Sphingomonas parapaucimobilis NBRC 15100; assembly: GCF_000787715.1. Taxonomy (GTDB): domain Bacteria; phylum Pseudomonadota; class Alphaproteobacteria; order Sphingomonadales; family Sphingomonadaceae; genus Sphingomonas; species Sphingomonas parapaucimobilis. The sequence goes on from NZ_BBPI01000072.1 coordinate 6,004, forward strand.
GGCGAGCTGCTGAAGTTCGCCGAATCGGGCCAGCTCTATCGCGGGGCCAAGCCGGTCATGTGGTCGCCGGTCGAAAAGACCGCGCTGGCCGAGGCCGAGGTCGAATATGAGGATATCGTCTCGACCCAGATCGATGTCGGGTTCGAGGTCGCGTCCTGCCCCGAATATCCCGATCTGGTCGGTGCGCTGGCGGTCATCTGGACGACGACCCCCTGGACGATCCCGGTCAACCAGGCGCTGAGCTATGGCGAGGCGATCGACTATCTGCACTTCGAGAGCGCGGGGCGTCGCTATCTCGTCGCCGAGCCGCTGCTGCCCGCCTTCACCAAGCGGACCGGCATCGCGATGGAAACCTTCATCGCGCTCGCCAAGGGGCCGGTGCTGGAGGGTGCGACGGCGCTCCACCCGATGCACAAGCTGGGCGGTTTCTTCGCCAAGCCCCGCCCATTCCTGGCGGGCGAGTTCGTTACCACCGAGGCGGGTACGGGCCTGGTCCATATGGCCCCCGACCACGGCGAGGACGACTTCCTGCTGTGCAAGGCGCACGGCATCGATCCGGTCTTCGCGGTGCAGGGCGACGGCACCTATCGCCCCGACTGGGCATGGCTGGGCGGCCAGGGCAGCGTCATCAACAAGAAGTTCGTCGCCGCCGACGGCCCGATCTGTTCGGACCTGCGCGAAACGGGCGCACTGCTGTCGGCTTCCGATGATTTCCAGCACAGCTATCCGCATAGCTGGCGGTCCAAGGCGAAGGTCATCTTCCGCGCCACGCCGCAATGGTTCATCCCGATGGACCGCGCCGACAGCTCGCTGATCCCCGATCTGGCGATGGCGAATGTCGACCCGATTTCGGGCGTGACGCCGCTGCTCACCGTGCCGCTGGGCAATGGCGCGACGCTGCGCCAGACCGCGCTCGACGCGATCGAGCGGACCCGTTGGGTGCCCGAGCGCAGCCGCAACCGTATCCGTTCGATGGTCGAGGGCCGCCCCGACTGGGTGATCAGCCGCCAGCGCGCCTGGGGCGTGCCGATCGCGCTCTATGTGAACCGCCAGACCGGCGAATATCTGACGGACAAGGCGGTCAACGCCCGCATCCTCGACGCCTTCCGCGCAGGCGGGGCGGATGCGTGGTTCACCGCCGATCACCAGATGCTGCTCGGGGCCGACTATAATCTGGCCGATTTCGAGCCGGTCAACGACATCCTCGACGTGTGGTTCGACTCCGGCTCGACCCATGCCTTCGTGATCGAGGCGCGGTACGGCGAGGGTACGCGCGCGAACCTGTATCTCGAAGGCTCGGACCAGCATCGTGGCTGGTTCCAGTCGTCGCTGCTCGAGTCGTGCGGCACGCGCGGCCGGGCACCCTATGACGCGGTGCTGACCCATGGCTTCGCGCTCGACGGGCAGGGGCGCAAAATGTCCAAGTCGCTGGGCAATGTCGTCGATCCGCTGAAGATCATCGGCGAGTCGGGCGCCGACATCCTGCGCATCTGGACCGCCTCGACCGATTATTTCGAGGATGTGCGCATCGGCAAGGAGGTGCTCGCCACCGCCTCGGACAGCTATCGCAAGCTGCGCAACACCTTCCGCTATATGCTCGGCGCGCTCGACGGGTTTACGGAAGAAGAGCGCATTTCGTTCGACGCGATGCCCGAGCTGGAACGTTACGTCCTCGCTCGCCTGACCGCGCTCGACACCGAGCTGCGGCGTGCGGCGGACGCGTTCGAGTTCAACCGCTATCTGCGCGCGCTGACCGATTTCGCGAATGAGGACCTGTCGGCCTTCTTCTTCGATATCCGCAAGGACTCGCTCTATTGCGACGCCGCGACCGATCCCAAGCGGCGCAGCTATCGCACCGTGCTCGACATCCTGTTCCACGCGCTGGTCCGCTATGCCGCGCCGATCCTGTGCTTTACCGCCGAGGAAGTGTGGCAGTCGCGCTTCCCGTCGGAGGATGGTTCGGTCCATCTGCTCGAATGGCCGGAATTGCCGCAGCTGGGCGAGGACGAGGCGCTGATGGCGCGGTGGACCGAGATTCGTGGGCTTCGCGCGCAAGTGACCGAGGCGATCGAGCCGCTGCGTCGCGAAAAGACCGTGCGCTCGTCCAACGAGGCCGAGGTGATGGTGCCGTCGCTGCCGCTCGAGCCGCACGCGCTGGCCGAGGCGTTCATCGTCGCGGACGTCGGCATGGCCGATACCGTCTCCGTCACCCGGACGGACAAGCACAAATGCGGCCGCTGCTGGCGTCATCTGCCCGATGTCGCGGCGGATGGGGAATTGTGCGGACGCTGCGCCGAGGTGGTCGCGCATGGCTAATCTGCCCAAGCGTGGACTGGTGACGGCGCTGGCGCTGTTCCTGGTCGATCAGGTCATCAAATGGGCGGTGACCGGGCCGATGGGCCTCCGGTCGTTGGGTGACGTGCGCGAGATCATGCCGATCTTCAACCTGCGTTTCGTGCCCAATTACGGCATTTCGCTGGGGCTGCTGACCGCCGACAGCAACGCGTCGCGCTGGGCGCTGGTCGCGATGACCGGGGCGATCGCGCTGGCGGTCGCCTTCTGGATGACGCGAGAGCGCAATCCGGTCGATCAGGTCGCACTCGGCTGCGTGCTCGGCGGGGCGCTGGGCAATATCATCGACCGGGTGCGTTTCGGTTATGTCGTCGACTTCGCCGATCTTCACTTCGGCGAGTGGCGTCCGTTTTTGGTCTTCAATGTCGCTGATGCAGCGATTACGATAGGCGTTCTGGTTCTGCTGGCGCGCGCGCTTCTCGTGCGCGACCGGCCCGCTCCCGTGGAGAAGAGCAATGCGTAAGTTGGTGCCCGTCATCGCAGGTCTGTCCTGCGCCGCGTTGCTGACGGGATGTGGGGCCGGGCGTGGCCTCGACCGGGCGCGCCCCGACGAATTCGCCGTCGCGCGCCAGCCCTCGCTGGTGATCCCGCCCGACTTCGCGCTGGTCCCGCCGCAGCCGGGCGCCGCGCCCGTCCAGACCCGCAGCGGCCAGCAGCAGACGCTGGATGCGCTGTTCGGCGGTCAGGCGGCGCGTAGCCAGTCGGAATATGGCCTGGTGCAGAATGCCGGTGCCGACAGCGCCGATGCGGGTATCCGCTCGTCGGTCGGCGATCCCGGCACCAACGTCGTCGACAAGGGTGCGACCACCCGCGACATCGTCGCCGCCCCCGAAGGCGACGGCCAGGACGCGCGCGCCGCGACCAAGTGACGCCGGGCGAGTGTTAGGGAAAGGGCCGGGGGCGGATCGCCTTCCCGGCCCTTTTTCATTGGGCATCGATTGGGCTGATGCACCCCTCCCCTTCAGGGGAGGCGCCGGGGGTGGGGCGCTTGCGCAAGCATAGTGTTCGTGGCGGTGCCCAACCCCAACCCCTCCCCTGAAGGGGAGGGGCTAAGCTTGGGTCAGACTCATGTCCTGCCGCTTCACATACCAGGCACCGGCGCGCCGCCTTCGCCACCTGCGCTGGGCGCGGGTTCGGGCGTGATCTTGAACCGCACCCGGTCGACGCAGCCGGTATAGCCCTGTTGGCTGGCGGGCAATTTCGCATCGCGGATCATCGCCAGCGCCTGCTCGCCAAAGCCGTCCGCCGGTTGGGCGGCGATGACCCTCAGATTGCCCGTCTGGCCCCAGGGTGCGACGTCGTAGCCGATGACCGCCCAGCCCTCGATCGAGCGGCGGCGATAGGGTTCGGGGAAGCGCAGTTGCGGCGGCACGGCCCAGCCATGCTCGTCGGGGCAGTTGCCCGCGAGCTTGGTGGCGCGGATCGCCTCGGGCATGTCGGGGGCGGGCAGCTTCGCTGCCGCGCGCCAATAGGGATAGAGGCAGCCGCTCCTCGCACCCTTGGTAAAGCGGGATTCGCGGATGGCCTTCAACGCGGCGGCATCCAGCGCGCGATTGCCTGTCCCCGCCAGCAGCGCGGCTCCGCGCGTCCGCCCGCCCGCATCGACGTCATAACGGATCATCGACCAGTCCTGCACGCCGGGCGTTGCGGGAATGGTCGCAAAATCGGGGAAGTGCCGTTCGAGCGGTTGCGGCTGAGGATTGGTCAGGCAGTCGCCGCCCGCATCGCGAATCCGCTGCCAGCCCTCCTCGGGCAGCGGCCCCGTGACGGGATGGACGGTATAGGCCATCAGCTCCAGCCCATCCGCCCCCGCCAGCGCGCTGCTGCGCATCATATAGGTGACGGTGCAATCCTGCTGCGGGGCCTGGGGGGCGAAGCGGCTGGCGGCGAGGGCGGGTTCTACATCCTCGGACAGCGGCACGAAGCCCGTCGTCTCGCGGGTCAGCGAGACCGGGCGGCCGGTCGGATCGATCGCGAAATGCAGGGTCATCGCGTTCTGCGTGGCATTGCCGACCCAGCCGAGCTGATTCCAGGGCCGCCGGATCGGCTGTCCCGTCACCGGCACGCCGTGGCAGCGTATCTCGCCCGGCACCCACTGGACCAGCACCCGGCCCGAGCTGCCGGGCTTTGTCGGCGCGATGGGGAGCGCGTTCTGGAGCGACGAGGCCGCAGCGGACGGAACGACCAGCGCGGGCAACAGAGCGAGGGACAGGGCAGCGTGGCGGAACCGGATCATCGAACGCACTCCACGACGAGAGGGCGTCAGCTTAGGCGCGTCTTCGGCCCGAGGCGAGGGGGCTTTCTTGCCGCTGCCATGGAAAAGAGCGGCGCCGTCACCGGCACCGCCCCTTCACCCCCGAAAAGCCATTATATCCTTTAGAAAGCGGCGGTCAGCGAGAACACCACCGTCGCATCCGAGATCGAGGCGCCCCCCGGCACCTGACCCTGCGAGAAGTTCGGCTGGATATAGGCCGCCTTCGACTTGGTGATGTCGGTGTCGACATACGACACGTTGAAGGTCAGGTTCTTGTATGCCGCGACATCGGCACCCAGCGACCAGTCCCAATAGCTGCCGGTCGGCGACAGGCTGGTGCCGTTGGGGCCGAGGCCCGGATTGCCCTTGGAATAGCCGATATGCGCCTTGGCGGTGATCGGCGTGCCCGGGATCGCGGCGGCGCCGTCGCCGGTCAGGTAGACGTTGTCCCAACGCTGGCCCCGGCTGTACGAGGTGTTGGAGAAGTTGCCGAGCGAGGTCTGCTTGGGCGCGTAATAGGCCCCGGCGGTCAGCGTCGCGGGGCCAGCGGTGCCCGACAGGCGGCCGAAGAATTCGACCACGTCGGTCTCGGACGCGCCGCCCGGATAGGTGTACCAGGTCACGCCCGCATCGACGGTCGCGGTGCCGTATGTGTGCTTGTACCCGGCAATGCCGTCCAGCTCCATATTGGCGCCGCCGAACGTGCCCCAGCCCGCCAGGTTCGACGCGAAGGTGCCGATATAGAAGCCGCTTTCATGCGCGACGGTCAGCGCGGCCTGGACGGCCGCGTTCTTGTTGGTCTGCGACACGCCGCGAAGGCGATAGTCGGTCAGGATCGAAGCGCTGCCGCTGACCGTGATCGGTGAGGGCGGCGCGGTATCCGCACTGCTGTCCTGCGCAAAGGCGGGCGTCGCGGCGACCAGCGAGAGGCCGCCAAGGAGGATCGTGGAGAAGCGCATCGTTTCCCTTTCAAACGGAAATTCGATGTTCTCACCTGCAAGCTTGCATCGGTGCGGCCTCTGTATGTCGGGTGAACCCGGCGGACCGTCTGCCTTGGCAAGTCATGAAAGATTGGCAGGCCGTGGTGCGCTGCACAAGTATAATCGAACATGGACTGATGCTCGGGGGACGCGATGTTGCGCAAATAACACAGATCAGGTGTCGAGATTCTCGTGTCGCATCCCCGTGGGCAGCGAGCGGATATGGATGTCGCGCTGGGGATAGGGCAGGCCGATGCCATGGTCCTTGAACAGGAACCACAGGCGGTTGAGCACGTCGGATCGGACATTGCCGACACCGCTTTCCGGGTCGCTGATCCACGCCAATATCTCATGCTGAAGCGAATAGTCGCCGAAGCTCATCAGCCAGACGGTCGGCTTGGGGCTTTTCAGGACACGCGGCGATTCGTTGGCGGCGCGCAGCATCAGTTCCTGCGCGAGGCGCAGGTCATTGTCATAGGCGATGGAGACCGGGATGCGGACGCGGACGTTGCGGTCGGAATAGGACCAGTTCTCCACCTCCTGCGTCATCAGATTCTCGTTGGGGATCAGATGCTCCTTGCCGTCGCGGGTGATGATCGACACGGCGCGCACGCCGATCTTGTTCACCCAGCCGATCTCGTTCTGGAGCGCGATGACGTCGCCCGGCTTGATCGAGCGGTCCATCAGCAGGATGATCCCGGCGATCAGATTGCCGATCGTCTTCTGCAAGCCGAAGCCGATCGCCAGGCCGAACCCGCCCGAGAACAGCGCCAGGCTGGTCAGGTCGATCTCCAGCAAATCCATCGCGAAGAAGAAGGCGAGGACGACGATGGCGATGCTGGCGAGCTTTTGGGCCAGCAGCTTCTGCGTCGGGTCCAGCCCGCGGGCATGGCCGATCCATTGCTCGGTGATCCGGGTGACGGCGCGGGTGACGGCCAGGATCGCGACCACCGTGACCAGCATCGTCACCAGCAGCATGACCGAAAATCGCCGCGAGCCGACGGTAAAGCCGATCTGCTCTGCCAGGCGACTGACCGGCTCCAGCCCGCCGATCTCGCGGCTGAACAGCGCCACGAAACAGACGGTGGCGAAGACCCAGGCCAGCCAGCGCGGCAGGTTCAGCCCGCGCAGCAGCTGGAACCCGGCGCGCGCCACCGACGCGCCCAGCGCCAGCCCGATGGGAACCCCCGCCAGCGACTCCCAGGGCCAGATCGCGCCCAGCGTCATCAACAGGAAAGCGGCGGTGCCATGCCGGGTGATCGCGCAGATTCGCGCGTGCAGCGTCTCGCCCTTGGCGATGGCGAAACGCTGCACCATCGCGGCGATGGGCGGGCCGAGCCTGCGCCCCGCGATCACCCCGCCCGCCAGCATGGCGAGCGTCAGGACCGACGCGACCGCCGCCTCCATGGCCTCGGCGCGGGTCGGCAGTTCGATGCCGCTCGCCTGAAGCCATTCGAACAGCGTCATCCGCGCGCGGCCCGGAAGCGGGAAAGCCCCCGATCGAGATCGGCGATCAGGTCGTCCGTATCCTCCAGCCCGATCTGAAGCCGGATCAGCGGCCCGGCGAAGTCGCGGCTGGTCACGCTGCGATAGCGATGCGGGTCGGCGGGGATGGCCAGGCTCTCATAGCCGCCCCAGCTGAACCCGAGCCCGAAATGGGCAAGGCCATCGAGCATCGCGGTGCGCGCGGCGTCGTTGCCGCCGTCGAGGACGAAGGCGAACAGCCCGCTCGATCCCAGGAAGTCGCGCGCGAAGACCTCATGGCCGGGGCAGGAGGGCAAAGCCGGGTGCAGCACCTGCGCCACGCCCGGCTGCTCGGCCAGCCACCGGGCGATGGCCAGCGCGCTCTGCTGATGCTGGGCGAGGCGCACGCCCATGGTGCGCAGGCCCCGGCTGCCCAGATAGGCGTCGTCGGGGCTGGCGACCTGACCCAGCTGGAAACTCGTGTCGCGCAAGGCCGCCCAGTGCGAGGGCGCGGCCGTCACCGACCCCAGCATCGCGTCGGAATGGCCGACGATATATTTGGTGCAGGCGAGAACCGTCAGGTCGACGCCCTTCTCGATGGCGGGGAAGAAGAGCGGCGTCGCCCAGGTATTGTCGAGGATCGTCGTGATGCCCTTGGCCTTGGCCACGCCGACGATGGCGGGAATGTCCTGCACCTCGAAGGTCAGCGAGCCGGGGCTTTCGAGGAAGATCGCGCGGGTCGCCGGGCCGATCAGATCGGCGATGCCGGACCCGACCAGCGGATCGTAGAAGCGCGTCGTGATCCCCATCCGCGCCAGCAGCCCGGTCGCCAGCCCGCGCGTCGGGTCATAGGCGCTGTCGACCAGCAGCAGCTCGTCGCCCGGCGACAGCACCGACAGCAGCGCCGCCGCGATCGCCGCCACGCCCGAGGGATAGAGGAAGGTCGCCTCCGCCCCCGGCTCCAGGCTGGTCAGCGCATCGGCCAGCGACCATTGGGTCGGCAGGCCTTTGCGGCCGTAGAACAGCTTCTCGTGCAGATCGCCCGCGCCGGTGGCGCGCATATGCGCGACATTGTCGTAGAGTACGGTCGAGCCGCGCCAGACGGGGACGTTGACCACGCCTTTGGTCCATTCCGTGCGGCGGCCCGCCTGGACCAGACGGGTGGCGGGCTTGATGGGCAGGTCGTCGTCGGTCATCGCGGTCAAACGTCTTTCGCTTTGGGGGTGCTGGGGTCGGAACCCCATTCGGTCCAGCTGCCGTCATAGACCGGCATCAGCCCGCCGATCCGCTCCGCCCCGAAAGCGAGGACGCAGGCGGTGATACCCGATCCGCAGGTGGCGACCATCGGTCTGGCGGGATCTACTCCGGCGGCGGCGAAGGCGTCGGCGATCGCTGACGCAGACTTCCAGCGGCCGTCGGCCTCGAACAGCTTGGAGTAGGGCAGGTTCAGCGCACCGGGGATATGGCCGGGTTCGACACCGGGGCGCGGCTCCGGCTCGGCGCCTGCGAAACGGCCGGGCGAGCGGGCGTCGACGATCTGTGCGTCACCCGCTTCGACATGGGTGAGCACTTCGCGAAGGCTGCGCACGCGTGCCAGATCGGCATGGGCGACGAACAGGCCGGGCGCTTCGGGGGCGCCTGCCGGGCCGACCATGACGGGATGACCGGCGGCGCGCCACGCCTCCAGTCCGCCGTCGAGCAACGAAACCGACTGTGCGCCGAACAGGGTCAGCAGCCACCAGACCCGCGCGGAGCTGTGCAGCGGCGAGCGATCGTACAGGACGATCCGGTCGGCATGGCCGACACCCGCCTCGCTCATCGCATGGGCGAACTGCTCCGGCCCGGGGAGCGTCATCGGCAGATCGCTCTCCCGATCGGCGAGCGCCCCCAGCGGCAGGAAGCGTGCGCCGGGAATATGCCCGTCCTCAAAGCCGCGCCGGGCCGAAGTGCCGTCCGCATCGTCGAGAAAATAGGTGACGTCCAGGATGCGCACGTCCGCCTCGCCCGCGATCGCGGATAGGTCTTGCGGGGTGATGAGTGGCGGCATGGTGCTTCCCCTTGGTTGCTGCCCCGTACCTAGGCGCGTTGGGGGCGGGGTCGCAAGCCAAGCAAAGCCCTTCTCCCGGCAGGGGGAGGGGTTGGGGAGGGGCAAGAGTCGGGGGCGCTGGTCTCGCTGAGACTCCTTGCCCTCCCCCATCCCCTCCCGCCTGCGGGAGGGGAGCGGCTAGTGGCAAGGGTGGGGCGTGGCCTTCGACTTCGCTCAGGCTGAACGGATGTTGCGGAAGACCCCATGCCCCCCACCTCTGTTCAGCCTGAGCAAAGTCGAAGGCTATGGGAATCCGGCTACTCCAATCCCTTCAAATACCCCGCCGCCTGCGCCCGCACGGCCTTCTGGTCCTCCTCCGCCATCCGGTTCCAGTTCCGATAGGCCATCGCCATCCGCACATTCCCCTCGAACCGGCTCTCATGCCGTGCGAGGAAATCCCAATAGAGCGCGTTGAACGGGCAGGCGTCCTCGCCCACGCGCTGCTTCACATCATAGCGGCAATGCCCGCAATAATCCGACATGCGGTTGATATAGGCCCCCGACGACACATACGGCTTGGACGCGATGATGCCGCCATCGGCGAACTGGCTCATGCCCACGACATTGGGCAGCTCGACCCATTCATAGGCGTCGATATAGATTTCCAGATACCAGCGATGCACCTCGGCCGGGTCGGCGCCGATCAGGGCGGCGAAGTTGCCCGTCACCATCAGCCGCTGGATATGATGCGCATGCGCGGTGTCGAGCGTCTGGCCCAGCGCCTGCGCCATGCAGTGCATGTCGGTTTCGCCGGTCCAGTAGAAGCCGGGCAGCTTGCGATGCGCGCGCAGGAAGTTGCGGTCGACATAATCCGGCCCGACATGCCAATAGAGCCCGCGCACATATTCGCGCCAGCCGATGATCTGGCGGATATAGCCCTCAACCGAATTGAGGCTGGCATGGCCGTCCTCATATTCTTCCTCCGCCATCCGGCAGAGTTCCAGCGGGTCGAGCAGCCCCGAATTCATATAGGGCGACAGGACCGAGTGCCACAGCTGGTGCTGGCCGGTCAGCATCGCGTCCTGATAATCGCCGAACCTGGGCAGGCCATGCGCCATGAACGCCTCGGCCTGGGCTCGCGCATCCTCGGCGGTGACGGCATAGGCGAAGCCGTCGAGCGAGCCGGGATGGTTGTCGAACCGTCCGGCGACCAGCCTCAGCACCTCGCGGGTGATCCTGTCGGGTGCGAAGGTCAGCGGTTCGGGCGGCGTCTCCTTCTTAGGCGCGGGCTTGCGATTGTCGGCGTCGTAATTCCATTTGCCGCCCTCCGGCTTGTCGCCCTTCATGAGGAGGCCGGTCTTGCGGCGCATCAGGCGGTAGAAGAACTCCATGCGAAGTTCCTTGCGGTCCTTCGCCCAGTCCTCGAACTCGGCCTGGCTGGCGATGAAGCGGGTGTCGGGGCGGATGTCGACGGGGACGGCGAACATCGTCTCCCACGCCTCCAGCATGGCGGCGACCCGCCATTCGCCCGCCTGGGTCACGACGATCCGTGTCGGATCGTGCCGTTCGACGGCGCGCGCGACCTCGCCGGTGAAGCTGCCCGCATTGTCCGGGTCGTCCAGCTTGACGTAATCGACCGTCCAGCCCGCTTTCCTCAGCGCCTCGGCATGGTGGCGCATGGCCGATAGGATATAGGCGATCTTGGCCTTGTGGTGGCGGACGTAACCCGTCTCGTCCTCCACCTCCATCATCAGCAGGATGGTGCGCTTCGGGTCGGCGTCCTCCAGCGAGGACAGGTTCATCGACAATTGGTCGCCCAGGATCGGGATCAGCGTTGGCGATTGGGGCATGATTATCCTACATGGCCTTCATGAAGCATCTCGGCCAGACCAGCGCGCTGCCCGCTTCCCCCGAAGAGGCGGTGCTCGATTATGTTCCCAACCCCCGTCCGGGGCGTACCTATCTGGTCCGGTTCGCGGCCCCCGAGTTCACCTCGCTGTGCCCCGTGACCGGACAGCCCGACTTCGCGCACCTGGTCATCGACTATGTGCCCGGCGAGACGATCGTCGAATCGAAGTCGCTGAAGCTGTTCCTGGGCAGCTTCCGCAACCATGCCGGTTTCCATGAGGATTGCACCGTGGGCATCGGTGAGCGCCTGTTCGACGAGATGAAGCCCGTATGGCTTCGCATCGGCGGATATTGGTATCCGCGCGGCGGCATCCCGATCGACGTGTTCTGGCAGTCCTCGGCCCCGCCCGCCGATCTGTGGCTGCCCGATCAGGGCGTGGCGGGTTATCGCGGTCGCGGCTGATCCGCCCGCGGCCCAACCCCTGTTTCATCCCAATGTGAAACATCTTCCATCCTTGAAGACGTCCGACCCGCGATTTAGAAGTCGTGGCAAGGAACGTGTCATCGGGATGCGAAAAGGAACAGGGCCGTGCAGAAGATCGTCAAACATTTCGCCATGGCGGTTGCCACGCTGATCGGGCTTGGCGCGGCAGGAACGGCAAGCGCCAATCCCACGATCATCATCAACGACTCCAATGGTGGCCTGGTGTCCTACGACACGACCACCAAGGTTAGCACCGTCCTGGGTAACACCGGCACGGTGATGTTCGACATCGCGCTGAACAGCGGTGGCGATCTGTTCGGCGTCGATGGGGGTACGCTGTTCAAGATCTCGACGAGCGGTGGCGCAACCACGGCGCTCGGCTCGATGGGCTCGTTCGTCAATGGTCTGGTCTTCGGATCGGACGGCACCCTGTACGGGGCGGGCAATAACAATCTGTACAAGATCAATACCAGCAACGGGCAGGCCAGCCTGATCGGATCGATGGGCAACCCGGAGTCGGCGGGCGATCTGGCCTTTTTCAAGGGGCAGCTGTACCTCGCCAGCAATCTGGGTCTGGCGGTCGTCAATCCGCTGACCGGCGCCAGCCGGTTGATCGGCGGCACGACCAACATATTCGGGTTGGCCTCGACGGTCGACGCGCTGTTCGGTGTGAAGGACAATGCGATCTACACGATCGATCCGACCACCGGCCTGACTACGAAGGTGTCGTCCTACACCAACGGCCAGGCTTATGGCGCGGCTTCGGCCCCCACCGCCGTGCCGGAGCCCGCGACCTGGGCGATGATGCTGCTGGGTCTGGTGCTGGTGGGCTATGTCTTGCGCCGTCGCGGCACCGCGCCGCGCGCCGCCATCGCCTGATCCGCCTATCGCGGTGCGTTCGTCGCGCACCGCGTCGGCCATCGAAAATCGGTCGTCCGACGGGCGGCCGATTTTTTCATGTCGCCCATCGGAAATTCCACGCCGCCCGAAGCGGGGATAAGAATATCGCAACCGCTTTTGACGCAGGAACGGTAAGAGTCGAACCGGCATCCGCCTGCGGGGTGGACGCGGTATGTGGTCATGGAGTCTTCGCGTGAAACATTGGTCCTGGAGCGCCGTCTCCCTCGCCCTGCTGACCCTGTCGGGATGCCAGTCCAAGCCCGGGGGGCAGGGTGTCGCGCAGGTCGACGGACAGGCGATCACCACCCAGGCGCTGGATGCCGAGCTGGCCGATGCGCCGCCGGGCATCGACCGCCTCGCCTATCGCAAGGTGATCCTGCCCCAGCTGGTCGACCGTACCCTGCTGGCGCAGGCGGCGCAGAAGATGGGGATCGACAAGACCCCCGAATTCGCCGCCCAGCGCGAACGGCAGGAGCAGAAGCTGCTGGTCGAGATGCTGGCGCAGAAGCTGGCCAACACCGTGCCGGTGCCGAACGTCCAGGCCGTCGACGCCTATATCGCCGCACACCCTTACGAATTCGCGCAGCGACAGAAATTCTATGTCGACCAGATTCGCTTCGCCCAGCCCGCCAGCACCGAGGCATTGCTGGCGCTTGGCCAGTTCAAGACGCTGGATGCACTGGCGGACGGACTGACCCGCGACGCCACGCCCTTCACGCGCGATCATGTCCTGGTCGACTCGGCGTTCCTCCCGGCTGCGATCGCGGCACAGGTGGCCAAGCAGCCGACGGGCGATCCCATCCTGCTGCCCTATCAGGGCACCTACACGGCCAATGCGATCGTCCAGCGCATGGCGGCACCCGTCACGGGCGAACCCGCACGCGCGCTGGCGGGCGAGATCCTGCGGCGCAAGGCGATCGCCGATGCACTGGGCCAGACGCTCAAGGATCAGCGCAAGAAGGCCAGCATCTCCTATGAGGCCGGCTTCAAGCCTGTCGGCAAGGCGGCGGTTGACGGCAAGGCCGTCCGCGACGCGGCCGACCGCGTTCCTGCGCGCTAAGAGAACGCCTTCCCTCGCCCCCGGACAGGGGCGAGGGAAGGAAAATATCGGTCCCCGGCGATCCGCTCCAAGACCCTGATCCAAGGGACCCACCCCGCATCCCCGTCACGGGCACACGCTTCGGCGCTGCGTGACGCCATTTGGACGCAGCGTCCGAGTGCGGTGCAGCAAATATGTCATACGCATTGCAACCTTCGCCGCTCATCGCGGGTTAACCTTGACGTGAGGGAATTTGCGGATTTGCCGCCGCCCTCGCACCTGCAAGGACAAGCGATATGGTGGATGCGAACGGAACCGTGATCGAACGACTGGCGCTGATCGGCAATTTCCTGCCCCGTCAATGCGGGCTCGCGACCTTCACCACCGACGTCTATTCCGCGTTGCGCAACCGCTTCCCCGATCTGGCCGTCGATGTTTACGCGATGGACGATCATCCCGGGCGTTACGCCTATCCCCCCGCCGTGACCGCCGCCATCCCGCAGCATGAGCGCGGAGCCTATATCGACATGGCCCGCCGGATCGAGGCGAGCGGTGCGCAGGCGATCTGGGTGCAGCATGAATATGGCATCTATGGCGGTGCCGCCGGTGAGCATCTGCTGGCCCTGCTCGACCGGACCACGTTGCCCGTGATCGCGACGCTGCATACCGTCCTGGAAAAGCCCTCCGCCGACGAACGCCGGGTGATGGAGGGGCTGCTGCGTCGCTGCGCCCGGATCATCGTCATGGCCGACAAGGGTCGCGACATCCTCCAGCGCATCTATGGCGCGGACCCGCGCCAGATCGCGATGATCCCGCATGGCGTGCCGGACCGCGAACTGATCTCGCCCGACTCGCTGAAGGCCAAGTTCGGCTGGGAAGGGCGAAAGGTGGTCTTCACCTTCGGCCTGCTTGCACCGAACAAGGGGATCGAGACGATCATCGAGGCGCTGCCCGCCGTCGCCGCGCATCATCCGGAATTGCTTTATGTCGTGCTGGGCGCGACGCATCCCAATCTGATCGCGCATGAGGGCGAGGCCTATCGCGATCGGTTGAAGGCGCTGGCCGAGGCGCGCGGCGTGGCCGACAATGTCGCCTTTGTCGATGCATTCGTCGAGCATGACGACCTGATCGAATATCTGCAGGCCGCCGACATCTATGCGACGCCCTATACCAACCCCGCCCAGATCACGAGCGGCACGCTGTCCTATGCGGTCGGTGTCGGCAAGGCGGTGGTCTCCACGCCTTATGTCCACGCCGTCGAGATCCTGGGCGACGATCACGGCGTCCTCGTCGATTTCTGCGATGCGGACGCCTTTGCCCGCGAGATCGACCGGCTGCTGACCGACGACGTGGCCCGCAACCGCCTGTCGAGCCGCGCTTATGCCCGTGGCCGCACCATGATCTGGCCGCGCCTGGCCGAGGCGGCGCTGGAGCAGATGGCGGCGGCGATCACCGCCCGTCCGCGCCGGATCGCCGGATCATACCAGACCAGCATCAAGCCGTTGAAGGCCGATATCGCCGCCGTCGAGCGAATGAGCGATTCGACCGGCATGTTGCAGCATGCCATCTACTCGATCCCCGATCGCCGCCATGGCTATTGCATCGATGACAATGCACGCGCGCTGATCTTCATGACCCAGGCGCCGGATATCGATCCGGTCACACGCGACAAGTGGACGACCATCTACGCCTCGTTCCTGCAATATGCCTGGAACCCGGAAGCGCGCCGTTATCGCAACTTCATGCGCTTCGACCGCAGCTGGTGCGAGGATGTGGGGTCGGAGGATTCCAACGGTCGCACCCTCTGGGCGCTGGGCGTGACCGCTCGCGATGCGCAGCAGGCCAAGCATCGCGACTGGGCGCAGATGTGGTTCGACGCGACCGCCTCGCTGGCGTTGGACCTGGGATCGCTGCGGGCACAGGCCTTTGCGATGCTGGGCGCGGCGGCCATGCTGGAGGCGCGGCCGGGGCATCAGCTGGCGCGTGCCATCCTGGAAAAGCTGCCCCCGCTGCACCTCGCTTTGCTCGAGGAGGCGCGTCGCCCCGAATGGCAGTGGTTCGAGATCGTGCTGGCCTATGACAATGCCCGCGTGCCGCAGGCGCTGATCGAGGCGGGGCGTGCGCTGGGTCGCCAGGACCTGATCGATTGCGGTATTTCCACGCTGGACTGGATCGTCGGCAAGCAGACCTCGCCCGAAGGCCGCTTCCGCGCGGTCGGCAGCGAGAGCTTCGGCCGTCCCTATGCCGAGCCGTTGCAGTTCGACCAGCAGCCGCTGGAGGCGCAGGCGACGGTAGAGGCGTGCCAGTCGGCCTATGCCGCCACCCGCGATTCGCGCTGGATCGCCGAGGGTGAGCGGGCCTATGGCTGGTTCCTGGGTGCCAACGACCTCGACCTGCCGCTGGCGACGGCGCAGGACGGCGGCTGTTTCGACGGGCTGATGCCGACCGGCCTCAACCGCAACCAGGGGGCCGAATCGATCCTGGCGCTGCAACTCGCCAATTGCGCGATAGCCAGCCTTTGCCATTCCGCGTCATCCATGGCAGGAGCCGATCGTCACATTGCCTGACATGCTGTCATGTTCGGGGGAAGTGATGAGCGTTTTTGGTAAAGTGGCGAGACGGTAGCGCGATGGATCTTTTCAACCACCGGCTGCGGCTTCATGCCGATCCTTCGCGCGTCGTGGTGCGGCCGTTTCACATCGCCTGGGGCGGTGGCAATGGCGCACCCCCCAGCCGGACCGAACGGCTGGTCGGCGAAGTGCTGGCCATGTCGCCGCAGGAAGCGAGTGACCAGCTGGAAGCCGTGCTGAAGGATTTCGAGGCCCGGCACTGGCAGACGCGGCGCGTCTTCATGACCCGCTACGACCAGATCGAGGATCTGCTGAAGCTGGATGGGTCGAAGATCGGCGACGAGAAGCGCCAGCTGATCGGGGCCTATTTCTGCCACGAATACAGCTATGCCGCGGCCGCGCTGATGAACCCGTCGGCGGTGCCGCATTTCGACCAGACCGGCATCCAGCCGGGGTCGCAGCGTATCCTGATGTCGATGCGGTCGGTGGGTGAGGGGCATATCTCCTCGGTCGCCTTCCGCGAAGGCATCATCAACGACCAGAATCAGCTGCGCCTGGCGCCCGAGCCACCCTTCGCGACCGCGACGGACGTGCATGGCTGGGGCGAGTATGAGATGCCGAGCGGCCCGATCACGGTCCACCGCCACCGCGATTCGACCCTGTCGGGCACGGTCATCTTCCCGATCACCCAGGCCCAGTCCAAGGGGCTGGAGGACATGCGCATCGTCCAGTTCACACATGACGACAGCGCGGTCGAGTGGATCGGCACCTACACCGCCTATGACGGCTCGGGCATCCAGTCCGAACTGATGCGCACCCGCGATTTCCGCGCGTTCGACCTCGTGCCGATGACCGGCGCGGCGGCGCGGAACAAGGGCATGGCGCTGTTCCCGCGCAAGGTGGCAGGCCAGTATATGATGATCGGGCGGCAGGACGGCGAGAACCTGTTCCTGCTCAAGTCCGATTCGCTGACCCACTGGGACGATGGCGAGAAGATCCTGACGCCCGTCTATCCCTGGGAACTGGTGCAGATCGGCAATTGCGGTCCGCCCATCGAGGTGGACGAAGGCTGGTTGCTGCTAACCCACGGCGTCGGCGCGATGCGCAAATATTCGATCGGCGCGGCTTTGCTCGACAAGAACGACCCGTCCAAGGTGCTTGGCCGGACGAAGCAGCCGATCTTGGCCGCCAAGGATCAGGACCGCGAGGGCTATGTGCCCAACGTCGTCTATTCCTGCGGCGCGATCCGCCACGGCGACTCGCTGTTCCTGCCCTATGGCATCGCGGACAGCTCGATCGGCTTTGCGTTCGTGAAGATCAGCGAGCTGCTCGCCGCGATGTGATCACGAAGTGGCGCGGGTAACGATACCGTGCCGCCCGGTCCCCTCCTTTCCTCCCCCTTAGGGGGGAGGGGAACCATCCGAAGGATGGTGGAGGGGTGTACCCCCTCTCTCGATCGCGGGACACTCCTCCGTCAGGCCTTCGGCCTGCCACCTCCCCTTACAGGGGAGGAAACATATCGAATCCCGCAGGGATCAGCGTGCCGCTGCCGGCAGGCTGACGACCTGACGCCGCGTATAGCGATACAGCGCCGCCACGATCCCCAGGAACAGGATCGTCCCCCCGATCAGCGCAGGCGTGGCAAAGCCGTCCCCGACCAGCGCCAGCGGCGCGTCCGAGTTGGTCAGGTAGACGATCCCGGCAAAACCCACCCCCCACAGGCTTTCACCCACGATCAGGCCGGTCGCGGCCAGCACGCCCAGCCGCTCGGCGGCTTCCGGGTTGGCGCTGCGCCTGGCCCAGCGGTCATAGGCATGGCCGATCACCGCGCCGATCACGACCGGCAGCGTGGCCGACATGGGCAGGTAGATGCCCAGCCCGACGCCCAGCGGCGGCAGGCGCAGCCAGCCGAGCTTGCCGAGGATTTCGTCCGCCACGATCACCCCGATGCCGACAGCCGCGCCGACGCCGATCATCGCCCAGTTGAGGTCGCCGCCCAGCACCCCCTTGGCGAGCGCCGAGATCAGCGCGGCCTGCGGTGCGGACAGCGCGTTCGGCCCGGCACCCGGCGTGCCCGCAAAGCCCAGCGTCGCGTTGAGCAGGTCGAGGACGGGGGGGATCACCAGGCTGCCGAAGACGACGCCGATGACCAGCGCCACCTGCTGCTTCCACGGCGTCGCGCCGACCAGCTCGCCGGTCTTCAGGTCCTGCAGATTGTCGTTGGAGATCGTCGCGACACCGAACACGACGCCGGTCACGATCAGGGCATAGGCGACCAGCGCCTGCGTCGTCTCCGGTGACGTCCCGCGCCCGAACAGCCCGACGAGGAGCAGGGCTGCGGCCAGCACCGACAGGATGCCGATGCCCGACACCGGGCTGTTCGACGCGCCGATCAGCCCCGCCATATACCCGCAAACGGCCGCGATCACGAGGCCGATCAGCAGGATGAACAGCAGCGCGCCACCGATCAACGCAAAGCCCGACGCGGCCAGCGGCCCGCCCGCGATCACCGACCACAGCAGCCCGGCGATCGGCACCAGCGTCGCCAGCGCGACGATGGCGACGATCCCGATCGGCAGGTCACGCTCGCCGATGGCAAGGACCGCGCCGTCGCGCCGGGCCGAAGAGGCCGCAAGCGAGGAACGGATACCGCCGATGACCGGCCCGATGATCTTCAGCAGCGTCCAGATCGCCGCGACCCCGATCACCCCCGCGCCCAGGAAACGCACGTCGCGGCTGAAAATGCCACCCGCCCATTCCGCGACCGGCCCGGCCGAGGGGGCCATGGCGGTCAGAATGGGCAGCGCCACCCACCAGCCGATCGCGATGCCCGCCAGCATCGCTATGCCGACCGACAGGCCGACCAGATGCCCGACCCCGATCAGCGCGAAGGACAGCCCGCCCGAAATGCCGGTCGCGCCCGCGCCGGTGCGGAACCAGACGGCCGCTTCGGCGACCGCCAGCTTGGTCTGGGTCAGGATCGCGAAGGCGGCCGAAGCGACGGCGTTGACGACGATCAGGCGAAGGCCGGTCGCGCTTTCGGCCTCGCCCTCACGACTGCCCGCACCGACCTTCAGCACCTCGGCGGCGGCGCGGCCCTCCGGATAGGGCAGGTCGGTGTCGACGACCAGCGCGCGGCGCAAGGGGACCGAGAACATGACGCCCAATATGCCGCCGGTCGCCGTGATCCCGGCGGTCAACAGATAGGGAAAGCCCTGCCACCACCCGATCATGACAAGCCCGGGCAGCACGAAGATGATCGCCGCCAGTGTCCCCGCCGCCGAGGCGACCGTCTGGACGATATTATTCTCCAGCACCGAACTGTTGGGAAGGTAGCGCAGGATGGCCATCGAGATGACCGCCGCCGGGATCGAGGTGGCGAAGGTCAGGCCGACCTTGAGGCCGAGATAGACGTTCGCGGCGGTGAACAACAGGGTGATGATCCCGCCGAGTGCGATGCCGCGAAGGGTCAGTTCGGCAACGGGGCGGGCGGTCGTGGGAGAACGGCTCATGCGCGCAGATGTGGCAGAAGGCGCGGCGCTCGCCTAGCATTTCGTGTGGGGAATGCGCTCAGGCTGCGCATGGCGGGCGTGGGGGAGTATTCCTTCCCAATCCTCCGTTCAGCTTGAGCGAAGTCGAAGGCTACGCGATTCAACCGCCAAAGGCCCCACCCCGGCGAAGGCCGGGGTCCAAGTCTTGCAAAGTTCGTGGTGCGCGGGCCGTTGCGTGGGAGGCCAAGATGCCGCGCCTTCAACGGCCCATGGTAACTGGACCCCGGCCTTCGCCGGGGTGCGCGCTTGAGATGAGTGGATTCCCGTGGCCTTCGACTTCGCTCAGGCGGAACGGAGGTGGGGGCGGGTTGGGTGCGCGCGGGGCCTTACCCCCGAAACAAATTCCCCAGCACCCCACGCACCACCGCGCCGACGATCCCGCCGCCAGCGCTGCTCGACCGCCGCCTCGAGCCACCACCGAACACCTGCTTGCCGATTTCGTTGGCCACCTGTCGCCCGATCGAGGAACTGGCCGAACGTGCCGCGCTGCTCGCCATCTTGGCCCAGGGGGAGTCGGCCGCCGCGCGCTGTTCGGCGATGCGGGCGCGTTCGGCCTCCTTGGCGGCCTTTGCATCCGCCTTGGCCTGTTGGGCGGCCTGTTTCTCCGCCTCGGTCGCCGCCTTCGCCTCGGCGGCCGCCGCAGCGGCCTCCCGGGTCTTGGCGGCGAGCAGTTCCTCGGCCGATTCGCGGTCGACCGCCTGGTCGTATTTGGCACCGACCGCATCGGTCTCGATCAGGACCTTGCGTTCGTCCGGCGTCACGGGGCCGACCCGGCTGCGCGGCGGAGCGATCAGCGTGCGCTCGACCGGCGAGGGCGAGCCGTCGGGCTGGAGCAGCGAGACCAGCGCCTCGCCGACCTTCAGCTCGGTGATGGCGGTGGCGACGTCCACACCCGGATTGGCGCGGAACGTCTCGGCTGCCGAGCGCACCGCCGCCTGGTCGCGCGGGGTGAAGGCGCGCAGTGCGTGCTGGACCCGGTTGCCCAGCTGTCCGGCGATCTTGTCGGGTACGTCGATCGGGTTCTGGGTGATGAAATAGACGCCGACGCCCTTGGACCGGATCAGGCGCACCACGCGCTCGATCGTGTCGACCAAGGCAGGCGCGGCCTCGTCGAACAGCAGATGTGCCTCGTCGAAGAAGAAGACCAGCTTGGGCTTGTCGGGGTCGCCGATCTCGGGAAGCTGCTCGAACAGTTCGGACAACAGCCACAGCAGGAAGGTCGCGTAGAGCTTGGGGCTTGCCATCAGCTGGTCGGCGGCCAGGATATTGACGACGCCGCGCCCGGTATCGTCGGTGGCGATCAGGTCGGCCAGTTCCAGCGCGGGTTCACCGAAGAAATGCTCGCCCCCTTGCGTGCGCAGCTGGAGCAGCGCGCGCTGGATCGCACCGACCGACTGTTTCGAGACATTGCCATAGGTGGTGGTCAGTTCGTCCGCCCGCGCGGCGCATTCGGCCAGCATCGCCTGGAGATCGTCCAGGTCGAGCAGCAGCAGCCCTTCCTTGTCCGCGACATGGAAGGCGATGGTCAGCACGCCCTCCTGCGTCTCGTTCAACCCCATCATGCGGGCCAGCAGCAGCGGCCCCATCTCCGACACGGTGGCGCGGACGGGATGCCCCTGGGTACCGAACAGGTCCCAGAACTGCACCGGCGCGGCCTCATAGGCCCAGTCGGCCATGTCCAGTTCGGCGGCGCGTGCGCTGAAGGCGGCGTGCGTCTTGCCCATCGCCGATCCCGCCATGCTGAGCCCCGAAAGGTCGCCCTTCACATCGGCGACGAAGCTCGGCACGCCCGCGCGCGAAAAGCCTTCGACCATCGTCTGCAGCGTCACCGTCTTGCCGGTGCCGGTCGCGCCCGCGATCAGGCCGTGCCGGTTCGCGCGCTTGAGGTCGATCGCCTGTGGCTTGCCGCCACCTGTGCCGATGAAGATGCCGTCCATGGCGCGCATTGTATCGCGCCGGACGGGGACGGGAATAGCAAAAGGCCGCCGCATCCCTGGGATGCGACGGCCTTTTTGTCTCGGCCCGTAAAGGGTGGACGGGTTACTTGATCCGCAGCGGGATCAGCGCACCCGCGATCTTGCCGCGGGTGATCTGCGCCAGCACCTGCGGACGGCCCGCGGCCTTGGCGGCGGCGACGACCTGCTGGAGGTCGGCGGCAGTGCGAATCGGCGCGCCGTTGACCGCCGTGATGACGTCGCCGCGCTTCAGCTTGGCGGCGGCATCGCTCGACGGATCGACCGCCGCGATCACCACGCCCTGGGTCGACGGATCGACATTGATCGCGCGCGCGATCGCGGGCGTCAGCACCTGGACAGACAGGCCCAGGCCGCCGCCGGCCGCAGGCGTGGTCTGCGCATCGTCGTCATCGTCGGGGAAGGCGTCGGAGCCGTCACCCAGGGTCGAACGCAGTTCCTCGTTGGACGGACGGGTCGCGGCGGTTGCGGTCAGCGACACCGGCTTGCCGCCGCGCAGCACTTCCAGCTGGACGCGGCCGCCCGGCGGCACGTTCGCGATCAGATAGGACAGGGTCTGCTCGGGCGTGACCGACTGGCCGTTGACCTTGGTCACGACGTCGAACGCCTTCAGGCCGGCCTTGGCGGCGGGGCCATTGGGTTCGACCTTGGCGATGATCTCGCCCTGGCCCTTGGGCACGCCCAGCGAAGCGGCGACGTCGTCGTTGACCGGCCCGCCGATCTGCACGCCCAGATAGCCGCGCTCGATCTTCTGGCCCTTCATCAGGCGTTCGACGATCGGCTTGGCGTCCTCCGCCGGAATGGCGAAGCCGATGCCGATATTGCCACCCGACTGCGAATAGATCTGGCTGTTGATGCCGATGACGTTGCCGTTCATGTCGAACATCGGGCCACCGGAATTGCCCTGGTTGATCGCGGCGTCGGTCTGGATGAAGCGGTCGTTCGCGCCGCCCTGCCCGGTGACGCGGTGGATCGCCGAGATGATGCCCGCGGTCACGGTGCTCGACAGGCCGAAGGGCTGGCCGATCGCCAGCACCCAGTCGCCCGGACGCGCCCGCGCCGAATCGCCGAAGCGGACGAAGGGCAGGTTCTTGCCGTCGATCTTCAGGACCGCGAGGTCGGAGGTTTCGTCGCGGCCGACGACCTTGGCGGTATATTCCTTGCGGTCGTTCAGCGTGACGGTGATCGAATCGACCGAGGCACCCTGCGCGCCCGGCGCGATGACGTGGTTGTTGGTGACGATATAGCCGTCGGGCGAGATCAGGAAGCCCGAACCCAGCGAGGCGCCTTCACGCTTTTGCGGCTGCGGCCCGGCCTGGCCGCCGAACTGGCCGAAAAAGCCCTCGAACGGCGTGCCCGAGAACGGGTTGGGCTGCTGCTTCACCGTGATCGACTGCTTGGTCGAAATGTTGACGACGGCGGGCTGGAGCTTGGCGACCATGTCGGCAAAGCTCATCGGCGCGCCGGCGCGCGGGGCGACCGCCTGGATCGCACCCGGTTCGTTCTGCGCGACCTGGGCGGTGCCGGGCTGAAGGGCCAGGGTCGCGGTCGCACCACCGAGGAGGAGCGCACTGGTAATGGCGTAGGCGTAGCGCACTGGGCTAGGGTCCTCTCAAAGAAAATTCAGTTTGACCGTGACCTATTTGCCACGGTTTGGCTGAACGACGCTTGAATATGAACGAGCGGAAAGGTGGAATCTCCACCTATCGGCCCGGCGCGGTGAATTCCTTCAGATAGCTGTTCTCCGGCGACAGAATGATCTGCGTGGCGCCGCGTTCCTGATTCGAGCCGTCCGCGCCGAAGGTATGGCGATAGGACTGCATGGCGCGGTAGAAATCGTAGAAATTGGGGTCCTTGCCAAAGGCCTGGGCATAGATTTGCGCCGCCTGGGCATCGGCATCGGCGCGGACGATCTGCGCCTGCTTCTGGCCTTGTGCGGCGATGGTGATCGCCTCCTGCTGGCGCGCGGTCTGCATCCGGGCGAGCGCGCTTTGCAGCGGCGTGCCCGGCGGCAACTCGGCCTCCTTGATGCGCACATCGACGATCTGGACGCCGTACTGGCGCGCGATGCGGTCGAGGCGGACCTGGATCGCGTCCATCACCTGGCCGCGCTCGGGGCTGAGCAGCTCGGACGAACGCCGCTTGCCCAGCTCGTTGCGCAGTGCCGATCCGAAGATCGGGCGAAGCTGGTTGATGACGCCGTCGACGCTGCCCGCGGTCGCCAGCATCCGGCGCGGATCGATCACGCGGAAGCGGGCAAAGGCGTCGACATTCATGCGCAGCTGGTCGGTCGACAGCACCTGGGTCTTTTCCAGGTCGAGGTCGAGCACGCGCTTGTCGACCCAGACGATACGGTCGACGAAGGGAATGCGCGCGATCAGGCCCGCGCCGCTGTCGCCCAGTTCCTCGCCGGGGCGAAAGCCGTTGACCACCCGGCGCGGCTGCTCGAACCGATAGATCACCGCCTGCTTGGTCTCGGGCACGATCGAGAAGGTCGAGGCGGCAATGATGACCGCGATCAGCAGGGCGATGCCCAGCACGATCGGGTTGCGTGCGGTCAGGCCGTTCACTGGCCACCTCCCTGTTCCGAACCGGCCTGCGCCGAAGCGGCGGGCGGCGTGGCGGGAGCCGTCGCGGTGATCTCCGGCGGCAGCGGCCTGGCCTGCCCCTTGGAGAGAGGCAGATAAGGGACGACACCGGGCGTCTCGACGATGGTCTTGTCCGACTTGGCCAGCACGGCCTCCATGGTCTCGTAATACATGCGGCGACGGGTCACCTCCGGGGCCAGGCGATATTGTTCATACACCTTGTCGAACTGCGCCGCCTCGCCCTGCGCACGGGCTACCACCTGCTGCGCATAGGAACGCGCCTGGTTGACGTCGGCGACCGCACGCTGCTGCGCCACCGTCACCTTGTTGAAATCGTCGACGATCTGCTGCGGCGGGGCAGCCTGCTTGATGGCGACGCCCTGGATCCGCACGCCCGCGCGATATTCGTTCAGGATCGACTGGGTCAGCTCCTGCACCCGCTGTTCGATGCCGGTACGTCCCGAACCCAGCGCCTGGTCCAGCGAAGTGTCGGCGATCACCGCGCGCATTGCGCTCTCCGCCGCTGCGCGCACGGTTTCCTGCGGCTGCGCCAGGCGGAAGGCATAGTCGCGCGGATTGGCGATGTCCCAGCGCACCGAATAGGTCAGGTCGATGATGTTCTGGTCGCTGGTCAGCACCAGATTCTCGCCCGAGCCTTCGGGGAAATTCTCGGTGCGGATCTTTTGCACGTCCAGCACCCGGACGCTGGCGATCGGGGCGGGGGCGGTGATCTGGATACCCGGTTCGAGGATGCCGGTATAGCGACCGAAATAGGTCACGACGCCGCGCTGCTGCGGCCCGATCGGATGGATCGAGGTATAGAGCAGCCAGATGACGATCAAGATTGCCGCGCCGATCGCCCAGAGCGTGCGGCCGCCCGGTGCGCCCGGAAGGCCGCCGAAACCGCCGCCGGACCCGCCCGGCCCCTCACCGGGGCCGCCGCCGCCCGATCCCCGCGCCTTGCGGATGAACTCATCCAGCGCGGTGGACTTGCCCGGCGCCTTGCGGCCACCCGGCGGAACGGCCCAGGGGTTGCGGGGACCACCATCGGGATCGTCGCCGGACCCGCCCCAGGGGCCTTTTGGCGTGTTGGCGGCTAGGATGGGGGGGCGTTGAAACCGGCCCGTCAGCTTTCTCATAGTCATCGTTATAGGAACGGTTCGCCGACAAAAACAGTGCCAAGCCGCGCTTCGCATCCTATCTGCCGCGCATGAGCATCATCGAGACGG
Source organism: Sphingomonas parapaucimobilis NBRC 15100 (assembly GCF_000787715.1). GTDB lineage: Bacteria > Pseudomonadota > Alphaproteobacteria > Sphingomonadales > Sphingomonadaceae > Sphingomonas > Sphingomonas parapaucimobilis. Next base: position 31,262 of record NZ_BBPI01000072.1, read on the forward strand.
TAAAGGCGGCGGTCGCCGCGGTGGCGGGCAAGCGCGCGAATGTGCGGATGGAGGGCGCGCGGGCGGGGGTCGTGCTCGACACGACCGGCCTCGACGGCGCCGGTCGCCACGCGCTGGAGCAAGAGGTGAAGGCCGCCGCGATCCAGTCGGGGGCCGAGGATGTCCGCGTCGTCCTGACCGCCGAGAAGCGCGAGCGTCGCATCATCGCGGTCGCCAGCGGCAAGGGCGGCGTGGGCAAGTCCACCCTGTCGGCCAATCTCGCCATCGCGCTGGCGCGGGGCGGTCGCAAGACCGGGCTGGTCGATGCCGACATCTATGGCCCGTCGCAACCGCGCCTGATGGCGGCCGAGGGTGTGAAGCCGGTGGCGCAGGACGGCAAGCTGCAACCGGTGCCGACCCCTTATGGCGTGTCGCTGCTGTCGATGGGGCAGCTGGTCGAGCCGGACAAGGCGATCGCGTGGCGCGGGCCGATGGCGGCGGGCGCGCTCAGCCAGCTGGTCGATGGCGACTGGGGCGCGACCGAGCTGCTGGTCCTCGACCTGCCGCCCGGCACCGGCGACGTGCAGCTGACCATGGTGCAGAAGCATCGCCCGGCGGGCGCGGTGATCGTCTCGACGCCGCAGGATCTGGCGCTGATCGATGCGCGGCGCGCGATCGACCTGTTCACCAAGGCGGGGGTGCCGATCATCGGCCTGGTCGAGAATATGGCGGGCTATTGCTGTCCGCATTGCGGCGGCATGTCGGATCCGTTCGGATCGGGCGGGGCGGAGGCGGCCGCCGCCGAGCTGGGCATCCCGTTCCTGGGCCGGGTGCCCCTGACCATCGCGATTCGCACCGCCTCCGACGCGGGCCAGCCTCCGGCGGCGGGCGAGGGCGACACGGTCTTCGCGCCGCTGGCCGCGCAGGTCGCGAACTGGCTCGATCTCCCGCGATGAAACCGGCGGCATGGCGGGGCGTTGAGGCGCGGTAACCCGCCGCTTTTCCGAATGATAGTCGGGAGGTCGGCGGCGAATAGGGGATAACCGATGCCGTTGACCGCCGATGACGATATTCGCGACCTGCTGGCGAAGGCGCGGACCATCGCGATGGTCGGCGCGTCGGACCGGCCCGACCGGCCATCTTACGGCGTGATGAAGCGGTTGCAGGATCACGGCTATCGCGTGATTCCGGTCAATCCGCAGATCACCGGCGAGCATGTCCATGGCGAGTTCGTCTTTCGCGAGCTGGGCCAGCTGGGCGACCCCATCGATATCGTCGACATCTTCCGCCGGTCCGAGGCAGCGGGCGACGTGGTGGACGAGGCGATCGCCATCGGGGCCAAGGCGGTCTGGCTGCAACTGGGCGTCGTCAACGAGGCCGCCGCCGCGCGCGCCGAGGCCGCCGGGCTGAAGGTCGTGATGAACCGCTGCCCCGCCATCGAGATTCCGCGCCTGGGCGTCGCGCCGGTCGGGCAGGACTGAACACAAGGGCGACGGCCGACATCACACGAAGGGGAGAATGACGATGGTGCCGCTGCTGCTATGGGCCGCTCCGGTTGCGCAAGGGGAGCCGCGGATGACCCTGCCGCGCCTGACCCCGAGCTGTACCCTGTCCACCTGCCATGGCGGCAAGCGTTCCTCGCCCTATCGCCTGGCCCCGAGCCATGTCGTGCCGATCGATTCCAAGGCACGGGCCTTTGCCAATGACGGCACCTATTGCGCGGTGGTCGGCGACAAATATTGCACCAGCAAGCCGCGTACGCTGTTCCGCACCGCGATTGATTAGCCGGGGCGGCAGGCGCTAGGATCGCGATACCTTAGGAGGATCGCCATGCTGCCCCTGTTGCTGATCGCCATGCAGGCCGTCCCCGCCGCCCCGTCGGAGGGAACAGAGCGCGTTTCGATCCTGCTGCCCGATTGCCCGACCTCTGCGGATACGCGGCAGGACATCCTCGTCTGTGGTCGTCGACCGGGAAGCGACCGGGCACCCGAGTTGCGGGGCGGGCCGTCCGACCGCGCGACTCCGTCCAATCCCGAGATGACCGCCATCGGGGCCTTGCGCGCCGAGGGGACGCCATGTGCGGCCAGTCAAAGGGGGTGCGCCGCCCCGGTCGACGTCGTCACGCCCACGCTCATGCTCGCCAACGAGGCGCGGATCGGCATCAGCAAGCTGTTCGACAAGGCGCGCGACAAGAGCAAGCGGATGCCGATCGCGCTCGATGGTCCGGGGCCGCAGGGGCATCTCGAACCCTGACCGGAGGGGGACTCTGCTGACGCTGGCGCTCGGTTGGAAAAACCGGCATGATCGCGCCCGGCCCCGCCTTCAGGCAGAGGGGCTGGCGATGCCGGGAGAGCGTCATGCTTGCGACGATGTTGGTCATGGTGATGGCGGGACTGTCGGCACGACCGTCGGTACAGGGCGACGACACGCCGCCACCTTCGGTCGACACCATCGTCGCCAAGACCCGCCGCTTGACCAGTGTCGAGACGCGCTGCGTCTATGATCCCAACGCCACCGACATCACCGTGTGCGGCCGTCGCAATGCCGACCGCTTCCGCATTCCCTTCGAGATACCGCCCGAGCCCGGCGATCGCCGTCACGAAGGGGTGATGGAGGAACGGACGCGGCTGCTCGCGCGAAGCACGCCGGTCAAGGACCTGTCGCCCTTCCTGGTCGGCGGCGGCTTGGCCGGGGTGACGATGGACACCAATGCCCGGGGCAGCGGTGGCACGACGACCCTGCGCAAGCCCGCGCCATGACGGCCGGAGACAGGTGATGATCCCGCTGCTGCTGATCGCTTGGCAGGCAGTGCCCGCCGTTCCGATGCCGCCACCGGGGGGCGGAAGCTTTTCGATCCTGGCACGCGATCCCTGTCCGGCTTCGGGCGGGACGGCCGCCGACATCATCGTCTGCGGGCGGCGTCAGACCGATGACCGGGTTCCGCAACTCCGCGACGAGCCGCCGGCCGGGCCGGTGCCGTCCAATCCCGAACTGACGGGGGCAGGGGCTCTGGCGGCCTCCTCCACGCCGTGTCCGGCGCGGCAAGGCGGGTGTCAGGTGGGATTCGATCTCGTCACGCCCGCACTGATGCTCGCCAACGAGGTGCGGATCGGGATCAGCAAGCTGGCCGACAAGAGGCGCGACAAGAGCCAGCGCATTCCCATCGCGCTCGACGGGCCGGGTCCTCAGGGGCATCTGGAGCCGTGATGGTCGCTCAGGACGGCGGGTCTTGAAGCCCCCGTCCCTCTCCGGATAAGCGTCCCAGACCTTCCATACCATACCGGCGAGGGCCGGGATCCAGTTGGGGTACGATGGTGAAGCCCTCTGGTCGGCTCGGTACTGGACCCCGGCCTTCGCCGGGGTGGCGCTTGAGAGGGAGGGCTTGTTTGTGGTGGTTCAGCGCCGGACCTGCCGCCGCGAGCGGGCGGACGGCGGCGGGAGGAACCAGTCGGCCAGCGTCAGGCCCGTCGTCGCCATGGCGCGCAGCACGACCTGCCCCGCCGCCCGCGCATCGCTGAGCGCATCATGGTGCCGGTGCTCCAGCTCCAGGAACGCGGCCAGCGTGTTGAGCTTGTGGTTGGGCAGCTCCGGCCAGGCCCGCCGCGCGATCGTCACGCTGTCCAGCCAGCGCGCGGCGATGGGCGGCAGGGCGTCGCGTTCGCACGCGCGGCCCAGTGCGCCCTTGTCGAAGCCAGAATGCGCCACCGTCACGCGCCCGCCCAGAAGCCCGGCCAGTTCGGGATGCAGCGCGGCGAAATTCGGCTTGCCCAGCACATGGTCGGCGGTGATGCCATGGATGGCGATATTGAACGCGCTGAACTCGTCGCACGGGTCGACCAGCGTTTCATAGGCCAGCACTTCGACGCCCGCGGCATAGCCGACGATGCCGATCTGGCAGATGCTGCTGGTCCGCGAACAGGCGGTTTCGACGTCGATGACCACGAAATCGGGGGGAATCATGGACGGCCTTTAGCGGGCTGGCGCCATTCGAGCAATAAAAGGTCGCTGACCGGCTCGACAGCGACCGTTTCTATCCGCTACCCGCCTGCACTCAATAAACGCTCCGATACGGGATTTGGACGATGGGCGATGCTTTGCGAGTGGCTTTGGCGGGACTGGGCACGGTGGGGGGCGGCGTCATTCGCCTGCTCGATGCGAACCGTGACCTGATTACCCGGCGCGCCGGTCGCCCGATCGAGATCGTCGCCGTCTCCGCGCGCGACCGGACCAAGGACCGGGGCGTCGACCTGTCGCGCTTCGAGTGGGTGGACGATACCGCCGCGCTGGCCTCGCACCCCGATGCCGATGTGGTGGTCGAACTGATCGGCGGTTCGGACGGCCCGGCGCTGACGCTGGCGCGGACCGCGCTGGGGGCGCGGCGCGGCTTCGTCACCGCTAACAAGGCGATGCTGGCGCATCATGGGCTGGAACTGGCGCAGAAGGCGGAGGAATCCAACGCCGCGCTGAAGTTCGAGGCGGCGGTCGCGGGCGGCATCCCGGTCATCAAGGGCTTGCGCGAAGGGGCGGCGGCCAACGCCATCGCGCGCGTCTATGGCATTCTCAACGGCACCTGCAATTTCATCCTGTCGAAGATGGAAGCGGAGGGCCGCGACTTCGCCGAGGTTTTGGCGGAGGCGCAAGCGCTGGGTTATGCCGAAGCGGACCCCAGCTTCGACATCGACGGCGTCGATGCCGCACACAAGCTGTCGATCCTGGCCGCCATCGCTTTTGGCACCCAGCCCGCCTTTGCCGACGTCGCGATCGGCGGCGTGCGCCATGTGCTGGCCGCCGATATCGCGCAGGCGGCGTCGCTCGGCTACCGTGTCCGCCTGGTCGGCGTGGCGGAGGAAGGGGCGAACGGCCTGTTCCAGCGGGTGCATCCGCATCTGGTGCCGCTCGACCATCCGCTGGCGCATGTCACCGGCTCGACCAATGCGGTGGTCGCAGAGGGCAATTTCGTCGGCCGGTTGCTGTTCCAGGGCGCGGGCGCGGGCGATGGTCCGACGGCCAGCGCGGTGGTCGCCGACCTGATCGACATCGCGCGCGGCGAATATGGCGCGTCCTTCGCCATGCCCGCGCATGAGCTGACCGCGGCGGCGAAGGCGGACAGCGGCGAGCGGCGCGGGCGCGCTTACCTGCGCTTCACCGTGCAGGACAAGGTCGGCGTGCTGGCCGAGATCGCCGCGGCGATGCGCGATGCGGGGGTATCGATCGAGAGCCTGATCCAGCGCGGGGAAGCGGCGGACGGCGGCGTGATGATCGCCATCGTGACGCATGAGGGGCCGGAGCGCGCGGTGGCGCAGGCGCTCGAGCGGTTGCGGGGGAGCCAGAGTTTGGTCGGGCAGCCGCTGTTGATGCATATTCTGGGGTGATCAACGGGGTCGGTCTCGGTGAGACCCCTTACCCTCCCCCAACCCCTCCCGCAGGCGGGAGGGAAGTTGATCAAATTCAGACTGTCGATCTTGCCGCTCCCCTCCCGCAAGCGGGAGGGGATGGGGGAGGGCAGGCCACAAGCGATGCCCTCTCAACTCACTTCTTGATCAACCCGATCTCCACCAGCCGCTCGAACAGGTAATCATGCGCGGTGATCGGCTCGGGATAGCGATCCGGATGCCCCTCGCTCACCGTCCCCGGCAGCGTCTTGATCAGGAAGTCCGGCGCAGGATGCAGGAAGAAGGGCATCGAATAGCGCGAGAAGCCGCGCCGCTCGACCGGCGGGTTGACGACGCGATGCGTGGTCGAGGGCAGGACATGGTTGGTCAGCCGCTGCAGCATGTCGCCGACATTGACCACCATCGCGCCCTCGGGCGGCCGGATCGCCAGCCACTCGCCCGAATCGCGGTCGAGCAGTTCGAGGCCCGCTTCCTCGGCCCCCAGCAACAGGGTGATGAGATTGATATCCTCATGCGCACCCGCGCGGACGCCCTCGGCATCGGCGGGGATCGGCGGATAGTGGAGCAGGCGCAGGACCGAATTGCCGTCCTTGACCGCCGGATCGAACCAGTTCGGCTCCAGCTTCAAATGCCGCGCGATCGCCGAGAGCAGCCGGTCGCCCGCCCGGTCGAACGCCGAGAAGAGTTCGATGAAATCCTCTCGGAATCCCTCCGGCCGGTCGGGCCAGATATTGGCGGGCATCCGGTCGGCGTAAGCGTGTCCCTCGGGCAGTTCGCGCCCGACATGCCAGAATTCCTTCAGGTCGACGACCTTGGCGTCCTTGGCGATCTCGGTCTTGAACGGGGTGTAGCCGCGCGCGCCGCCGCCGCCGGGGACGTGGTAACGGCGCTTCTCCTCCTCGGGCAGGTCGAACAGCGCCTTGGTCTGCGCCCAGGCGCGGTCGATCAGCTCGGCGGGCACGCCGTGATCGGCGACGATGGCAAAGCCGAACCGCTCGAACGATTCGCCCAATGCGGCGGCAAAGCCCTCGGGATCACGGTCCTGGTCGGCGAGGCTGAGTGTCGGAACCTCGGCGGAGCGGGTGTCGGTCATGGCGATATTTCCAGAAAATCGAATGGGCTGCCGTCTATATAACGCGCCCGTCATCCCCGAACAGGGTGCGTCATCCGCCTAAAGTGATCGTCCCCGTCGATCGGTCGCCGCCCGAGGGGCGCAGGTCCAGGCGGAAGGATTTCTCCTCCGCCGTCTTGCCAACCAGCGCGCCGCCCTGGTCGGTCAGGGTGAAGTCGGCCTCGCCCATCTTGTCGCGGAACCAGCTGCGCACGGTCGCCGGATCGGCCGGGCTGTCGAAGGTCATGGTGAACGCCTTGTCGCGGCCATTGCCGACATCGACGTTGCGGATCGTCGAGCCGGGGTAGAGATGCACGCCGTTCAGCTCGAAATTATCGGCCTCCATCGACACCTTGGGCAGCTTGAAGGCGCCCGAAAAGCCGGGCAGCGCCAGCTTCACCTCGCCCGACTTTCCATCGACCGACGCCAGCGTCTCGCCGTCCGAGCCGTTGACCGTGATCGACGTGCCCTGGTTGGGCCGATCGCAGGCGGACAGCGCCAGTGCCGCCAGCAGCGGCAGGGCGAGGGGGGTGCGGGACAGGATGGACATGGGGTATACTCCTTACGCGTCCTGTGGGCCTATATGGCTCGCCGGGAATGTCGGCCCGACAAGCTTTAGCCACGCTGAATGTCGGCATTTAACATCTGAATGGCGCGCTCGGTCCCACAGGCGAGCCAATCCCGACTCATCGATCGAAGGAATCATGAGGTGACGACCGACACATCCGAAGGCTGGGACACCATCGCCGCGACGTTCATGGCGGTTCGTTCGGAAGTCGGCGCGCAGGTCGTCCGGCGCTGGGCGAAGGACGGCCTTTCGCCATTGGCGGCGATTCTCGATCTGGGCTGCGGCTCCGGGGTGCCGATCGGGCAGGCGCTGGTCGGCGAGGGTTTCGCTATATGGGGCATCGATGCGTCTCCGTCGCTCGTCTCCGCCTATCGCGCCAATCTTCCCGACATGCCCGTCCGTTGTGAGCCGGTGCAGGACAGCGACTTTTTCGGCCGACGCTTTGCCGGTGTCGTGGCGATCGGCCTGATCTTCCTGCTGGCCGAAGCCGATCAGTTGCACCTTCTGGAGAAGGTGACGGATGCGCTGGAGCCGGGCGGGCGCTTCTTGTTCAGCGCGCCGCGCGAGCGATGCCAATGGCGTGACAGCCTGACCGGGCGCGAGTCCCGTTCGCTGGGGATGGAGACCTATGCGGCGCGGCTGGAGGAATATGGTCTGGTTCTGGCCGGTTGTCTGACCGATGAGGGGCGGAACCATTATTACGACGCGGCAAAGCCGAGCCGATCTTCGGGCGGAGCGGCCAGGAAACCGTGACGCGCCAGCCGGGTTTTTCCGGTTCCCCTCTCCGTCCATCTCCCTTAAAGGGCAGCCATCATGTCCGAATCCCGTTCCGCTGATCCGGTGACGCCCGTCACCGCCGAACCTCCCGGCGCGCCCATCGGCTTTGTCGAGTTCGTCCTCCTGATCGCGGCGCTGATGGCGTTGACTGCGCTGGGCATCGACTCGATGCTGCCCGCGCTGCCTGCCATCGGGGAGGCACTGGGGGCCTCGCCTGCCGTGCGGCCGTTCGTCGTCACGGCCTTCCTGATCGGTTTCGGCGTGGCGCAGCTGGTGCATGGGCCGCTGGCCGATCGTTACGGGCGGCGGCGGGTGTTGATCGTGGCACTGGTCATCTACATCATCGCCAATGGCGCGTCGGCGGTGGCGGGCAGCTTCACCTTGCTGCTGGTCGCGCGGGTCTGCGCGGGCGCGGCGATCGCCGCGACGCGGGTGGCGACGGTGGCGCTGGTCCGCGACTGCTATCACGGGCGCGCCATGGCGCAGGTCATGTCGATCGCGTTCATGGTGTTCATGATCGTGCCGATCCTGGCGCCCGCCTTTGGTGAGCTGGTGCTGCTGTTCGGCAATTGGCGGCTGATCTTCTGGACGATCGCGGGGCTTGCCACGCTGGTCCTGGCCTGGTTCTCGCTGCGGATGCCCGAGACGCTGGCGGTCGAGGCGCAGCTACCCATCTCGCTGAGCCGCATCGTCGGCGGCTGGCGCGAGACGATCGGCGACCGGCTGTCGCTCGGCTATACGCTGGCGGCGACGGCGCTGATGGCGGCACTGTACGGCTATCTCAATTCCGTGCAGCCGATCATGGCGCAGACCTTCGGCCGCGAGAAGCTGCTGGCGCTGATCTTTGCCACCACCTCGGTCACGATGGCGGCGGCGAACCTGCTCAACTCGCGGATCGTCATGCGGCTGGGCACGCGGCTCATCAGCCACAGCTCGGTCACGATCCTGATCATCGTGGCGGCCATCCATCTGGGCGTCGCCTATTTCGGGGGCGAGTCGCTGATCGTCTTCGCGGTCCTTCAGGCGATCACCATGGCGTGTTTCGGTCTGGCGACCTCCAACTTCTCGTCGATGGCGATGGAGAATATGGGGCGGATCGCAGGCACCGCGTCGAGCGTGCAGGGCTTTACCAGCGTCACCATCGGCTCGGTGATCGGCGCAGGGATCGGCCAGGCCTATGACGGGACGACCCAGCCGCTGACCCTGGGCTTCCTGATCGCGGGATGCGCGGCCTTTGCGTTCGTCTTCGCGACCGAGCGCGGGCGGATGTTCCGTCCCGCCTGACGCCCCTTGATCGAGGCCGGGGGAACCGCCCGGCCCGCCCCCGTGTTCCCCCTCCACAGTATAAGAGGAGGCAGTGATGGGCGGACATCAGGTTCCGAGCCAGGGACCCGGCGACGATGGCTGGGACGAAGAAGGCTATGACGAGAGCCAGCGCGCCGAAATCCTGGAGGTAACGCGTGACGGCCCCAGCGACGGCGTGTTGCTGACCGATATCGAACCCGATCTGGGCGACGATGGCGTCGAGGACGAGCCGATCGGCGAACTCGACATGGATTCCGAAGAGGTCGGGACCAGCGATGCCTCGGTCGACATGGATGCCGAGGATATCGACGAGGACGATCTCCAGGAAGATTTCGAGGACGACACGGTGGCCGATGGCGATATCGACGCCGCCGACGACACCGCGCTGCGGCCATGAACCGGCTTCCCGTCGCGCTGGCGGCGGGCGGCATCGTGCTGGTCGGCTGTTCGACCATGCCCGATCCGCGTGCCGCACAGACGCTGCCGCCGATGGTCTCGACGACTTTCCAATGCGAGAACGGGAGTCGCTTCTGGGTGCGCTTCGACAATCGGGACGACAGCGCGCTGGTGCGGTTCGACGACGATCTGGAAATGCGCCTGGAGGGGCAGAGGGTCGCCTCGGGCATCCACTATAGCGGCTTTGGCCACGACCTGCGCGGCAAGGGGGGTGAGGTTGTTTTGACACGCCCCACCGGTGATTCCATACGCTGCACCGCCGCACGGTAAGCATCGGGTGCGGAAACACGGCCGAAAAGTGGCGGAAATCCGCCATTGCCGTATTCCGCCCCCAATTGGTTCATCTAGATGACAGGAAGTGTGGCTTTGGAGCCACAGGTTCCAATAAGGCGATCAAAAATCTGAAAAGCCGTGCAACCCCTGGGCGTCTAGCCGGTTAAGCGGGCCTGGGCTGAGCGGTTCGATCCGCCGCCCCACATAGAATAAGAGAAGGGTATCTCACATGCGTAAGCTTTCCCTCGTCGCCGCTGCGGCGGCCGCGTTCGTTGCCGTGCCTGCCATGGCTCAGGACATGAACACCACCGACGCGGCGGCTCCGGCCCCGGCCGCTGACACCGCGACCGCTCCCGACGGCACCCGCGCCTTCGGTATCGAGCCGTATGTCGCGATCATGGGTGGTTGGGAGCAGTTCGACCGCCAGACGGTCGCCGGCATCCCCGCGCAGCCCAAGGGCTACAACCTGGACGGCGCGCTGGTCGAAGGCATCGTCGGCTTCAACGTGCCGCTCGGCCCCGTGTTCGTCGGCGCCGAGGGCGCGGTCGCCAAGGGCGTGTCGGGTGACATCGACTGGCAGTATGGCGCCTATGGCCGCGCGGGCTTCCGCGCCGGTGAGAGCGGCCTGTTCTACGGCAAGGTCGGCTATCGCTGGAACAACTTCCACAACTTCGCGCCGGGCGTCGCTGGCGACCTGAAGCGTGACTATCACGCGACCGTGTACGGCGTCGGCGCCGAAGTCGGCCCGAAGGACATCGGTCTGGGCGGCCTGACCGGCAACTCGGGTCTGCGTCTGCGTATGGAAGTTTCGACCTTCGACAACGCGCACTCCTTCCGTCCGATGGCGGGTGTTGTCGCACACTTCTGATCCCTCTCGGATCCAGTTGGCGTAAAGGAACGGGGTTCGGCAGCGATGCCGGACCCCGTTTTTTATGCGCGTCCCGCTCCCCATATCGGGGGCGATGGTCGGACGGGTGAAGCGCAAGGCGGGGCTGGTGGCCGCCGCCGAACGGATCGAGCGGGATGCGCCGCCCGCGTGTGCGCTGTGCGATCGGCCGCTGGGGGTGAAGGTTGAATGGCACCACCCCGTCCCGAAGAGCGAAGGCGGGCGAGAGACGGTGCCGGTGCACCCGATCTGTCACCGGACCATCCATGCGACGTTGTCCAATGCGGAACTGGCGCGGGGCTATGCGGGCTTTGCGGTTTTACGCGCGCACCCAGATATGGCGCGTTTCCTGCGCTGGATTGCGGGCAAACCCGCGGATTTCCATGCGCCTACGCGTGTGGGGCGGTGATTTTTGGCTCACGCGAAGCCGCGATGACGCGAAGAAGGTTGGTTCGCGCGGAGGCGCGGAGACGCGGAGGTTTTTGGTTCGCGCAGAGGCGCAGAGGACGCAGAGCGGAAGCGCGGCTGGCTTATTCCGGCCCCCCTCCGTTCAGCCTGAGCGTAGTCGAAGGCCAAGGGAATCCCTCCGCCCCAAAAGGCATTTTCGGGCCGAAGGCCCAACCTGTTTCCCGAAAGCGTTCGCCCAAGAGGCGGTTCCCATCCCGTGGCCTTCGACTACGCTCAGGCTGAACGGAGCGGGGGACTTACCCTGATATAATTTTCTCTGCGCCCTCCGCGCCTCTGCGCGAACCCCAAAACCTCCCCGTCTCCGCGCGAACCAACCTTCTTCGCGTCATCGCGGCTTCGCGTGAACAAAAAAAGGGCGGACCGAAGCCCGCCCTTTCGGATCACTCCGCCGCGACGCCTGCGGCCGAGAACATGTCGCCGGTCTCGCCCGCCTCTTCGTTGGCGGCCTTGCCGGTCTTGGCCTTCTGGCGCTTGTCGAACGAGTCCCACACGTCGTTCCACTGGCCGCGCGTCGCCGCCTTGGAATATTCGGTCGCGCGCGTCTCGAAGAAGTTGGCATGTTCCACGCCGTTCAGCAGCGGGGTCAGCCAGGGCAGGGGATGCTCGTCGATCATGTAGATCGGCTTCAGGCCCAGCTGGCTGAGACGCCAGTCGGCGATGTAGCGGATATACTTCTTGATCTCCTTGGGCTTCATCCCCTCGACCGGGCCCATTTCGAAGGCGAGGTCGATGAAATTGTCCTCCAGGCGGATCGTGGTCTGGCACACATCGGCGATGTCGTCCTTGACCGCCTTGGTCAGGCACTGGCGCTCCTGGCAGAAGGCGTGGAACATGCGGATGATGCCTTCGCAATGCAGGCTCTCGTCGCGCACCGACCAGCTGACGATCTGGCCCATACCCTTCATCTTGTTGAAGCGCGGGAAGTTCATCAGCATCGCAAACGACGCGAACAGCTGGACACCTTCGGTGAAGCCGCCGAACATCGCCAGCGTGCGCGCGATGTCCTCGTCGCTGTCGACGCCGAAATTCTGCATGTAGTCATGCTTGTCCTTCATCTCGGCATATTCGAGGAAGGCGCCATATTCGCTCTCGGGCATGCCGATCGTGTCGAGCAGATGGCTGTAGGCGGCGATATGCACCGTCTCCATGTTGGAGAAGGCGGTCAGCATCATCTTGATCTCGGTCGGCTTGAACACCCGGCCATATTTCTCGTGATAGCAGTCCTGCACCTCGACGTCCGCCTGGGTGAAGAAGCGGAAGATCTGGGTCAGCAGGTTGCGCTCATGATCGGTCAACTTCTGCGCCCAGTCGCGGCAGTCCTCGCCCAGCGGCACCTCTTCGGGCAGCCAGTGGAGCTGTTGCTGGCGCTTCCAGAACTCGAACGCCCAGGGGTATTCGAAGGGCTTGTACTGCTTGGAGGCTTGGAGGAGGGACATCGGTGTTACTCCGGGTACGAATGAGATGAAGAGGGTGAAGGCCGGTTCAGCCGCTGCTCGCCCAGGAGCGCAGAGCGGTGGCGAAACCGGCGAGAATGATCCCGCCCATGGCGAACATGGTGCCCGCGATCAGCCGGGCGTAGCGGCCCTGCTCCGACCGGGGCGTGCGGAGTTGCAGCAGCAGCGTTGCGCCGATCCCGGTTAACAGGGCGGCAACGCCGTACATGATCGTTGCCCCGGTCATGCGACCATTTCCCATGTTGCGCGTTCCGAAACCGAACCCAACACAGGAGATGTAAAATGGTCGATGTCAGCCAGATCAAGGAACATGCAGAAGTCGTCGGCGCGGACGGCGTCCATGTCGGCACGGTCGATCATGTCGATGGTGACCGCATCAAGCTGACCAAGAACGACAGCCCCCAGACCCAGGACGGGCAGGGCGCCAAGCATCATTACCTGCCGCTCGGCCTGGTCGCCGAGGTCGAGGGCGACACGGTCCGCCTGTCGGCCACCGGCCAGAATGCCGTCGACCAGTTCGAAGAGGCCGAGTGAGCTTCTAACCCCTCTCCCCTCGTGGGAGAGGGAGGGGCCCGTGGCCGTAGGCCGTGGGAGGGTGAGGGGGCCGTCCATCACGGGCGGCCCTTTTGCTTGTGCGCAATCCGCGCGCCGATCGCCGCCACGACGCCGTCGAGATTGGTCATCACATCGGCATTGGCGAAGCGGATCACGTCATAACCTTCGTGTTCGAGGAAGCGGGTGCGTGCAGCGTCGCTGTCCTGTTTCGTTGCGTGGTCATCGCCGTCGATCTCGATGATCAATTGTGCCGCGTGCGAGCAGAAATCGGCGTGGTACGGACCCATCGGAACCTGACGGCGAAACTTCATCATCGGTAACGCCTCGCGGAGCACACGCCACAACCGGCGTTCGGGCTCTCCGGCATTCTGGCGCAATTCACGCGAGCGGGCGACCGTGGTGGCGGGAAGCCGTTGCCGTTTGGTCAGGCCTTGCGCGTCGCCCCTCACCCTTCCCCCGGCCTGCGGCCGCGGGCCCCTTCCCTCTCCCACAAGGGGAGAGGGAGATTTGGGGGCGTGAGAGTCCATGACTTCACCTTCCCGTCAGGCTATCACCTCACTGACACGCCAAGCATTCGTCGTAATCGGTCGTCTCGCCGATCTCGAACTTGGGTGCGCTGATCGTGTTGTCGGCCTCGACGCCGCCGCTCCCGGCGAACCCGGCACGCTGCACCGACTTAGAGCGGAGGTAGTAGAGCGACTTGATGCCCAGTTCCCAGGCGCGGAAGTGGAGCATCAGCAGGTCCCACTTTTCCACATCGGCCGGGATGAACAGGTTCAGCGACTGCGCCTGGTCGATATAGGGCGTGCGGTCGCCCGCCAGTTCGAGCAGCCAGCGCTGGTCGATCTCGAACGAGGTCTTGAACGTGTCCTTCTCTTCCTGGCTCAGGAAGTCGAGATGCTGGACCGAACCGCCATGTTCGAGGATCGAGTTCCACACCGATTCGGCGTTCTTCGACTTCTCGATCAGCAGCTTTTCGAGATAGGGGTTCTTCACGACGAACGAGCCCGACAGCGTCTTGTGGGTGTAGATGTTCGCCGGGATCGGCTCGATGCAGGCGCTGGTGCCGCCGCAGATGATCGAGATCGACGCGGTCGGCGCGATCGCCATCTTGCAGCTGAAACGCTCCATCACGCCGACGTCCGCCGCGTCGGGGCACGGCCCGCGCTCGACCGCCAGCGTCATCGACGCCTGGTTCACCTGCGCGTTGATGTGCTTGAACATCCGCAGGTTCCATGACTTGGCCATCGCGCCCTCGAAGGGGAGCCCACGCGCCTGGAGGAAGCTGTGGAAGCCCATCACGCCCAGGCCGACCGACCGCTCGCGGGAAGCGGAATAGGCGGCGCGCTCCATGCCCGGCTCGTGCCGTTCGATATAATCCTGCAGCACATTGTCGAGGAAGCGCATCACGTCCTCGATGAACTGCTTGTCGTCCTTCCACTCGTCCCAGGTTTCCAGGTTCAGCGACGACAGGCAGCAGACGGCGGTGCGGTCCTTGCCCTTATGGTCGATGCCGGTCGGCAGGGTGATTTCCGAACACAGGTTCGAGGTCGACACCTTCAGCCCCAGCTCGCGGTGATGCTTGGGCATGTTCTTGTTCACATGGTCGGCAAAGACGATGTACGGCTCGCCGGTCGCCAGGCGGGTCTCGACCAGCTTCTGGAACAGCGCACGCGCATCGACCGTGGCACGGACCTCGCCGGTCTTCGGGCTCTTGAGGTGCCATTCGGCGCCGTCGCGCACCGCCTCCATGAAGGCGTCGGGGATCAGCACGCCGTGATGCAGGTTCAACGCCTTACGGTTGAAGTCGCCGCTTGGCTTGCGGATCTCCAGGAACTCCTCGATCTCGGGGTGCGAGATGTCGAGATAGCAGGCGGCCGAACCGCGACGCAGCGAACCCTGGCTGATCGCCAGCGTCAGCGAGTCCATCACGCGGACGAAGGGGATGATGCCGCTGGTCTTGCCGTTCAGGCCGACCGGCTCGCCGATGCCGCGCACCTGGCCCCAATAGGTGCCGATGCCGCCGCCGCGCGAGGCGAGCCAGACATTCTCGTTCCAGGTGGTGACGATGCCGTCCAGGCTGTCGGGCACCGAGTTGAGGTAGCAGCTGATCGGCAGGCCGCGCCCCGTGCCGCCGTTCGACAGGACGGGCGTGGCGGGCATGAACCACAGCTTCGAGATATAGTCGTACAGCCGCTGGGCATGTTCGGCATTGTCGGCATAGGCCGAGGCCACGCGCACGAACAAGTCCTGATAGCTTTCGCCGGGCAGGAGATAGCGGTCGTTCAGCGTTTCCTTGCCGAAATCGGTCAGCCGCGCGTCGCGGGCATGGTCGACTTCGACCGGATAGGGCTGCGGGCGAACCGACTTGGTGTCCGCCGGGGTCGGCGCTGGCGCTGCGTTCTGGGCCGCATCCGCCGCCATCTTTTCGAGCATATCAGTGGTCATGTCGCTATCCCGGCTATCCCTGAAATCCATCATTGATGCCGCTCCTCTGTTCTTGTTCCGTTCGAGTCGGCATCCAACCCCTAGCACCGCGCGCCAGGCGCGTCGCGATCAGGACGAGAGGGGAGGTGGAATCCCCGATTCCGGGGCTTTCTCCGCATCCGGTCATGCATGTGGGCATGACCTCGTCCTACCAGTGCTTGGGGCCATTCCCGACCTCTTCCACAATCCTTAGTGGAAAATCCCGAGCAGCACCGCAAGAGGTTAAAGCGCGGGGCAGGGGTTGGTTGCGACGAATGGCGGGCGCGTCCGGGCTGCCCAAAAGCCGCGACGCACGGATGTCTGCGGGGTTCGGGAAGCGCAAGTCCCTAAAAATATTTTTTGGCCGCCGGGATCAGCGCGGGGCGAGCAGGAACAGCGCGATCAGGCCGAGAATCGCGACCATCATCTGGGGTGGCCGCAGCCGCGCGAAATGGCCCGGCGCGCCGCCCCAGCTGGCCAGCCAGGGATCGGTCAGCGCGATCGACGCATAACCCAGGATCAACAGGCCGAAGCCGGTCGACGGCCCCGCGATCAAGGCCAGCAACCCCAGCGAGAAGCGCAGGATCATGGTCGCCATCTGCGAGACATGGGTGCCGCCCGGCGTGAAGAAGCTCAGCCCGCGCGCGACGCCCGCCAGGAAGATCAGGATCGCCGCCCCCCATATCTGCCCGATCAACAGGGCCAGCGGCATACCCGCCCAGGCCGCCAGCGCGGCGAGGGGCAGGACCAGCACCGGGCCATAGCCGAAGACGAGGCTGAGCAGGGGGATCCGGCGCGAGGCGCCCTCCGGCGTGGGGGCGGGGGTGGGGGCCGGATCGGAGGTGGTCGGGGTCATGACGGCGCGAACGTGCGGCGCGGCGTTCCTATCCCGCCCCCGTGCCATGCCCCATATGGCCGCTGCCGTTCAGGCGGAGCGGAGCCGCCCGTCGCCCTCGTCCTGGGTCTTGTCCAGCCAGGGATGATCCTCGGGCAGCGGCGTGGCGAAGGCCAGGCCCACCCGTCCTTCGCGTTCCCAACGGATATAGCCGCGAACGGGCGTGTCGCCGCCGATACGGATGCCGACCGCCGCCCCGCCCACGATATAGGCGGGGGGCAGCCCCTCGATCATGGTGCCGGTGGTCGACAGGTCGCGGATGCGCACATCGATCGTCGCATCGCCCGACAGGATCTGGGCGATGCGCAGGACCTTCACGCGCGGGCGACGGAGCGATTTCAGGCCGACCGGTTCGGCATGGCCGCCATGCTCGCGCATCGACTGGGGGACGTCGGGGGCCTCCATCGGCTTGCCATAGACGAAGCCCTGGATATGGCTGCACCCCAGGCCGCGGATCATCTCGATCTCGTCCTGGATCTCCACCCCCTCGGCGGTCGTCTCCATGCCCAGCGTGTCGGCCATGGTCACGATCGCGCGGATGATCGCGGCATTGCGGCTGCCCTTGCTGCCCGCGCCGCGCACGAAGGACTGGTCGATCTTGATCTTGTCGAACGGCGCATGACGCAGATAGCCGAGCGAGGAATAGCCCGTGCCGAAATCGTCCAGCGCCAGCCGGATGCCCAGCGCCTTTAACGCGGCGAACTGGCGATGCGATTCCTGATTGTCGTTCAGGAAGACGCTTTCGGTGATCTCCAGCTCCAGTCGCGCCGCCGCAAGCCCCGATTGCGCCAGCGCCTGCGCGACGAGCGCGGGCAACTGCGGCTTGGCGAACTGGATCGACGAGACGTTGACCGCGACGCGCACGTCCTGCGGCCAGCCCGCCGCCTCGATGCAGGCGGTGCGCATCACCCATTCGCCGATCTGTTCGATCAGGCCGCAATCCTCGGCGACCGGAATGAACTGCGACGGCGGGATATGGCCCTGTACCGGGTGGTGCCAGCGCAGCAGCGCCTCATAGCCGACGATCATCGCGTCGCGGGTCGACACGATCGGCTGATAGACCAGGCGGAACTGCCCTTGCGCGACGGCGATGCGCAGGTCTTCCTCCATGCGCTTGCGGCTGCGCGCGCCTTCCAGCATCGCCTCGGCATAGAAACGGTGGACGCCGCGCCCGTCGCCCTTCGCCGCGTACAGGCCCAGATCGGCATTGCGGATCAGCGTCTGCGAATCCTCGCCATCGTAAGGCGCGATGGCGATGCCGATCGAACAACCGATCGTGACCTCATTGCCCTGAATGTCATAGGGGCGGGACAGGGCGGCGATGATCCGGTCCGCCAGCATGGCCAGCCGATCCCGCGCATCGATGCCGGGCAGCAGGATCTGGAACTCGTCGCCGCCCAGCCGTCCGACCAGCCCGATATCGCCGACCACGTCCTCCAGCCGCCGCGCGACCTGTTGCAGCAACAGGTCGCCCGCCTGGTGGCCCAGCGTGTCGTTGACCGCCTTGAACCGGTCCAGGTCCATCAGGAACAGCGCATTGGGGCGCCAGGGATGGATCGACTGTTTCAGCGTCTTGTCGAGCGACAGGGTCATGCGCTGGCGATTGGCCAGCCCGGTCAGGCTGTCGAACAGCGCCAGGCGGGTGATCTCCGCCTCCGACCGGCGCTTCTCGGTCAGGTCGGACCCCGAGCCGATAAAGCCGCGAAACCGGCCGATGCCGTCCAGGATCGGGCGGCCCGATATCGACCACCAGCGGTCGGACATCGTCCCGTCCTCGGTCACCGCGCAGACGGTATAATCGGAAAAGCCGGTGCGCGAGGACATGTGGAAGGACAGGGTTCGCTCGGTGCCGGGCGCGGAGGGGTCCATCTGGAACAGCTCGGTCAGCACTTTCCCGCGGCTGTCGATGCCGGCGGCCGCCAGGTCGCGCGCCACCTTGTCCGACAGATAGGTGAGCCGCCCATGCCGATCGGTTTCCCAGAACCAGCCGGTGCCATGTTCCTCGAACTCGGCGATCATCTTCACCGCCTGCTGCCCCTGGCCAAAGGCAAGGGCGTGGTCGCGGGCACCGTCATAATCGAGCTGCCCGACGGTGCGCGCCTTGAGGATCAGGAACAGCAGCGGCGGCAGGACCGCCGCCAGGACGGGCAGGATCGACACGCCCCAGGCCAGCGCCGTGACCGGCGCCAGAAACGCGAAGCCGAAGGAATAGCCCAGCAATGCGCCACGCACGGCGTTCAGCATCGACGCGGTCGCCCACATCGTGCAGGCGAGCGTCAGCACGGCCACCCATCCGCTGGTGCCGTGATGCGCATTCGCCACGATCAGCAGCATCGGCCCGGTGGCCAGCGCGACCAACAGGCCCATGACGCTCAACCATTGTTTCAGGCGGTAGAAGGGCCATTGTCGCGAAACGCCGCGCCACAGCACGAAGCCGAAGACCAGCGTGGCCGCCACCATCAACCCGCCCGCGGTCGCCTTTTCGAACCGTTGGGACGACGGCTTGTCCAGCGAATCGAGCCCGAAGATGGTCGCCACGGCCACCAGATTCTGCAGGATCGCCAGCGGCCAGGTACGGCACAATGTCTTCAGTCGCCCCAGGTGCAGCGACACCAGCAGCTCGTCATTATCCTCGACCAGCCCCATCAGGGCGAGGAAGGACAGGGTCTTGGAGGGGGCTGGCGACATGCGATGTGCGGATTTCCAATAATGCCGCACCAGACTGCGCTAACTCTGGTTAAGATAGCTTGAAACCGGCGCCGTCCATTGCGTCGGCCGCGCCGCTTTCGCTAAGGACGCATGCATGACGACCCTGATCCGCGACACCGACCTGATCGAGAGCGTGGCCGACGCGCTCCAGTTCATCAGCTATTACCACCCGATGGATTATATCCGTGCCCTGGGTAAGGCCTATGAGGCCGAGAAGAGCCCGGCGGCCAAGGATGCCATCGCGCAGATCCTGACCAACAGCCGCATGTGCGCGGAGGGGCATCGCCCGATCTGCCAGGACACCGGCATCGTCACCGTCTTCGTGAAATGGGGCCAGGACTGCCGCCTGTCGGGCGACCGCAGCTTGCAGGAAGTCGTCGATGAGGGCGTGCGCCGCGCCTATCTCCACCCGGAAAACAAGCTGCGCGCCTCGATCCTCGCCGACCCCGCCTTCACCCGCCGCAATACCAAGGACAATACGCCGTCGGTCCTCCATGTCGAGATGGTGCCGGGCAACACGGTCTCGGTCGACGTCGCGGCCAAGGGCGGCGGGTCGGAGAACAAGTCCAAGTTCAAGATGATGAACCCGTCCGACTCGATCGTCGACTGGGTGCTGGAGATGGTGCCGCAAATGGGCGCGGGCTGGTGCCCGCCCGGCATGCTGGGCATCGGCATCGGCGGCACGGCGGAAAAGGCGGTGCTGCTCGCCAAGGAATCGCTGATGGGGGCGATCGACATGGGCCAGCTCAAGGAGCGCGGTCCGCGCAACGATATCGAGGCGCTGCGCATCGAGCTGTTCGACAAGGTCAATGCGCTGGGCATCGGCGCGCAGGGGCTGGGCGGCCTGTCCACCATCCTCGACGTCAAGATCATGGACTGGCCGACGCATGCCGCGTCCAAGCCCGTCGCGATGATCCCCAACTGCGCCGCCACCCGCCACGCGCATTTTACGCTGGACGGCTCGGGTCCGGTCTATCTGGAAGCGCCCAAGCTGGAGGAATGGCCCAAGGTCGACTGGAAGCCCGACCTCCAGGCCGCTCGCCGCGTCGACCTGAACACGCTGACCCCGGAAGAGGTGAAGAGCTGGAAGCATGGCGACCGGCTGCTCCTGAACGGCAAGATGCTCACTGGCCGCGACGCCGCGCACAAGCGGATCAAGGACATGCTCGATCGCGGCGAGGAACTGCCGGTCGAGTTCAAGGGCCGCGTGATCTATTATGTCGGCCCGGTCGATCCGGTCGGCGAGGAAGTGGTCGGCCCGGCCGGTCCCACTACCGCGACCCGCATGGACAAGTTCACGCGCATGATGCTCGACCAGGGACTTCTCGCGATGGTCGGCAAGGCCGAGCGCGGCCCGGCGGCGACCGACGCGATCCGCGAATACCAGTCCGCCTATCTGATGGCGGTCGGCGGCGCGGCGTACCTCGTCGCTCGCGCGATCAAGGGATCGAAGGTCGTCGGTTTCGAGGACCTTGGCATGGAGGCGATCTACGAGTTCGACGTGGAGAATTTCCCCGTCACCGTCGCGGTCGATTCCGAGGGCCAGAACGTCCACACGCTGGCCCCGCTGGTGTGGCGGGACAAGATCGCCAAGGAAGGCCTGCTGACCCCGGCTTGAGGCTGGGGCGCCGTCTTCTAGAGTCAAAAACGACCAACTCTACTCACCCCTCCCCTTCAGGGGAGGGGCCGGGGGTGGGGCGCTTCCGCAAGCGAAACGCCCATGGCGATGCCCCAACCCCTCCCCTCAAGGGGAGGGGCTAAATCCGTGCAATGCTGATCGCTTTCAACTCTAGCCCCTCCCGCAGGCGGGAGGGGTTGGGGAGGGCAGGAAGTCTCACCGAGACTATCGCCCGTGGCTGTCCCTCCCCCATCCCCTCCCGTTTACGGGAGGGGATGGGGGAGGTTTTAGGCGTTGGATGCGATCGCCGCCCGATCGCTCAATTCTTGTACAGCGCGTCCAGGCGTTCGCCATACACCTCGCGCAGGACGTGGCGGCGGATCTTCAGCGACGGGGTCAGCTGCTGGTTCTCGATCGCGAAGGGTTCGTCGGCGATGATGAAGCGGCGGATGCGCTCGGTGACTGACAGGTCGCGGTTGACCCGGTCGATCGCCGCCGAGATGGCCCCGCGGAAATCGAGATCGTCCTCCAGCGCGGCGCGGTTGCACCCCGTCCCCGACTTGGCGCACCATTCGGCGGTCCATTCGGCATCGGGCACGATCAGCGCGACCATATAGGGTCGCCGGTCGCCCGCGATCATCGCCTGGCCGATCTCGGGTTGCAGGGTCAGCATCCCCTCGACCTTCTGGGGGGCGACATTCTCGCCCTTGTCGTTGATGATCAGGTCCTTCTTGCGGTCGGTGATGCGCAGCCGCCCGGATGCGTCGATCTCACCGATGTCGCCGGTGTGGAGCCAGCCATCCTTGAGCACCCGCTCGGTCTCGGTCGGGTTGCGCCAGTAACCGTGCATCACCAGCTCGCCACGCACCAGGATCTCGCCATCCTCGGCGATCCGCACCTCGGTGTTGTCGAGCGGCGGGCCGACCGTGTCCATGCGCACGCCAGCCTTGGGCCGGTTGCAGGCGATGACCGGTGCGGCCTCGGTCTGGCCATAGCCTTGCAGCAGGGTGAGGCCGATCGAGTGGAAGAACAGCCCGATCTCGGGATTGAGCGGCGCGCCGCCCGACACCATCGCCTTCAACCGGCCGCCGAATTTCTTCGCGATCTTGGGTTTGAACAGGGTGTTGACCGCGAGCTGCGCGGGCCGGTCGATCAGCCGCAAGCGGCCGTCATAGCTCTTCGCCCCCAGTGCCAGCGCCTGGTCGAGCAACCGGGCGCCCAGCCCGCCCTTCTTCTCGATCGCCTTGGCGATGCGGGTGTGCAGCACCTCGAACAGGCGGGGCACGACGAACATGATCGTCGGGCGCACCTCCTCGATATTGGCGGCCAGCTTGTCGAGGCCCTCGGAATAATAGATCTGCCCGCCCAGCGAGATGGGGAAATGCTGGCCGCCGGTATGCTCATAGGCGTGGGAGAGGGGGAGGAAGGACAGGAACACCTCGTCCCCCCAGCCGAAATCCTCGGCGATCACCGCGCTGCATCCGGCGCAATTGTGCAGGATCGCGCCGTGATGCTGCATCACCCCGCGCGGCGCACCGCCGGTGCCCGAGGTATAGATGATGCAGGCCAGATCCTCGCGGGTGAAATCGGCCTCTCCGGCGACCACCACCGGATCGGCGGGATGCTCGGCGATCATCGCGTCGTACTGGCGGCACTCGATCTGGCTCGGCCCCAGTTTCAGCGCCTCGATGCCGATCACCGTCTGGACATGGTTGGAGCGCAGCGCGGCGGGCATCAGCGTGGTCGCCAGCTTCTGCGTCGAGACGATGATCGCGCGTGCGCCCGAATTCTCGATGATGTGCGCGTGGTCACGCTCGGTATTGGTCGTGTAGGTCGGCACGGTGACGCCGCCCGCCGCCATGATGGCGAGGTCGGCGATACACCATTCGGGGCGGTTCTCCGACACCAGCATCACCCGGTCGCCGCGTTGCAGGCCGGTGGCCTTCAACCCCGCCGACAGGCTGGCGACCTGGCACGCGGCTTGCGTCCAGCTGATCGACTGCCAACTGCCGCCCTGCTTGCGCCAAAGGAAGGGCGCGTCGCCCTTCTCGGAGGCGCGCGTGAAGAACATGGTGACGAGATTGGGGAAATATTCGAGCGTACGCATGGTGCCTCTCCCACCGGCCCGTATCGCGTGACATAACGCGCGACCGGGCTCTTTGTTTATTATTCCGCCGGGCGTCCCGGTTTGTCGCCGACCCTTTGGATCGCGGTCGTCCGGCCCGTCACGTCGATCGCCACGCCCTCGCTGCGGGGATCGGCGGCACCGACCCAGCGCCCGCTGACGCGTTCGATGGCATTGGCCTTCAGCCCCATCGGCGCGACGACGACCGTCTCGCCCAGCGCCCGAAGTCCGGGGACAAGCGCTTCGAGCGCCGTGCCCTGTTCGACCGTCGCGACCTTGTACGGCGCGAAGAGCAACCCCTGCGCGATCGCGTCCTGCGCACTCAGCTTCCAGTCGATGACGCCGATGATCGCCTTGGCGACCTGCGCGATGATGGTCGATCCGCCCGCCGCGCCGATCGCCAGGCGGACCTTGCCGTCGGGACCATAGACGATGGTCGGCGACATGGAACTGCGCGGCCGCTTGCCGCCCTCGACCCGGTTGGCGACCAGATCGCCGTCCTTGACCGGCACGATGTCGAAATCGGTCAGCTCGTTGTTCAGCATCGTCCCGTCGACCGACAGGCCCGAGCCGAACGAGCCTTCGACGGTGGTCGTCACCTCGGCGACATTGCCTGCCGCATCGACCGTGACGAGATCGGTGGTGCCGGGCACTTCGCTGACCGGTGCGCGGACGCGCGGCGGCGCGCCGGGCGGCGTGCCGGGCGACACCGACGCCATGGTGCGATCGGGGGAGATCAGCGCGGAGCGGCTGGCGATATAGGCGGGGTCGAACAGGCCCTTCAGCGGCACGCGGATATAATCGGGATCGCCCAGATACGCATCGCGATCGGCATAGGCGAGGCGCGAGGCCTCGGCGAACAGATGCCAGGCCTGCGGCGAATCCTTGCCCAGTTGGCCCATGTCGAAGCGTTCCAGCAGCTTCAGGATCGACAGCACCGTCGATCCGCCGCCGGAGGACGGCCCCATGCTGCACACTTTATAGCCGCGATAGGTGGCGCAGAGCGGCGGGCGCGGCTTGGCGGCGTAGCTGGCGAGGTCGCCGGTCGTCATCTTCGACGGATTGCGCTGCGCGGTGTTGACGGTCGTCACCAGCTTCTGCGCCTGCGGCCCGACATAAAAATAATCGGGTCCGAGCTTGGCGATCCGCTCCAGCAATGCAGCCTGTTCGGGGTTGCGGATGATGCTGCCGAGCGGGAGCACCTGTCCATCGGGGCCGGTCAGCCGCGCGCGGGTCGCGGCGTCGACATGGCCGCCATAGCGGGTCAGCGCGGTCTGCAGGCGCGGGGTCAGCTTGAATCCGTCGCGCGCCAGCCGGATCGCGGGCTGGAACAGTCGCGCCCAGGGCAGCTTGCCGCCTTGGCGGTGGGCCAGCGCCATGCCGCGCAGCGCGCCGGGCACGCCGACGCTGCGTCCGCCGGGCACGGCATCGGCATGGCTGAGCGGGCGGCCGTCGGGACCGTAGAACCAGTCGGGGGTGGCGGCCATCGGCGCGGTCTCGCGCGCGTCGATGGTGTTGGTGCCGCGTGCGTCATGACGCACCCAATAGCTGCCGCCGCCGATGCCCGAACTCTGCGGTTCGACCACGTTCAGCGCCAGCATGGTCGCGATGGCGGCGTCGGTCGCGCTGCCCCCGGCGCGCAGGATTTCGACCCCGGCGGCGGCGGCGCGCGGGTCGGCGGCGCTGACCATGCCGGTGGCCGGGGCCTTGATGGGCTGTCGCGCGTCGACGGGCGCGGCGAACGGCAGCGTCAGCGCTGCGACGGACAGGAGCCAGTGCTTCATGTCCGCGACCCTAGCGGCAAGGCGCGGCCCGCGCCAAGCCGTAACGTCAGGCGCCGACCGCCTCGCCCACACTGACGAAACCGTCACGTGCGAGCAGCGCGTCGAGATCGGCGAGGATGCGGGCGGCGAGGCCAGGTCCTTCATAGACCAGCGCCGAATAGAGCTGGACCAGGCTCGCCCCGGCCCGGATGCGGGCATAGGCCTCCGTGCCCGAATCGATGCCGCCCGCCGCGATCAGGGTCATCGCCCCCCCCGTGGCCGTACGGAAATCGGCCAGCCGCTGGCGGGCGAGCGGGGCGAGCGGACGACCCGACAGGCCGCCGGTCTCGCTGGCGTTGGCGCTCTTGACGTCCGGCCGGGTGATGGTGGTGTTGCCGATGATGATCGCATCCAGCCGGTTGTCGATCGCGGCGCGCGCGATCTCGTCGATCTGCAAAGGCTCGAGATCGGGGGCGACCTTCAGGAACAGCGGCACCGTGCCCGCCGCCTCGCGCGACGCGGCCAGCAGCTCGGTAAGGGCGGCCCCATGTTGCAGGTCGCGCAGGCCCGGCGTGTTGGGGCTGGAGATGTTGATCGTGACATAATCGGCGATCGGGGCGGCTTGCGTAACGCCGTGGCGATAGTCGGCGATACGGTCGGCGGCGTCCTTGTTCGCGCCGACATTGATGCCCAGCACGCCCTTGCGCTTGGCGGCCTTGGCGCGCGCCAGTCCGGCGTCCAGCCCGCCATTGTTGAAGCCATAGCGGTTGACCACGCCCTGGTCCTCGACCAGCCGGAACAGGCGGGGCTTCGGATTGCCGGGCTGCGGCCTCGGGGTTAGCGTACCGATCTCGACCAGGCCGAAGCCCAGCCCGAAAAAGCCGTCGATCGCTTCGCCATTCTTGTCGACCCCCGCCGCCAGCCCCAGCGGATTGGCGAAGTCGATCCCCGCGACCGTGGTAGCAAGACGCGGATAGCGCGCCGGATCGGCCCCCAGCGGCGCGCCCAGCGCCCCCCAGCGCGACAGCATCGCCACCGTCAGGCCATGGGCGCGTTCGGCATCGAGGGTGAAGAGGAGCGGGTGATAAAAGGCCATGTCGGCCCGGTTAGCGGATTGCGGGGGGAGGGGGAAGGTGTGGGGGCGTTCCTCCCGCCTTCATTGCGCCCCCTCCCGCAGGCGGGATGAGGGAGGGGAGCGGCAAGACGGGAGGGCGTGCGCTGTCATCGAGTCCGTGACTGAAAGGAACGCTATCCCCCAACATGGGTTGGTGGGGACCCACAGGGAGAGCCCCGATGAAGACCCCCGTCGCATTCACCCCCCAGGTCGAAGACGTTAGCCCCAAAGAAGGCGAAACCGTCGACCAGATGAAGCAGTCGTTCGAGCATATCCTCGACACCACCTCCAAGGATTATGGCCATGGCGTCCGCGCCGTCCATGCCAAGGCGCATGGCATCATCCGGGGCAAGCTGAAGGTCCATGACGATCTTCCGCCCGAACTGGCGCAGGGGCTGTTCGCGAAGCCGGGCGCGTATGATGCGGTGGCGCGTATCTCGACCAATCCCGGCGATATCCTGGACGACGCCATCGGCCTGCCGCGCGGCCTCGCGCTCAAGGTCATCGGGGTCGAGGGCGAGCGGCTGCCCGGATCGGAAGGCGATGCGACGCAGGATTTCGTCATGGCCAATGCGCCGGTCTTCACCGCGCCGACGGCCGATGCCTTCGCCAAGAACCTCAAGATGCTGGCGTCCACGACGGACAAGTTCGAGGGCGGCAAGAAGCTGCTGTCCGGCATCCTGCGTGGGATCGAGGCCACGCTGGAGACGGTCGGCCTGGAGAGCGCGACGCTCAAGACGCTGGGTGGGTCGAAGCAGGTGCATCCGCTGGGCGAGACCTATTACAGCCAGACCCCGTTCCGCTACGGCGATCATATCGCCAAGTTCGGCCTGTTCCCGGTCAGCCCTGCGCTGACCCAGCTGACCGGCGATACGGTCAGCACGCATGACCGCCCCGACGCCCTTCGCGAGGTGGTGCGCGAGGTGATGATCGAGCAAGGCGGCGAGTGGGAGCTGCGGGTCCAGCTGAACCGCGACCTCGACGCCATGCCGATCGAGGACGCCACCGCCGAATGGAGCGAAGAGGATAGCCCGTACGTCACCGTCGCGACCTTCACCGCCGAACCGCAGATCAGCTGGCAGGACGGCCAGACCAACGCGATCGACGATGCGCTGTCCTACAGCATCTGGCACGGTCTGGCGGCGCACCAGCCGCTGGGCAATATCAATCGGGCGCGCAAGGATACCTATCGCTTCTCGGCCGACTATCGCGGTCGGGTGAATGGTTGCCCGATGCACGAGCCGCGCGCGCTGGCCGAGTTGCCGTGAGGCAGGGGCAGCGGCTAGGACAGGCGGCATGATCCGCCTGTTTCATGTCAGCGACGTGCATTTCGGTGCCGAGGACCCAGCCGCGCTCGCCTGGTTCGCCGAGCGGGTCGCGGCGGAAAAGCCGCATGCGGTCATCATGACCGGCGACCTGACCATGCGGGCGACCAAGCGCGAGTTCCAGGCGGGCGGCGCGTGGCTGCAATCGCTGGGCGTGCCGGTGACGGTTGAGGTCGGCAATCACGACATCCCCTATTATTGGGACCCGTTCCGGCGGCTGTTCGCTCCGTACCAGCGTTACGCCGCGATCGAACGGATGATCGAAAAGCCGCTCGACCTCCCCGGCGTGACCGTGGTGCCGTTGAAGACCACCGCGCGCGCCCAGTGGCGGTGGAACTGGTCCAAGGGGCGGGTGAGCAGCGGTTCGCTCCGTCGCGCGCTGGCGCTGATCGAACAGGCGCCCAAGGATCACCTGATCCTGGTCGCCGCGCATCACCCGCTGATCGAGGGGCCGACCAAGGGCACCGCCAAGACCCGCAACGGCGACGCAGCGCTGACGCAATTGGCGGCGGCGGGCGCGCATGCGGTGTTGTCGGGCCATGTCCATGACCCGTTCGACGTGCCGATCGACCGTGACGGCCGGATCATCCGGATGATCGGTGCTGGCACCCTGTCCAAGCGCACGCGCAAGACGCCGCCCGCGTTCAACGAACTGCGGATCGAGGGGCGGGGATTCGAGACGCTGGTCCGCAGCTTCGGCGAGACTGCGCCGCATGTGATTACCGAGGACATGCGGGCGGGGTAGCAGCGAAATGTGGGGCGTGGGCTTC
>NZ_BBPI01000071.1 GCF_000787715.1 Sphingomonas parapaucimobilis NBRC 15100
CCCCGGCCGCGACGCCGACGCCGCGCGCCACCCCGACGCCCCGGCCGATCCCGCGCGCGACCCCCACGCCGACGCCCAGCCCGACCCCGGTCGAGACGCCCGCCCCGGCCCCCTCGCCCGAGCCCCCCGCCACGCGCCTGCCCGACCGCGAGGCCCAGCCGGTCGGCGGGACCGAGCCGGGCGTCGACGGCGTGACCATCGCCAACGAACAGGCCCCCGCCATCGCCGCGCCGGGCACCGCCTCGCCCGAGCAGCAGAATGACGCGGATCGTGGGCTACCCTTCTGGCCGCTGCTGATCGGCACGGGCCTGGCGGCGCTGGCCATCGGCATCTGGCTGGGTCGTCGCAGCCGCAAGGTTCCGGCGCTCCCCGCCCCGACGTCGCGCGCCGCCGCCGAGCCGGTCGCGCCGCCGCGCAACGCAACACCAGTGCCCGACGCGACGCCGCGCGCGGAACCGACGCCGCCCCAGCCCGCCGCCCCGTCCCTGCCCCCCGAGCCCAGCTTCCTGGCGGTCGAGGCACGGCCGGTCCGCGTCGGCCTCAACATGCTGTCGGCCACGATCGAAGCCGAAGTGACGGTCCATAATAGCGGTGCGACGCCGATCGGCCGGGTCGCGGTCGACCTGCGGCTGCTCAGCGCCCATAGCGGGCTCGACGCCCAGTTGATCGAGCTGGCGCACCAGCCGCAGGGTCGCCCGATCGTTCCGCCCTTCGCGCTGGCACCGGGTGAAAGCCGTACCGTGCGCGGCGTCACCGCCCTGCCGCGTGAGGCGATCCATGTGATCGACGCGGCGGGCCGCCCCATGTTCGTGCCGATCCTCGCCGCCGCCGCGCATACCGACTGGGGCGTGTCCCGCTGCGCCTATGCGGTCGGGCTGGAGCGGACGGATTCCAGCAAGCTGTCGCCGATCTGGCTCGACCAGCCGGGGCGGATGTACGATCAGGTCGCCGCGCGTCCGCATGTGATGCGGGGGTGAGGTCGGGGGGTC